>CAZAYP010000014.1:0-85521 GCA_964489425.1 uncultured Verrucomicrobiota bacterium | reverse complement strand
GTTGTTCAAGCGGCCGTAAACAACCTTCCTTACCCACAAAAACTGCGGAAGAGCCTTCTTTAAGAACCAGCAGAACCTTGCCGCCAAGTTACGGTCCACAGCACTCGCGCTCCATCCCGAAACAGTGGATCGTATGCTCCGCAAACATCTGGAAGAATATTTCGCTGCTTCGCTGCGTGACTGCTTCCAGACCGTCAAGGTCCTGCCGCCGCCCGACGAGGTGCAGATTGATCAGGAAAAGACCACGCTGATTATTGTCCGGCCAGGCGGCCAGAATAATCAGTTGCCTATCTCATCCGACTGGCAGGAGTGGTGGAGCCAGCAGCAATACAAAAACCGGGCTCTCTTCCTCACCGGCTCCCGCGACACCTTCCAGAAGGTGATCGACTCCGCCCGCCAAACCCGCGCATTGCAAAGCATAGAGGACGATCTAAAGACGGAAAGCACACCTGCCGACGACCCCCAGTGGCGTGCGCTCGATGCGCTTCGCGATCGTGTAGGTCTTCAGTTCAGCTCTGCCCTGAAGGAGGCCTTCGACCAGATTGTCTATCCTTCCATCAACTCGGCCCTGCGCGCTTCCGGAATCGACCTCGCCTTTGCCGGCAACCAGAGCGGGGAAGCCACCATTCGCAAGACGCTCGAAGGTGCCCAGAAATTCACCACTGAGATCGATAGCGACAGCTTCCGCTCCCGTGCCGAGGCGCGGTTGTTTGGCTCAGCAGACACCAAGGTTGTGCTCTGGGCCGATTTCAAGCGGAATGCTGCGGTCAACACGAATTGGCCGTTGCATAAAACGTCTGCCCTCGACGACCTCAAGGCCGACTGCCTGCGTCGCGGCATTTGGCGTGAGGAAGGCAACCACGTCCGGCGCGGTCCGTTTCCCCCGGCGAATCCCGAAGTATCCATCCGTGAGCTTTCCGTTCAGGACGATGGCGACGGCCACACCTTCTTGAAAATTGAACCATTGCATGCGGCGATGGTGGTCTATGAAACAGGGGATTCGGTTCCGACCCGCGCATCAAGTCCTGTTCCCATTCCTGCACGTTTTGAGGCGACAGCACTTCGCTACAACTTCCTTGCCATGGATCCTGACGATCTGGCCCGCGTCAGTCCGGTCAAGGAGTGGACCGCCAAGCTGCGCCTTAAATACAACCTCCACAATCGGGGCGACCACTTCGAAGTTGAGTTACAGACGCTGCCGAAGGTCAATGGAATTGTTGTGCGGTATACCACCGACGGATCATCCCCCGTGAACGTGGGTTCTGCAATCTACGACGGCCCCTTCCGCGTGCCGACCAAATGCCGGGTGGTCTGTGCGGTGGCGGTTTCCGAAACCTATTCGCTTAACTCCGAAGTCCTGCGCATCTCCATTCCTCAGAAAGGGGCGGAGGATCGGGGTCTGGACCCCTTGAAGCCTGCCCAATGGATCGAACGAACCAAGCTGGACGATTCCACAGCCGTTTGGGATCTCATTCAGCGGTTGGAAAAAGCGGATCAGGTCACAGCCTTTGACATCAACCTGACGGCGGAAAGCAGCGACGGCCTGCAGGACATCGAATATTCCGGTGCGCTGAAAGAGGGCTACTGCGGGACCGCGCTCAAAGCCGTTGTCGAAAAGCTTCAGGAGCTCGTCGGCGGCGGCAGCCTGCGGATGACGGTGGGCAGCTTGGGCTTCCCGACCGGGCAGGCCTTGCTCGACTGGCTCAAGGCCGTCAATCAACCGTTCAATCAAGCCAAAGTGAAACAGTAACTTATGGGCCACACTTCACCATCCTCAAACCGTAAGGTGATCGGTCTCGGTTTCCTTCCCGAAGAGGCCCGCCACGGATTTCTTATAGACGTGCCCGCAGGTTCTGCAAAAGACGCGCTGGTATGTATCACTGAGCACCGGGGGGATTCTCTGAATCATTTGGGAGCCCGGACGATGAACGCGCCGTTGTCTCCCAACGAGCCATCCCTGCGAGTGGTCATCGATCGAACCCGATGGCTTGCACTCGCCCCAGCCTTTTGGGATGAGGCCAACCGGCGCCTCCGTGCCAATGGATTGCCTGTTGCCAAATTCCAGAAGAATCCTGCCAAACCCGTACCGGTGCATCCCTCGCTCGGCAAGGAACTGTGCATCCTTTGCTGGGCGGTGGAGGGTGCCTCGGTTGACGACATCCCCAACGCCCTGCGCAACTGGGAGGCTCTCGCTCCCGAAGAGCGCTGGTGGCTCTACACCATGACTGTCGCCACGACCGGCCAGGCCATGCAGAAGGGGATCGGCTGGCGCAAGGCACTGCGTGCCGCCCTGGCCGACAATCCGTTTATCAAAGGCGAGGGGCTGTCTCCAAGAGCCCGCCGCGAACTCCTCGGCCACTCGCAACTCACGCTGGCACTTTAGAAAGACTATCCATGCCATCGTTCATCGAAGCCCAGTTTCCCATCGCCCGCCTCTCCGCCGAATCTTACAAGGAGCGCAAAGCAAATAATGGGCAGACGCTCACCCGGCTGGGGAAATGGTGGGGGCGTAAGCCGCTCATCCTCGTCCGCGCCTCCATCCTCGGCATGCTCATGCCCGCTTCGGGAGACCCGAAACGCGACCGGGAAATCTTCCTCAAAATTCTCACGATGGACGACGAGGGCACGCTCTCCCGCTGGCGCTCTGACAAGCGATTCAACGTTTCAGAGCTGGGCGTAATGGCGACCCGCGCGGAAAAGGCGGAGTGGAAGGAACTCGACGGTGCGTGGGAAGCGGCACGCGAGAAGGTGAGGAGTCTGCGCGACGAATCGAAAACCGTAGCGAAAGGCGACAAGGTCGCAAAAGAGAAGGCCTGCGCCGCCATCGACGCTGCGCTGCATGAGGCCAACCGTTGCGGCGAAGCCTTGCAGACGTTCGTCGGTGAGCTGCAAATCCGCTGCTTTCATCGGCTCAGCTACGCCGAGCGCATCACTCACTGCGAGCGCCCGGAAAACATCAAAGGCCCCACGCCCGAGGCTTGGGCGGAAATCAACGCCCACCTCGGCACCAACGCCACCAGCCTGCCGGAACTCGTCGAGCAACTCGGCCAGCGCACCTTCGGCCACACGCCGCGTGTGGGGGATGCCTTCTGCGGCGGCGGCTCGATCCCGTTCGAGGCGGCCCGCATCGGCTGCGAAGCCTTCGGCTCCGATCTCAATCCCGTGGCTGGGCTGCTCACCTGGGCCAGCCTCCACCTGCTCGGCGGCGGACGCGCGGTGCAGGAGGAGGTCATGCGCGTGCAAGCCGAGGCTCTCGCCGAGGCCGACCGGCAGGTCACCGAATGGGGCATCGAGCACAATGCCGCGGGCGAACGCGCCGACGCCTACCTCTATTGCGTGGAGGTGAAGCTCGAAGGCTGCAACTACTTCATCCCGCTCGCCCCAAGCTGGCTCGTAGGCGAAAAATCGAAGGTCGTCTGCAAATGGCAGCGCGTTCCCGGTTCCGATCGTCTACACCCGGAAATTGCTACCGTCGCAACCGACGAGGTAACAGCTTACAAAGCAGGGAAAGACGCGACCGTGGCGAACAGCCGCGTCATCGATCCTTTCGAGCACGTCGAAACGGACGAACAGGGAAAGCGGATTACTGTTCGGCGCTCATGGTCGGTCGAGGCGCTGCGCGGGGCCGATGGGCTGCGCCGCTGGACCAACGACGATCTCATGCCCCGCGACGGCGACGTCTTTCAGGAACGGCTCTACTGCATCCGCTGGGTGAAAACTGTGACCAGCCGCGATGGCAAGACTCGCGAAATCCGCCGCTACGCCGCTCCCGAAGAAGCCGACCTCCGGCGCGAGGCCGACGTCCTCGCTCTTCTCCGCGAACGCTTCGCCGAGTGGCAACGCCAAGGTTTCATTCCCTCGAAGCCGATTCCCGATGGCGGGGACAAAACCGAGGAGCCCATCCGCAACCGCGGCTGGACCTATTGGCATCACCTCTTCACCCCCCGCCAGCTCCTCACTCACGGGCTGCTTGCCGAAAATTCCGGACGGCTGGCGCAATCGAAAGAAGCGAAAGTCGGGTGTTTGCTGGGCTTGGGGAGGATCGCGAACTGGGATTCGCGGTTGTGCCGTTGGCGTCCCGATCCCGCCGGCGAAGGCGTATTGGATGTATTCAGCAATCAAGCTCTCAACACTCTTTTCAACTACGGGAATCGCGCGACGACCAAATTGGATTCAGCGTGGCTGGTGAATTTCGGGAATCAAAGAATCGAAGTGAGTGGAAGCGCGACAAGAGATTCCGATGCCCGAGACCTTTGCGAGACATGCGACCTTTGGGTAACCGACCCGCCTTATGCTGACGCGATCAACTACCACGAACTCGGCGACTTTTTCCTCGCCTGGTATGACAAGCAGCTCGCCCGCGCCTTCCCCGATTGGACGCCCGATGCCCGCGCCGAACTCGCCGTGCGCGGCGACGGTGAGGATTTCCGCCGTTCCATGGTTGAGATTTACAAGAACCTCGCCCGCCACATGCCGGACAACGGCTTGCAGATGGTGCAGTTTACCCACCAGGACCCCGGCGTCTGGGCTGACCTTGGTATGATCCTCTGGGCCGCCGGATTGAAGGCCACCGCCGCATGGACCATCAGCACCGAGACCGAGGCCGTGGGCATCAAGAAGGGCAACTACGTCACCGGCACCGTCTGCCTCGTCCTGCGCAAGCGCGTCTCTCCCGAGCCCGGCTTCCTCGACGAGGTCTATCCGCTGGTCGAAGACGAGGTCCGCCGCCAGATCGCCTCCATGCAGGCGCTCGACGAGGACGGCGAGCCGAATTTCAACGACGCCGACTATCAGCTCGCCGCCTACGCCGCCGCCCTCAAGGTCCTCACGCAATACGCCACCCTCGACGGCAAGGACGTGGAGCACGAGGTCTTCGCCGTGCGCGACCGCAACACGAAGAGTGATTTCCAAATCGTCATCGAACGCGCCATCACCATCGCCTGCGACATCCTCATCCCACGCGGCCTCGACGCCTCGTGGCGGGAACTTTCCCTCGTCGAACGCTACTACCTTCGCGCCCTCGATATCGAGAGCCGTGGCGAGCGCCGTCAGGGCATGTACGAGGAACTGGCGCGCGGCTTTGGCGTGACCGACATTAAACCTTTGCTGAAGAGCGACAAGGCTAACGGCGCCCGCATGGATACGCCCAGCGGTTTTGGCGCTTCCGGCCTGGCGCCCATCGGCGGAGCCGATACGGATGCGTTGCCCACCCGTCGCGGACGCGCTGCCTCCGGCGCGCCGCATCCGTTTGCCGCGTCGCCTTTGCGGCATCTTCTGTTCGCCGTTCGGGAAACCGCTGCGGCCGATAACCGCCCTGAACCGGGTCGCCAATACCTGCGTGATACCTTCATGCAGGAATATTGGTCACGCCGCGAACGGTTCATCGGCCAGCTAGAATGGTTATCCGCCCTCGGCAATGCCGAAGGCATGGATGAGTGGATTACGGACTCTGAAGCCGCCCGTATTCTGGCAGGGCGTTTACGAAACGACGAGGCTTGATGCTGCAGAAACACTCCAGCCGCCGTAACCGTCTCGACCACGCCGTGCTAAACCAGCGACTGGACGGTGCGCTTTCCTACGACCGCATTGCCGGATATTTCCGCTCCAGTCTGTTTGAGGTGGCGGGCGAAGCCATTATGAAAGTGGCTGGCAAAGTGCGCATAATATGCAATTCGGATATTGATCCCCACGATCTTTCGACTGCTGCTGCTGCTCAGGCCGCCTTGCGACGCAGTTGGTGTGCCGGACTTCCCGAGGCGGCCCCGCCCACCGCGCTCCCGCGCTATGTCGCTCTTTACGAGGCGCTGACCAGCAGGAAGGTGGAGGTACGGGTACTGCCCGACTTTGCTTTCGGCTTGATCCATGGCAAGGCCGGGGTGATTCGCCGTGCTGATGGAACCGCCACCGCCTTTCTCGGCAGCGTCAACGAAAGTTCCTCCGCCTGGAAGCTGAACTATGAATTGCTGTGGGAGGATGATGCCCCGGAAACCATCACCTGGGTGCAGGAGGAGTTTGATGCACTGTGGAACCATACTCAGGCGATTGATCTAGCCTGCTGTCCGTTCATTCCGCAGGACGTTCAGCGCATCATTGGCCGCCAGGTTATTGATCCGGCAGACTGGCCGTCGAAAGCCGACCCTACGGAGGCCGCCGCCGCCGCCGCGGTTGAAACGCCGGTCTATCGTCGCGAGCAGGGTCTTTGGCCGCACCAGAAATATTTCGCACGGTTGGCACTGGAACGGCATCGCTTGGGCGGCGCCCGGCTGGTGCTGGCAGATCAGGTGGGTCTCGGTAAGACGGTCCAGTTGGCGATGGCCGCCTTGCTGATGGCGCTTGATGATCCTGAGGGCGGACCGATCCTCGTCCTCGCGCCAAAGCCTTTGCTTCAGCAGTGGCAGGATGAACTGATGGAATTGCTCCAGATTCCTTCCGCCCGTTGGATTGGCCGCGCATGGGTTGATGAAAATGATCTTGAATATCCGTCGGAGGGCCCCCGTTCATTGAGTAAATGTCCCCGCCGTATCGGGTTGGTCTCTCAAGGGTTGGTCGTTCGTGGCCTTTCCGAAGCAGTGAACCAACTCCTCAGCCGTCGCTACACCTGCGTGATTGTGGACGAGGCCCACCGCGCCCGCCGCCGCAAGGTTCCCAAGGTCGATGCCTCCGCGGATGATATCGACGAACACGCCGACCCGAACAAGCTGATGGCCTTTTTGCGCGAGATGGGGCCGAAAACGAAGAGCATGCTGCTGGCAACGGCTACACCAGTGCAACTCCATCCTGTTGAGGCCTGGGATCTGCTTCATATCCTGTCCCAAGGAAACGATGGCGTTTTGGGTGGTTGGACTCGCACCAGCCCTTGGTACAAACCCAGCCATTGTCTGGCCATTGCAACCGGCGAAGTGACGGTACCGTTGGCCGATGCCCGCGAAGGATGGCAATATGTCCGCGATCCGCTCCCTTCAAAGTTTGAGGATCAAGCCCTCCGTCGCATCCGTGATACGCTCAATGCGCCGGACTCAAAGTGGCAGTTCCAGCCCGAAAGCCTCGACCTGTTGTCGCACGTCATGCGGCGCGTCCAGCTTCAGAACGGCCTGTTGCCTGACTATGGCAGCCGGTTCAACCCGCTACTGCGCTGTATTGTTCGTCGTACCCGGGCCTACCTTGAAGCGACAATCAATGAAGCTACAGGCGAATACTTCCTGCCGAAGGTGTCGGTCCGGTTGTTTGGCGAAGAGGATGAAGATGCGCTTAATTTAGGGGGCTACCTGCAGGATGCGTATGGGGAGGCCGAGCACTTTTCCGAACTGCTTCAGCAGCGCGTCAGGGGGGCCGGGTTTTTCAAGACTCTTTTGCTTCGCCGGTTGGGCAGCTCCATGGAAGCCGGACGGCATACCTTGCGCAAGCTGCTCGGAGAGGAGCCTGATCTGCCCACCGATGAAGATGAAGATGATGCAGACGATACGGAAGAACCGGCACAGATCGGCCGCCCGCCACAAGGTGCCAGTGACTTCAAGGATTTTACGGACGGCGAACTGGATTCACTGCGCCGCTGTCTCAGCCTGCTCATGCAAGGTGGCAACAACGACCCCAAGTTGGAAGCGGTCATAGGCTATTTGCTTGGCGTTCACCCGTATTCTTCAACACGGTGGCTCGATCATGGTTGCATCCTTTTTTCTCAGTATTACGACACCGTGAGATGGATCGGCGAAGAGCTGTCGAAGCGGGCTCCATTCACCAATATGGACATCGGTCTCTATGCAGGCAGCAACCGTTCGGGATTCTGGCGAGATGGGCGCTTTCAGCGTTGTGACCGGAACATTCTCAAGGGGCGTGTTCGCAGCGGCGAGCTCAAGCTTTTGCTGGGTACGGACGCCGCTTCGGAAGGTTTGAACCTCCAGCGGCTCGGTACACTTATTAATATCGACCTTCCGTGGAATCCGACCAGGCTTGAACAGCGCAAAGGCCGCATCCAGCGCATCGGTCAGGCGCGTAGTGAGATCTGGATCGCAAACCTCCGCTACCGGGATTCCGTCGAAGATCGTGTCCACCAGGTACTGGCCGACCGCCTGGAAGCGATCCATGACCTTTTCGGCCAGATCCCGGATACGCTCGAAGATGTGTGGGTGCAGGTTGCGCTCAACGATGAACAAGCCGCCCGGCAACTGATCGACCGGACAGCTGTAACCCGCAATCCGTTCGATGTCAAATACAGCAAGGTCGAGGACGCGAACTGGGAAAGCTGCGAGACGGTCCTGAATCCAATTGCGGTCAAAGAACTGCTTTCAAAGGGTTGGTAACTCAATTGCCCCGCTGCTAACATGTCCGGGGTATAGTTCGACGACACCCAGCCGGATCCGCCAAGTTGGGCTAGCGCGCCCGTCGCCCCATACTCCACCCGCCCGCAGTTGGCCAAGGCCAGGGCAACCACGCAATCGTCATGGAACCCGGCCGGGGCGCTGTAGGTGATGGAGCCGGATGGCGAGATGGCGTACTCGAACCGCCTCATCTCGTTGGTCAGCACGTCCCAGGCGACCGGCCACTGGCTGCGCATCCTGCGAATCCTTATGTTGTCAGTTGCTGGTTTTTTCCACAACCGCTTGCATGGCTGCCTGCGTTGCGTTCGTCCAGAATCCAGCGATCTCTCGCAGTGTCGAGGCATTAGAATCCCCCCACCGCTCGACCGACCAAGCAGACAGATTTTCGGCCATTTTTGTACGGAGTTCGGTCCACGTTGTGGTTCCCGTTTGAGTTGTAGATAGGGTTGCCTTGGAAAGTTCTCCGCAATAAAGTATAAACTGCCCCCAGTATTCGGCGCTCAGTGAATACTCGCCCTTCTTTTGTGCTTCTGCGGCCGGTTCCGCCAGATTGGCAACGGGATACTGCACCACTAGCCTCTCAATGGCGCGATCAATCTCATTCAAGGCAAACTCCAGCACGGCTTTGGTGATTTCCTTGTCCGAAGTCAACTGAGGTGGGATGCTTTGTGGATATTCATCTGCGGCAAGACCGTCGCGCTTCGCCGCTGTGCGTGGTGTGCCGGATATCGGATTGGCAAACGCAATTTCTTCACATTGCATGGTTATACCAGCCAAGGGTAACTCTTTGCTAGGGAACTTCACGTTGAGGTCAAGCAGGGTTCTGGACGGCTGGCCCTGGAATTCACCATAAAGCATCAGCGCCAGTACCCCTTCTTTTCGATGTTCGCGTTTGACACGATAAAAGCGCGCCACTTCCTGCTGCCAGATGGTCTCTGGCTCATTATCATGAATATCGTAGAGCGGGTTGACCACTTCAACTATGTTAGCGCTGCCAACTTCAACGAATCCCTGATCATATTCCCGCCCCGGCACGGTGTTAATAGTGACCTCCTTGATTTCACCAGAAATGACAGTATCCATAGAAGCAATCGGGTCCGTCGAAGCCTGCGTCAGAGTTTTGCCCTGGGGCACGGACAAACCCCAGGCCAGATCGTTGGATTGGGTATATTTTTTCTTGCACAGCGTGCGCGCTTGGTAAGCGACTTGTTCACCTTCTTCCGTGACGGCCGGCAAAAAGTCCAAGATAAACAATTTTCGACTGTGTTGGGCCGCAATCTTTTCCACGTTATCCCGCTCGACGCTCCGGACAAATTCAAGCTGGGTGGTGGCCTCCAGCGGAATGTTCAACTGCTTGGTCACCGCGTAATCATACATTTCCTCCACCATCATGCAGCAGATATAGGATAATCCGTACTGATCCCTGCTGTAGGCTGCACTCGCGGCCTCAATGAAGTACGCCATGGCCGGGGCCAGGAGCTGGGCATACAGGCTCTTGGCATGATCGACCAGTTGGCTATTTTTCCACACCGAAAGCGTTTCGGCATTTTCAATGCGCAAGGACAGATAGTTGTAAACTGCTAAGAAATCGGAATGGTCCGTCAGCAATTTTGTGTTTTTGCCCCAAACGGCGCCGACCACACCGTTGGCGGCATCCAGAATGCCGGCGGCTTCTGGGAAGCGATCTTTCACCGGCAGAGCCTTCAATCCGCCCGCTGCCGTGGCTGTTTCCATGAACGTCATCATGGCATTTTGTTCATCGAGGACACTCTTCTCAAATCGTTCCATTTGCTGGCTGCTTGCGTCGCGATTGGCGATCAGCTGTGCGCCTTTCTTAAGAACATTCAGTTCCATGGCAGCCTTGGTTGTGGCCCATCCATCGGCAACCACTTGCGCGCTGCGGCTCACAAGGTCGGCGTCGGCCGGTGTAATCTCGAGCGCATCAGACAGCGCCGCCATAGCTCTTAAGTAATCCTGAGCCGCCACGGCCTTGTCGGCATCGGCGATGTCGGTCAGGCGTTTGCTGGAGAGCTTTTTCACCTTTTCCTTTGCTTGCTCCAGCATAGCCGACCACGCCGCCGAATATGCGGCGCCGTTCAGCGACAATTGTTCGGGGTTGTTGTTGATGTAGCTGGCGATGACATCGCGATCGGAAATGTTGCGCAATTCAGAAGCGCGATCAATCCGCTGGGTTTCAATAGCGATGGGCTTTTCCAACAAAGTTACCCGTTGTTGCCAGTGGCGCAAGTTGCGGGAATCCTCGTCAATCGGCGCGTCGTTCAACCGCTGCATGAGTTCCTGCTCAGCGATGCGCTGGCCAATTTCTTTTTGGGCATCGACCTGTCCCAAAGCCCCTTTGACGATGTACGCTACATGTTCATCAGGAATATTGCCCACTTGGGCTAGCATGGTGCCGCAACCACACAGGAGGGCCAGCCCCAGGCTTCCTGATACTGCTGCCAACGTGTTAACGGTTGATTTTTGCCAGTTCATATCCATACGTTCTCCTCTGTTTAGAATACCTCAATGGGCATGGGCAGCACGATGCGAAATCCCACAAATTCATGGGTGGCATCAATCGTGCGGGCTTCATAGGATGGTGAAACTTCCGACGCCACCCGGCTTTTCGCACTACCGCCTTTAAGCACGAACACCAGTTCGTGGCTGCTGGATGCCATGCAGATTTCCTCGACATTTCCGCAAAGATCGTAAAGCCCCAGGGGATAGGGTGGTGACTCTTTGCTGACGCGTGGTTCGTGTTTGAAATAAAAATGAACCAAATCCTCCGCCTGCAAGGTCGCTTGCATGGTTTCCCATGTGCGGGCCTTGGGCTTTTGCATGAAATCGAAGCCATAACGCGCTGCATATTCCCATTCGTTGGCAGTCGGCAACCGGAATCCGGGTTGCTGCAGATCCGCTACCCACTGGCCGGTGGCATCTTTTTGATAAACAGGCGGCAACCCCACCAGGGCACTGGCCCAGTTGCAAAACTCCAACGCCTCCGTGGGGCTGGCTTGGGCATATGGGGGGTCATTGGGCCCCAGGGTTCTGCCGGCGACAACGCCCGAGAAGGAGCTCTTGGCTTCCGCATCCCAGCGGGCGGCATCATCCCTATAGCACCGCATGGCTTCCGTTTGGGTTTCGACGCTGGCCATATAAAATGGATTGGCGTTTTTCAACGCGCCGACGCTGCCATCTGGAACCAAGGCAAAGAACATCTCCCACTTTCGCTTGATTGCGCCTGCCGGAGTGCGGGCGTTGAGGTCGAGGATGGCGCGTTGCGGCAACATCCGCGCCCGGACGTCCTGGGAATCCGCGCGGGCAAAAACATCATCAAGATAGGGGTCCGTCAGCCAAGCACCATCGGGGGCCAAGGCAATTCGCATCCCCTGAGTGGAGGGCAAGGGCAGATGCTGACCCAGGGGGAGATCGGAATACCGCCTCCGAATTTCGTCCAGTACATGCTCATACTGTGCCTGGAAAGAGGCTCCGGGCGCGGTAGTTGATTGTAGATTAAACAGGACATAGATGCACCCGCGGGCCAACGGCAACAAGGTAAGATCGTTCTGCTCTTGGAGAATAGACATGATTTCGCTGAAGAAACCGAGCCAGATGGCCGTCCTGGCTTCATAGATGGCAGGCTCGGAAACCACGGGCGCGTACTTGGGTGCGGTGATCGTTCGGTTCAGTATGCCTGCTGACTTGAGGATCTCGACCCGCAACGTATCAAATTTCGAGCTGGCCACCACGAAATATGAGAGGGGTTCCAATTTCAGTTGCAGCTCATTAATCAGTTGCTGGCGGTTGTCTTGCAGCGGCGGCGGGGCGTTAGCTGGCGGTGAATCCTGTGGTAATGGCGTTTCCGTCGGAGGCGCATGGACTGCGACAATGAGCGTAGCCGTAGGGCCGGGCCTCGCAGGCAGGAAAGATCTCGTTCCATGGCGAAAGCGGATGGTGGCTTGCTGCTTGATAATGCTGACCGCCGCCGCCAACTCGCCACGGTTAAGCCAGGCAATCCATGCGGCCAAGCTCAACATGGCAAGTAAAACAAACAGGCGGGCCGTCTGGCTCCATACCTTCCTCCGGTGCTGCGTCTTGGCCAGGTGAAAAGGATTGAGCAGACGCGACGAAATATTTGCGGCAGTAGATTCTTTGGCGGCGTCAAGCGGCGCCAACGTTTCTTCTGGCGGAAGATTCCGGCCAAAATCAGCCTTGAGAACCCGGCCAAGATCCTCGCGCATTTGACTAGCATCGGCATAACGAACCTTGGGCAGCCTTGCCGTGGCATGCTGAATGATCGCGACTAATTGGGGATGCTGGACGAAAACCTCGTGGTGAAAATCAATCTGCTGTTTGGATTGCCCCCTGACGCGCGCCAGCAACTCGTTCAAGGCCTCACGCTCGGCGCGGGGCAGGCGCGGGTATGCCGGCCGACCGGTGAGCGCTTCATAGAGGGACAAGCCCAGTGCATACAGGTCTGATTGGTGGGTTCCGCGGGTACCGCCGGTGACGAATTCAGGGGCCATGTAATCCCACGTTCCCGGCAATCCTCCGGTGGTTTTGGTCCCCGTCACATCGCGAGCCCCGCCAAAGTCGAGCAACTTGGCCTTGGCTGGCTGGCCTTCGGGTGCATAGAGATTAGCAGGCTTGATATCGCGATGAACGATGCTGTGTTTGTGGCGGTAGAGATAAGCCAGCGTCGCTAGATAATATCCGAACGTTTCCAACATCTCGTCGGCCGGCAAGCCGTCCGGGTGTTCCCGGATACGCTCCCGCAGGCTCCATCCGGGCATCCCGTCGAGGTACTCCATGACGAGAAAAGAATCTGTCCGGCCTGACGCGCTTTCCGTCTCGAAAAAGTCATGATACCGCACGACGTTGGGGTGCGGATGGAGTGACAAGATCTCGCCCTCCTTGATGAAGCGGGCCAGCGAGCGGTTGGCAAACAGGCGCTTGATGGCCACGGTCATGCCGTCTGATTCCCGTCGAGCCTTATACACCTCGCTGAAGCCGCCGGCGCCCAAGGCATCCGTCAAGACGTAACGTTCGTGCTTGCCGCGGACAATGACCCGCGGTTTCAAGGCGTTGAATTCCTTTAGAACTTCATCCAAACTCTGGTAGCGTACCTTCCGATCCGGAGCCAGCCCCTTGTGCATGAAGCGGGAGAGGTGGGTGATGACGCGGAAAATGGGATGCTCCGTGGACGACGCCGTGACGTTTCCGTGCCAGCGCCGCAGGTATTCCAGCTCCGGCCGTTCGCCAAACCGGGTATAGGGAAGTTTGCCGGTAATCAATTCATGAAAGCAGGCGAACAGGCTAAAAATGTCCGAAATCTCGTCGCCGCGGAAAGTGCTTTCCTTGACACGCGCGAAATCAGGCGCCATATAATCAAAAGATCCCAGCAGTCCGCTGCCGCTGGTATGGGTACTGCTGACAATATCCGTCCGGGCAATGCCAAAATCGATCAACTTAACGCTGCCATCGGGTAATACGTGAATGTTGGATGGTTTGATATCCCGATGGATGACGCCCCCTTCCGTGCGGGCAAAAATCAAGGCCGACAGGCTTTGGCGGAAAATATCCACCGCGGCTGACCACGGGCATCCTTGAGGATGTTTCTGGATGTAATCCTTGAGAGACAGGCCATCGAGAAATTCCATCACCAGACATTGGCGCGCCTCGCCCCACTCGCCCTCAGCGATGAAGGCCCCTTTATATGTCACGATATTGGGATGTTTGAGGCTCGCGAGGATTTGGGCTTCCCGCTGAAAGCGTTGTTTCTGGGCAGGATCGTCCTCCGCGGTTTTGAAAATTTTAATCGCCACCAATTCCCGGGTGTCCCGCGTTTTTGCCTTGAAAACCGTGGCTTGGCCGCCATCTGAAATGCGTTGTACCAGTTCAAAGCTTTGTGGCGTATCGCCGGTGGCTTCGGCCTCGGTGTGCAACAGCGTCAAGTCCGAGAAAGAAACCGCTTGCAGCGATAGTGATCCCAAGGTTGTTTCCCGGGTCGCAGGACCTTCCTCCGGGCGGGGGGGATCAACTATCGGATGGTCTGCCATCACGCTCCTGGCGCAGAACAGAATAGAGGTTCTGAAAACCGGGCGCAGGCCATGGGCCTCGCTCGTGCTTGGAGGTCGCTCGGGGAGTGCGCGGTCATGGGGAAGGTTTTTGGTTCGCGGTTGCTGGTTTGGCGATGTCTGCAATGGAGACCAAATACCGAAGAATAGCCTGCACGCGTCCGCGTGATTCCTCGGTGGTCCGAATGGACTCCAAATCCTGCTGGCCCAATGCGGCCAGATTGCGGCGTTTGCTTTCAAGGGCTACGGGTATTTTATCGGACGGTACCAGGTTGCGCAGAGATTCCGGAGAAATTGCCCCAACGCTCTTCCAAATGTCGCTCCACAACTGGCCCATGCCGGCCTGCAAGTCGGTGACCGCCGGGAGAACCACACGCTCCCAGTCCTCGGCGCTGATGGGCCGTGGGCGGCTCTTGGCGATCCAGCGTCGTAAATCCGCCACGGCCACAGGGAGCTTCAAGCCATTATCCCGCAAGCCAGGCTGCCCGGACAGGCGCTCGAGCACTCTCAAGGTTTGCTCCGGCTTGTCGCCCAGCACGGCAAGCTCATCATTCCAACGGTCCATCACCACCAATATCGCGCCCAGGACGCTTTCCTGTTGTTGGTTCATTAATTGGCAATGGCGCGTGGCCCTTTCTGCGGGATTCTGCGGCCAGGTGACATCCGCGCTCCGTACGGGGACGTCGATCCAAACGGCCAGTTTGGTAAAGATGTTCTGGCACATATCGTATTCGACGGGCACCCTGTCTGGGTAGGTATTGTTTCTTTGCCACTCCCCGAGCCAGCCGGCAAAAGCTTCGCTTTCCTTGCGATTGGCGCGAAGTTGTTCGCGCAGCTTTTCGTCATGCTGCAGGCGTGCGTCCAACTCCCCCAGTGTCCCCTCGACAATGTGCTTTTGCACCAAGGCGATAATTTCGGCGTCTGTCAAGGCTGGATAGGTGATGGTCGGCTGGGCTTGCGGTGGTTGAGAAGTTTGTGGCCCGGACGCAACATGGGTGACGGGAACGGAAGGCGTAAGGGGGATGGGATCTTCCCGCGTAGCGCGGACTTTGATCAGGGCGGTCAGAACGGCCAACGCCGCTAAAACCAGCAACCCCAAAGCAACCAACGCCATGAGCCACCGCCGGCCAGACTGGGCCTGGCGCGGCCCATGATTGGCGGTAGGGGCCTCGTCACCCTGGCCATAGGCCAGAACCTCGGAATCGTCCGAAATCGGAGCATCTGTTGCCACATCCGTCTTGGGCGGCTTCTGGTCCGGGCGGGGGCCGGGCGCCGACATTTCCGCCAGCGGATGATCCTGCTCAGACTCCCCGCTCTGCAATGGCGCCAGGATTTGGACCAGGATGACGGTAATATTATCCAATCCCCCCGCGCTGTTGGCTGCCCGGATCAGGGCCTGGGCTGTATGTTGCAGACCCGCCGTGGTATGGCCGGCCAAAATGCGTGCAATCTCGGGATCGGAAAGCATGGTGGTCAGACCATCCGAGCAAAGCAGGAAGATGTCGCCCGGCTCGGTCGGCACTCCGGTTGGTTCCAGTGAAAAGGTTTCTTGGGTGCCAATGGCGTTAATGATCACGTTCTTGAATATGGCCGGAACCGCGCCATTCCGCTGGGCACTGAATTCGGAGGCTACGGAGTGATCGTGGGTTATCTGCCGGAGGGTGCCCTGATGATAGCAATAACCGCGACTGTCGCCGGCATTGAAAAAACTGGTGCGCGCGCGCCCAGCAAAATCGAGCAGCAGGGCGACAAACGTCGTGCCACATCCTTTATTACCCCGGGCGTTCGCCCAGTTGATAATCCACTGATTGGCCTGCAGCAAAGCCTGGTCGATCCGTTGGACCTTGTCTGTAAACGAAAGAACGCGCGGATTATCGCCTAAGGTGTCCTTGACAATTTTCAGCGTCTGCTGGCTGGCTACCGCCCCGCCTTCGACGCCACCCATGCCGTCTGCCAGGCAGAATATTCCTGCCTCCGGAATTACCATCGTGGCGTCTTCGTTGGCTTTCCGCTTCCTGCCAACATCCGAACAGACTGCAACGCTAATTTCCTTGCGCGCCATGCCTGCCCATTTCCACTTTTTCTATGTCCATGGGGCTAAATACTACTTAGAGACTCCCGCTGCAATCAAGATCGGACTTCAAGATCGCGTAAATCCCAATAATCTCGCCCAGAGGCGTCTTCGCCCCATCCCTTCCAAGGGCGCGCGGGGCGTGCCCATGCCACCGCGGCACGACCATGTCAAGCGGTTGTTTGCCCACCCATCTGTCCAAATTTCACACACGAGACATGTCCGGCAACCGTACACAACGCGTCACTTGCCATTACCAACGCACCGATTCGGCCGGGATTAGTCATTTTTTCAACCATTCTTTAACCGGCCAAAATCGCTGGCCGGCATGCTTAATAAGGAGATTCGGCGGCGATTCGCCGCCAAGCCTCGGCTGCTGAAGACTGATTAACGCAATAGTTGGCACAGTTTATGCCTAAACCTTTCATGGATTAAGCACTGATGTAACAATGGGCTGGTTGACCCTAAGTGCTGGACGAGCGGAAAACAAACGGATTAAATATAAGGAGAGTGGCCATGAAGACACAGAACACCAAAACAACGATGATCTTGGGCGCCATGCTGTGCGTTGCATACCAAACCGCCACGGCCGGCCTCTTCGATGGCATCCAAACCGCCATCGGTGATGTGTTGACCCCCAAAACCTCAACCCAGATGACCGAACGGGAAGTGACCGCGACCCTGCCCCCGGTCACCGGCCCCCGGCATACGATTGCAGTCGGCGAGTTTGAAATGGGCGCTAATGCCCGCCACCTGGGCAACAACGACTTGCGCACCATGCTGGAATCCGCCCTCACCCAGTGCGGCCGGTTCCGGGTCGTCAACCGGACCACCCTGAACAGCATGCTCAAGGAACAAGGCCTTGCCGAATCCGGCATGGCCGACGCCAACCTCGGCACCGTCCGCATGGGGCAACTCAAGCAGGCCGCCTTCATCGCCGAAGGATACGTTACCGCGGTCAGCGAGGATACCAGCGCTTCGCAATCCGCCATCAAGTTAGGCGGTTTCGGTTTCGGTCTTAACAAAAAGTCCACCACCATATCCCTGACCCTGAAAATCAGCGATGCCACTTCCGGCGAAATCCTGGTCCAGCGCGATATCGTCGGCCAGGCCAACAAGAGTGGCGTCAAGTTCGGTGGCGAATACAGCGGATTTGGCGGTGGCACCGACAATAACGCCAATAATCCCGTCGCGGAAGCCGCTCATGACTGCATCAACCAGGCGGTGACCATCATCGCCACGGCCATGGCCGATGTCGCGCCGGCCACCGAACCCCGCGATGTTCTCGTGCGCGTGATGAAAGTGCAGTCGGAACAATCTCGTTTTGTCGTCAGCCCAGGCTCCGCGCAAGGGTTGACCATCGGACAAACGATTAACTTCCTCGGGCCTACTGACGAATTCGGGTTCGCCACCGGCGAGAGCATTGAAGCCAAGGTGGTCAGCGTCAATGACCAATACGCCCAATGCTCCCTGGTCAGCGGCCCCATGCCGGCGGAGCAAGCCGAAACCACCGTTCAAGTGCTGCAATAACATTCACCCCCTACCAGAGGATATATCCCATGAAGCAAATAATGATTCCCGTGACCTTGGCCGCCATCATGCTGCAGACCGCAATCGCGGCCCAACCCCCAACCGTGGCCGTCGCTGACTTTGACGCCCGGTATCGCTGCGACCGGCCAGACCTGGCGCAAAAGGTGCCGGACCTGATCGAAGAACGCCTCGGGCAAAGCGGACTTTTCACCTTGCTGGAGCGCGCGAAACTCAAAACGGTGATCGCGGAAACCGGTTGGCAACAGAGTGGCGCCGTGGATCCCAATACGGCGGTAGCCGCCGGCAAACAGATGGGCGCCAGGTTCATGGTCACCGGCGCCATCCTGGACGCCAGCACGGAACAGCGAAGCTTCAATGCCTATGGCGTGAATACCCGCACCTCGATCATGCGCCTGACCGTCAGCGTCAAGGTCTTGGATGTGGAAACCGGCGCCTCCTACCCCTATACCCTGACCAATTCCGTGACGCTGCGGGAAGGCGGCGGGTTGACAGCCTCCGACCCCGATGCCTGGATGCGCATGGCCGGCGCGGCAGCGGACGAACTGATTGCCCGGCTCCGAGGCGCTTCTTTCCTGAAAACGGGACCCGCGGAACATACGCAACCCGTGCAAGTCACCATCAAGTCCGTGCCGGAAGGCGCCGACGTGGAAGTCGATGGCATGTACCTTGGCAACGCGGGCGGCATCTTCGAGCTGAGTGAAGGTCAACACGTTATCCAGGTCACTCGGCCCGGTTACGAAGACTGGATCAAGGAAAAATTCGTCGTGCGTGCCGGCATGCCCCCGGTCACCGTCTATATGAAGGAACTGCGGGATGCGGACCTGAAAGTAGAGATCGGGGAACCCAAATAACGGCCTTCGCCGCTACCCAGGAGCGCAACCGGGGCCGCCCCCCCGGTTGCCGCTTGGGAACCAGCCATGAAAGGAGCACCATGAAGAACATTGCATACGGCGTCTGTTTCGTGGCGCTAACGCTGCTTTACCCATTACATCTCAATGCGGAAGTCGTTGGCAGCCAATATGTGACCGCGAATGGACCGCATCCTTACTGGACCAGCCCTCAACGTCCGGGGATTATGTATGTCATGAACCCCAACAAGACGACTGGTGCTACCAGACCATTTCTTAATAACCTGAAAATCACGGACGGGTATTACACGGTAATCGCCCACGGTAATGAATCTCAAGGATGTATAGATGACAACGGTTTCTATATCGAGGCGCCCAATCTGGCTGCCATGATCAAGAGCGACCCGAACTATACCGGGCAACCGGTCCGTTTGATGGCTTGCAACACTGGCAGTCAGTCGTATGCGCAGACCCTGGCAAATCTTCTGGGCGTTATAGTCGAGGCCCCGAACGGCAACTTCCACCCTTTTAATGATGGAACGTATGCCGTGTGGCAACCGAATCATGGCCCACAAGGATGGTTTGTATCATTTACGCCAACCACTCAGTCGCCAGGCGTACCGCCGCCCATCCCGGCCACCACCACGAACCCGGGGAAAGGCACGCGACAACTCATCAAACTGAATGATTTTCGCTAACACCCACAGTAGCATGTACGATCCAAATGGGAAAGAGGAGGTTCTGATGTCGGTAAACCATATCCTGCCATCGTCCTGGCTGGCTGTCATGCTGGCCGGTGGCTTGTCCTCGTATCCGGCTTTTGCTGCGGATTCGCCACCCTCAACCAACAGGGTGCTCGAACATCTCAACAGCCCATATCTGATAAGCGACAAAGACCTTCCGGAGGTCGAACAGCAAGCCCGCGCGGGAGATGCTGACGCCGCGTTCCGGCTTTATCTGCATTACGATTTGGGCCGAATGGATTCCGGCCATGAGGCCTATTCATGGCTCACGCTGGCCGCCAGCAATGGCAACGTGGCGGCGCAGTACAATCTAGGCTATACGTTTATCCATTCCGCCAATCCTGGCGTGGATGATGAAGCCATGGGAATACAATGGCTGGAAAAAGCCGCGGCCCAGGGATGCCTCCCGGCCAAGTTGGTCCTGGAGCGTCTTGGTACAATAAAATGACTTTCCCCGGGTACCGCCGCCAAACCCCACGGTGGCGCCGGATGCAAGGTCGGCGACTGGCGTGGCACAGGATAATCACGGTTCTCAATATGGTCGAATCCAATCACGCAGGCCAGCCAAGCGCTCTGTCCAACCAGCATCGTCAGCGGCGCGATCGCGCTTGCTCTGTATACCTTGGCGAATCTCATGCACGGCCCATCGAGTGTCGAACCTCAGCGGATAAGGTGATTACATGAATCTATCGACGGAACCAACATTGTCATCGAACACAGAAATGCCGGGCCATTTGCGAGCGCCCTGCTGGAGTGGGCTGATCGTGAAAGTGGCCATTTACTTGACAATTCTGGCGATCCCCCTGGCCATTGCTTATCAGTACCATTGGCTCCCGGATGACGATGCCTTGCGTCACGCCGCCAAGGCCGTCTCCGGCCGTCCCTGGTCAGAAATCCTGATGCTGCGGGATGACGTGGGCAGCGACCAGCATCCTGGCTGGCATGCCTTGCTGGCTGCGGTGCATCATCGTGTTGGCGGCGATGCCGGCTTGCTAGCGCTCTTTTCTTGCATGGGGTTATTTATACTTTTTACCCTTACGCCTGTGCCTGCCTTGCGACGGCCCGAGGCGTGGATTCTTGCCCTGTTAATCGCCACAGTGGTCATGCCGGACTTGTTTATTCTTCGGATCATGCGGGGGCGCCCTTACATTTTGTCCATGTCCGTGCTGCTGGCACTCCTGCTGCTCGGCCGTGCGCCGCGCATTTATTGGGGATGCATGTTAATGATCACGGCATTGATTGCCGCCGCAACGTGTATGCACTCAACCTGGTATATGTTTCTCCTGCTGCCGCTGGCCTATGCCCTGGCCGGCGAGCGGCGCAGGGCTTTGGTATTTTTAGCGTGCTGGGTCGCAGGTATCCTGCTGGGGGCTGCTTTAACCGGACATCCTTTTGCTTATCTGACCCAGCAAATCCGCCTCGTGGCCTTATCTCTGGGTGGTGGCGTCGTCTACCGGCAACTGGTGACCGAGTTTTATCCACTGTCTGATTCGTGGCCCTCATTCATTCTATTAGGCGCGGTTTTTCTTACAAAGAAAGGCGTGTGCGGAGAGTGGCCATCCAGTCCTCGCCGCAACCCATTACTGATTTTAACGGCCATGGCCTGGGTGTTAGGCTTGCGCGTCTACCGCTTCTGGGGCGATTGGGGTTACCCTACATTGCTGCTTTGGACAGCTCTCGAGCTGGAACCTGTGCTTGATAAATTAGTCCAGCAACCACGCGATCGCGCTTTGGCGTGCCTGGCTCTTTGTGGAGCCCTGTTCATAGGAACTACGGCGGACCGCGACGGGCGCTGGAGTTCAACGGATGCTGGTATGGCAGCCAAGGACGCCACCAATCAAACTAGCGGCCCGAAAACATCATGCGAAGTTGCGCGTGACGACTGGCTGCCCGGCACTAATGGCGTTGTTTATTCTGATTCCATGGGCGTATTCTACACTTGGTTTTTAAGGAATCCAACCGCCCCGTGGCGGTACGTGCTAGGCTACGAACCAGGTCTGATGCCGCCGGAAGACCTGAAAATCTTTCGCAACATCCAATACCAGGGTCATCATCCCAGCACCTATCAACCTTGGGTCCAAAAAATGCGGCCCATCGACCGGATGGTCATCTTAAGCTCCAGCAAGCCGGAAATCACCGGACTGGAGTGGCAGGAATACAAGCCAGGCACTTGGATTGGCAGGAGATAATGCGGTGTGCACGGGCTATCAGGACTCCGAGCACGAAGGAATCATTGGAGGCCAGAACTACTATTGAACCCGCGAACGGATGACGCGCAATGCAGCAACCCGATTTTCATTTGCAAGCACCTGCGTCTGGATCCGTTACACCGGCCGGCGCGACCTGTTCACCCGGACCAGCACGGGAATCCTTTATGGTTCCTCGCGATTTTCGGTGCGTGCTCCACCATGGCCGGCGGATGCCGCGAACGCATGGGCTTACCGGGAGGAACACCGGCCTTTTCGACGACTCCCGCCAATCCCGGCGACAGCGTGCCGGGGCTACACCGGCGGCAGCGGCGGTATCATGAGAATTGCCGTGGGTGTCGTCCATTATCCGCACACCGTGTGTTTGGAAAACACACAATTCAAAATCGGAATCCAGGCAAATGCGTTTATAGCCTGTACACACACAGACGGCACGGCTTTACGCACAAGATAAATCGGCACAACCAGATCAACAACGAATCGCCCGACAAAACTCGCATCATCTTGAATGTCAATTTGTTGTACATTATGCATTACGGAAAACGGCGGCGTTTCCGCAAAACAACGTCCCAATCGATTGGAGATATACAATAGTTGGCACGAAGTATGCTGTACAGTTTGCCAACAGAAAAAGACAGCAGACCCTAAATGATTGCAACAGATAATAGTAATCGGTTAATGTGAATAAAACGAATAAAAACTACTGGATTCTTGGCGTGACTTTGACGAACCGGATGGACACGATGAATACTTGCAGGCGGTTGATGCGGGACGAACGCGGCGGCATGCTCATGGAATATGTGCTGATCAATGTCATCATCATCCTCTTCCTCATCGGCGCGGCCAGCCCGTTTTTCGATCTCACTGGCCAGCCCCAGACCACGGATGCGGTTTTCAACATGCCCGGCACAGTCGAAGGCTCTGATTATGGAATTTTAGGTAACAGTATGGTCGAGGTGTATCGCCGCATCATGAAAGGCATCGCCCTGCCCATTCCGTGACCCAGAGGCAAGGTAGCAACAGAGAAAACCCGGCGCGTCCAACGACCCGCCAAATAAAAAAGAAAGGGAAGTAACCATGAATAGCAAATTAATGTATCAGATCAAGCGCGCGAAACGGACCCTGCTCGGCCGCATGCTGTGCAAGCTCACCAGCGATAAAACCGGCGCCGTCATGATGGAGTACGTCATCGTCGCGGTGCTCATCGCCGCAGCGTGTATTGCCGGCGTAGCATTTTTTGGGGAAGCCATTATTAACATGTTTGGTGCGGCGGCGCAGGGGGCGACTGGGGATGGTAAAGCTGCGCTTACAGCACAAGAGAAGGCGCGTACAACGGCTTCGACGGCGCAAGGCGAAGCAGTAAAATCTCACAACAAACATTATACGGCCCCTGCAGGCGAATAGTAAAATATTCATGACATACCTATGGCCCATCTACATCACCTGGAGCGCGCTGCTATGCTGGCACGATGTGAGAGAAAGAAGACTGCCAAATGTCTGGACGTTGGGCGGTGCGGTTCTCTTCCTGGTGCTTCAGTATCTGCAGCGCGGTCTTCCGGGGATGGCGAGTGGAGTCGGGGCCGGGATGGTGGCTGGGCTGTTCCTGCTGGTTCCGTGGCTCATCCGGGCAGCGGGCGGGGGAGATGTGAAGATGATGCTGGCGGCGGGAGCAGCGGTGGGGTGGCCGGGTTTGGTCAGCCTGCTGGTGCTCTCATCGCTGGCAGGTTTGGTCATGGCCACGGTGATGCTGATGGCGGGCGCGGTGAATCCCGCCCGCCTGAAGCATCTGGCCCATTGCGCGTTCAATCCGCGCTACGACCGCAGGGCCGGCGCAGCGGCGCTGCCCAGCGTCCAGGACGAGCGCGTGCGCATACCTTACAGCCTGGCCATTGCCATGGGCATGCTGGTGACGCTGGGGACCATGTGAGGGACCGCTAATGGAACCAACCGCAAATGGACGCCAATCGGAAGAGGCGGAACAGTCCATGCATGGCCCAAAAATAGAAAACGATGTTGTACGGCAACAAAAACGCGCGGCATGCCCACCGGTGCGTTCATCCGCGTCCATTTGCGTTACCGATAAGGTGGCATGATGAGCCCGCGGTTCCATTCCCAGCAAAACACCGGCGGTTCCATGCTGCTGGAGTTTATCCTGGCCATGCCCTTGTTATTGTTGCTGATGCTCGGCTGCATGCAGATTGCCCACATCTGGGTGGCACGGCTGGTGACCTATTACGCGGCCACGGCCGCGGCCCGGGCCTTGTTGACGGCTCATGAAAGCGAGTACCAGTGGGCAGCGGCCAAGGCCGCCATGGGGGTGTTGTCGTGGGTTGTGATCGGGGAAGCCAAGGAAGACGAGACGTTGCGCAGCTCGGTTCCTGGGTGGGGCACCATTCCGGGCACGGGCAGCGTCCGGCATAAAACCCGGGTGACCATTACGCCGCTCAATTCCGGCGTACCTTGGAACTTCCGGGTGGATGTGGAGTTCGATTTTGCCTTGGTCATGCCCATTGCCGGGCCCATCATCGCGTGGGGCGTGAACCCGTGGGAATATGGCAAAGAGTGGCAGGAGCAACACGCGGACGTCACTTCCAACCGCTACCGGAACGTGGACATCGTGGGCTATCCCCACATCATTTTGCATGAAACCGCCATCATCTCCAAACCCTACCAGACCCGGTACCCGGTGTACGATTTGCAATGACCCAAGGCAATAACACCCCATGAATTCCGGCCTCACCATGCCAACACCGCCCAGACTTCCAAACCGGCGGCATTCCCCGGCCAACCCTTTGCATCTCTGCGCCAAACTGTATCGCGATGAGCATGGGGCGGTGCTCGCGGTGACCATGCTCTGCATGCTGCTGCTGTTCCTGATGAGCATGGCGGTGTATGCCATTGGCGAAACCATCCGCCAGCGGATCGAGTTGCAGAACGCCGCGGATGCCGCCGCCTATTCCGGCGCCGTGGCCCAGGCCGACGTGCTCTCCCGCATCGCGGTCATCAACCAAGCCATGGCCTGGCTCTATGTCACGCTGAACAAAATGCAGATGGATTACATTGTGCATTTCTGGCTGGAGGCGGTGTGCAGGCAGTATCTAGAGGATAAGGACAATCTTAAGGAGTGGGCTGAAGCCAGCGATTGTGGGAACAAGACCGATTGGTATATTAGCTTAATTGAATTGAATCGTCATTCCGAACCAGAACGCCTGGTCACCGTGGAGCAAATTATGGGAGCCATGGACAGGGCCATCGCCCAGAGCGCCAAGTGGGCCGAATTGATGGGGAAAGATCCCAAGGGCAAGTTGCACGATATTATTCAGTCGGCCATGAACAAGGAGCAGCAACGCCTGATCAACGACATACCTAATTTGATTAAATACCAAGTGAAGGAAACCCTAAAAAAGAATATCAAGGAAACGTTCAACGATCGCGTGGCCGGTGGCGCCAACATCAGCTATGTGCTTCTTCAGGATGGTGGCGATCATGGAGCCGTGTCCTACTTGAAGCCTTTTGTTCATGACGAAGACTGGTTTTTAAAATATGGCGGCTACTGGGGTGGCGCAGGGAAGACGTTCGGGCCCGGCACGGGCAAGTGGTGGGTAAAGAGGTCGGGTCTGCAACGGTGGTATAAGCAGCAGGATGATTGCCTCGTCGCACGCTGGTATCGTCATTCGATAAAATACGAAGAAAAAGCCGGCGTCTGTATCCCCATACCTTGCCTGGCCCCGACAAATGATACTTGGATCGACATAACTGGAGAAATGGGTCTGGAACAGCATAAATACAAGGAAATCTTCCGACAAACCGCCCAACCCATACCGCATCGCTTAGACCCGTCCTTTTTTGGGAGGCGCGGGACGATTGTGGTGGGCGTGGCGCGCCGGATGAACAACCCCTTGTTCTACTTTTTCGGCAGGCGGGGCGAAGAAGGGATGTACCGGGCCTTCACGGTGAATAACGATCAGCGGTTCATGTGGACAGCCAGCGCAGCCCGGGCCGCCTATAACCCCTACTGGGGCAATAGCGAGAATCTAAACCCAGCGAATACAGGCAAATACGACCCAACCTATTGGCCGCGATGGCGCCCGGCAAACCGCGATTCAGACGAATATCTCAAGGGAAACGCAGCCCATCCGACCAATGAGTACGAGATCAAGTTTCAGAATCTGTGCAATTCCGACTGGGATGCCACCTTGTTGCCGCTGCACCGGGCCTGGTCATGGGCGCAAACCGGGCAATTTTACCAGGTAACCGGTGGTAAGGTTTTAGAGGAGGTTGCCAATAGCACATGGCAGCCATTGTTTGACGGCGCTGCTGCCAGCCTGGCAGTACAGGGGGCGCCCCAGGGCATGTCTGCAGGCCCTGCGAGCGGCAAGCCTAACGAACAAACCTGGAGCGCGCCGGACTGGGCCGCCATCAGCAGGAAAAAGCTGATATTACATTAGGGCGCCGCGAACTCACAACGGAGTCGAATGGAGGGTTCAATGAAAAAGACTGTTAAAAAAGTGATGGATGCCAAGAGTCCGGAACCCGCCCGGATGTTACCTAGTCGCGCTGAAACATGGACCGCTCGAACCGGCGCGGTAAAAATGGAATACGTACTAATCGTTTTGTTGATTGCCACGGTTTGCACAATGGCGGTAGTTATTTTCAGTCGGGGCGTGATGTCTGGGTGGTTTGCGGCAACCGATGCGACCCTGCTGCAAAGCGACAAAGCCTTAACAGAACTGAAAATGCGCCGAGCCGATCGCAATGAAGACATGAAAGCCGCCCGGTCTTACCAGGAATACATGAGCAACGTGGATGAATGACCGGACCCCATTGTCCCATGCCACCCGTGGCGGTTCCATTCTAATGGAATTGGTGATATCCATGGCATTGTTCATCGTCATGCTTGGCATCATCATGTGGCTGGGAGACTTGGTCCTCGTCAAGTGCAAACTCGTGACCGCTGACCGGTATGCGGCCTGGAATGCCGGAAACCGGCATACAAAAACCAAGGGCTACATCAAGGCTGATATAATCAGCTGTCTTTTTCCCAGTAACCGGGTGGGCAACCAGACGGTTCGCGATGTGCGATACGAACGTCCGCCCACACCAACAGATCATGGCACCTATGCCAACCTCGACGTGGTGACGCCCATGGCAGCCAATTTTGTGGATGAGGAGACGGGGGAGCAACGGTTGTATATGGAGACGAGTTATTATGGCACACGCGGCGACCTGTGGGCCTATCCTTATGGGGCATGGGTTGAGGTTGAGATGGACATGCCGCAATGGACGCGGGCTTGGCTTGAGGCGAGCATGTTTTGGACCGCGGCCTTGGGTACCAACGTGGCCCTTCCCCCGGGCGAGGGCGTTGCCATTTCCGGGCGCGACCCGGAAGAACCAACCCTGACTTCCCGGTCTGTTGTCATGATGCGCACGCCATTTGGGTCGCAGGCCTATCGCACATGGGATCCCGATCAACTCGCAGGCGACTTGTTCAATTTCATGTGCCGTCCGTGGCGGTGGGACGTCCGGTACGAGAACTGGCCCGACATTGAGGAAATGCAGCCCATTACTGAGGAACAACTGGCCAAGGTGGATAAGCCACCCATGCCTCCCGTGGTGTTCACGTATGATCGGTTTGCGCAGTATGAAGACTGGAGCGAATAGGATGCGGCTTGGGTTGTCTGGCTGCTGGGCGCTGCTTGCGGCCATGCTAGCAGTTGAGGCTAGCGCGCAGACGACTCGCCAGGCACCCTCCGCGCCAGGCACGGTGCGGATGGGGACCGTGGCCAGGCGACAGGCCAATCGCCCAGGTCTGCCGCCCTTTGCAGTGGTTCAGGAGAAGGAAGGCGGCGCGCAAGCATGGCGAGAAACGGGCTTGGTAAGGAGCGGGTTCAATGCAACGGACCAAGCGTTCCGCACGCGGTTTCGGCAAGGGGGTTGGCACTTTGTGATGCGCATTCCCGAACGCGCGGGACGGCACGGCGGCGAACCACTCTATGCCATTAACGTCTGGCAAAAGGGCGCCGCGCGGGTGCTGCTGATTTTGTGGGAAAACGGCTTGAGCGAAACTGGATTCACCTGGGGCACTGAGCCGGGCCAGGGGGGACTGTGAACCCGGCATGTTCCCAACAACAAAAAATAGCGCGACGGACGCATAATGGATGGCAAGTTGGCACAAATCCTGCGAGTATTGCATACAGGTTTTGGACCGTGGTTGAACGAAAAGAAAGCCGGGCCTTGATCGGAATGGAGCAGGCAGAATATAGTTGAGGACAAAGAGGTAAGGAAACCATGAAGAACTTTATACCCTTGATATTGGCAGTGGTGCTGGGATTGGCGGCGGTGCTGGCGGTGGGACGTTTGCTGATGGCGCAAAAAATGGCCGGGGAAGAAACCATAACCGTGGTCGCCGCGGTTCGGGACATACAACAGGGACAGGAGTTGACCCGGGACATGATCCGCCCCAAGGAAATCCCCATATCCGCGGTTCCGGCACAGGCCATCAACTGGAGCCGATCAGAAATGATCCTGGCGCAAAAGGCGTTGCGTCCCATCACGGCCAATGACTATGTGATGCTGACCGATGTCGGTTTTTCCCGGAGCCTTGCCAATATATTAGGCGATGGCGAATGGGCGGTGTCGCTCCCCCTGCCCGGCGAGGGGATTTCCAGCATGGTGCAGCCAGGTGATGAGGTGGCCATTATCGGTCACTTCAGCGTGCAAATTACCGAGCCATCCGCCGACATTTCCGCGCCGGCTGTGGTAGTGGAAAAGGAAGCCACCCTTGTCTTGTTCCCACGGGTACGTGTCCTTGAAATTGTCGGCTCACAGGGCGGGATGGATGGTGGCGGCGGCGAAATCATCCTGGCGCTGCCGCCCCAGCAGGCGCAGGCCCTGATAGCGGCACAACGGCGGGCAGACCTCTCGCTGGCCTTGCGCAAGCCTAATGACGAAAGCAATTTGAGCCGGTCGGACGCTGGTCTGGTGGATGAACTCACGTTTCAACAGTTGATGACCGGGCCCAAGACCGTGGTGATCCAGCCGGATTCCAAAGTGACTTTGCAGTAATTAAACAACAATAATAAAGAAAGGATGGTGCGCCCCATATGAACTCACAGAAAATATACCAGACCATCAGCCCTGCAAAACAGGCAGGCACGGGGACGGTACGCCGCAAAGCCTGGCCGGTTGCCTGGGCAACGCTAGTGGGGTTGCTGCTGGCCGGAGCGGTTGGCGCAGCGCAAACGGAAGAACGGACACTGACCGTCAGCGTGGGCGCCTCGGAGGTTGTCGAGGTGCCGTTCGAGATCACCGGGTTTTCACTGGTGGATCGTAACGTGGTCTCGGTATCGCAGTTGCCAGGTTCCCGCAAAGTGCAGATCGCCGGCAAAGTGCCGGGATCCACGGATTTGCTGCTGACCGGCGCGGGTGTGGAACAGGTAATCAAAATCACGGTTGTGGAAAACATCGACGACGTGATGCGGGCGGTCATGAAGGACCTGAACGCGGTGCCCGAAGTCGAGTTGAGCGTGAACCTGGGCCGCGTGGTGGTAAAAGGCGAGGTGAGCAGCATCGCCAATTGGGAGCTGTTGTGCAAGGTGCTGGCCATGTATGGCGGCAAGGTGGTGAACTTGGCCGTATTCCGGCCGGCGCCCGAGGTGCTGGCGCAGTTGAACGATTCGCTCACCAAGGCCGGCTTTGAAGTAGTGGGACCGGAAGAGGAGCTGGCGCCGAACCAGGTGCGCCTGCGTTTTTCCGGCAACATGATCATTTTGAGCGCACGGTTTTACTCAGCCGCGGACGAACGCCGGCTGCGCGGCGTGGCGCAATCGCATCCCTGGTTGGTGGTGGTGGACAACATGGAAAAAGCGGGAGAAATCAAGCAGGAAGATCCCCGGGTGCGGCTCGTGATGCAAGTTGAAATCATACCCACAATGCTGGATTTGGAAGTGGCCTTCGTGGGGATCAGCGACAACGAGTACCGCCAGGCGGGGGTAAACCTGGCCAAGGCAGGCCTGATGGTCATCGACACTACGGCGGCGGCGTTCCGGGGTACGGTCGGGCCCAACAGTTCTGGTGAATTCAGTGGGTCCTATTCCATAAACAGCGGCTTGCAGGGCGCGTTGTCGTTTTTCCAGGGGGATGGTCCGGGGCGGTTTATTCAGCGCGGGCACCTCACCTTCAAGAACGACACCCAGGACTGGAGTTCTTATCAGAGCGGCGGCACGTTGAAGGTGCGCGTTGCGACCGCGCAGGCGGTCGGGTTGGAGGATATCAACTATGGCTTGATGATCAGCATCAAAGGCGGCCTGGTGGATCCCAACAATGTTTCGCTGGATATGAATCTGGAACTGAGCTACCCGCTGCCAGTGGGCACGGATTACGATTTGAAACGTAATACCCTGCATGCATCGGCCAGCTGTCCGCTGGGCCAAACCCTGGTGGTTGGGGGTATGAAAGGCCTGATCGAGAAAACCTCTACCGAAGGCGTACCCTACCTGCGCAGCATTCCCCTTTTGAAGTGGCTGTTTTCCGAGCAGGAAAAAGGCAAGGAGCAATACCAGGTACTGATTATGATCAGCCCAAGCCTGGCGGGCACGCCACGGCCGTCGGCCACCCCGTCCCTGACGTCGGAAAGCAAGCAGACCGAAGCAGAGGCTGCCAAGCCTGTTGAAGAACGCGAAAAGGAAAAGCGCGGCAACTCCTTCCTGTGGAGGTAAACGGGCATGGCCTGGCTTATTTCCCAATCCGCGGACCGGGGGCCTCTCGCACTACCGGAGGATGGCGAGGTCACTATCGGGCGGTCCCCTGATAATGCGCTGGTGCTCGGCAGCAAGAAAGTCTCGCGCAAACATGCGGTCTTGAAGGCGCAACAGGGGGTGTGCGTGTTGCATGACCTGAGCAGTACCTTCGGCACCTTTGTGAATGGGGTCAGGCTGGATGCGCCCAGCGTGCTGGCCGGCGGCGAAACGGTGCTGTTTGGCGATCAAGGGTTTGCTTTTTCTCTGGCCAACGAAGCGGCCGCCCAGGCGGATGCCACGCCCCAACCGCCGAACGCCCCGGCTGTCTCGTCACCGCCCAAGGCCGGCGCCCCCCTCCCCGTGGGGTCGTCCGGCGTGGCCAAGGATGATGGCCCGCCGGTGGCGTTGGATGAGAAGTTTGCGCCGTACGTGGAGTTTTACACCCAGGAAATGATGGTGATGAAGCGCCGGATCCACGAGATGGTCCTGGGCAAGCTCAACCTGGCCCAGGTGGCGCAAAACGACATTCAGGACGATGAAATCCGCGGCAAGCTGGGGGGCGCGCTGGATGCGGTGCTGCGCGAAATCCGCCACGAGCTGGCGCGCGGAACCAACATGGAGTTGTTTCGCGAGGTGATGTACGATGAGTTGATCGGCTATGGCCCGATCTCCCCCATGTTGCGCGATAAAACCGTCGATGAGGTCATGGCCAATGGCCCCGAACGTATTTTCGTGGAGCGGCGCGGCCGCTTGTACGAGACGGGCGCGAAATTCATGGATAACCGCCACATGATCCAAATCGTCCAACGCATCGTGGAACCGCTTGGGCGGCATGTGGACGAGGCCAGCCCCATGGTGGATGCCCGGTTGCCGGACGGCTCGCGCGTCAACGCCATCATTCCCCCGCTGGCGCTGGATGGCTCCTCGATCACCATCCGGAAATTCGCCGAGAAGAAACTGACCACCGACGACCTGATCCAGTTCGGGTCCATGACACCCGAGATTGCGCTGTTCTTGGAGGAAGCCGTTCGGGCACGGCAGAATATCGTGGTGTCCGGCGGCACGGGGTCGGGCAAAACCACGCTGCTGAACGTGCTGTCGTTGTTTATTCCACTGGGCGAAAGGGTGGTCACCATCGAGGATTCGGCGGAGTTGAAGCTAAACCATCGCAACCTGGTGCGGCTGGAATCGCGGCCGGCCAACATCGAGGGCCGGGGCCGCATCACGATCCGGGATTTGCTGGTCAATGCCCTGCGCATGCGGCCGGACCGCATCATCGTGGGGGAGTGTCGCAGCGCGGAGGCGCTGGACATGCTGCAAGCCATGAATACCGGCCATGACGGGTCCCTGACCACGGTGCATGCTAACAATCCGCGCGATTGCCTGGGCCGGCTGGAAACGCTCGTGATGATGGGGGGATACGACCTGCCCTCCAGCGCGGTCCGCGAGCAGGTGGCGTCCGCGCTGAATCTCGTTATCCAGCAATCCCGGCTGGCCGATGGATCCCGCAAGATCACGCACATCACGGAGGTCACCGGTCGCGAGGGCGATGTGATCCTGATGCAGGATATTTTTGTGTACAAGCAGGAAGGATTTTCAGCCGATGGCAAAGTCCGCGGCTATTTCGACGCAACCGGCAATATCCCGTATTTTGTGGAAGAGCTTAAACAGCGGGGCAACCTGCGGTTGAGCATGGATGTGTTCGTGCCCAGGTGTTGAGGAAAACATCATGCCAATAAGCATATTTTTTGAGCATTGGATGGTGCTGGGGCTGGTTTTTGTGGCTGTGTTCTGGCTTGCCAAGGTGATCACGCCGATCTTGGCGCAGGCCGGATATGAGCGCAGCGAAACCTCCTACATCCGCAGCAAAGAAGCCTCCTACAACCCTATTTACCGGTTCACGACGCCGGAGCGGTTGTTGCAGGTGAGCTGGTCAACGGCGGTGGTGGCGGGTGGCCTTGTGGGCGCGGCGCTAATCGGCCTGAATGTGCTCAACGAATATATCTTGCTGGCCGCCTGCCTCCTCGCCGGTGGCGTCGTGTTCCAAGTGCCGCGGATGTGGGTGAACCACAAAATCAAGCATCGGCAGCAGTTGTTTGAGGCGCGCCTGCTGGACCTGATCCTGGGCCTGGCCAGCGGGTTGCGATCGGGCGCGGCGTTGCCGCAATGCATGGAGATGATTGTCCGCGAAATGACCGGGCCGATCCAGGAAGAATTCACGTTCGTGCTGCAGGAGTATCGGCTGGGCGTGGATTTGCCCGAAGCCCTCACCCGTTTGACCCGGCGCATGCCCGGCGAGGACGTCTATCTGCTGACAACGGCCATCCGCCTGACCATGCTCTCCGGCGGCAGCCTTTCCGAAGTACTGGATCGTATCGGCGAGACCATCCGCAATCGTACGGAGTTTTACGAGAAATTGCGCACCCTTACGGCACAGGGCAATTTCGAGGCCATTGCCATGGCCTCGGCGCCGGCAGCAGCTTTCGTCATCATCGGGGTTGTGGACAAGCAGTTGATGCTGCCGCTGGTTACCACGGCCATGGGCTGGGCCGCCATTGGCGCCGTGGTGGTGCTGGAGATTGTCGGTTTCATTTTCATTAAACAAATCGTGACGGTGAAGGTCTGATGGAAATCATCCTGGTCCAGGTGGTCGCTTTTTTTGCGATATTTCTCATGGTGATGGGGATACGCGCCGCGTTTGCGCCGCGCGCCACGGCCGTGGAGCAGCCCAAGCCCGTCATGTTCCAGGTTTTTTTCCGGGAAATCGAAGTGCTGGGCCCCTTTGTATATACCGTGCTGCACAATTCGAATCCGGCGCAGACTGTGCGGCTGAGCAAGCTGCTGCTTTGCTCCAATGTGCACGTGACCGTGAAAGAGGTGCGGGGCCTGCAGGTGCTGGCCGGCACGTTTGGCTTGTTGGCCGGCGGACTGCTCGTATTCCTGGTTTCGCTCAATGTTGGTTACACGTTGATGGCCGCCTTATTGCTGGGTTGGATCGGCTGGTTGTACCCGGCGATCTGGCTCAGCAGCACGGCGCAGCAGCGGCAGCACAAAATGAGCCGGAGCTTGCCGTATGCCGTTGACCTGTTGACCGTGGCCATGGAGGCCGGTCAGGATTTCACGGCGGCCATGCGCCACCTGGTGGCGGAAGGCTTGAAAGGGCCATTGGCGGACGAATTCCGCGTGGTTCTGCGCCAGATGGAACTGGGCAAAAACCGTATCGATGCGCTTCGGGACATGGCCATCCGCGTGCAATTGCCGGAATTCCAATCGCTGGTCACTGCCGTGACCCAGAGCACGGAAATGGGCGCCAGCATCTCCACCACCCTGAAAATCCAGGCCGAAGATATTCGTCGCCGTCTTTTCCACAAGGCCGAACGCCAGGCCGCGCGCGCGCCCTCGCTCATGATGCTGCCCATGGCGCTGTTCATCATGCCCGCTGTTTTTATTATTATTGTCACGCCGATTTTCCTGCGCATGCAGTCTTCGGGAATGTCTTCCATGATGTTTAAATAGCCATGTACAAACTTACCGCGATCTCAGGAACCATCGTCGCCGGCACGGAAAAACTGACCGAGGGCGAGAATATCGTCGGGCGATCCCGCGCCTGTGCGGTCCGCGTGACCGCCGCCGACGTGTCCGGCAAGCACTGTAAAATTATCGTAGCCGGCCAGGCCATCGCTGTCGAGAATCTCAGCCAAAACGGCACGCTGTTGGACGGCCAGCCCATTGAATACCGGATGTTGATCCAACCCGGACAGGTGCTGCAGCTTATGGCGGGCGTCACCTTGCGCCTGGATCGCGATGCCGCGGCCACACCCGCTGAGGCCTCTACGCAAGATCCTGCGGCCACCACCCTGGCGCCGCCGCTGGCGGATAGTGCCGCCACCGACGAAGCTGAAACCGCGGAAGAAACCCGCGCGATGGATCCCACGCGTCTGCATGCCGCGCTCAAGCCCAAGGGCGGCCCGGTGCCGGCCGCGGACCAGGAAGCCTCCACAGTCGCGCCCCTGCCGCCATTCCCTGCGCCCGGCGGCGCGCCGTTTCCGGAAGCCCCCCCCACGGGCGACCATGGTCTGGCTACCGGGATCGGCGATTTTGATCCGCCCGCCCAACTTGTTCCCAGTTACACGCCGCCCACCGCCGAAGCGTTGTCGCCAGGACATCCCTCCACCTCCGAGGCCGGCAATACGGGCACGCGGTTTCTGGAAACGCGGATGATCCGGCCCGAAGACCTGGAAGCCCTGCGCGCCATGGAACGGGCCAAGCCCCGCAAACGCATGATCATGCTGGCGGCGGCCGGATTGGGCTTGCTGCTGGTGGTGTTCCTGCTCTGGCCCAAGGCCCCCCCGCCCGAAACCACGATCCTGTGGCCACTGGACAAGGATGGCAGCAGCCTGGATCATACGCTCAGCGAGGGTATGGGCGGCTTCAAGGAGGGCGGATACCTCATCTATTTCCCCGGCGGGGCGGATTGGACGCGCGAGGCGACCACCAATGGCTACGCCATCAGCACGCACATCGGGCGTGACTTCGATGTGCCCTACCTGCTGACCCTGGAAGAAAAAGAGGACGACCGCTTTGTGCAAATGACCCTCCAGCAGGTGGCGCGGGATTGGATGGAAGTACAATTAAGCGACGGTGGATGGAATTTTGACACCCTCTCGTCTGTTCAATTCTTCGGCATCGAAAACGGGATCCCCTATCTCTCTGTTTCTTATGGGGTTACAAAAAACGGCGAATGGTACGGCACGGCGCGGATCACGCAGGTGGGCACGCGGCGGATCGTGTTGCGTACCGACGTTCCATTCTCCGAACGGGCCCGCGCCTTGGACCACATTTTGCAGGAACCGTGCTTGGTGCCCAGCATCCCGCTGATCCGACGGCATTGGGCCGGTGACACGGAGCAAACCACCCTCGAAGCCCGCCCGCTGCTGGAACGGTTGCGAACGGATTTGGACCGGGTGGCGCCCGCCACCTGGAGCGCCTTGACCGGCAACCTCAAGCGCGCCTGCCGCAAGGCGTATATGACCGGCGATGCCGATTCCCTGAAGGAGGCCGAGGCGATGCTGACGCAATTGCGCAACAAGCAGGTCACTTGGTTCAATGCCCAGAAAATCGCCCGCGAAGAAGCGCTCTCACGCGGGAACTATGAACGCATGCAGCGTATCGCTGAATTGTGCAAAGGCGTGTTCGCCACGATGGACGACCTCCGCTATTTCGTGGTCCGCGGGGAAGATTGGTAGCCGATGCTGATCGAGCTCGAACATAAAAACAGCGTGCTCCACAGCATCCAGGCCGATGAACTGAAAGAGGCCCTCACGATTGGGCGCGACAGCGAATGTACGTGGCGTATCCCGCGCACCGACACCGTTGCGGGCCGCAAGCATGCCCGGCTCTACCGCAAGGGCAAGTCCATCTGGATCGAGGATTTGGGCAGCGCCAACGGCACCTTTTTGAAAGACAAACGCATCCGCAAGCGTAAATTGTCCGTTGGCGAGCAGTATACGCTGGGCGAGTCCGCCCTCTCGGTCTCAGAGCCGCGGAACATTGTGCCAGGCCGGACCCGTTCCTCCGTGACTGTGATCACCGGCCTCAACCGCCGCCAGAAACATATCCTTGAACCCCCGCTTTTTACCATTGGAACCGACCCGGCCTGCCACTGTTTTCTGCCTAGCGGCCTGGTTTCCCGGCATCACGCGGAAATCGCGGTGCACGAGGACGGTAGCTGCTGGCTGGCCGACAAGGGCAGCAAAAACGGCACGCAAGTCAACGAAGCCCTGCTGCCGTTCGGCAAGGAGCGCCTGCTCAAGGACGGTGACCGGATTGCCATTTCGCAGTATGAGCTGTTGTTCCAGGACGGCGCGCTGGCGCGGGAGTCCTCACAGACCTGGAAAAAAGTCGGCGTGCTGGTCGCGGCATTCCTGGTGCTCCTGCTGGGTTATTCCGCCGTCCAGCACATCAAACCCTCTGCCTCCTCCCGCGTCCGTAAAAGCCGCGAGTTGGCCCGTGCTGAACGGTTCGAAGATGCTCGCCAACTGCTGGCTCGTGCCGAGTCAAGCCGCGGCTTCAACAAGCAGGAGCTGAATGTAAGCATGTTGCGAAGATCCCTGGGCTTGTGGGAACACACCGCCAACTCCTGGCAGGAGGCCACGCGCCTGCTCGAGGAAGGTTCCTGGGTCCAGGCCTCACGCCTGTTGGCCGACTTGCAGGCCGCCTCGGTCGACTCCTGGAACTGGAATGCCGAGTCCGTGGAGCACAAACGGGAAGCGGCCCAGGCCAAGGAAATCCTGGATGCGCTGCTCCGCGCGCAAAGCATCCTGCGCACGCCCGATGCCGGCCTGGAAACGTTGCAAAACAACCGTGATGCGGTTGCCCGGCAACTCGCGCGCAACCAGACCGACCAGCGCAAATACCTGGCCCCGTTGATGGCGGCGCTCGCCACCGCGCGCGACGACCTGGCCGCGCTGCTCGGCAACAACCAAAAACTGGACGATGCGCTCAACCTGTTGGCCGAAGGCAATACCCCCTATACCAAGATGCTCGCGCAGTTGAACGAGGTTCGCCGCACCGAATCCGGCGCCGTTAAGAACCGGGCGGAGCGGGCCATCGGGCCCATCGAGGCGCTCTCTAAAAGCTTCGACAATCTGAATGCCGCGGCCGGCAAGATCCGCGACCTCGACTTTGCCGGCGCCCAGAAAATCCCCCTGGACCTGCCTTCCGTGGAAATCTGCGCCATCGACCCGCGCATTTCCGACGCCCGCGGCGTCCTGGAAGGCCGCTTCAACACGCTCGCCGCGACGCTCTCGCAACTCGATGGGCTCTACCAGCGCCTTGCGCCCCTTGCGCTGCAGAGCGGCAAGCCCCCCATTGCTTTGCGCCTGCTTAGCGATCCCGATTCCATTCTCCACGCCCTGGCTTGCGACTGCCTGGACAAACCCATGCCACCGCGGGCCCGCAACTCCTCGGACTCCATCTACGATCGCATCCTGGGTGTGGAAGAGTTTTACGCCGTCCTCGAGTGGATTCCCAACCCGACCGACATTACCCGCCTGCAGATGATGCCGTTTGTGCCGGCGATTCGTCAGTTCAGCGGCATGTGCGGCGACATCACCCTCTTCCTCTCTTTCCTCAACGAACCGCAAAACAGCTGGCTGCCCTATGGCCGCTTGCAGACCTACATGAAAAGTATTGCCACCGTGCTGGCCGAACGGGACAAGCTCGTCAATCAATATCTGATGGAAGCCGCCAAGGCCACTGGTCGCGAAGCCCTCATCTGGAGTGGCATGGCCTACTGCTTGTCGCCGCGCCCCCAGGAGGTGCAGTTGGATGGCGTCAGCCTCCCCGACTGGATTGCCAGCCGCTTCAAGCTGCTGCGGGCGAAACTTGTTGAGATGGACCGGCAGTTTGGCACTTCGCCGCCTCTCGAACAAATCCGTCTGCGTTCGGAAATTCTCAAAACCGGCCTGCCCGGCGACCCCATTGTCCGCAAAATGTGGACCTCCCGCGATGCGGCGGCCAATGCGAAAAGGTAGTAGTTCGAATCTGAACAGGGAATAAACATTTCACGAAGTTTTTTTTGCCAACCATCCATTTGCCGGTCAATTAATGTCCAGATTTCGCACAAATAGCACTCGATTTTTAATAAATACGGATGTCTGGGGTTTGGCGCAGTATATGCCAATGAACAAGATGGTTGTTCTGCCACTACCCAAGTGGCTCCTCCCCAATAATAGAAGTATTTAGTATGAGGTGTATTACAATGAAAAGCTTATGTCTGCCCAACTGGTTGCGGGTTTCCTGCTGGCTCGTTATCGTGACGATGACGGCCACATCTCTGCGCGCTGAGCAACTACTGCAATCCTTAACGCAGCAGGAAAAGGCCGATGATATGGCGCGCCCCCTGGACATCACGATCGAAACCGGGCGCCCGATCATCACCAGTATCGATCTTTTCATCATGCGCGGCCTGGAATCCGTGGCGATCGGCCATTTTTTCAGGGCCGGGGCCAAAAATCATGGGTTGGGCTCAAACTGGCGCCTGTCCTGTGATGAGGAAGTCCAGAAAAATGCGGATGGCACGCTGACCTTGTTCGGTTCCCTGGGCCCGACCGATTTCAAGCCGTCCGGCGCGGGACAATGGGAAACCGTCATGGGGCGTCTCAGCAAGCTAACGCAGACCACTAACGGGTATGTTTGGACCTTGCCTGAGGGTGAATCGCGCGTGTATTCGTCGGATGGTTGGCTGGTTCAACTTAAACATCCGCGCGGTGGTTTTTCCGTCGCGCGCGATGCCAATCAACTGGCTACCGCGCTGACCGACCTGGGGGGTAAATCCATTCAAATAATATCCGCGGATGGACGATACACCGGCTTGCAGAACCCGGACGGCGCCAAGGTCTCTTTCGTGTACAAGGATGGCTTGCTTGATGAAGTCACGCAAGCAAATGGCGGCCAGGAGCATTACACCTATGATGCGGAAGCAAGATTGAAAGAGGTGGACATTGGGTTCGGGACGCTCTCCCTGGAGTATGACGAGCAGGGCCGTGTGGTGGCCCAGAAATCCGGGGATGATGTTTTGGAAACACGGGAGTACCAGGGGACCGCTGCTGATTTCCAGGTTAAGGTCATCGACCAGGGAGAAAGCGCTGTTTATCGCCAGACCCCGGCAGGCCTGCGGTACACGGATGCGGACGGCATCGTTTACGCGATCGATCAGGATGCCCGCGGCCAGGTCGTGGCGATCGCAATCAATGATATCCAAGTTTGGCGCGCCACCACGGATGACGCGGGAGCCTACACTGAGTTTATCCACCATGGCGTACCCGTCCATCTCGAATATGACGGGCTGGGGTTGGTTTCCCGCGTCTCCGGTCTGCCGGGTCGCGCTATCACGCTGACGTATGACGAGGCCGCGCGTCCCGTTATGCTGGCGGCGGATGAAGGCAGCCGTGTGGAGTTGCAGTGGAACAACGTTGGCCAATGCACCCAGATCATCGACTTGGAGAGCGGCGCGTCTCCCAAAGAGATGCGCCTGGAATATGGCAGCCAGGGCAATCTGCTGCGCATAGCCTCAGCCCGGCAGTCCATTGAATTTGAAGCGGACGCGGCCGGCCGTGTCGTGGCCTATGTCGTGGAAGGGAAAAGAATTTCCCTGTCATACAATGCGGTAGGACAGATAACCGGCATGAGCGGCCCTGATGGTCAGCAACTGCTGGGGGTGGATTACGATACTCGCGGGTTGCCTGTAGCCTTGTTCAGCGGCCATCAAAAGATCGGCTTCCAATATGCCACCGATGGCATGCTTGTCGGCACGGCGGATGCGGCCGGAAACCGCGTCGGGATACGCTATACTTCCAACAACCAGATCAAACAAATCACGGACCCCAAAGGCCTGTCCTTCGGTTTCGCCTATGATGCCATGGGGCGTATGATTGGCCGTTCAGTGCCAGGAGGCGCAGAAGACGCCATCGAGTATGACGATAACGGCAACATCGTCCGCTGGCAGCGCAACACAGACCAGGTTAGTTACGCCTATGACGACCAGCATCGCGTAACCAAGATGGACGTCGCGGAAACAGGCACCGTGTCTTTCTCGTATGACGAAAAAGGACTGCTGGCCGGTTGGACCGACACCCTGGGAGAGCAGGTCGCCCGCGAGTCGCTCCCCGATGCCGCGACCGCAGATGAACGGCTGGCCCTCCGTGACCAACCCAACCTGGGCGCAGCCCCGTGGATTCCGCATCCGCCCGGGGCACTGAGCTATCGCTGGCCTGGCCCTTATTCATGGGCGCCAAAATCCGAGTATGACAGGGAAGCTGCCGCCGCCCAAAGCCGTCAACTCGCAACCAACCAGCGCATTACCTACCGGAATATACCCGCCCAGGCCCAAGTGTCTGTTACCACGGCAACCAGCAGCAACGGTGTCTGCGAAACCTCTGTCATCAACGGGTTGAACCCCATCCAAAAATACTACGATGCGGCTGGCCGCCTCGTCCGGATTGAGTCGCCAGCCGGCACGTTTTCCTACACCTATGATGACCAGGGACGCAAAACATCCCTGACCTATCCCAATGGCACGCATACCACGTATGCCTACCTTAATTCCGGCAAACTGGCCGGCATCACCACCGTTGACTCGGCGGGAACCAACATTCTCGATGCCGCCTATCAATATGATCAAGGCCGGATCAGGCAAATCAAAATCGGCGACCAAATTCGTAACTATACCTATGACCTTGCCGGCCACGTTACGGAAGTGACGGATGCCGATGGCCGGATCCTGGAAGCCTACTCGTACGATGCCTCCGGTCGCCGGGATCTGGTGCGCACTTCGCAAGGCATGAATTCCGTCAAAATGGATGATCAGGGCCGCCTTCAGAAGCAGGGTGCCGAGGAGTATCGTTATGATGCCCAGGGGCGGCGCCTCGCCGAGACCAGCGGAGGGCAAGCCCAACGCTCGTTCACCTATTCCGCTCTTGATCGCTGCCAGGAAATCACCACCGCCACGGGCACCGTTGCTTACGGTTACTCGGTCATGGGCCTGCGCATCTGGCGGCAGGGCGTGGACGGCCAGAAAACCTATTTCCTGCATGCTGGCGATGATGTTGTCGCGGAAGTTGACGCCAACGGAAAGCTGCAACAAGCCTATGTCAATGGCAATGAAACCGGCGAAATCCTGGCCTCGCTCGACGCCAAGGGGAAATGGGTCTACCACCACCGCGACGATCTCCAGTCTCTTCTGCTCGCCACGGGTGATGCCGGCGCCCCGGTGCAACATTTTTCCTACTCGCTCTTTGGCGCGCCGGATGCCAATCCGCGGGGCTTCACCTACCTTTTTGCCGGTGGCTATTGGGATAATGAGGCCGGCCTTTATCACAATCGCAATCGCATGTACGACCCGGCCACCGGGGAATTCCTGACCCCCGACCCCATCGGCATTCAAGGCGGTCTTCTGGCTTATACGTACTGCGCCAATAATCCTGTCGAATACCGGGACCCGGCGGGGACGATATTTCCCATTATTGCCGTAGTTGCCTTGGTTGGTGCTGTTGGTGCTGTGATAACATATGTCAGTAGTGAAAAAAAAGATTCGGAAATTACGGCTACGGAGCTTTTGGTCGGGGCGCGCAACGCAATGCTGCTAACAACGGCGGGGATTGTCGGGGGGGCGCTTGGGCTGGAGGGCGCAGCAGCTATTGCTGCAACAGCAGGCGCCGGCGTTACTATTGGAGCTGTCTCACAATTGGTGGATGAATATTTTGGTGATGGGCTTGACGCGTGCGATGTTGGTAAAATTATTGCGAACGGGATGCTTACTGGGCTATCAGCAGGTATAGGTGAAAAATTGGGGCAAATATTAAAGCCGCTCACTAGCAAGTTTGCGCCTGCAATTCAAAATATTTTCAAAGACGCAAAAGATCGTGTCTATTCAACCTACAGCGATTTATTACGTAATCCCAATAAATATACTGCAGAACAAGCCAGACAGATAGTCGATGCTAAATTTGAGGTTGAGAAGTGGTGGCCAACTACTTTAGGGAATGAGTCGATAGACGAAGCGATCGAAACTCTTTTTAGTTCCCCGGTTGACCTTTGGGCTCAACTTAAACAACAAGGACTCTCTGGCATAATCAATGAGGCGCTTGGTCTCGATGATTGTTTGGAACCCGTTCATAACCCGGGCACTGAAAACCCACCCAGCGGGAATACTCAGCTTACTTCCCCCAGCCCGGGCGGAGGTGCTCCGCCATCGACATCGAAACCTGGCCAGAGCGGCAGCTCTGGAATGGGCAATCCAGAACCTGGAGAAAGCGTAAATCCCATGCTGCCCCCCCCCAGCACGGCCGGAGGTGCTCCGCCAACGACCACAAAACCGGGCCAAGCTGGCAAGAAGACATTGATCCCCTTGCAGCCGTTCAGATAAGCAAATAGTGGATACTTGGCATCCTGCTTCCATACAACCTCAACATAGTCACGAAAGATCCATACCATGCCTGACGCCAACAACTCGTTCCTCGTCTTGTTTTTCGAGCCAATTCGGGCATTCTTGGAGGACGATGAAGTCTCCGAAATCATGATCAACGGGCCGAGCCAGATTTACATCGAGCGCAAAGGCAAATTGCAGAAAACGCCGGCGAAGTTCGTCAGCGAGCCGGCGTTGCGCGCGGCGGCGTCGAACGTGGCCAAAAGCGTCGGCCGCATGCTCAACGAAGATCAGCCCCGCCTGGATGCTCGCCTGCCGGATGGGTCCCGCGTCCATGCGGTGATTCCGCCGCTGGCGCTCAGGGGCACCGTGGTGGCCATCCGCAAGTTCAAGCGCGAGGCCCTGACCATGAAGCGGCTGATGGAGTTCGGCAGCCTGGATGCTTTCGGCGCGCAGTTGATCGATGTTTGCGTGAAGCTGCACAAAAACATCATGGTGTCCGGCGCCACCTCCTCGGGCAAAACCTCGGTGCTGAATGTCCTGAGCAGTTGCATCGGGCCGGACGACCGCATCCTGGTGATCGAGGATGCCAGCGAACTGCAGCTCATGCAGGAGCACCTGGTGTGTTTTGAAACCCGCAAACCCAATGCCAAGGGCCAGGGCGAGGTGACGATCCGCGACCTGGTCCATTCCTCCCTGCGCTTGCGGCCCGACCGCCTGGTGATCGGCGAAATCCGCGGTGGCGAGGCGCTGGACCTGCTACAGGCGCTAAACACGGGCCATGCCGGCAGCATGTCCACCATCCACGCCAACAGCCCGATCGACTGCCTGTCGCGCATCGAAACCTGCGCCCTGCTCAGTGGCATCGACATTCCCCTGGCCGCCTTGCGGTCCCAGGTCGCTTCCGCCATCCAGCTAGTGGTGCATACCGCCCGCCTGTCGGATGGCAGCCGGAAAATCACCAATATCTCGGAAGTGCTCCCGCTGGCGGATGGACAATACGCGGTGCGCACCTTGTACCGCTTTCGCAAAGACCACGTGAGCGCGGATGCCGGCGTGGTTGGCCGGCACGAGGCCGGCGCGGCGCCCACCTTTCTTGAGGAAGCGCAGGTCGAGGGCTATGCGCTGGACGCCTCCCTGTTCAACCAAGGATGCAAGAAGGACAACGGATGAGAGCTGTTTTGGTCAGAGAAGGCGGCGAGCAGGCCAATGCGCAGATTCCCCTGGAGGGCGGTGAGTTGTTGAAGATTGGGCGGGTGCGCACTGACATCACGCTCCCTCACAGCAGTGTTTCGCGTGATCATGCCACGCTGCAGCATGGCCCCGAGGGGTGGGTGCTGTCGGATGAGGCCAGCCGCAACGGCACCCGCGTGAACGGCGTGGCCATCGTGCGCCGCCTGCTGCGGGATGGCGACCGCATCCTCTTCGGCGAGCTCAGCTTCATTTTCCGGGAGCTTGACGAGGACGCCCCGGTGGCGCCCAAAGCCGGGAAAAACCTCCCGATCAGCGACGAGGACGAGTGGGGGGCTGATGATGGAAGGACCCGGACCCTCACCCATCTACCAACCAGTCTCCTGGGGCGGGGCATCGATTCGTATTTGATGACCGCGTTAAAACACTTTGCCACGGCGAGCGCATCCGGCGGGGAACTGCAGGGGGCCTTGCGCCTGATTGTCGAAGATATCCATGGGATTCGCGGCATGCGCCGCGTCCTGCTCCACTTGCCGGCTGCGGTAATAGGTAAAAAGGCCGTCTGGATCAATGCCGGGGCCACCCACGCCCAACCCGGGGTAGTGTTCCCAGAAGAACGCATGCTGGCCTGCGCGCAAGCCGGCCGCGCCGTGGTCATTACCGCGGGGCGCGAGCGCGACATCGGGTCCGGCGTTTCCTGCGATGCGGTCTGCATCGCCATCCGTACCGGATCAGCCCCGGGCTTTCTGTATGCTGAAGGCGAGCAGGACCTGGACGCGCGGTCACCCGAAATGGTGCGGGCTGCGGCGGAAGGTCTGGAATTGGGGCTGGCGATCTGGCAGAAGGCGGCCCAACGTCCGCCAGCCCCGCCCGAATTGGCGGCCAAGGGCGCTGCGTCGCCCCTGCTGGTGGGACGCAGCCTGGCCCTGCAGAAAGCCGTGCGCATGGCGATCCGCGCCGCCGCCACCGATTCCACCGTGCTGCTGCGCGGCGAGTCCGGCACGGGCAAGGAGCTGTTTGCCCGGCTGATCTACACGGAGAGCAATCGCCGGGACGGTCCGTTCGTGCCCGTGCATTGCAGCGCCATCGAGGAAACCCTGATGGGCAGCGCGTTGTTTGGCCACGAAAAAGGCGCGTTTACCGGGGCCATCGGCCTGAAAAAGGGTTTGTTCGAAACCGCGGATCACGGCACCATCTTCCTCGACGAAATCGGCGAGTTGAGCCACGATGCCCAGGTCAAGCTGCTGCGGATTCTGCAGGAAGGCGAGTTCATGCGGGTGGGTGGGACCCAGCCCATCCACGTGGATGTGCGGGTCATTGCCGCTACCAACCGCAACCTGGAACAGGCCATGCGGGACGGCCGCTTTCGCGAAGACCTCTACTACCGCCTGAAAGTCATCCAGCTGGACCTGCCGCCCCTGCGCGACCGGCGGGAGGACATCCCCGAACTCGTCAAACATTTTATCGAGGCCATCGGCGCGACCATGCCGTGCCGCGCCGCCGGTATTACGGATGCCGCGATGCAGGCGCTGCAAGCATATAACTGGCCCGGCAACGTGCGCGAGCTGCGCAACATCGTCGAACGCGCCCTGGTGCTGGTGGAAGGCGATAAAATCGACGTGGACGACCTGCCCATGGAGTGGCAGGCTGCCAGCGAAACCGCCCCCGCCACCTCGCTGGACTCCATGGAACGCAGCCACATCACTAAAATCCTCGCCGAATGCAACGGCAACAAGAGCCTCGCCGCCCAGCGCCTCGGCATCAGCCGCAGTTCGTTGTATGAGAAATTGAAGCTGGGGTAAGTTTTACCATGGAGAATCGGATGGTCGAACTGCGAAAAACTACGTCCAAACAATGCGGAGGCCTCTGCCGGATGGCGCGCCCTACTGCGCCGGAATCGCCGGTCATACCAGCTGAGGGATGGCTATTTTCCTACCTATCGGATGTTTGTCGTTTTAAATATCCTTGGATTGAGGCAATAGTTGGTTCCCCATAAAAAACATCTGCATCCCGGATCTCTTTGATGCCCGTCACGCAAGAGATCACCATGAAAACCCGGTCGATGGTCAATGTTTTGCCGATGGACCGCTGATCGTGTTCCTCTCGAACGTCAAACCCGCAAGACTTAACTTCATCTGGAAGGGGCAAGAAGGTTACATTGTCATCGCGACCTATAATGGTCACGGATTCCCCCGTGGCAATGGTTAGTTCCGAGCCATATTCAGTTTTGATCAATCCCCCATTGCCCCTGCGGTAGAAATACCTTTGGCCGGAGGATTTGAACTTTATTGTAATATTCGTCGCCGTGACCGAGATGCCCTCAAAATAGTCGCCCTCCTTGAGATGCGCTGGAACTGCCTTATGGCAGGCCTGCCCATCCGCGGCACCCGAAACGACTGGCATTGCCGCGACCCACAGAACCAGCAGATAGATTCTGGCAATCATAACGCACCTCATGGTCCACATTTGTTTTTGCTTTGGCAACCGGGGTTCGCCCAGTCGCGATCTGGATGTATGGCTATGGTGTGGCTGAGCTCTGTCTTCCGACACCTAATTTCATTATCGCCATAAGCCGCATAGGCACCACCCATATTGTAGGTGTCGCTCGCATTGAGATCGCTGGCAATGCCTCCGTATGATGTTGCATTTGGGGTTGTTTCAGCGGCATTCGGAATGCCGTCGCTATCGTTGTCTGTCTGCCCGTGAAAAAGACTGTAGATATTTAGATGCTCGCGCTCATGCTGGATGGTTTCTGCCACACACTGAATCCCCGCCCCTTGTCCAGTAACGACGATTTGACCATCAGGGGCTGTTCCGTAACCGTCGTTAGCTCTGTGGGAGTAATAGGATTCCGGCCCGCTGTTCAATTCCGGAGCAAGTGCGCAAAGACGGATTAGCATATCACTACCAGGCCGGCAGTATCCCCAAGCATTTCTTCGCGTTCCGTCGTATAGGCAGTTGGTATCGATGCCGCACGCCCCGCCATCTTTCCAAAAATAGAACCAATTGGGATCCGCTGTACTACCCCCGCCGTGATTTTGAGCCCATTTCGCGTAAAACACTTCATATGGCTGCTCATCCATTTTAGCGCCGTCGAAATAGAGGATCGCCTGCTTGCTCCCGAAAGCGGCGTTGCTTGTTGGGAGGCCGTTGAATGTGACCCTGGCCAAAAGAAAATCATTTGACGCGGTCGGGGTTCCATTGGAATTTGCTACATCCCACCTCAAGGTCGAATTACCGATAGCATCCACGGAAAAACGACAGCGGCTGGCGATTTGGCTGGCCATGCCTTCGGGGGTGACCTCCGCCTTCAGATTCAATTCCAACCCGCCGGAACTGTTCGTCGAAAAAGTGAACTCGTTCTGACCATCACCTCCATCAACCGGCGCATTCACCGGGTCCCCCGAGGGCGTAATCATCTCTATTCTAATAGCTTTGGCCGGGGACGACATGGCCAAGCGGAATCCCGTTTGTGAAGATCCAATAGAACTACCCCCTTCACGATGGAACACGCTGCATTCACGCGCAACGCCATCCAGAGCACACGAATCCCACACCACCGCACAACCCCAGCAGCCCCCTCTTACAACGAACTCGTAATCATGCAGCACGCCGGTCATTATCGGCCCGCGAGGATTCTCCTTGGGTGAGGAATAGTAGTATTCAGGATCGTAGCCGTCCCAACACATTTCCGCAAGATTCCCCGCCATATCGCACACCCCCAACCCGTTCGGCAAGAAACTACCTACGGGCGCCGTGTACGGAGGGTTGCCGTTTTCATAGGCAGGATGATAGCCAGAGACAGGCCCATCATCATAAGAGTACATGTTGGTTGCGCTACAGTAGTTGGCTTTGCCATGATCAATGCGATCGCCCCAGGGGAACCGCTTGCATGCCAGACCGCCGCGCGCCGCGTATTCCCACTCGGCTTCCGTCGGCAGGCGATAGCCATTCGCCGACCAATTGCACAGCACATCACTCAAATACGCCAAGCAGTTCCAGCCATCTCTATAAACACTGCAATAGGCCGTGGAATAACATGGTGTACGGCCCTCTTTTTCACTCCGGGCGTTGCACCATATCAATGCGTCTTGCCTATTCATGCCGTATTCCGGGTGGTTGGGCGCCTTGCCGGCGGCATACTTCGTTGAAAACCTGTAACCGTGGTTGGTTGCCCATGTATATACTTCATCCCATTGCGCTTTGGTCACCTCAGATTTTCCAAGGAGGAACGGATCCAATGTCACTTGATGAACAGGTGCATCATCACAAACAGGATACCCACAACTCACATCAACTGAATTTCCCATCAGGAAGGTCCCCCTAGGAATGAGGATCATATCGGAAGGAATTGGAACTGGCGTAGCAGTTGGAGTGGGAACACTGGTATGCGTGGCCGTGGCGGTTGGTCCCTGGATACTCGTTGGAGTGGGGGTTGGTTGCGGATGATCTGCTTCGGCAGATTCCAGCAGCAACCTAATGACCGGCACAATTCGGGGTAGGCCGGGCGCGGGATTGGGGGTTGGAGAGGGTTGCACCGCGACCTGGTCAGGCCCGGCCGGCAAACGGCTAGGAGCCGAATCCCGCGGGGGTATGGCCCGTGACCCGGCGCCGCCCAGGTTGGCCGCGACAATGCCGTCGAGAAGCGGGCTGCCGGCCGGGTATTGCGCGCCGGCTGCCAAGAAAATAACGCAACATGCGCACTGCCACAATCCCCAGGCCCGTTTCAAATTCCTTTTGAACGTTGGATTTACCATGGTTGCCTTGGGTTCTCCGCCATTTTCAGTGGATCCTCATCTGCTCCGCTGCTGGCCGGGGCCTGCCGTCTCGGAGTACCGGCTTCAAACGGTAGTTCTTTCCGTCCTTAAGGACGATGCTTCCCTCCGCAGGCTGAAGACCGCGGTCAACTTCCGCCTGAAGGTAGTACTCGGACTTTTGCCATGGTGTCACTCAAGACTGGTCGAGCATGCCATGGCTCATGGTTTGGCTTTCCTGGGCTTTTCAGGCATCGTGCTCATCTTGGCTCTACATAGGACCGGTTTCCGGCTCGCTCGCCAAGGCGGAACATGTCGAGCGAGCGGATGGGTCTCTCCAGTTAGCGACCTCCGCCTTGCGGGGCATCAATAATAATGGGTGCGAGCCACGAACCACACTTTGTGAACCACAACGTAAACGGCGCGAAACTTGAACCCGTGGATAGTGCAGCGTATATATCGCCACTCTCGTGAAATACAACCACCGCGTCATCCCGTCCGTCGTCATTTAGATCCGTCGCCAGTTGTTGTGAAGAACCGATGCCATGCCCCGATATCCACAGGCTGCGCTCGGAAACGCCACTACCCGTTGATAGATAAACCCACCAGGATCCATATAAATAGTCTACAAAATCGTCATAGCCATCGCCATTGAAGTCGCCGACAAGCGTATTCTCGACGCCTGAACCGGCCGCCGTGTGGCTCCACTCGGTAAACGGAAGAAAAGTGTTTCCGGATGATAATGCCACCCACCAGTCTGCCGAAACTCCATCATAATGGAACGCCGCGACATCGTCTCGGCCATCACCATTGAAGTCGCCCGCCAACTGATTTCGCGAGGTTGCCCCACTATCATTCGCCCACAGAGTTTTTTCTGATAAATTAAGTCCAGTAAGGGAGGGGTAAACAGATGTGGCTACCCACCATTCTCCGGTAGCTTGACGGAAAAGTAAAACATCGCATTTTCCGTCGCCATTGAAATCGCCTGCTAATTGATTCTGCGAATCAAACCACGGCCATGAGCGCCACCTCGTTCCAGGTCCACTGCCAGTTCCGTCAGACAGCGCAATCCACCAATCAGAATGCTGCGTGAAAACGACGGCCGCATCGTCCTTGCCATCGCCATTGAAGTCGCCAACCAGCTCATTTTGAGGCAAACCTTGCGCGGCGGCGCCGTGATAACCGATCCAAGGCCTATACTCGACAGGGGGATTACCGCCCCAGCCGGAGATTAAGCCATGCCAGGTGCCGTCGTTAAGGCAATGAGTTATGATATCTGAGTAACCAAAACCTTTGTAATTACCGCCGAAATATTTTGTAGGCTTTCGAATCTGATAACAGGATGTTGGGGTTGGGGTGAACGTTGGCGTGGCCGTTGGTGTAGGCGTCATGGTCGGCGTCGCCGTAGGCGTAGCTGTCATGGTCGCCGTGGGCGTTGGCGTCGCGTTGGGGGTTCGTGTCGCCGTGGGGGTGGGGGTGGGCGTCCTTGTGGACGTCGGGGTCGGAGACGGTGTTTTTGTCGGAGTGGGGGTCGGAGTAGGCGTACGTTTTTTATGTATGCCGGATATTAAAAAAAGAACTTCACTCGGGTCTGAGCGCGCGACGATGTGGGCCGTTTCGGTTGCCACACGTCCGCCGTTAACGGTCGCATATATGTTGAACGCATAGTTGCCCACCATCGTCGGTTGCATCGTCACTTCAAACGTGAACGTCCTGGTGATGGAACGATCGTAACTTCCAGTATAAGAGCCCGGGTTAATTGTAACACGCAAACCAGTAGGCACCTCGCCCAGATCCAGCCCGACGGACCCATAATACGAGAATGAATAGTTAATGGCATCCTTTATCGTCTGCACAATTGTCTCCGAAGAGATACCATTAAAAAAAACTCCGCTCGTCAAATTTGCGATTGGGCGAGCCTGATCCATGTCATTTAAGCCAGTATAGAGATATCCCTTCGGTTCGTAGTTGTCTCTGAAACCAACATTGATCGCATCAACTCGTACACCCTTTCCCTGCAGGGCCGTTATCGCCCCTTCCATCGTGACGCCCCCGCTGGGGTTCTTGCCTGGCGCATCGCCAAACCATATAAGAATTCTCTTTGATCCCAGACGCCAAGCTGTACTATTAGCAACGCGATCAAGAGCATAGAGTTGGGCCTCTTGATCATCACCACCAGCAAATTCATATGTATTCCACATATTGATCCCTGCTTGAGCACTGGTTTGACTGGTGGTGATATCCTGGTTCTTGCGGTAGGCATAGGGATCTATGTACAACTCGTTAGGGAAATCTCTATATTCGCCTACTGCAAATGCCAGGTCACCCAAACCGGCTGCTTCAGAGAGAATGGAAGCCGCCCCATTCTTAACAGCATTAAGGTATTTTCCCATGGATCCTGTCGTGTCGGCGAGAAAGAACACATCGCCCTTAATCGAGGTGGGCGTTCCTTTGCTGACTATAACCGTGGTAGACACGGTCAGGATTTCTCCTACATTCACTATATTGGATACCGTCGATGGGTTAATAGAGTCGGCCATCGCCAGTCCGGTTGTGTACAAGCCAATACCCACCGCCCAAAGCATTTTACTAGTATTCATCTTGCCTACCTTATGTTTAACTCAACGCTTAATCAAATATCTTGTGTTCCGTGCGGATGGCTTCCACGGCCTGCACGGCGGCCATTTTGACGCCCTGATCGTTGAAACTCACGGAGGCCAGATCGCGGCCATCAGCGAGCGTGCGCTGCCGGGTGCGGCTGGACTTGAACCGCTCGGGATTCGGGTCGTTGGCGATTTGCTCCAGGAGCGAGAGTGCGGGCTGGTAGGCGGCGGTGCCGAGGATATCGCAGCAATACTTGGCGACGGACGCATAGGTTTCCACCCGGAGGCGTTCCAGGGCGACCCCGAGGATATCCTCCTTGTGGAGGTCCTGCGTAAAGCACTCGTCAATCATGCGGTCCAACGCTTCGTAGCGCACTTCGGGGAACGGGCTGTTCATGAACAAGTCGGCATTGAAGGCGTAGCGGTCGTCGACATTGACAATGTGCGACTGCAGGATATCCAGCAGGGCAAGGGTGTTGTTTTCGTCCTTCAGCTCGTGGCGCAACCCGTACATTTTTTCCATGACCGCGCCGGAAAATTTATCGTCGTGCCGGCGGTTCACCTCGGCATCGACCGCCAGCATGATTTGTTTTTGGATATAGACCGAACGGTTGGTGGGAATCAACTCGATCAGGCGGTCGACCTGCCCATTGGTGAGACGGCGCTCTTTCAGTTCGTCGATCGAGCGCTCCTTATACCAGGTTTCCGGGTTTTCAATCAGGTTGATCAGGGCGTCCGTGCCCATGGCATCCGGCTTGGGTCCTCCCACTTTCATGGAAGAGCAGCCGGGCGCAGCCAAAAGCGTCAAAGTAATAAAGAATGCACAGCCCGCCAGCGAACAGACACGATCAATATTCCAATTCATGGCATAACTCCTGCAAGGGCGCGACCGATACGAACGATAATTTCCTGTTGAATCTGACCGCCATTGAAATGCTGCTCGGCCATGGTGATGAACAACCGATTGGCATAATAACCATAGTCTTCATCACGCTGAATAAGCTGAACGAGACGCGTTCCTTCATTAACCGAATTGTCGGCGATGGTCTCTTCTGCCAGGCCGAACAAATCGCTGGATCTATACACGGCTACGGATGGTTGGCGCTGATCCACTTGTGCAACGCCCCCGGCATTTTGCTTGGCAAAGGACCCGGCGGCGGCGGCGCCGGCGGCATTGAGGCCATACGCAGCCAGGCCCAACCCACCTTTGCCGATTTCGCGATCGAGTTTAGCTTCCTCGGCCTGCTGATTGAAGGTCTCGCTAAGATTTATACGTTCCGTATAGCGAACCAAGGTTGAGACGGAACCGACAATGCGCTGGCCAATGGTGACGTCAATAATCAGGGCCAGGGTCCGTTCGGAAAAGCGATCCTTGACAATCTGGGAACCCATGACCCCAACCAAACCCAGCAGGGAGTCTGCTTTTGACCCGCTGGGTTGCATGATGGAATCGAGGGCGCCCCCGGCGCTGGCCACCATGGAGAGTACATCCATGGGCATATACTTGGAAGAACCGACATAACGGGTATCGATATCCAGATGATAGTTGGCCTGCTGCATGTCGGCCACGATGGTGTAGCCGCGTTTGGACAGTGAATTCGTGATCACTTCGACGATTGCGTCCTCGTTGATGAGGGGGGATCCGGAACTATTCCGCATTCTGACGCAGACAGTCAGGTTGCTGAGCGCCTGGAGCCGGACGTTGGGCTGAGATCCGAACCAGGTGAACACCAACTCGTCGTGCAGCGAGGGATCCACGGTTTTTCGCGCCGCGAGCGCATTTTCGCTTTGCGCTTGCGCCGCCGTCAACAAGCCGCCAGCCAGAAGGAGCGCCAGCAGGAAGACGTTCAGGAGCCAGGACGCGGTGGAATTACAATGACGCATTGATTCTCTTCCGTTCGTTCTTTTGATCTCATCCCATATTCGTAATGGGCGAGATTGATAAGCGAACGGCTGGCGGATGTCAAACATATTAAACCCCATTTTCGGCGCCGGCCCTGGCGTCCGCGCCAGGGTGGCGGCGCGCGCCGTGGGCCGGCAGTTTGATGGTGAATGTTGTGCCTTGGCCGACCTCGCTGGCCACTTCCATCGTGCCGCCGTGCTGCTGGACGATATCGTGGCTGATGGAAAGGCCAAGTCCCATGCCTCCGGCCCCCTCCCCCAGCGGCTTGCTGCTGAAGAATGGCTCGAACAAGTGGCGTTTCACCTCCGCGCTCATGCCGCAGCCGGTATCGCGAATGCTGATGAAAACCATGGCGGGCGTGGCATCTTTGACGTGGCCGGTGGCGATGAAGATCCGGCCCCCGCCATCCAGGGCCTGCATCGCGTTGATGAGGAGGTTCAGCAGAACCTGCTTCAGCTGGCCGGCATCGGCCCATACGGGGGCCACGTCGCCGGCCAGGTCGGTGGTTACCGTGGCCTTGGCTTTCTTGATCTCATAGGCGAGGAACCGGACGAGGTCCGCGATGAGCGTGTTGGGCGATACCGCCATTTTCTGCGGGTGCGCCGGCCGGGCAAACTGGAGGAGGCCGTTGATCACGCTGTTGCATTGCAGCACGCCCGCCTCGATCTCCTGCAGGCTATTGACGATCTCCGCGTTGTCAACGGCCACGGGGGCCGGGCCGGTCAAATCGCGCATCAGCATCTGGGCGCGCAAGAGGATAATCGCCATCGGGTTTTTCACATCGTGAACAACCCCTGCGCTCAGGCGGCCCACAGCGGCAAGCTTTTCCGAGCGGATCAGGGTCTCCTGCGCTGTGCGGAGCTTCTCGTGGGCTTCCTGTAAAGCGGTTTTCTCGGCAGCCAGTTGCTCGTACAGCAGGGCGTTTTCGAGGGCGCTGCCCGCCTGGATGCCGATGGCGGCCAGGAGCCGCAGATCGTCCTCGGCCAGCCGGCGATCAGAGGCCAGCACATTGGCCTGCAACATCCCGAATAGTCGGTTGCGGCTCTGCAGGGGAACGCACATGGCCGATTGGATGTTCAGCGTCATAATGCTTGGGGACTCGCCAAGCCGTTCGTCCTGAAAAGTGTCCGAGGTCAGTACCGCCTTGCGTTCTTTCAAGACCATATGGAGAATGGCCCTGCTGAACAGTGGCCGGGCCGGCTGCCCGATCGCCTCGCGCGCGTGATGTCCTCGGCACTGCAACATCCTCGTTTGCTCGTCCCAGAAATGGACGGAGCAGGCATCCACCTTGGGCATCTCTTCCATCACCGCCTTGAGTAATGCGTCACATAGTTCCTCAGTCCGCAGCAAGGTATTAATCATCTGACCCACGCGGTACAGCGCGGCCAAATCCGCCTGGGCGCGGGCCATCGCATTTACATCCTTACCGGCCTTTTTGTGCTCCAGCGGGTCAAGATTCCGTGTGTCCAATGAAAGGGTGTCGGCCACAGCCGGGTCAGCCGCGCGGGCCGAGTCAGCGGCATAAAAGAAAACGAAGGCGGATTTGCCAAGCGCCACACGCGCGCCTTGGCGAAGGGCCGTACGGCGAATCGGAATTCCATCCACCATGGTTCCGTTGGAACTATTCAGATCTTCGATTTCATATCCGTCATTGGTCTTGCGAATCTCTGCATGCCGGCGTGAAACATCGGGATCGGACAGCGCGATATCACACTCCACGCGCCCGATTGCCGTGATGGGTTTCTTGATGAGGATTTTCTGACCTTTCATCGAGCCGTCAACCATAATGAGATGGGCTGTCATATTGAGAGCCTGCCTGTGAGTTTGTTTCCCCGGGCGCCGCGGGGTTGCGCTTTTGGAATCCGGTGTAAGAAACGCTTCCATCCTGGAGAACGCTACCCGGATAACGACGAAGACGCAAGCAGGATGCTGGATTCGTGCGCCATATAGGTTATGCCAGAAAGGCGTTGCGCGAGTCCCATCGCGCCGGTATTCCATGTGTGTTTTTACATTATTCATGGATTGGCACCAAACGCTATTGTTGAACATTTACGCCTTTTACTTTTTTTGCCACCTGGCACCGAAGGGCCGTGCGCTTGGGCTGAGATTGGCTTGCGGTGCGTTGTCATCACCCCCGCCTGGCCGATCACCATTCCGGCCTTGGATTGAGGTCCTTGTAGTTATCAGCCGCGGCCTCACCGTAGGTATCGCGCATATACGCATGCTGGCTGTCCCAATGGCCGGCCCAACCGGCCCACTCCATCAACTGCCTGCGCTCTTCCGGGGTAGGTGTCCCACGGAAGACTCGATTCTGGACACGCCATGCTTCGAGATTCTGTTGGGCTTGCGTCGTCGCAGAATCCCGCATTCCCGCAAAGGTCGCTGCGCATTCGAGGACAAATTTTTCACGTATGGCGCGTTGGGCGGGTACCTCTTGAATCCATGCCTCCACCTGCGCCACCACCTGGGGATCGCGATCCCCCATCACATAGCGATCGACGGCCGGAGGTCGTTCGCCGGTGATTCCTGTTGGGGCGGGCTGTTCACCCTCCTCCGTACCAGCGGCGATCTCGTCGATCAGCGCCAGGGTTTCCCGGGCTTGCCCATCCCCCTGTTTCATTGCAAGGAGGCAGGTCTCACGGGCCTTGGCAAGCCATTGCGCGGCTTTCTGGGCGTTCTTTTTGACGTGCTCTCCATTGGCATAGCAAGTGGCCAGGGTGATTTGGGCGGTTACATCGCCGGCCGCTGCCAACCGCTCTAGCCATGGCATAGCCTGCTGGGGATCTTTTTTCATGCCAACGCCCAGCAAGCAGCATTGAACCATCATCCATTGCGCCGGTCGGTGTCCCTGGGCCGCGGATTTTCCAAACCATTTCTGCGCCTTGGCTTCATTCTGTTCCGTACCGATACCGATCGCATAACACAACCCGAGGCTATATTGGGACTTGGGAAAATTCTTTTCAGCGCCCTGCTGATACACAGTAAATTTATTTGAAGCGACAGGTGTAGCAACCGAGAGCTGTTTGAATATATCCGCAATCATGGTATTGCGCTCGGAGCCTTTGGTCTCAAATTCTTCAAGCTCGCGCTTTTCCAGCTCATTGATGAGATCCTGATGCTGAGTTGAGTGCACCAGGTAATACTTGGCTGAATTCCCTTGTTCATCTCTGAGGGAGACCTTGGCGCCATGGTCCAGCATTACCCGCATCACATCCGGCCTGCCGCGGAGTGCCGCCGCGATCAGAGGCGTTGTCCCCCGGGAACTCCGCGCGTTGACATTCAGTTCCTTGCCAATCAGAATCTGGGCCACCTCCGGTGTTCCTACCAGGAACAATGCGGAGTATCCGAGGTGATTTGTGGCTTGGACATCCGCCCCGTGCTTGAGCAACAGGTTGATTACCGCCGGATCGTCGTTAAGGGACGCCGCGCCCATCAACGGCGTCTGTCCAGCTTGATCGCACACGTTGACCTCGGCGTTATGATCCAGCAAACAAGCAATGACTGGCTTGGTGTTCGACATCGCGGCATAGAACAGAGCCGTTTTGCCATCCTCGTTGGTGGCATTCACCAGGGCCCCGTTATCAATCATGAACTTGATCACTTCCGGGTTCTGGGTGTGTTCCGCGGCCAGCATGAGCGGCACCACGCCATCATAGGCGGCATTCACGTCTGCGCCATGCCGCAAAGCGGCGCGAACGTCCGCAACCTTTATGCTCGGCCAATTCATGCTGAGCAGTTGATATTTGGGGTTGTCCTGGGGATAACGGCTGGCGACGGCCAGCTGAATGAACTCGGGAACATCCTTAAAATGGGAAAGCGCCGCACGCTCAAGCCACAACTTGGCCTTGGCCTCATCACGGGGAAGACCGATCCCTTCATAATACATGGTGGCGAGGAGGAACTGGCCCTCGCCGAATCCCTGCTCCGCAGCTCTGCGAATCCAAGCAACCGCCTCCACCAGGTTGGTCTCAACGCCTTGGCCCGTCATGTACAGGCGCCCCAGGGAAACCTGCGCCAAGGCGCTTCCGTCCTTGGCGGCTTTTTGATACCATGCGAATGCCTTGGTGGCATCTTGGTCAACGCCGGTCCCGTCTAAATACAACTTGGCAAGGTTAATCTGGGCGTTGGCGAACCCCTGCTCGGCGGCCTTGCGATACCATCTGGCGGCCTCTTTGTCGTCGGGTTTCATTCCGCCCCGGCCTTCGGCGATCACCGCGCCCAAAATCCATTGGCCTTCGGCATGACCTTGCCCGGCGGCTTTGCGGTATAAGCGGACCGCCTCGACTTCATCCGGGTGGCCGCCGGTAAGGCCTCTCTGATACATTTTACCCAGTTTCACGGTTCCTGTGAGGTTCCCCTGATCCGCAGCTTTCTTAAACCAAGCCGTTGCCGTCGCGGGGTCTTTGGGAAGTCCCCGGCCTTCGACATACATCAGGCCCAGTTGGACTTGGGCTTCTGAATGACCGGATTCTGCGGCCTTCTGCAGCCATTGGCGAGCGGCATCATAATCAACATCAAGGTAGTATTTGCCCAATTGGGCCTGGGCTTCCCGGTCCCCCTTTTCCGCCGCCAGTTGCATTTTCTCCAGTGACAAGGATGCGCCAGAGCGATGGCAGGTAGCCATAACCAAGAGCGTGCCACCAACAACAATGAGCATTCCTTTGCGCCGGCCGGTCAATTCACGCAGTTTTATCATGATTGGGTATACCTTGTTTGAATGTTCCATGCTCATGGGGTTCATACTTGCTCCAGACAGATATTGTTCACCCCGATTTTGTTACCAGCTATATTCACAATTCTCTTTTCCTTTGCTGTAATCTTCATTACGGATGAACTCTGGAAAAGCAAATAGTGTGCCAAGCAAGTGGTGGGTTTAATGAATGACGCATTCAAACCACATTTGATCAAACATAACATTAATATGTCCAATTGATTATACGTTTTGGATATTTCGTTGAATATATAGAAAACAACGACCGCCTTGCGATTAGAACATATGCATGAAGCCATTGCACTGTCCGCATTTCGGACAAACTGGATGCAAACAGGACACATTCTGATAACGATTTGCCGTCCCCGACCACGTATCGCTCAACAAATTAATGGACGAGAATCACCGCCCCGGGCGCCGCATCTCCGCGGTTGCAGCAAGAACACCCGACCCTACGGGCACGTTCGCCCATGGCCATGTAGCTACTGGCGCCTAAAAACTTTGACGAAAACGCATTTCAATAACGCGATGTAGGTCGCCCACCCAAAAAGTTATTCGGAAAGTTATACTTTATTGCCTAGTTTTTCATACTTTTTCAAAGTGTTTCAGCAGCGCCAAAAGAAGGCGACAAAACACGCAACAGCAGTGCTATTAGCATGTTAAGATGATCAATGGCAGGGGGTTATAATTTTTCCAAACTGTCCACTATAAGAATCGCACTCTGGAGGTCGTGAGTTCGATCCTCATCCGCTCCACCAGTTTTCGGCAAGTCAGAAAAAGAAAAACGCCAGTAAATCTGGCGTTTTTTTATTTTTTTGCCGCTGGCCCTTACCTCACCCATAGCCATGGATCGTAAAGATCGCCACGTCTCGCGCAATGCCCTGTATTTGCGGAAGGGTTATACCCACCTATGCCTCCCGCGGACAGCCTATGGGATGCCAGTGACATCCTTTATAACTTTGGCGGTTTCGGTTCCGAGGGAGTTGCCCCCAGGGATCCCTATCATGGGCCGGCGGCCTGTTGTATGGCTGGACCAGCTATGGTGGTATCAGCAACAAGGGCGAGGTGTTCCGACTCGACACCAATGGAAACAACTTCACCATACTGCATGAATTCGTGGGTACCGATGGACGCATTCCGTTTTCCGGCCCCCCGGTGGTCGTCGGGCGTTCCTTGTATGGCATGACCTCGGAGGGCGGGGTCAGCAATTGGGGCGTGATATTCATGATTTCCAACGCCGTGCCGTCCGCGGTGCGCCTGACGAATATTTTTTTAGAGGAAACCGCCGGCTCATGGCAGGTATGCTGGCAGACGGCGTCCGAAACCGACACGCTGGGCTTTGATCTGCTGCGGGAAGACCAGGGCGCTTGGGTCAAGGTCGACGCTGCGATGATGCCGGCGCAAGGCTGGCCGAATGGCGGCATTGGCGCCGACTACTGCGTGGCGGATGCCGGCGCCAGTCCGGACGGCCTGGGTCGCTACAAGCTGGTGGAATTTGAAATCGACGGCGACCAGCTTGAGTACGGCCCTTACTGGGTGGTGCCCCGCACGGCGCTGCTCAACCGCTGCGCGGTCACGCCGGGCGGCGTGGTGCTGCAATGGTCCAGCCAGATGGGCGAATCGTACCTGGTCTTTGGCCGGAACCGGACGCCCGGGGTGACGCCGGCCAGCGGCAACCAGGCCGGCGGATACCCCGTTGTGATCAGCGGGCAGAACCTGGGCAATAGCGTGGACAACACCAACGTGACGTTGTGCGGGGTGGCCGCGACCATTGACAGCCAGACGGTCAGCCGGGTGTGGGTGACCGCGGACGCGGCCGGCGGGGGCATGACGGGCGGACCGGTGCGGGTGTTCTCGGCCAGCTATGGCGAAACCGTGCAGTCCAACGCGTTCACCTACGAGGGTCCGACCCTGGCATCCGTTCAGGAGGTTCGCGTGATGATGGCTGGCGGCAGGGCGCAAATCTGCTGGGCCACCGCTGCTGAAATACAAACCTTGGGATTCAACCTGTACCGGCGGGAGGACCCGGCGGGACTATGGGTCAAAATGAATGCCAACTTGATCCCGGCCGAGGGCTGGCCCCAGGGCGGGCACGGCGCAAACTATTGCTTCGACGATCCCGGCATGGCCCCGGAACCTGCGGCGCAGTACCTCATCGAGGAAATCGAAACCTCGGGCCGGGTCGTGAGCCACGGGCCTTACCCCGTCGCCGCGCCGGAACTTCGCCTGTCCGCACTGGCCCGAGCGCAGGCTTTGACCATCCAATGGCCCAGCCGGGGCGGGGCGGTCTATGACCTTTACTGGACCCCCAGCCTGTTGATGCCGTTTGCCCTGCTCGCGCGTGATATGCCGGCCACGCCGCCCCTGAACAGCTACACCGGCCGCCTCGACCAGGCGCCTTCCGGATTTTACTTGCTGCGCGCCCGGTAGGCCCCTGCCGGGTCCACTCAGGGGCGCGGGATCCCGCATTCGCGTTTTCCGTTGTTCAACGGCTCTTGCGGGGGATCAAGAATCCCCGGCGGCATGGGCCGGCAGTGGCGCTGGCAAGCTTTGCTCTTCCTTTTGGTTGCCGTCCAGGTTGCTGTCCACACCGGCGCGGAACCGTCTCGTCTGTCCGGCCTGGACATGCCCATCACCCACCCCCAAAGAAACGAAAATAATTGGAAGAATAAGTCCGTGGCCAGCGACTTATAGGGTGTAGCTGAGAAACTGGCGGCCGATGCGCTCCGGTGGGCTTGGGCCGGAAAAAAAAGCAACAACACAAGGAGTCAGTGCCATGAATAGCGGAAACCGGATGAATAAGTGGGCGGCATGGGTCCTGGTCGCGGGATGGGCGCTGGTGGCGCAAGCCGGGTACCTTCCGGAACTGACTTGGCTTAACCCCAAACCGCAGGGCAATGCCATCCGCGACATGGAGTTCCATGCATCCGGCAATGGCGTCGGCTACGCCGTGGGCGATGGCGGCACGGCCCTGCGCTACGCGCCTGGGCTCCTTGGCGGCATGGAATGGCAACCGCTGATCAACCACGACGACACCGATCTGCACGGGGTCTCGGTTGTCCGCGACACCACGGGCAAGGAAACGGTTTTCTGCGTCGGCGATAACGGCACGGTCTTGCAGGCCACGATCAGCCCCGCACAACTGGTCTCGGAACTGCTTCCGGTGTTTCGGCCCTCTGTTGCGCCTTCCAAGCATTTGTATGGCGTGGATTTTATTTCCCCGAAAGAAGGATGGGTGGTGGGGCAAGGCGGTGAGATTTGGTTCGTCGATCTGGATAGCCACAATTGGACTCAAAAGCCGACACCTGGCGTCAACTGGCTCAACGATGTTTGTTTTCCGGACGTGCTCACCGGTTACGTGGTCGGCGACGATGGCGCCATCTGGAAAACGACCAACCAGGGCGACAGTTGGGAAGCGCTCACCCTTGCCCCGGACTTGCGTGCCCGCAATTACTATGCCGTATATTTTCCGCCCGGCGATGCGGAAAACGGGTGGGTCGCGGGCGAGGGCGAAACCCTCCTGCGCACCACGGATGGCGGCGACCACTGGACCTTGCTGAACGAACGCAAAGATACCATCACAGGCTATTACATGTACCTGAACGGTCGCTATGTCTGGGTCCCCAACACCGTCACCATGCTCAGCCTGAACGACTTCCGCAAGGTAGGCGTCATGGACCAGTGGGGGGCGGCCGTGGGCGGATGGGGCGCGGCGCAACAGGCGACGGCCTCGGACGGCGGCCAGGCTTGGACGGTCAAGACCCAGGCCGGCTGGCCGGAACTGCACGCCCTGGCCCTGCGCAATGATGTCTTCCATGCGGCCGGCGAATATGGCGCCCTGCTGGCCAGCCAGGACCATGGCGCTACTTGGGCGCCCAAGCACAAGGGTGGCCTGGAATTGATAACCGACGCCCATTTCATCAACTCCAGCAAGGCCGTGGCCGTGGGCGAACGGGGCGCCATCTATCGGACCACGGATGGGCAAAACTGGTCCCGGATCCTGTTGCCCAAGCCATTCAATAACGACCTGCTGGGCGTATATTTCTTTGGCGACACAGGCTGCGCCGTGGGCGGCAAGGGGCAAATCGTACGTTTCACCAATGCTGGCGCCAACTGGGAAGTGAGGCCCGCGCCGACCACGGTGACCTTGCGCCGTGTCCACTTCCCCTCCAGCCAGGTCGGTTATGCCGTGGGCGATCAGGGCACGATCCTGAAAACCGAGGACGGCGGGATGACGTGGTCTGTGTGCCCGCGGCCGACAGCTTACGCCAACCTCATGCTGTTCGGCGTCTGGTTTGTGGACAACTTGACCGGCGTGGCGGTCGGCGACAATGGCGCCATCCTGCGCACGACCAATGGCGGGCGCAATTGGGTCCGGGTGTCTTCCGGCACGGCCAACCGCCTGCTGGCCGTGCAGTTTGCTGGCGACTTCGGCTGGGCCGTGGGCGAAAAGGGCACGATCCTGTGCTCCAATAACAAGGGGGAGACCTGGTTCGCGCAGACCTCCGGGGTGACCGCGGACAGCCTGAATGGCCTGCATATGCTGTATATCCGGAAAACAGTTTCCATTCCGCTGCTCCCCACCATAACGGTGGAACGTTATGTCGGCGCAGTGGTCGGATCCCGCGGCACGGTGCTGGTGACGGATAGCGGCGGCAACGTGTGGCACCAGGAGCAGGCGCGCGCCGCCCATCCGGTGACCGCTGACCTGCGGGACGTGCGGGTGCAGTACGACTACGCCACAAGTCGCGACGGCTTGTGCCTGAAAATAAAAATCGATGTCCGGGCGTGGCTGTTTGGCGCTGGCGGCGCCATCCTGCATGGCCACCGCTCGTTCCCCAGCCGCAGGGTCTGCGACGCGGGCGATGACGTCGACATCAAGATCCCCCCGCGCTACACCATCGCGGGCCGGATTGAAGGCGAAATAAAGCCTGCGACTAACGGCGTAAAGCCCCCGTTGATAGTTCGCTTGGCCGGCGAGGAGTCCCGGACCATCGTCCTGCAAGTGCCCAGCGACGATATCGTCACCAGAAGTTACTATGAATTCACGGAACTGCCGGCCGGCAACTACAGCGTCACGCCGGAATGTGGGAACCAGCCATTCACGCCGGAGATCAAACGGTATTCACCCTTGGGCCAAGATTTGCGGCACGAGGATTTCACCATCCGCCATTAACCAGGGCCCGTCGCGCTCCCACCCAACCGTCGACAACGAAAGGGACAACATGAACACGACGCATATTAATATCAGGAAACCGGCGCTGGCGCTGGCGCTGCTGGCATGCAACACCCTGGCCGCCGGGGCGGCCTGGCACACGGAACTCCTGCCCGGCGGCGGGCGGCCGCATGACGTGGCCGTCACCCCGGACAACCGGTGTTATGTCGCGTATATTGAAGTCTCGATCATTGACGATGAGCGGATCGAGGCGCTTTATTGCATGGAGCGGCAGGCGAGCGCCATCCCCGGTCACATCTCGTGGCCCCGCGCTCTTATCGCCAGCAGCAGCCCTGTAGATTTTAGATCCCCAACCGACCAGTATTTTAGAGAGGTCAAGTTCGCGGTGAATCAACAGGGCATTTTGCACCTCTATTACAGTACGCAGGAGCAAACCGGCCCTGAAGAGTTGCGGGTCGATGAATACAGCATCTGGGAATCTATTCGAAATGGCAATTCGTGGAGTGAGCCGCGCCGGGTTTGCTTTGAGGCTGCCCCAGGAGGAACTGAAGAATATCCCCATTATTGGAACAAATTCCAATTTGCTGTAACCCCGGGCCGGTACCCTCGCGTGCTGCATTCTATCCTCTACTATAATGGGCATGCTCTGGGAAGTAGCTTGGACTTTCTCTATGCGAATGGAGATATCGGATATCCCGGGGAGGTCGATTGGCAGCGGACGTCGTTGCTTAGCGCGTCCAGCGGCACCGGTATACGGGATTATAAGGCGAGGATAATGGTTGATAATGAGGGCGAGGCACATGTTTGCCAAAAGAGCGACTGGTCGTATGGATCACGCCTGGTTTATTATAGTGTGTATGGCTCTGTCCCGGTTTCGCGTCCAGTCACCGTTTATGTGGGCGACCACAATTTCAGCCTTTATGATCTGGCTGTCGACCGGGCCGGCGCGCCAAAAATCATTGCCAGTCCGTTTGATATCTTAGACGCTACGGTGCAGCTGACGCTGCGGTATATCAGCCTGAACACCACCCCGACCCCCGCGTGGACCTTCGAAGACATCGTTTCAGGCCCGGATTGCGAGCCGGTTGGGGAAGGACGATCCCTGGTGTTTGACGCGGCCAATCAACCCCACCTTGTCTACAGCACCCGCGCAGGCCAGGTGCTCAATTATGCGTGGCGGGATCAAGGCGGCTTCCATGTGGAGCCGGCGGTGGCGGAGGTTGGCGGTGAGATTTCCCACCATGTGGAAGCGGCCCAGTTATGTCTTGATAATAACGGGATCCCGCTGATGCTCTATGTCGGCGTTACCGACCAGCAGGAGTTGTTCCTGGCGCGGCCCAACAATCCCCGCCTGAACTGGACCGGCGAACCGGAGTATCTCGCGGATGGCGTGAACCCCGGGTCCGGCACCTGCAGGACGCCATTCCGGTTCCGTGTGAAATACAGCGACTGGAACAACCGGGCTCCCGATGTGGTCCGCCTGCATATCCGGAAGGCCGGGCAACCGGTCAGGTCCTATGATATGGATTGGGTAGTTGACGCGCAGGCATCATATCTTGCGGGCCGGATATATACCCTGGACGTACCCTTGGATCGCGGGAGCGACTATTCCTATTATTTTGAAGCCGTCACGGGCGGCCAACCGGCCACGGGTTTGCCGACGCAGCCGCAGGCCGGGCCGGTGGTGCTGAACAGCGCACCGCAACTTGTTTGGCCCGAGGCGGTTACGGGAATGTATGGCGACGGGGCCGACAACAACAGCCCCGACTTCGCCACCCCGGTGAACTTCCGCGTCAACTACAAGGACGCCGACGGCGACGCGCCTCAGGGCAACGTCCTGCAGCTCTATATCCTGGACAGCAACAATCAACCGGTGCTGGGCAGCCCGTTTACCATGACCGATATGCTGCTTGAACAGTCCTTGCGCCTCGGAAAGACCTACCAGTATTCGAAGCCTCCCCTGCCGCGCGGGTGCTACACCTACTATTTCACGGCCCAGGACCGGATAGGGGCCGCAGCCACTGGCGACCCGACCACGGCGCGGCAGTCGCTGTGCGTGACCGGGCTGAAGATCGAGGGCTTGGTGAAAGATTTGGCCGGGCAGGGCTGGGCCGGCATCCGGGTGGACTTGGACGGTGCGGAAACGAAAAACACCACGACCGATGCCAAGGGTGGGTACATGTTCGAGGTGGGCCAGCCTGGCAGCTACCGGGTGTATGTGGCCGCCCAGCAGGGGTTGTCGTTCCGGACCACGCCCGGGGGGCAGCCGGACTACCCGCTGCCTGCGGTGACGCACAGCCTCAGCCCGCTGGACTTCAAGGCGCGCGGGTACAGCATCAAAGGGCAGGTGGTGTCTGGGAAGTTGCTGCCCAGCGGGTTGGGCGGGGTGCAGGTGCAGGCGCGCACGGCGTTGGGCGCCGTGGTCAAGACCGCAACTACAGACATCCTGGGGCGCTACACGCTCACGCTGGCCAGCCCCGACAAGTACACGGTGGTGCCGGTAAAAATGGGATACCGTTTCGACCCTGCCAGCCGACTGTACAGCGGTGGTGGCGCGTTTGACGCCCAGAACTACACCGCCACCGCCATTGCGCCGTGAGTTCCCGGGAATAAATTGTTTCATAAAAGCGGGAAGAATATGCCAGCTCCCAACGACTAACACAGGTGATGGCAAGAAACAAGGCAACGGTTAAGTAGAGATGCATAACCGCAACCATCTAAGGAGATCTGCCATGAAGACCCGTCCAATCCCTTTACCGTCACGCCGCTGGCCACTGGCCATTCCAGCGTGTGTCCTGTTGGCAATCCTCTCCTTGCCAGTCGCCCCGGCACAGGCCGGGTGGGGGCCGGCTATCTTCTGGGAAGGTTGGCGGGATTGCTCATTGGGCATTGCCCCCAATGGGTTGTCGCACCTGTTTTATCTTCAATCCTTGGATCCGGCAGTGTCCGCGTCCCCTTACGTTACGTACATGCAAAATTACGTCTCTGCCACCGGCCCCCAACCGCCAACGATCTACAGTACGGTGAACACGATATTGGGAAGCATCACTAAAAGAAGGTTGTACATCGATGCTCAAAACCACCCGCACCTTTATTTCGAAGACGATGCGGGCTTGCGCCATCTCTATTCGGATGGAACAAGTTGGCGATGTCCACTCCTCTTTCAAGACGATGACAGCACCAGATTGGAAGATTTTGATGTGGATTCGTCAGGATCTGTGCACATTTTAACGCAGAGTGCCGTCCAGAAAAACGGGCTGACTGAATATGTCTTAACGCATCTGGCCCGCACAGATGGCCGCTGGGCGCGCGGAGTCGGTGGCGCCACGCACTCGCAACAGGAGCTGAAGATGGCGGCTTTGGCATTGGACCGGAATTCCAATGCCCATATTGTATACCAAGTGGGATCAGTCATAGAATACTATTGCTCCGACCCGGATGTGATTCCGGATGGTTACCCGTTTGCGCTGTGGTTACCTGATCCTTTAAGTTACGCGTATGATATCAAGATCGCTTGCGACGGGAATGGCAACCCCCACATTGCCGTGGCAGGTGAGGCGCGCAGATTCATTAATAGTCGATGGGGCACCTATCTCAGTTATGCCGGGTGGTCAGGTAATACATGGCAAAAGGCAGTGATTGATTTCCTATGGGAACCGGATGATGTCCGAGGAAACTGGGACTTCGAACTCGATCCGCAGGGAATTCCCCATGTTGTATATCCGTACCCCAATGATGAAGATCTAAACAGTCGAGATGAGGTGCGGCATGCCAGGTGGAATGGCACTGGATTTGACATCGATACAGTCAAACGCTTGAACAACGACGAAAAAGCCCGGCATCTTGATCTGGCATTTGACCAGTATGGAGATCCGCATGTCTGCTATTTCGTGCCTGGGATGCAGGACGAGGATGGGATCGAACAAAAATTACATGCAAGGGTGGTGTATACCTATTACCGATCCCCACCCGAATTGTCGTGGACCGGCGAATCCAGCGCCTATGTCCAGGACGGGCTGAACCCGGAAACCGGAACGGTCAATGACCGGTTTGTATTCCGTGTCAAGTACACCGATCGCTATGATCTGGCACCGGCGCAAGAGGCGCCGGTCCTGGTAATCCAAGACGCCACCAGCGGCATCGAAATCTACCGCGACCGGATGACCGCTGCCACCGCCAATCCGCCGCCTTTCAGGCAGGGCCGCGTTTACGTTGAAACCGTTCAAGGCGTCCAGTTGGGACGTGGCAATTATAAATACCATTTTGAAACAGCCAACGATCAGGGGTGGGTGGCGACCGGCGCGCCGACCGAAGCGCGTCCCGGGCCGGTGGTGCTGAACAGCGCGCCTAAATTGTCATGGACCGGCGAGCCCGGCTATGACGACGGGGCCGATAACAACAGCCCCGACTTGGCCACCCCGGTGAACTTCCGCGTCAACTACAAGGACGCCGACGGCGACGCGCCTCAGGGCAACGTCCTGCAGCTCCATATCCTGGACAGCAACCTCCAGCCGGTGCAGGGCAGCCCGTTTACCATGACCGATATGCTGCTTGAACAGTCCTTGCGCTCCGGCAAGACCTACCATTGTTCGAGGACCCTGCCGCGCGGGTGCTACACCTACTATTTCACGGCCCAGGACCGGATGGAGGCTGCAGCCACGGGCGACCCGACCACGGCGCGACAGTCGCTGTGCGTGACCGGGCTGAAGATCGGCGGCTTCGTGAAAGATTTGGCCGGGCAGGGCTGGGCCGGCATCCGGGTGGACTTGGACGGTGCGGAAACGAAAAACACCACGACCGATGCCAAGGGTGGGTACATGTTCGAGGTGGGCCAGCCTGGCAGCTACCGGGTGTATGTGGCCGCCCAGCAGGGGTTGTCGTTCCGGACCACGCCCGGGGGGCAGCCGGACTACCCGCTGCCTGCGGTGACGCACAGCCTCAGCCCGCTGGACTTCCAGGCGCAGGGGTTGCGGATCAGCGGCCGGGTGACCCGGCTGGCGCTTGGCAGCGTACAGGGATTGAGCGGGGTGGTGGTGAAGGCGTGCGCCGCGAGCGGCTTGCCCGTGGTGATCCGGAGCGCGACCACGGACATCCAGGGCCGCTATACGCTGGAGGTGGCGCCGGGCCGGTACAACGTGATCCCGTCTAAAACGGGCTACAAATTTGACCCGGCCGTGCGGATCTACTCGGTGAACGGCATCTACGCCAACCGGGATTATACGGCCTACCCCGTTACGCCGTGAGTTCCCGGGAATAAATTGTTTCATAAAAGCGGGAAGATCCACGGCGCTTTAATCGACTTCTACGGTGATGGCAAACAAAGATTGAGCAAGGCATAGAGGAGGACAGCATGAATACCAGGCGCACGCTCGAGAGAAAGATGAAAGCCGGTTGTCTCGTTGGGTTCATTGGGCTGTTGGGGCTTGGGATTGGGCAAAACGTCCCCGCCGCCAGTCTTTCGGTAAACGCGGCCGGTGGGGCCAATTACTCCAGCATTGGCGCCGCGATCAATGCGGCCCAAAGCGGTGATACCATCAAGGTGGCACCCGGAACCTATACCGGCCCAATGAACCGCAATATGGACTTCCGCGGCAAAAAGCTGGTTGTTTATAGCGCCAGCTCACGGAGCACCGGGGCACGGGAGACATGCATCATCGATTGTCAACGATTGGGCCGGGCTTTCGTGTTTTGCTCCCAGGAAGACAAGGATTGTGTGCTCGACGGGTTTGTCATTCAAAACGCCTACAACGTCAGCGCCACCAAGCCGGGACAGGTAACCAGCGGCGGGGCTATCCTTTGCATCAATAGTTCTCCGCGCATTATTAACTGCAGGTTCGGGCATAACCTGGCTGTCGGACATGGCGGGGCGGTCGCCTGCCTTGACCGCAGCGCCCCTGTGCTTACGAACTGCCATTTTTACAGCAACCAGGCCGGCCCTTGGAGCGATGGCGGCGCCCTCTACAGCCAGGCCAGTTTCCCGAGCATCACGAAGTGCTCCTTCTCTTATAATTATGCCGTCCAAGGCCATGGCGGGGGCCTGGCCTGCTACGCCAGCTCGCCAACGATGAAGGACTGCGAAGTCCTGCAGAATGCCGCGGATGCCGGCGGGGGGATTTGCCTGGAAGGCGGTACTGCCGCTAAAATAGTCCGTTGCAAAGTCTATAATAATCGGGCCTTGAATCCGGATGCCGGCAATGGCGGCGGCATTGCCAGCACCGCCAGCAGTCCCTGGGTGGAGGATTGCGATGTGTGGGGTAATACCGGCGCCAATGGCGGGGGCGTGTTTTGCGAAGGTGGCATGCCGACCATTGTCAAGTGCCGGATACAATCGAACCAGGTTGTCGATAATTTCTACAGCGGGTGGGGAGGCGGGATCGCTTGCTTCACGGGCACGCGGGCCAAGATCCGGAATTGTGATATTAGTGGCAATGCCGCCTCAGATGGGGGGGGGGTGGCCTGCTGGGACAGCAGTCCGGAGATGGCCGCATGCCAGATCGCAAACAATGTGGCCAGGGGCGGGGGTGGGATTGAGTTCGATTATGAGAGCCGGGCGGTGGTCAGGGGGTGTCGTATCACGGGCAACAAGGCGCAGTATTGCGGCGGCGGCATTGAAAGCTCGCCAGATGCACATCCTCAGCTTTACGGCTGTGTCATTGATGAGAACCAGGCCTTGGGCGGCACCGGTTCGTATTGGGAAGAAGGCGCCGGGGGCGGCGTGGCCTGCCGCCGCTCGGACATGCTGTTGTTCAGTTGCGTGGTGAAAGACAACCACGCTCAAAATGGCGGCGGCGGTTTGTACGTGCAAATCGGAAACAACCCGCCGCTGGTGCCCGCGGTTGTCAACTGCACTCTCACCGGAAACCTGGCCGACAACGACGGCCACGCCATCTATTGCTACAAATACTCTTGGGACGTCCCGGGTACGTTCGACATACTGAATTCGATTCTTTGGAACAACAAGACACTCGACCGCCGGTCCGCCGTTGTGGGGATAGCCGTCGAGGACCCGCTGCTCCGCATCGACTCGTGCGACATCGAAGGCGGCGTGGCCGCGATTGATTGCCCCGGGGCCGGCCTGCTGGATGCGTACAATGTCATTAACCGGAACCCGTTGTTCCAGGGAGACGGTTGCCATCTTCAACTGGCATCCCCATGCCTTGATTCCGGGAGTTCGACGTGGATCCCCCCATACAGCGTGGACATCGACGGGCGCGCACGCATTCAAGGCCGCCAGGTGGATATCGGCGCGGACGAATCCCCCTTGTAACCATGGACAGCATAAGGATCGCGATCAGGCGTGTCCGTCTTAAAATTAAAATAAAACGAGAAAGTTGGGAAGACGCAGCCGTTGGCCAACGACTAGTAGGTAAACTAATGGGAAGATCCGCGGCGCTTCAAACGACTAAAGCAGGTAAGAGCAACAAAAGGGGTGGTTCCATGCGCTATGCATACAGGTTGGCGGGATTGGTTGGATTGATGTTGTTGGCGGCCAGGATTGGCGCCGAGGCATTCCCCACGTGGATCGGGGTGTATGGGTTGTACCAGCGCCATTCCGGCGGCAATCCTGGCACCTTCACGATCCTGATGAATCAGGATTATTTCGGGCTCCAGGCCAGCGTTCTCATCCGGGTGAACGACCAGAAGTGGAACACCTACAAGATGACCTACCAGGGCAAAGCCAACGGAAACTCCCTCTGGCGTTATACCCCGGCCAAACCCTTTCCGGCTGGCAGCCGGGTCACTTACGGGTTCCTGGGCACGGAGAGTTTTTCGCAGCAAACCATAAAGGATTACAATGGCGGCCGGTATTACACCATGACCATACCGGCCGGCCAGCCGAATTACCCGGCCGAAGATTATGCCACCCCGCTTGATCGGGGTTTCCGCGTGAACCCCGAGAATCCCAACCAGAGGCTGGGCTTCATTGACTTCTCCGTCAGGAACTGGGAATACGATAAGAAAATCGCCGTCAACGTCTTGATCCGCCGCCAAAACGGGGTCACCGAGGAGTTCCTGTATTACTTGAAATACAAGGGACCGTTGGCCGGCGGCCGGGAACGCTGGGGCACGGATATCGTCGAGATCTACATGAATCCTGCCTGGCATGGCGCGGTGGAAAACGTTAGCATGACCTACCAGCTCCAAGCCGATGCCAACGGTGACGGCAAGCGTGACCGGGCGGCCTCGGTCAACACCTATCAACTGGCCACGGCCGCGGAATTGACTGCGCCCCGGGTCAACATGGGTATCCCCCTGATTTCCGGCGCCAACAACCAGGGGCGCATAAGCAGCGTAGATACGGACTTGGCGGCCGCTGCGTCCCGGGTGTATCTGAGCGTTCTGCCGCCCGTGACGGTGTTGTTTTCCCCGTACGACCACGCAGAGCAGGCGATCCGCGCCGAAATTGACCGCGTCATCCTCGCCAAGGACGCCGATCCGGCCGGCTATCACTACATCCACGCCGCCGTGTTCGACATAAATGACCCGCGGATTGTGGACAAGTTGATCGAAGCGGCGCAGCACGGCGTGGATGTCAAGCTCCTGACCGCCGGTTACCACATGAATCCCGATTGGGATTGGGAAACTGAGTATGCCCGGCTGCAAAGCGAAGGCATCCGGTTGATTGGCGTCATGCGCGACCGGAGCGCGGCCGCTTCCATGCATCTTAAATTTGCGGTTTTTGATGGCCAGGTCGTGACGACCGGGTCCTATAATTGGGAGACCGGCTCCGCGGATGACAATTGCGAGAACCTGCTCGTTATCCGTTCCGCGCCGTTGGCCGCCGTATATGAAGATTGGTTCCGGTCGATCGCCGGCGAGCCCATCAATGCCCGCAGCATCATGCCCGAGGGCAGGATCAATGTTTACAATTCACAGCATGACGACGTCGCCAGGCAGATCTACGACGAAATCGAGGCGGCAGAGCGCAGCATCCACGTGGCCATGTTCACGTTGCGGAGCCTTGAATTCGTGGATGATGACGGCGCGCGCAAGAACGTGCTGGACGCCCTGGTCCGGGCGCACCAGCGCGGGGTTGCGGTCAGCATCATCCTGGAGGAGAACATCGCGGAAGATGGCGAGTATTTCGGAACGGTCCGGGAGGACGACCAGACGGACGAATGGCTGGAAGGTCTGGGACTGGAGATTATCCGCGTGCATACCGAAATGAATGGCAACCGTTACGCCTCCATGCACCACAAGTTCGCAGTGATCGACGGCCAGGTCACGCTGACCGGGGCCTACAACTGGTATGCCGCCAGCAACCTGTCGGACGACGACCTGGTGGTGATCCGTGACCCGGGCATAGCTGGCCGTTACATCGGCGAGCACACCAATCTGCGCCGGCATTACGATCCCGGGTTTGATCCACGGTCGGCCAAGGCCACGCCGGTCCAGTTCTCCCCGCAGAACGCGCCCACGCAATGGGGCGACACCCTCGGGGTTGTTGGCGATATCCCGGAATTAGGACTGTGGAACCCGCAGAACGCCGTACGCCTGAGCTGGCAGTCCTGGTTGTCACGCTGGACTTTGAATTTCGGATGGCGCGGCAGTGTAAACATCCCGGCCGGCACCCATTTCAAATACAAGTACGTTGTCCTGCGCCTGGGTGGCAGTGTGGTCTGGGAAAGCGGCGAAAACCGGGAGCACACGGCCGATCCGGCCGGGAATTCTGACAGCATAGAGGATTCATATTGGCGATAAGATGGGGTTCCATGCGGGTGGGCTAACCAACACAAACATAGGAGGATGAGAAACATGCAAAGAGGAAATAGAACCGTGATGGTGCAAATGCTGGCGCTGTGCATGCTGGTGGGCTCGGCTGTCAGTGCCGCAGCCTTTCCCACGTGGATGGGCGTGTACGGGTCCTACCCGCGGCATAATGGCTATAACCCCGGAGTCTTTACGATCCTGATGAACCAAGATTACGTGGGGCTGCAGGCCCGGATCTACCTGCGCGTCAACAAGGGCGCATGGCAAGGATACGATATGACGTGGAAGGCCAAGGTCGGCGGCGTCGACTCCCTATGGGAATATACGCCGCCAACGCCATTTGCGCCGGGGTCGCTCGTGGATTACTATTTTGAAGGATGCGACCGCTGGCAGGGGTGTGGCGGGGTCCGCGACGACAACGCCGGCCGCTTCTACCAACTGAAAGTCGGGCTGGTCGTCCTCATCAATGGCCAACTGTCTCCGGATGCTGATCTCAATCAACCCCTGCAGGTCATCTTTACGCCGGAAGAACCGGCGTTCGCCTTGGAACTGGAGATGATCGAGCAGGTCATGAACGCCCGCCGCCGGGATCGCAGCGTGTATGCCGAGGGCGCCAATCCTTACCGGATCCGGTACGCCGTCTACAACCTGACCCACCCGGACCTTGCCGCCAGGCTTGCAGATGCGGAAGACCTCAATGTGGACGTCCAAATCCTGATCGAGTCCGACAAGCTGGATCCGGCACAAACTTGGCATACGATCGATGAATACCTTGCCGGCCGAGGCTTCGAAATTGTCCCGGATCACCGCGCGCTCACCGCGGCCCAGCGGAAGACGGCAGACCTGATTGGCATCAGCGACTCGCAAGGCTTGATGCATCTCAAAACCCGGCTTTACCAGACCCCGACCTGGGCCGCGGCGTTGTCCGGCAGCCACAACCCCGAGAGCAGCGCCATGGTCAACGACGAAACCCTTCATCTCATCCGCGAGCCAACGATCATCAGCGCGTACAACGGCAACTATGAACGCGTCCGCAACAACCAGGCCTTGGCCAACGCATGGAAAGAGGGTGCTGCCGTCAATGTCCTCTTCACCCCGGTCAGCCTCGCAAGCGCCATCAATCCCGCGGCCAAGATTCTCCAGTGGCTTGAAGAAGAAGACGAGCAGATTCTCCTGTCCGTGTTCACGTTGCGCGATATCAAGGTTCCGGGCGGTCGTTCGCTGGTCCAGGTGCTGGCCAACAAGGTGCGCCAGGGCGTTCCGGTGCATGTCATCACCGACCGGAAGCAGTCGGACAACGTGGACCGCTATGGCAACCCGGTGCCCAATGGATGGGCCAATGACAACACCGAGGACCGTCTGCGCGCCGCCGGGGTGCATGTGTACGAAGTGATCAACACAGCGGGCGAGTACACGGCCATGCACGCCAAGTGCGCCATCCTCGGCCGGTCAAATATCCGCATCATCACGGATGCCGCCAACTGGACGGCGTCCGCGCTGGGCTCCGACCGGTACCCTGCCAAGAACTGTGAAAGCATCCTGTTCATCGACAGCGCCAGCCTTGACGGCAATCGCACCGGGCATCGCTATCTCGCCAACTGGCTGCGGATCCTGCGACGCTACGATGCGCAATCCAATGCCTCGCTCGGCGAACCGCTGGACGCTGAACTGCTGTTCAAGAGCATGATCGGAAGCGCGAGTTGGCCTCAGCAGGACGTCTATTTCGTGGCCCGGCATGGATACGCTTACTTTGGCATGGGCATCCGGGTGCTCGGTAATCTTGCCGCACTCGGCAACTGGGGCGCCGTTAACAACGGCATTGAGATGGTGGTGCAGAACTATCCCACCTGGGTCTCGCGAAATACTGTCTCCCTGCCCGTGGGTAGCACATTCAATTGGAAATTCGTGCGCGCCTGGCCGCTCGGCACCACCTACGACTGGGAAGGCGGGGATAACCGCTGGGGATTCACGATGCCCGAACCGCTGGTCCCGTTGGATGACTTGGAAATGGCGGGAACATGCCGGTTCTAATGGTCGCGCGGCGCATTGCCCTGGGAGAGTTGCGGACAGGAGCGCCGACAATGGCAAGCCGCGGCGCATGTCACGGGGCACTGGCCAGGCCCGGCCGGCAGTAGGGAACTGGTTGGACGAGTCGGTAGTAAACAACAGGAACATAAAGGAACTTGGCAATGAATAGTTATCGAACATGGTCGCTCATTGTACTTTGGAGCCTTGTAACATTGTCAGCCCAAGCGTCGCCGTGGATGGGCGATCTCGCGCTTTTCCAGACCCAGGTCTGGCCCAATGGACGGGCGGGGAATTACGGAACCGCGAAGTTCTACCTGGACGAGTCGAGCGGGCAGGGCTTGGGCTGTTCGTTCAAGGTAAATGTCTGGGCGGACGGCGCCGCGCCCCAGAACGTTCAGGTTGAGTTGATCAGCAACATTAACCGCCGGAATTACGTGAAAATGTATGAACCCGCCGAAAACATTGGACGAGCGGATGCCTTCTACATGAACTACCCCATGACGTACGTGAGCACCGTCAACGGGATGCACCAGTTCAAGCTGCCAAGCCTGGTCATCCGCCAGTGCGGCGTGTTCCGCGTGACCGCGCGCTTCCGCGTCCGCACCGGAACCACGTGGGGGCATTGGATTTGGCACAACGACTGCCAGTCCGGCAACATGAACCAACGCGACATGTGCGTGGTGATCTCGCCCAGGAAGACGCTGGACGTTACGGTCTACGAGTGCAACCCGCTGAACGTGGAAGCCACGGACACTTCATTTGCCGGACGCAGCACGTTCGAGGATTTTACCGATGAACATGATGCGGATGACTTCAACCCCTTCAACCTCGATTATGTGCGCACCACCTTGGGCTTCAACACGATGTGGCTGATGCCCGTGCACCCCGTCGGGTCCAAGCGCTGGTATCCAAACGATCCCTACTATCCCTTTGACCAGCAGGGTTACCTCGGGAAGAACTACACACCCGGCAGTCCGTATGCGACCCGGAACTACTGGGAAATCAACGAACTGCTGGACGACAACTGGAACTGGGCGGATGCGCGCGAAGAGTTCTTGTACATGCTCAACCGTGCGGAGGAAAAAGGATTGAACGTCTTTCTCGACGTGGCCATGAATCATGCCGGGTGGGATGCCGTGTTGGGTCAGGGCGCGGTAGACTTGGGGTTCTGCTCTTCCAGCGAAGCCGGACTGCTGGTCCGCGATTCACGCCCCGGCTGGTGTACGCGGGGTTCACGCCTTTTTTCCTCATACGTTTGGCTTTATCGCGACCCCGCGCGCAACGGCTCCGAAGCCTCCACTTGGGCGCCGGCCGACCAGATGCACCGGCATCAATGGTTTGATGCCGGTGTGGATTGGTATTTCGGCAACTACTGCACCCTCGGCATGGGCGATCCCTACTATGACGGCGAGGGCTGGTTTGGCGATGAACGCGACGAATTCTGGACTTGGACGGATCCCAATGTCAGCAGCGCCACAAAAACATCCGTCCAGCAAGTTTGGGATTACATGGCTTACTACTTCAAATACTGGTTGAAAAAAACCGGCAACCGGCTGGATGGCATCCGGGCTGACTTCGCGCAAGGCATTCCGCCGCAAGCTTGGGAGTACATAATCAACAAGACCCGCCAGGTGAAGTGGGATTTCATCTTCCTGGCCGAGGTGCTGGATGAAGATCCGGTACGCTACCGCAGCAACCGGCATTTCGACATCATCACCACCAAGGACCACCACCTGTTCCGGAAAACCGATCTCACCATGTCCGATATCAAGAACAGCGTGCAGTCGGAGATTGATCTTTACGGCTACAATGCCTGCGTCATGCACAACGGCACCAGTCACGACGAGAAGGTCGGCATCTTCCCGGATGCTTGGAACATGCTGGCTCGCTATGCCGTGGCCGGAGCGTTGTATGGCGCTCCCATGGTCTGGCAGGCCCAGCCGCTCCAAGTGCCCAATAAACTGGCGTTTGATATGTGGTCCAATATGAAATATTATTGGGAAACACAGAATAACGCCACGCGTAACGAGATGTATTCCCGGATCAACTATGCACGCGAATCTGAGGCTGCGCTACGTTCTCCCTACCACTATTTTCTTAACCTCATGTCGGGCGCGGTTGACGAAACTGTTTTCGCCGTGGCCCGGTGGAACCAGCCTAATTACAAGGTCGGCAACAGCATTGTGCTCGCTTTTGTCAATCTGCGCTCATCTGGCACCGGCGTCTGGAGGAATTACCGTATTCCAACCGCCATCCCCCTGGGATCCGGGAAATACCAGTGTTACAACCTGCTGGCGGACGATCCGGATCGGCCGCTTTGGGATGCGCCTAAAACCGCCTACAATCTCCGGACGTTTGGCATCTCGGTGGCCTTCAACTATCCCAACGAGGCCCAGTACCTCCAGTTGTGGGAAGTGAACTAGGTTCGCTGCATAGACATGCGCCCGGCTGCGGCAACCAGGATGGATCCGGGGGGCCGCAGCCGGCGCCTTTTTTACGCATGGCGCTCGGCTGTCGACGCCGGCTCACGACCCTGATTATCCCCCAACAAACGGATCATCCGACAAGTGCCTGTCTGGATTTCAAAAAGCAGGTGCGAATGGAAGCAGACAAACAACCACGGATGGACACGAATGGACGCGGATGTGAATCGGGGAAGATAGCGGATTGCCCTGAAATATCCGTGTTAATCCGCGTGCATCCGTGGTTCAAATTATTCTCTTGGTTTGCGGCCTCAGGCCGCGTCTTGAACGGGTGGCACCTGGGTTCCGAGATGGTTCCACGGATCTTGGACAGGGCAAGATTCGGGCATCCTGTTCAGTTGGTTATCCTGTCCAGAATTCTGGTCCGGGTTGGGCCACGCCGTGGTGATCGGTCGTCAGACAGGAACTTCCCGGATGAACCCAACAAACCCCAGGCATCGGGACGGGGCTTGGTCTGCTGCGGCGCGTCTGCCCAATCCCGTCAAGTTGGATTGCACCGGCGCGGCACCGTCGCGTCTGTCCGGCCTGGACATGCCCAGCACCCACCCCACTAAAAAAACAAAAAAGAAAAATGGAAGAATAAGTCCGTGGCCAGCGACTTATCAGGTGTAGCTGAGAAAAAGGCGGCCGATGCGCTGCGGCGGGCATGGGCCGGGTTAAGAGAGCAGCAAAACAAGGAGTCAGTGCCATGAATAGCGGAAACCGGATGAATAAGTGGGCGGCATGGGTCTTGGTCGTGGGGTGGGCGCTGGCGGCGCAAGCCGGGTACCTGCCGGAATTGACCTGGCTAAACCCCAAGCCGCAGGGCAATGCCATCCGCGACATCGCATTCCCCGTGGATACCGAGGCCATTGGCTACGCCGTGGGCGACGCCGGCACGGTGCTCCGCTGTAGCCCATCACAGCAACCGGGGGGGGCACTGGAGTGGCAGGTGGTGCCGAATTATTACGATACGGACCTGCACGGGGTTTCCGTCGCACGATATCGCAACTCGCCGACCGCGGTGCAGGACGCGGTGTTCTGCGTGGGCGACAACGGCCTGGTATTGACCGGAACCTTCAATAAGGGGCAGCCGGCGCCGGTATTGACCAGGCTGGCCATCCCCACCACCAAGCATCTCTATGGCGTGCATTTCATTGCCGCGGATGAAGGGTGGGTCGTGGGTCAGGACGGCGAAATCTGGCACTTCGAAAACACGCGGTGGACCAAGGGTCGGGTGCCTGGCGCGAACTGGCTCAACGGGGTATGTTTCCCAACCTTGCGCACCGGATATGCCGTGGGCGACAACGGCGCCATCTGGAAAAGCACGGACCGGGGCGCAACCTGGACCGCGCTGATTTCTGGGATTAGTTCGCGCAATTACTACTCGGTTTATTTTAGCCTCAACGATGACCAGAACGGTTGGGTGGTGGGCGAAGGGGAAACCATTCTGCGAACCACCGATGGCGGCAGTACTTGGACGAAGCAGAACGAACGCATGGACATGACCATCGGCTACTATGAGCTGTATTTGGGTGGACGCTATGTCCGCGTTCCCAAAACCGTTACCATGCTCAGCCTGAGCGACTTCCGCAAGATCTGCTTCAACGGACAATACGGCCTGGCCGTGGGCGGTTGGGGCGCAGCCCGAGTCGCCACCACGGTGAATGACGGACAGCCTTGGTCGGTCAGGACCGATGCCGGCCTGCCGGAACTCAACGCTGTGGCCATGCCCAACGAAAAGTCATTTGCCGCCGGCGAATACGGCGCTTTGCTGGGCCATACTCCTGTGGGGGATGATCCCACTCGCGGCGCCTGGTGGGCGCCCATGCACCAGGGCGGATTGCAGCACATCACGGATGCGCATTTTATCAACGACACCACTGCGGTTGCCGTGGGCGAGCGCGGCGCCGTCTATCGGACCACGGATGGGCTCAACTGGACCCAGCCGCCGGCGCCCTGCGCCAATGATTTGCTGGCCGTACATTTCGTGGGCAACCAAGGCTGTGCCGTGGGCGGCAATGGCCAGATCATTCGCTCCATCAACGCCGGCGCCAACTGGACCGTGATCCCATCCCCGACCACCCGCCGCTTGCGGAGTGTGCACTTCCCCACCAGTTTGATTGGCTACGCGGCTGGCGACCAGGGCGCCATCCTCAAATCCAGCAATGGCGGCCAAACCTGGACCGTGCTGTCCCCTGGCAGTTCCTGGGCCGCTTACCCGTTTTTCGGGGCCTGGTTTGTCGATGACAAGATCGGGGTGGTGGTCGGGGATGGCGGCGTCATCCTGCGCACCGCGGATGGCGGCACCACGTGGACCCGCATCTATTCCGGCACGGCCAACCGCTTGCTGGCCGTGCAGTTCGCGGGTGATTATGGCTGGGCGGTCGGCGAGAAGGGCACCATCCTGTACTCAACCGACAAGGGGATGACTTGGCGCGTGCAGACGTCCGGGGTGACGGAACCCTTGAACAAGATCTGCATGAAACGCATCGATGTAAAAATCGTGATTCCCTTTCTACCGGACGAAACCGAGGCGAGTTATGTTGGTATGGCTGTTGGCTCCGGCGGAACTGTCCTGCTGACGCAGGACGGCGGCAATACATGGACTCCGGAACAACCCCGGGCGGACCATCCCGTCACTACTAATCTTAAGGATGCCAATTTCACCCTTAAGATCGTCTATAGCATTGATATCTCGTCGTGCGAAGTGACGATCGCCACCCGCCTATCGACTTGGTTGTTTGGCGATGGCGGCGCCATCCTCAATGGCAGCAAGAGCAAGAATGTTAAGGTCCCTTGCGGCGATCTTAAAAAGATAAAAAAGATCCAAATCCCCTTGGACTTCACCATTGCCGGCTGGATTACTGGCGACCCGATTGACGCATCGGTTAAGCTCCACGGCATCGTTCGCCTTTCTGGCGACAAGTCCCGGGAACAGGTGTTGAGCCGGGACGGGCACTATCAGTTCAAGGACTTGCCGCCCGGCAACTACACGGTCACACCGGCGGCGATAAATGACAATGGGATATCCGGCGGCTCGTTTTACCCTCCGTCGTACGACTTTGCCCCCATCGCCAGCGATCTGCGGGATAATAACTTCGAGTTCCATTACCAACCCTGACCAACATCATCAACGCGGAGATGCCCCATGAATACTGCGAAACTGCGGTTCGGAATCCTGGCCCTGGCCATCATCGCCCTGGGCGCGCCGCTGGCCCGGGCGGCCTGGCGCTCTGAATACATCGGGGAAGATCTCTATCCTTCCGACATGGTGGTGACCCCGGACGGCCGCTGCCTGGTCGCTTATTATAAAAAACATGCCAATCCCCCCTCCCTTTTCTGCGCCGTGCGGGTGGCCGGTGCCAATCCCGGCCAAATCGCATGGCAGCCGACCCTTGTGGCCACGCTGAACCATCGGCCCGTGATAGATGAAGTCAAGTTCGTATCCGATGCCCAGGGCGGCCTGCACCTTTACTACAGCGAATGGGTTGAGGAAGTAATCGGCGGCGTACCCGGCAAGTACTACCATGTGTTGAAAACTGATCTCAATGGCACCCAGTGGACAGCGCCCACGAGGGTGCTTAGCCGGAGTTTTACCGACAAAACAGATGAAGAACATGAGTTTCACTTTGATATAACCACGGGGCGCTACCCCGGCTTGCTGCACGAGCGGCGTAACTACTCGCTATATCCCGGCGGTTTGCGCGGTCCTGTCAGCAAGGTTGAATTGGAATATCAACACGTTCAGTGGCAGAGCTTCTATGGCGAACCGTATTGGCAATACGAGCCGATCTTTGCGGAGAATACGGGCGTGCACATCAGGTCGGCGATCAAGATGGATGGGGCAGACCGTGGGCATTTGCTATTTGCAACGACGTATGGCACGGGCGGCAACAACGACTTGTATTATCTGCAGCAGCCCGGAATGCCTGCGCTTACCGTTTATTATGAAGACAGATATGATAGCCCGTTTGTCATGGAGTTGGACCGGGACGGCGCGCCCAAAATCCTGTCCAGTCTATTCAATCACCTTGCACCGTCTGAACCCCGGACGTTGCGTTATATCGAAAAGGCCGGATCCTCTTGGAACGGCGTGGTTATCGCTTCTGATTCCGGGTCGGGCGCACCCGAACCCATTGAAAACGGGCGCACCTTGACGTTTGATGCCCGCAGCAATCGTCCACACCTGGTATATAAATGCACCGTGCTCGAGGGATACAATCAACATCAGGAGATCAACTATGCCTGGCAGAATCCGGATTCGTCGGGTGCATTTCAGGTGGAACCGGCTGTGGCAGAGACCGGCCCCGGCCAAAGCGTGTCCATGGCGACCTTATGCCTGGATGGCCAGGAAACGCCGTTGCTGCTCTATAGCGTAGCGGACCAAGGGCGCTCATATTTGAGCTTTGCACATCCCAACAAACCCCGCCTGGATTGGACCGGGGAAATCCGGCCTGTTGGCGACTATCTGACCGACGGGGTGGATCCTGACACGGGCTATTTCACAAGCCCCTTCAAATTCCGGGTTAAATATCGTGACTTTGGCAACCGGGAGCCTCGAGAAGTGCGCTTGTATATCCTCAAAAACGAAAGTCCATATGTTGATTATAGACTAACCAGATCCGGAAGCGGATCTTATCTGGATGGCTGCGTTTACGAGGCATACGCCACGATGCTGCCACGCGGCAACGACTACTCCTACTATTTTACCGCGATCACCACGGACGGGCAGCCGGCGACCGGCGCGCCGACCCAGGCGCGGCCCGGGCCGGTGGTCCTTAACACCGCGCCTAAATTGTTATGGACTGGCGAGCCCGGCTATGGCGACGGGGTCGGACCCGACTCGGTCGACATCGGGCTGGACGTCGTCTTCCGCGTGAACTACCAGGACGCTGACAGCGACATGCCGTCTACCGTCTATCTCCACCTGCTGAACGAAAACGGCACCCCGGTCGAGTTGAACGGTGTGCGCAGTCCGTTCCCCATGCGCGAGGTCCGTGGTCCAAACCAGACGTATCGCAGCGGCGTGACCTACCAGTATGCCCGGCGCCTGCCGCGCGGGTGTTATTATTACGGGTTCGCCGCCAAGGACGAAACCGGGGCTGCTGCCACGGGCGCACCCGTGGATGATTGGCGCTCCCTGTGCGTGACCGGGCTGAAGATCGGCGGCTTCGTGAAAGATTTGGCCGGACAGGGCTGGGCCGGCATCCAGGTGGACTTGGCCGGTGCGGAAACGAAAAACACCACGACCGATGCCAAGGGTGGGTACATGTTCGAGGTGGCGCAACCGGGCCAGTACCGGGCCTGGGTTGGCAACCAGCGTGGGTTGGTGTTCCGGACGGATCCGGGCGGCCAGGCGGAATACAGCTATCCTTCGCTGAACACCAGCTTGTATGGCCAGAACTTCCGCGCGCAGGGGTTGCGGATCAGCGGCCGGGTGACCCGGCTGGCGCTCGGTGCCCCGCAGGGATTGAGCGGGGTGGTGGTGAAGGCGTGCGCCGCGAGTGGCTTGCCCGTGGTGATCCGGAGCGTGACCACGGACATCCAGGGCCGCTATACGCTGGAGGTGGCGCCGGGCCGGTACAACGTGATCCCGTCTAAAACGGGCTACAAATTTGACCCGGCCGTGCGGATCTACTCGGTGAACGGCATCTACGCCAACCAGGATTACACCGCCACGGCGGTCACGCCCTGAACCACCGGAAATAAATCAAAAAAATGGGAAGAATATCGCGGCGGCGGACGACTGTATGATCAAAACAGAGTGCGCCAGCGCCAGGGCAGGAAACGGCCATGACGATTGGACGTGAGATTATCAAGGGAGAACAACATGAGCAAGTACGGGCGGACAAGCAAGCTGGTGATGGCGTGGCTGGTGGCGGCGGCGGGCAAGGCGTGGGCGACGGACCCGGCGCAGTTCGTGGTGTCGCCGGAGATCACGCCGGGCAAAAGCGCGGTCAAGAACATCCCGGGGCTGGGCATGGCGCAGGTGAACCAGAACGCGGGGAGCTACACCTACAGCATCACCCTGCCGCCGTTGCCCGGCCAGGCCGTGCCCACGGCGGTGCTGAACTACAACAGTGGCGGCGGGCGCAACGCCTGGAGCGAGCAGGTAAGCTTCATCGCCCGGGACATGCGGGTGGGCGTACCCGGCTACACCGCGGCGGACAAGATGACCGCCAGCGGGGACGGCGACCTGGTCAAGGTGAAGACCGTCGGGGTGCGGACGCTGTATTACCCGCAGGTGAACCGGGCCTACCGCAAGTACTGGTATGACGCGGGCACGGACTCGTGGGAGGTGTGGGACAAGAGCGGGACCAAGTCGTACTACGGGCGGACCTGGGTGAGCCGGCAGCGTAACGCACGGGGCGTGATCCGGTGGTACCTGGAAAATGTGGAGGATCCGCAGGGCAACGGTATCACTTATGCGTACCAGAAAGATGCAGCGGCCGGGGTGCTGAACCTGTGGTGGGCGCAGGGATACCACGGGGGCACCAGTGCCACACTGGAGCCGTGGCACCTGGAGTATATCCGCGAGACGGGCCCGGGCCAGGTGGTGAGCTACCGGACCGGGGCGCGGGAGGTGCTGGATGCGACGCGCTTGAAAGAGGTGCAGGCCAAGGTCGGCAGCCAGGTGGTGCGGAAGCTCAAGCTGTACTACCAACCGCCGGCGAACGGGGCGTATCCCATGGTGAGCGCGGTGCAACTGGTGGCGGTGAGCGCGGCCGGGGAACAGGCCATGCCGGCAGAAGAGTTCAAGTACACCCGGGCGGACGAACCGGCCCTGGCGGCCAAGACCTTGGCGCAACCCGTGGCCGACGTGGCGGCGTGGGATGACAACGCGGCTTATCAGCCGTGGGCGGATGGGCCGCTGGGAAGGTCGTATGCCTTGTATGGCGATCGGAATGGCGAAGCGGATTCCGCCTCATCCAGCCGGGAACGGATGGTTGACCTTAACGGGGACGGATACTTGGACAAGGTGGTGTACAGGGAGGAAAAGGCCGACACGGTGACGCACCGCACGCCGGGGGTCGGTTGGACCTTTGGCGCGGTGGCGCCGTATTGGCATGTCTGGTTTGGCGGCGCCAACGGGTTCACCACCCCTGAAGCGCAGTGGCGGTTTCCGTTTGCCCAAGCCAACCTGTGGGTATGTTGCGCCCCTGATTACCAGCATGGCGAGTACCGGTACGGCCCCATCTATGAGAACTACATCCAGGAGCTCAGCGGCTGCCCCTTGGATTTCAGCGTCACGGGGCGTAAAAGCGAGTCCGTCTATTACCGGGATAACCATGCTGGCGTGGTGCCGCAGCGCATGGAATGGTTTTTCAATGAGGATTCAAGAAAGCCGGTTGACGGCACACTGATTGATCTGCTTGACCTGAATGGGGACCAGCGGCCGGACTGGGTGGTGGCCACGGAGCCTGGCACGTGGATGGTTTATAACAACAACGGCCGGGGTTTTGACGCGCCGGTGAAGTGGGAGGTGCCGTGGAACCTTTCGGTCATCCGCGCCACCCGCGCAGGCTATTCCGGCGCTCCTGGGCATTACCATAACAAAGACTACACTTACGTGGACTTGGAAGATATGACTGGGGATGGCTTGCTGGATCTGGTCATCGGGTACCCGGAATCTGGCGACGCAGCCACCCCCAGCGAATGGCGGGTATGGAAGAACCTGGGCACGGGATTTGCCCGGGAGGTCGATGGGATGACCTGGCAGGCGCCTTTTCCTTACCTGCGGTTGGCCGAAAAAAGACAACGGGGAGATTCAACGTTGCGTCAGGACCTGGTGGACATGAACGGGGATGGCCTGGTGGACTTGGTGTCGCGTACCGAGGATGCCCTGCTCGTGTATTTCAACAACGGGGCGGGCTTTGAGAGCGAGCGGACCTGGCCAGGCCCGGACGCCATCGCGCATGAACACTTTTTCGTACATAATAATTTTGGTGATGAGTATTGGAGCAAGGAGACACAGATCCGGCTCGTGGATGTCAACGCGGACCACCTGCCGGACTGGGTGAGTGTTGAAGCCGACGGCCTGGTCATGGTACACCTGAACACGGGCGCCGGATTTTCGGGTTCAGCCGTGGAATGGAAGCTGCAGGGAAGCCCGGGTTCCGCCGCGTTCCTCCTGGGGCGCGCTGGCAATCCCGGAAGCGGTTGGCGATACTGGGACGAGGTGGCCAGCCTGGCGGATTATAACGGGGATGGGGTGGTTGACCTCCTGCGGTCAACGGATCAGGAAGCCGATGAGTGGTCGGAAGTTGGCGTAGGCCCGATGGAGTATTACCAGGGCCAGGGACAGTCGCCGTACCTGATGACCGAGTGGAACAATGGCCGCGGCAAGGTGGTGCGGATCGACTACCGGCCCTCGGTGGAGTTCAACAACACGGGCGGGGACGGGGTGTGCGATCTGCCCTATTCGGTGCCGGTGGTGAGCCGGCAGGCGGTCACGGACGTGAGCACGCCGGGGGTGCTGGCGACCGACTACACCTACGGCAGC
>CAZAYP010000013.1:0-87167 GCA_964489425.1 uncultured Verrucomicrobiota bacterium | reverse complement strand
AGCGGGCCGTGGTCGGCCCGATTAACGCGACAAATCAGGCTTTCTTAATTGCTGCCTCCGGCGCCCAGCGACCGACGCGGATCCCGATGCGCCGCGCCATTGCCAAGACCATGGCGGTGTGGTACGGTACGCCGCCATGGAAGGAAGCATGGTCCAGTCCCTGTTCGAGAAAGCGCGCCAGGCGCAACGCACCATCGTGCTGCCGGAAGGCCACGACCCCCGGGTTTGGGCCGCGGCAGGCATGATCGCCGGCCAGCGCCTCGCCAAGGTCATTGTCCTGGCCACCCCGGCGGAGACCGCCCAGGCCGGGAAAGGCCAGCCGCCGGCCGGGGTCCAGGTGCTGGACTACACCACGGCGCCGGACCTCGAACCGCTGGCCGAAAAGCTGTACCAGCGCCGGGCGGCCAAGGGCATGTCCAGAGACGAAGCCCGCAACGCGCTGCGCAGCCGCCTGTATGTCGGGGCCATGATGGTCAGCGATGGCCGGGCGGACGGCATGGTGGGCGGCAGCATTGCCTCCACGGCGGACATGCTGCGCGCCGCGTTCCATTGCGTGGGCACGGCGCCCGGCATAGCCACGGCCAGCAGCAGTTTCCTGATGCAGTTAGCGCGGCCGACGCCGGCCGGCGACCCGGTGCTGATGTTTGCCGACTGCGGGGTCAACCCCAACCCGACCGCCGAGCAACTGGTGGACATTGCCCTGGCCACGGCGCAAACGTTCAAGGCGTTGGTCGGCGGCACACCCCGCCTGGCCTTGCTTTCCTTTTCCACCAAGGGCAGCGCCAAGCATGAACTGGTCGCCAAGGTGCAACGCGCCACGGAACTGATCCGGGCGCGAGTGGCCGCGGAGTCCCTGGACCTGGTGATGGACGGAGAGTTGCAGGCGGACGCCGCCCTGGTGCCGGAAGTGGCGCGGCAAAAGGCGCCCCAGAGCCCGATCGCGGGGAATGCCAACATCCTGATTTTTCCGGATTTGCAGGCCGGGAACATTGCCTACAAACTGACCGAGCGGCTGGCCGGGGCCACGGCCCTGGGGCCCATCCTCCAGGGGTTGGCCAAGCCGATCAACGATCTTTCGCGCGGCTGCAGCGCCGAAGACATCGTGGGTGTGGCAGCCATCACCGCCTGCCAGACGCTGGCCGGGGTCACCAACCAGGCTGAACCCGGGCTGTCAGACGCTGACGTGGACGCCATTGCCCGCCGGATCGTGGCCCATTTGCGGCCGCGCTGACCATTGCTTTGCTTTCCTGAAACTCTGCGCCGGACCTGGCATCCGGCAGCCCGACCCGCTGCGTATAGTTTAAAAAGAGGAAGGGCCCCTTTTGAGGGCCCTTCCGAGGATCGTGCACTTAACAAACGTTAGGGCAGATCGTGATCGGTGTAGTCGCAATCCGGATCAGCGCCAATGTCGCCGGTCGTGTAGGTGCCGCCAGCCGGGCAGGTCGGGATCGCGCCGCCCTTGATGTAAACAGTGATGTCCGAGTCGGCCACGGTGTCGCCTTCGGCGCCGTTGTTCTCGATCGCATACTGTTCCTTCGCCCCGTCGATCTGGCGCAGGTTGTTGATGCAGGCTTTGGTCCGGGCGGTTTCACGAGCGCGGGCGAACGCCGGAATGCCGATCGCGGCCAGCAAGCCGATAATCGCCACAACGATCATGATTTCCACCAACGTGAATGCCATTTTATTCTTCATTGCTATCTCCCATTCTTTCTTTTGTCTGTTTTTGTTTCTCTTACCCGTCCGGGCATCATCGCCCGGACCACCCTTTTTCGCACCCGGCACCAGCCTGGTGCGAAATTTTATCATGCAAACTTCTTATGCAGGTTCCATGCCAACCATGCCGGAGCGCGCAACAATCTGGTTCCCCTCGCAGCCCCGCACATCTCGATTGACTTGGTTTTTCATGTAAGCTTTGGCTCTTTTTACACTGCCAATGCATATACTACACGATATGATCGGTTATGTTAATAGTCTACTTGGAATTATTTTTCCCGACCTCCGCCAAGCCCCCGAAGGACCGCAAATCTGAGAAAATTATCAGTTTTGATCGAGAATATGCCCGGTCCGGCCCTCTTTCATCTTGCCTTGGCAGCGGCGGCCGGATACCCTGACACCATGAACTGGCAAAAGATCATGGCGGTGGCTGGCCTGCTCTCCGGGGTTGCCTTGGCAGCGGTGGCTGTGGATGTACCGCTGGAATACGTGCGCGAAGGCGACGAACGGACCAGCCAGCACCTGGGCGGATCCCAGTCCGTGGCCGCCAAGCCCACGCCGCCCAAGGGCGACTGGCAATGGCCGGAATTCCTGCACGACAAACCCTTGTATGCCCAGTTCACCCTGGCCGACTCCGAGGTGCTCGTGGTGCTGGACTGCCAGACCAATAACGGCGCGTATTATGACCGCCTCTTCGTGGACGCCAACTTCAACCGCGACCTGACCGATGACAAGCCGTTGACCGGCGAACTGATGGGCCAGGATCGCGGCGACATCTACTGGAGCCGGTTCCCGGCCACAGACTGTATCATCCGCTCCGACAACACCAACCGGCCGTACAGCTTCTGGGTGCAGGTGTTTGCCCGGCGCCCCACCCGGCAATTGGTTCCGGCGGCCGCGGGCCGGAGCGGGGAGTTTGAGCTGCAGGTCATGCTGCAGGCCAACTGTCACTACCTGGGCCAGTTGGAGGTGGACAGCGTACCTTACAAGGTGGCGCTGGGCGACCAGAACGGCAACGGTCTGTTCACGGATCGGTTTAGCATCCCCGACGGCATCCATTACGCCAACAAGAGCATTTTCGCGCGCGGCGACGCCTTTTATCTCTCCGCCACCGGGGCGTTTCATTCTGGCGAGATGTTCATCCTGGGGTCCCGCCTGCTGGCTAATCAAACCCTGTTTGAGGTGCAGCCGGACATTCCCGCGGGCGTGCTGCGGCTGGCGGTCTGCACCAATGCGCTGGCGCCGCTCGTGCTTTCCGCGCCCGCCAACCAGATGACGCTCAGCGCCGCGGATGGCAGCGACTGCCTGATGATCCGCACGGCCGACACCAACCTCGCCATACCCAAAGGCAGTTACCAGCTGGCCAGCTACAACCTTGAACGCCAGGACGAATGGGGCGACGTGTGGGCCCTGCGCGGCGCCGGCACCACGGAGGGCCCGGTCATTGACGTGGGCGGCACCCATCCGGCGGTGCTGGACTTTGGCGAACCCTACACCATGGAAGTGGCCGCCAACTGGCGTACGACCATGGGCCAGGCGCCCGCCATGCGCCTGGGGCTGGAGGTGGTGGGCCGGGCCAGCGAAGCGGTCTCCCAGGTGCGGCATGTCCAGGGCCGCAAGACCGAGATCCCGCGGTCCAAACGCTCGCGATCCTACCCGCTGGAACCCACCTACAAAATTACCACGCTCGATGGCGAACTGGTCGCCCAGGGCAACTTTGAGTATGGGTGAGGCTTCTCCTGCTCGGCCACATGGCGTGGCCCCATCAAACCCGGCAGCTACCGCATCCTCTGCGCCTACCGCATGGGCCCGTTTGCCACGACCTGCGAACCCCAGGCGCTGGATGTTCCGCCCCCCCCGGAGGAACGCCAACCCCAGGTTCGGTCCGACGGTCGCGCTGCGCCGCGCCAGTACCATCCGGACTCGTGGCTCGAACGGGTCCTGGTGGGCATCCTCAACCTGCTGCGCTGGCTGGAAAGCGTGGTCGAGGCCCTGCTCAACTGGCTGCAGTAACGATCCGGACGGCCCATGAACCAATACCTGCCTTGGATTATTGAATCCGCCGTGGCGCTGGCCATCCTGGGGTTTGCCTGGCTGGTCAGCCTGTCCCTGCGCCGGGCGCATGAGCCTTACCTGGCCGGGCAGATGGCCCGGCCGATCCCCCCGGGCAGGCATATCGTGTGGCGCACCATTTGCCGCAGCCTGGTCATCCTGGTCGTGTCGGTCGCGGTGGATGTGCTGACGTCGCTGCTGCCGGCCGTGGTCAGCTGGAAAGCCACCCACCTGGCGCATTTTGATGCCTGGTTTGCCTTCTGGGGCGTGGTGTTCATGGTGCGGCTGGCGGAAGGCATGCTGGTCGCCTTCTATGCACGCCGCAACCAGCAACTGCCCCTCCCGGACCTGCTGCGATCGATCACGCGCACGCTGATCCTGCTGATCGCCGCGTTCTTCATCATGAAGTTCATCCTGCGCATCAACATCGCCCCGCTGCTGGCCTCCACGGCCCTGGTGACGGCGGTGATCGGGTTTGCGCTGCAGGGCGTGCTGGGCAACCTGCTGGCCGGCATGTCGCTGCACATCGTGCGATCCGTGGTGCCTGGCGACTGGGTGCGGATCAACGACCTGGCCGGCGAAGTGATGGAAACCAACTGGCGCGAAACCCGGCTGCGGACCGTGGGCGGCCACGTCCTGCTCATCCCCAACAGCGTCGTGGCCGGCAGCGTGATCAGCAACATGACCTGGCCGGGCAAACGCCGGCGGCACGAGCTGAACGTCGGCGCCAGTTACGCCGACGCCCCGGCCGAGGTGATTGCCGCCCTGGTGGCCGCGGCCGCGGCCGTGCCGGCGGTGCTCAAGGACCCGCCGCCGTCAGCCTACGTCACGGAGTTCAAGGATTTCGGGATCAACTACCAACTGCGCTTCTGGACGGACCTGTATTACGACCGCACCCCCGCGGAAGGCGATGTCAACCGCATGATCTGGTACCAGTTCAAGCGGCGCGGCATCGAGATCCCCTTCCCCATGAGCGACCAACTGCTGAACGATTTCATGGCCGTCGTATACAACCAGCGCCGGATCCCGCCCGCGGACGCGGAAGTGGACACGGTCCTGGAAGAGCTGCTGCGCAGCGAGTTCAGCACGCGCTTGTTTGTCGATGAGCAAGGGCAGCCCCTGGTGCAGCGGGACGAGTGGCGCGCGGTGGCGGCGCGCGTGGAGCGCCTGGCCTACACCCGCGGCGAAACTATCTTCCGCCAGGGCGAACCCGGGGACGCCTGCTACGTGGTGGTCCGGGGACAGGTGGCTGGGACCTTGGAATACGAGGGCGCGCAACCTGTGCGCCATTTTGAGGCCGGCCCCGGCGCCGTGCTGGGCGAGATGAGCCTGACGACCGGCCTGCCGCGCACTGCCACGGCCACGGCCGCCACCGAGGTGGATCTGTTGCGCATTTCGCAGGATGCGTTCCGGAGCCTGCTGAGCCTGCACGCCGAGATCCCCGAGGTCCTCGCGCGCCTCGTGGCGGAACGCGGGCAGCAGAACTCCGCCGCCCTGGAACACTTGAAGCTGGCGCAAACCACCGACATCCGCGAGTCGCTCAAGCGCACCAGCATCCTGCGGCGCTTCATGCACATGCTGGGCCGCGGCTAACGCGCGCGGCGCTGCAGAAAAGAATCTTTGCGGATCAGACGGGGGGGGATCAGCCGGCTTTGCCGGCACACAGCGCTTTCACGGCCCGCTTGAACGGCTGGCGGTCGTTGGCGGCCACATGGCTCAGGTATTCCTCGGCCCATTTGCGCGACAACACGCGGTTGCCGACCGAGGCGTAGGCAATGCACAGGGAACTGCTGACTTCCTGCATTCCGGCATAGTCCTCGTGCTTGAGGGTTTCCATGTATTGCCAGTGCATGAACTCGAAAAATGACTCGTAGACCTTGTCACGCTTGGATTTGTTCATTTCCATGCCATCCTTTGATCTGAGTATCGGCCGGATGGATCCGCCAGTTAAGCTGCCCGGCTATTTTTTCATGTAGACGGCCGGCTCAATGGGCTTGAACTGCTTGTTCAACATGCCGGACAGGCTTTCGGCGTGCCCCACGATCAGGTAGCCGCCGTGCCGCAGCAGGGAGTGGAAATTGTCCAGCATCCGGCTGCGCACCAGGTTGTCGAAATAGATCATGACGTTGCGGCAGAGAATCACGTCCAGCGGGCCCTTGAGGGGAAACGGCGGCTTGGCGAGGTTGATCCGGCCGAAGGTGACCATGGCCTTGAGGCTGTCCTTCACCACGTAATGGACATCGCCCTCCGCGTCTTTTTCCTTCTGAAAATATTTGCCCACCAGGCCGGGCGGCACTTTTTCCATGTGGCTGGGCAGATAGCGGCCTTCCTTGGCCTTGCGCAAGACGCGGGTGGAAATGTCCGTGGCGAGGATCTTGGCATCCGCCACGTTCTCCAGCGCCTCGTGCACGGTGATGGCAATGGTGTAGGGCTCTTCGCCCGTGGAGGCGGCCGAACACCAGATGCGGTAGCGGCGCTGGCCGGCGGCCTGCCACTCCCGCAGCAACGCACCCAGCTTTTCGAAGTGCCGGCCTTCGCGGAAAAAGTGGGTGACGTTGGTGGAGATGACGTCCAGCAGGCCCACCAACTCATCGCCCGAGGCATCCTGGGTCAGGTGATCGTAATACTTGCGGTAGTCGGAGAATCCCGTCTGCCGCATGCGCTTGCCGACCCGCGCCTGCACCAGCGCCCGCTTGTCCTCGGTGAGCACGATGCCGCACTTTTCATAGATCAGATCGCACAGCCGCTTGAACGTGCGGTCATCCAGCGTGCTGGGGTCGTTGAGGATTAGCTCCATTAACACTCCGCGCTTTTAGCGCTGTTGCTGGCTCCTTATTAGCGCAGGTTGCCTCCCGCGGCAACATGAAAACACGCCGAAAATAGTATTGCGGCCCGCGGGATTCCACCCCATAGTGCCGCCATCAAACTCGTGGTCACAGCCTATATCGTGGCGCGGGGCGGGTCCAAAGGCATCCCCCGCAAGAACCTGGCCCTGCTGGGCGGCTTGCCGCTTCTGGCCCACACCTGCCGGGCGGCGGCCCAGGCCCGCGGCGTGGAGCGCGTCATCCTCGACACCGAGGATGACGAGATCGCCCGCGTGGGCCGTGAGCACGGCGCCGAAACCCCGTATCGGCGGCCGGCGGAACTTGCCGGGGACCGCGCGCTGGTGATGGACGTCACGCTCCATGCCCTGCAGTGGCTGGCCGACCACGAGCGCTACACCCCGGATTACGTCATGCTGCTGCAGCCCACCTCGCCTTTCCGCACCGCCGCCGACATTGATGCGGCCATTGACCTGGCCCGGGACCGCAACGCGGAAGCCGTGGTCAGCGTCTCGCCGCTGGCGCATCACCCGTGGCAGGCCAAGGTGGTCGATGCCGCGGGCCGGCTCCAGCCATTCATTCCCCACCCGCTGGCCGCGGCCCGGCGCCAGGACCTGCCGCCGGTCTATGCGCTCAACGGCGCCATCTACCTGGTGCGGCGCGAAACGCTGCTGGCCGGGAAAACCTGGTGCCCGGACGGCGCCCTGGCCTACGTGATGCCGCCGGAGCGCGCGCTGGATATCGATACCCCCTGGGACCTGCGCGTGGCGCGCGGGGTGCTGGCCGCGCCGGCCGCCGGATGACGCGGCCCCGGGAAAAATGGGTTTGCTTATCCCGGCGCATCCATTTAATGTTCCGGCCGTTTGGGAACAGCCAGACCGGCAACGCCGGTTGAGAAGCGAGGAACCATGCAGGGCGTCCTGGCAGAACAGCAATTACTTATATATAACAAGACGTGGCGGGAAACCGTGCGCCAGCGGCGGATTGAGCAAATCCTGGGCAAGACCATGGAAATGGACTGCCTGGCCGTGGGCGGGCCAGCGCCCCTGCACTACTACCTGCGCCGCCGCGGGGGCCGCTGGTCCCATGCCGCCCTGACCTCGGCCGCCCACCAGAACCTCTGCGAGTTGGTCGACGGGCCGGTTGCCCAGGTGGAAGACATGAAGCTGCCGTTCGACGACGGCCAGTTTGACCGCCTGGTGCTCACGGACGTGATGGAGCACGTGCAGGACGACCGCGCGTTCATTGCCGAGTGCCACCGGGTGCTGAAAAGCTCGGGGATTTTCATCGTCAACACCACGCACGCCAAGCGGCATGCGCTGCTGCCGCTGATCCGCAAGCTGCTGGACGTGCGCGATGACCGGATCCATCGCTACCGCACCGGGTACACCGAGTCGGAGCTGTTCGATATTCTCAAGGACGGCTTTGACGTCGAGGAGATGAAAAATTTCTCGCGGGTCATGCTGGAGTCCGCCACCCTGCTGCTGGCCTTCATCGGCAGCTACCTGCCCGGCCGGAACGGCCCCGACCCGGTGGCCGGCCGCCTGCGCGTCCTCGGCCGGTACTCCACGTGGACCCTGCCGCTCGCGTGGTGCGCGGCCCAGCTGGACCTGCTGCTCTTCTTCACCCGCGGCTACCAACTGCTGGCGCGCGCCAAGCGCCGGGTGTGGCGGCCGCGGCGCACCCCGATCCTCTACGACGGCCGGTCCATCGCCGAGGCCACGCTCCGCGCCAAAATTGGTACGGCGGCGCCGTTCTAAACGTTTGACAGGAACGGGGAGCCTGCTATCGTTGCCAATTTCCGCGGAAGAACAGCGCGGGCATGAACAAGGAAGGAAACGAGCATGAAACCGACATATCATCCGTCACGCAAGAAACGGCAGCGCAAGCATGGCTTCCGCAAGCGCATGGCGACCAGCGACGGCCAGGCGGTCATCAAGCGCCGCCGCCAAAAAGGCCGTAAACGGCTGTCTATCTGACCACCGCCCCCCCTGCGAGCCGGGCGCATGGAATCGCCGACCCCCGCGGCCGCCGGACGGCCGCCTACCCAGGGCACCGGCGCACCGGCCAGGCCGGACCAGCGCCTGCGGCGCGGCCAGCGGCTGCAGCACAGCGCCTGCTTCAAGGAAACTTATGACCAGGGCCACCGATGGAACGGACAATACATGATCCTCTGGCGGCGCACCGCCGGGGATGCCGCGCTGCGCCTGGGCGTCGTGGCCAGCCGCCGCGTGGGCGGTGCGGTCCAGCGCGCCCGCGCCAAGCGCCGCCTGCGCGAAGTGTACCGCCGCCACCGCTACCGCATGCAGGGGCGGTTTGACGTGATCCTCATTGCCCGCAACGCCATCCTGCGCGCCGCCTGGCCGGACGTAGTCCGCGATTTTCTGGCCCTGGCCGCGCGGGCCCGGTTGCTGGCGCCCGAGGCCCGGCCATGACCCGCCTGCTGATCGGCCTGATCCGCCTGTACCAACTTACCCTCTCGCCCCTGCTGGGCCATTGCTGCCGCTTTGAACCCAACTGCTCGCGGTACGCCATCGAGGCGCTGCAACAGCACGGATTCTGGCGCGGGCTGGGCCTGACCTTCCGGCGGCTGGGCAAGTGCCATCCGTTCCACCCCGGCGGCTGGGACCCGGTTCCGCCCGCGACGCCGGGCCGCAACGGCCGGTCGCTACTCATTTCGCAACAGGACTGCTCCCATGGATAGAAAAGATATCGGCATCCTCGTCATATTGGTCGGGCTGCTGTTTGCCTGGCCGATCATCGACCGGCAAGTCATCAGCCGGGTGTTCCCGGCCAAGCCCGCCCCGGCGGTCAAGGCGGACGCCACGCCCGCGGCCCTGCCCGCGGACACCACGCTGGCGGCAAGCCCGGACACCCCGGCCGCCGCCACGCAGCCGGACCTCACCGCGGCCCCCCCGCCCACGCCGGCCGCAGCGGCGGTGGTCGCCGACAAAAGTGCCGGCAGCGCGCTGGAGCCGGACCGGCCCGCGACCGGAGCTTCGCGCTTCTTCATGCCCCGGGCCGACGCCACCCCGGCCCCTGCCTGGCGCTTGGACAACGGCGGTGTGAGCCTGCAAGTCAGCGCCGCCGGCGCGGCGATCCTGGAAGCCACCCTGGCCGGGTACCCGGCTACCGAGCAGCGCAACAGTGGCCCGGTGGTCATGGATTTCGCCACCCTGCCGGCCTTGGTTTACAGCGGCCTGCCGGGGTTGGGCGGCAGCGACCTCTTCGAGGTGGTTGGAACCCCGGGGCCACAGTCCATCGTGCTGAGCCGGACCACCCCGGGCGGGCTGACCCTGCGGCGCACCCTGGTGCTGCACGAAGAGTACCAGCTTTCGGTCACGGACGAGTTCACCAACGCCAGCTCCCAGCCGGTCAACGTGACCGGCGCCCACCTGCAGCTGGGCCTTATGCACAACTTGCCGGGCAAAGCGATCGCCGGCTTGTCCACGCTGGGCGTGGATGCCCTGGCCGTGGGCAACAACCTGCCCAGCACCTGGGGCGACAAGCTGCCCGGATTCTTCAACCGCGCAGAGAAGGATACCGGCATCCTGCCGCAGGCCGTCGAGGAAAAACTGCTGTCCAGCCCCGTGGACTGGCTGGCCGTGAAAAACACGTATTTTGCCCAAATCCTGGCGCCCGCCGGCGGCGGCGAGGCGGTCGTGGCGTACCTCCAACGCATCGTGGATCCCGGGGAACTGACCGAACCGCCGGAGAACAAACCCCGCATGACGGGGCTGGCGGCCGTGGCCGCCGCGCTGGTGGTGCCGGACATCGTGCTGCAGCCGGGGGAGACCGTGACCCGGTCCATGAACGGTTACCTCGGGCCCAAGCAATACTGGACGCTCAAGAAGCTTGGCCTGCAGCAGGAAGCTGTCATGGAGTTCGCCTCCACCGGGTTCTGGGCGTTCTGCAACCCGTTCATGGTGCCGATCAAGGAAGCCCTGCTGTGGCTGCTGATCACGCTGCACGACTACGTGTGGCCCCACAACTATGGCCTGGCGATCATCATCCTGACCATCCTGGTGCGGTTCCTCTTCTGGCCGATCACCCACAAGAGCAACGAGAGCATGAAGCGGATGCAGGCGTTGCAGCCGGAGATCAAGGCGCTGCGCGAGAAGTACAAGAGCAATCCCCAGAAGCTGCAGCAGGAGACCATGGCGCTGTACAAGAAGAACAAGGTCAACCCCATGGGCGGGTGCCTGCCGATGCTGATCCAGATCCCGGTGTTCATCGGCCTGTTCATCGTGCTGCGCAACGCCATCGAGCTGCGGTTCGCGCCGTTCCTGTGGGTGCATGACCTCAGCCAGCCGGAAAACCTGCTCAAGGACCTCCTGCCGATCCCCCTGAACATCCTGCCGCTGATCATGTCCGCCACCATGTACTGGCAGCAGGTGCTCACCCCCAGCGGCGGCGATCCGCAGCAGCAGAAGATCATGCAGTTCATGCCGGTGATGATGCTGTTTTTCTTTTATACCATGCCGGCGGGCCTGGTGCTGTACTGGACGGTCAACCAGTGCCTGATGATCATGCAGCTCATCATCACCAAGCGCAAGCAGGCCGCCGCCACGGCCCGGGCCGCCGCGGCCTGAAAAAAGTGCGCGCCGGCCGGGGAAGCGCTTGACTTGCGCAAGGTTTGCGTTTAGTGTGCGACGTTTTGCTCAATCGGGTGATTGGGCCGGAAGCCCCGGGGTGGGGTTTCCAAACACGGTCTGTACCATGTTGTTGCCCGATGGTGTAATGGCAGCACACGGCCCTTTGGAGGCTAGAGTCTAGGTTCAAATCCTAGTCGGGCAACCAGGTTGGAAGTGAAAGAGAACAACAATTTAAGGATTTTGTCGGGCAACGCGCACCTGGAGCTGGCGCGCCAGATCGGCGTGTACCTGCAACAGCCGCTGGTGGACGTGGATATCAGCCACTTCCCGGACGGCGAAATTTTCGTCAAGATCACCGAAAACGTGCGCGGGTGCGACGTGTTCATCGTCCAGCCGACCTGCCAGCCGCCCAACGAAAACCTGATGGAGCTGCTGATCATCATCGACGCGGCCAAGCGCGCCTCGGCCGAGCGGATCACGGCGGTCATCCCCTATTACGGCTACGCCCGCCAGGACCGCAAGGACCAGCCGCGCGTGCCGATCACCGCCAAGCTCGTGGCCAACATCCTGACCGCGGCCGGCGCGGACCGGGTGCTGACCATGGACCTGCACGCCCAGCAGATCCAGGGCTTTTTCGACATCCCGGTGGACCATTTGCGCGCCGCGCCCGTGCTGATCAAGCACCTGCGCAGCCTGAAGCTCGACCCGCTGGTGGTGGTGTCCCCGGACCCGGGCGGCCTCAAGATGGCCTATTTCTACGCCAACGAGCTGGCCGCCGGCCTGGCCCTGGTGGCCAAGCGGCGCAAGAGCGCCACCGAAGTCGAGGTAGCCCACCTCGTCGGCGAGGTGGCCGGCTACGACGCGGTCCTGACCGACGATCTCACCACCACGGCCGGCACCATAACCGCGGCGGCGGAGCTGCTGGTGCAGCACGGCGCGCGCACCGTGTACGCCGCCACCTCCCACAACCTGCTCACCGAGCTGGGCATCGCGCGCCTCAAACAGTCGGCCATCAAGGCCCTGTTCACCACCAACAGCGTGCCCGGGCGCGACTGGCAGGGGTTCCCGGTGACGGTGCTGTCGATCGCCGAGCTGCTGGGCGAGGCGATCCTGCGGATCCACAACAACCAGTCTGTCACCTCGTTATTCAAATCCAACTAGGTAGGAGAGCAACATGGCAAACATCAAAGTGGCGGCCACCCCCCGGAACACCCAGGGCTCGGCCGAAGTGCGCCGGCTGCGCCGGCAAGGCATGGTTCCCGCGATCATCTACGGGCTGGACCGCGCCAACGAGAAAATCCAGATCAACGAGCACGAGTTCAAAAAGGCGCTGCGCCACCACGCGGGCGCCCAGCTGATCCTGGACCTGGCCATCGACGACCAGCCGCCGCGCAAGGTGTTGCTCAAAGAGCTGCAGCAGCATCCGTTCAACGACCACATCCTGCACGTGGACTTCTTCGAGTTCTCCATGACCCGCAAGCTGCGGATCGCCGTGCCGATCGTGCTCAAGGGCGATCCCCTGGGCGTCACCCAGCAGGGCGGCCAGCTGGAGCAAATCCTGCGCGAGGTGGAAATCGAGTGTCTGCCCGCGGACATCATGGAGCAGATCGAGGTGGACGTGTCCGGCCTGCAGCTCAGCCAGACCTTCATGATCTCCGGCCTGGGGCTGGACCCGGCCAAATACACGGTCCATGCCGCCAAGGAGCAAGCCGTGGCCGCGGTGAAGATGCCGAAGTTGCCGACCGCGGAAGAGCAAGCCGCGGAAGCGGGCGCGCCCGCCGAAGCAGCCGCGGAAGGCGCCGAACCCGAGCTGATCGCCAAGAAGAAGGAAGACGAGGAAGGCGCCGCGGCCGAGGCGGCGCCGGCGGAAAAGGGCAAGGAAAAGGGCAAAGAGAAAGAGAAGAAGAAATAATGCCGTGCCAGCCGCGCCCGGGGATGAACGCTGATGAAACTGGTGGTGGGCTTGGGCAACCCGGGCCGCGACTATGCCCGCACCCGGCACAACATCGGGTTCATGGTGCTGGATGCGCTGGCGGGCCGGCTGGGCTGCGAGTTTCGGCGCGCCTGGTTCCTGAAGGCGCTGGCAACGCGGGCGGACACCCCGGAAGGCCGGGTGCTGCTGGTGAAGCCGCAAACCTTCATGAACCGCAGCGGCGAAGCCGTGGCGGCGGTGCTGCGCTGGCATCGCCTGGCGCCGGCCGACATGATCGTGGTGCTGGACGATGTGGATCTGCCCCTGGGCAAGCTCCGCATCCGCAAGCAGGGCAGCGCGGGGCATCACAATGGCTTGAAGTCGATCATCGGCCAGGTGGGCACCGACGAGTTCGTACGCCTGCGCCTGGGCATCGAGCAGGCCGAACGGCGCGGATCGCTGTCGGATTTCGTGCTGGGATCGTTTGCGCGTGAAGAGACGGACGTGTCCGCCGCGGCCATCCGCCAGGCCGTGGAGGCGCTGGAATGCCTGCTGAGCCGGGGCGTGGACGCGGCGATGAATCAATATAATGGGCTTTGACGACAAGGACGAGTAACAGGAGGAGAGCAAGAGCATGAATCAGTATGAAGGTATGTTCATTTTTCCCAAAGCGTTGACCGAGGAAGGGTACGAAGAAGCCCTCGGCGCCGTCCGGGACGACATCGAGAAATGCAGCGGCAAGGTCACCAGCATGACCCGCCTGGGCAAACGCCCGTTTGCCCGCCCGATGGGCAAGCAGGACGCGGGCTATTACGCGGTGATCAACTTCAGCATCCCGGGCACGGCGATCGCCCCCCTGCGCGCGCGCCTGAAGCTGAACGAAAAGGTGCTGCGCAACCAGCTGATCCGCGCCCTGCCCCCCCGGCGCAGCAAGGCCAAGGCCGAGGCCGGCGCCGCCAAGAAGGAAGGTTAATCCCGGATGCCTTCGCTAAACCGAGTCTATCTCATCGGCAACCTGACGCGCGACCCGGAGTTCCGCCAGACCCCCGGCGGACAGTCGGTCGCCGAACTGGGCGTTGCCATCTCCGAAAGCTTCCGCAACAAGGCCGGCGAGATGGTGAATAATGTCTGCTACGTGGATGTCGAGACCTGGGGCCGCCAGGCTGAGCTCTGCCAGCAGTACCTTAAAAAAGGCGCGCCGGTCATGATCGAAGGCCGGCTGCGGCTCGACCAGTGGGAAAACCAGCAGGGCGAGAAACGCAGCAAGCTGCGTGTCACGGCCCAGCGCGTGCAGTTCCTCGGCGCCCCCCGCCGGGATGGAGCGGGCGCCGCGGATCCTGCGCCGCGGCCGGCGCGCGACATCCCGCCCCCGCCGCCCGCGCCGGAATCCGAGGTCATGGACCCGGCGCCCGACGAGGACAACTTGCCTTTCTAGGGCCAACCTGTTTTACTTGCAAATCAATCAACCCGCAGCAACAAGAGGAAGCATATGGCAGCAATGAATGAACGCAAACCCCGGCGCAACCGGCGTGCCGACTGGGGCGACAAGGGCCAGTCCCGCGGCGCCAAGTACCTTGAGGGCATCCACGAGATCGATTACAAGGATCACGAGTTGCTCCGCAAGTTCATGACCGAGCGCGGCAAAATCATGCCGCGGCGGCTCACCGGCGCCAACTCCCGCCAGCAACGCGAAATCACCCGCGCCATCCGCCGCGCCCGGGTCATGGGCCTGTTGCGCTAACGCCCGACATTTAAACAGGAGACCGTCATGCCGGTAGAAGTCATTTTGATGAGCAATGTCGAAGGCTTGGGCGCGGAAGGCGACGTGGTGCGCGTGGCCGAGGGTCATGCGCGCAACTTCCTCCTGCCCCGCAAGCTGGCCGCCCCGGTCACCGCGGCGACCCGCCGCAAGCTGGAACGCCGCCGCCTTGAGCGCGAGGAAGGCGCCAAGCGCAGCATGGCCTCGGCCCGCGCCCTGGCCGACACGCTTGAGAAAACATCCTGCACCATCGCCGTGAAGACCGGCCCGGAAGGCAAGCTGTTCGGGTCGGTGTCCACCCTGGACGTGTCGGCGGCCCTCAAGGCCCAGGGCATCGAGGTCGGCAAGCACCAGGTCATGCTGGCTGAGCCGCTGCGCGAACTGGGCGTGTTCAAGGTGCCGATCAAGGTCCATTCGCAGTTGGAAGCTACGCTGAAGGTCTGGATCGTCGAGGAGTAGCCATGCCTGCCCCGGCCCAGCCCGCCCCGCCGGGTCAACGCAGCGAACGGCTGCCCCCCTACAGCGAGGATGCGGAACGGGGGATCCTGGGCGCGGCCCTGCTGGATCCGGAACGGGTGCTGGACCTGTGCCGCGAACGGGGCCTGGTCCTGGACGCTTTTTATCGCCAGCCCCACCAGGTCATTTACCAGGCGCTGACCGAGCTGCACGACCAGCATCGTGGCATTGACCTGCTGGTGCTGGTCGAAGCCCTCAAGGCCCGCGACCGCCTCGAGGATATCGGCGGCCCGCTGTACCTGGACCAGTTGGTGGAAGCCACCCCCACCGCGGCCCACGCCGAATATTACCTGGAGATCGTTTATAACAAGTATCTCCTGCGCCAGGTCATCGATCGCGCCACCACGGCCATCGACTCCAGCTACAAGGCCGGCCATGAAGACGCCGAAACCGTCCTGAGCGAGACGGAGCAGTCGTTCTTCACCATCTCCGAATCGCAGCACGGCACCGCGCGCCCATGGGCGGACCTGGTCCACACGGGCATGGACGAGATCGAGAAGATCATCAACGACCGCGGCGGCGTGGCCGGCCTGCGCACCGGGTTCACCCATCTCGACCAGATCCTGACCGGCCTGAAAGCGGGCGAGATGATCGTCCTGGCGGCCCGGCCCTCGATGGGCAAAACCGCGCTGGCGCTGAACATCGTGGAGAACATCTCCGCCCCCATCCAGCGCGAGGCCCAGCGGCAGCCGGTGGCCGTGTTCAGCATGGAAATGTCGGCCGAGGCGCTGGTCCGCCGCATGCTCTGCTGCCGGGCGCGCGTGTCGGCCGAGAAAGTCACCCGGGGGTACTGCGACCACGAGGAGCACGCCTCGCTTACCCAGGCCGCGTCGGACCTGATGGGCGCGGGGATTCATCTGGACGACACCGCCGGGCTGGAGGCCGTGGAACTGGTGTCCCGCGCCCGGCGGCTCAAGCGCCGCTATGACATCCAGCTGGTGGTCATCGACTACCTCCAGTTGCTGAACTACTCGAAGTACTCCCGGGAAGGCCGCCAGCGCGAGATCTCGGCCGTCTCCGGCGCGCTCAAGGCCATGGCCAAGAACCTGCACGTGCCGGTGCTGGTGCTCAGCCAGCTCAGCCGCGAGCCGGAAAAGCGCGGCGCGCGCAACCAACCCCAACTGTCCGACCTGCGCGAGTCCGGCGCCATCGAGCAGGACGCGGACGTGGTCATGTTCCTGCGCCGGCCCTGCCGCATTACGGATGACCCCGAGAACGCGGACCAGACCCTGGCCTACGTAGACATCCAGAAGCACCGCAACGGGCGCACGGGGAAAGTCCGCTTGAACTTTTTTGACCGGTTCACCAGGTTCGACAACCGCGAAGATGGCGAGGCCCCCGGCGGCCCGCCTCCCGCAGAGTGAAGAAAGTGTGGGCACCTTGAGCAACAGCAGGCGATGGGCGGGTTGGGTCGTAGCGCTGGCCTTGGCCATGAGCGTGGTCGTGGCGCGCGCGGAAGTGGTCACGGAGGTGGTCATTGACAACGCCGGCCCCGGGCCGGTGGAAGAGGCCGCGGTGCGCGCCTTCATCTCCCTCAAGCCGGGCGTCGAGTTCGATGCCCTGACCGTGGCCGCGGACGTCAAGGCCCTCGAAAAATCCGGGCGGTTTTCCTACGTGGAGGCGGCCTACGAATCCACGCCGCAGGGAGTGCGGGTGTCCTACCACGTCAAGCCCAAGGCCCGGATCAACGTCCTGCGCATTTCCGGCGCAGACTACATGGGCAACCTGAAAATCCGCAAATGGATGGAGATCGGCAACGGCGACCTGGTGGACGACACCGTCCTCGCGGTCAAGTCCCAGAAGGTGCTCGATGAGTACCACAAGGACCTGTTTCCCTACACCAAGCTCACCTGGGTCATCACCGAAGAGAAGGACACCGGGCTGGCGGACGTGGACATCAAGGTGATCGAGGGCCGGCGCGCCAGCGTGCGCGACATCACGTTCAGCGGCGACTGCGCGGCCGTCAAACCCTCCGACATCCGCACGGCGATGAAGCAGAAGCGGCGGAACTGGATCTCCTGGATCACCGGCGCCGGCACCTACAAGCCCGAAGACCTGGCCGATGACCTGGGCACCATCCGCGACCTGTACCTCAACCTCGGCTACCTGGACACCCAGGTCGGCACGCCCAGGATCACCCCCCTGGAACAGGCCAAGCGCATCCTGATCGACATCCCGATCCAGCAGGGCAAGCCCTACACGGTACAGTCCCTCACGTTCACCGGGGTCACGCTCTTCGCGGTCGGCGATATCCTGCCGTTCCTCAAGATCCACGACGGCCAGCCGGCAGCCATGGACAAGATCCGCAAGAGCGCCGAGGCGGTGCAGGACTTCTACCAGGAGCGCGGCTACGTGGACAGCCTGGCCATCGAGGACATCGATGCCGATCCCCTCACCTGCAAGGCCACGGTGTCCTTCGAGGTCCGCGAAGGCAAGCTGGGTTATATCCGCGACGTGCTCATCCGCGGCAACACCCGCACCAAGGACAAGGTGATCCGCCGCGAGCTGCCGGTCTATCCCGGGGAAATCGTCAACCAGAAGAAAGTCCGCATCGGCGAGCAGCGCCTGCGCAACCTGAACTTTTTCTCCATGGTCAACAGTATGCACGAAAGCACCCTGGACCCGCGCTACTACGACATCACCTACGACGTCGAGGAGCAGCGCACCGGCCAGTTCATGATCGGCGCGGGGTTCTCCAGCATCGACGCGCTGCTGGGCTTCATCGAGGTCGGCCAGGGCAACTTCTGCCTGGCGGACTGGCCCCACCTCACCGGCTGCGGCCAGAAAATCCGCGCCCGCGCGACGTTCGGCACCAAGCGCACGGATTACGAGATCTCCTTTGTTGAGCCGTGGTTCCTCAACCGCAAGCTGGCCCTGGGCGTGGACCTGTTCCGCAACGACTGGCGCTTCTACAGTGACGAGTACAACCAGAAAAACCTCGGCGGCAGCGTCAGCCTCAGCAAGCCGCTGACGTCGTTCGACCGCATCACCCTCAAGTACGCGCTGCAGGAAATCACCGTCTACGATGTCGCGGACGACGCCTCCGAACTGATCAAGCGCGAAGAAGGCTCGGCCCTGCAGAGCTCGATGACCCTGTCCCTGCTGCACGACACGCGCGACAGCGTGTTCATCCCCACCCGCGGCAACCGCACGGAGTACGCCGCCACGCTCTCCGGCGGCCCGTTCGGCGCCGACGTGGACATGTACCGGCTCGATGTGCAGTCCTCGCAGTTCATCCCGCTGTGGTTCGATCACGTGTTCATCCTGCGCGGCTGGACCAGCGTGGTCGATCACTACGGCAAGTCCGAGTGGGTGCGCATCTTCGACCGGCTGTTCCTCGGCGGCCCGCGCAGCCTGCGCGGGTTCAAGTATCGCCAGGTCGGCCCCAAGGACGACACCGGCGAGCCCCTGGGCGGCAACACCTCGGCCTTTGGCTCGGGCGAGTACGAAATCCCCATCTGGAAATACCTGCGGATCGGGGCGTATTACGATCTCGGCATGGCCTGGACCGACGCGTTCTTCTACAACACCGACTACAACTCCGACGTGGGCCTGGGCCTGCGCATCGACATTCCCGGGTTCCCCCTGCGGCTGGATTACGCCTGGCCGCTCAAGGCCGATGAATGGAACGACCGCTCCTCCGGCCTGTTCAGCTTCATGATCGGCTACATGTATTGAGAACCCGTAGCGACCTGCCGACAGCGGACGGCGCGGCGCCGCGGACGGGGGGGGCGGGGCGGGGCGACATTTTTCCATTGCGCTATGGCGCGGCGCGTACTATCTGTTAGCTGAGAGGGAGCAAACGATGAAGATCCTTTTGGGTGTACTGGATAAAATGGCGCGCGAAATTCTTGAGCGCGTGGTCAAGAACGCCGGGCTCATTCCCACCACCATCGGCGATGGGTGGCAAGTGCTCAAGGAAATCCGCGCCGCCCGCGAACCGATCCTGGCCATCGTGCACAGCGCCATCCCGGGGCTGAGTTCCCTGCCCCTGTGCCGGGAGGCGCGCAAGAGCGCCGGCCTGGCGCCGCTGTATCTCGTGGTCATCAGCCAGCGGGGCACCGCGCTGGATCACAGCGCGGCGCTGGAAGCCGGGGCGGACGACTTCATCGTCGAGCCGTTCAGCGCCAGCGTGCTCGAGGCGCGCATTGGCTCGGGCAAGCGCGTGCTGGAAACGCAACAGCGCCTGGTCGAGCGCGTGTCCGCGCTGGAAAAACAGGTGTCGGCCTTGCAGATCCAGCTGCAGTCGTCCCAGGAACTGCTGGCCGCGGGCCCCATGGCCCTGCGCGGGCCCGCGGGCGCGGCGCTCGACCCGGAATCGCAACAACGCATCCAGCGGCTCGAAAACCTGATGAACAAGTAGATCCCGCCCGGCCGGGAACCCCGCCGCCGCCCCGGCGCCGCCCCGGCGGCGCAGTTTTTTGATCAACCCCTCTTGCCAAGCATCCGCCGCCGCCGTATGATAAAAAACTCATGACAGCGTGCTTGGAGAAATGGCGTGAGCGGTAAAATATTATCCATTGATGACTCGATGACCGTCCGCAAGATCATCTCGACGACCTTGTCGGAAGAGTACGGCGAGGTCCTCGAAGCCGGCGACACCAAGGAAGCCCTCAGCGTCCTGAAGCGGGAAGGCCACGGGGTCAAGCTGATGATCCTGGACGTGAACATGCCCGGCATGGACGGTCTGGAGTTCCTGGAAAACCTCAAGGCCATCCCCATCTGGGCCAACATTCCGGTGATCATGCTGACCACGGAAAGCAAGCGCGAAACCGTGCTCCGAGCCGTGCGCGCCGGCGCAAGCAATTACCTGGTCAAGCCGTTCACCAAGGAAGAGCTGCTGGAGAAGGTGGTCCAGACCCTGGCCTGAACCCGCCGCCGGTTGCCCACACCGCCGCCCATGGCGTTCCTCGCTGATCTGCATATCCACTCGCGCCATTCGCGCGCCACCAGCCCGGCCTGCAACCTGGAAGAGCTGCATTACTGGGCCCAAATCAAGGGCATCCGCGTGGTGGGCACCGGCGATTTCACCCATCCCGCCTGGTCCGCGGAACTGCGCACCAAGCTCGAGCCGGCCGCCCCCGGCCTGTTCCGCCTGCGCCCGGAGCTGGCCGGGCCGGTGGATGCCCGCGTGCCGCCCCCCTGCCGCGCGCCGGTGCTGTTCATGCTGACCGGCGAGATCAGCAGCATCTACAAGCGGGACGGCCGCTGCCGCAGGATCCACAGCCTGGTCATGGTCCCGGACCTGGCCACCATGGTTGCCTATAACGCCCGCCTGGCGGCCCTGGGCAACATCCGCTCCGATGGCCGCCCGATCCTGGGCGTGGACCCGTGCGACCTGTTGGCCATGCTGCTGGAGCTGCACCCGGCCGCCGGCCTGATCCCGGCGCATATCTGGACCCCGTGGTTCGCCATGCTGGGGTCCCAATCCGGCTTCGATTCCCCGGACGCCTGCTTTGGCGACCTGGCCCGCCACCTGGTGGCGCTGGAAACCGGCCTGTCCTCGGACCCGCCCATGAACTGGCGGCTGAGCGCGCTGGACCGCTACGCGCTGGTCTCCAACTCGGACCTGCACTCGCCGGCCAACCTGGGGCGCAACGCCAATATTTTTCACGGGGAGCCGGATTACTTTGCCATGCTCGACGGCTTGCGGCAACGGGATCCTGCGCGCTGTGGCGGCACGCTGGACATGTTCCCCGAGGAGGGCAAATACCACCACGACGGCCACCGCAAATGCGGTGTCGGCCTGGCGCCGGAAGCCAGCCGCGCCTTGCACGATCTGTGCCCGGTGTGCGGCCGGCCGCTGGTGCTGGGCGTGCTGCGCCGGGTGGTGGATCTGGCGGACCGGCCGGCCGGGTTCCGGCCGCCGACCGCCCTGCCCCACGCGTACATCATCCCCCTGGCCGAAATCCTGTCCGAGCTCTACGATTGCGGCACCGGCAGCAAAAAAGTGCAGGCAGCGTACGACCGCCTGGTGCGCCGCTGGGGCCCGGAACTGTACATCTTGCGGGAGCTGGACCCGGAGCTGCTCGCGCGCGAGGAACCGCCCCTGCTGGCCGAGGCGCTGCGGCGGCTGCGCCGGGGATCGGTCATCCGCCAGGCCGGCTACGACGGCGAATACGGGGTGATCCGCCTGTTCCAGCCCGGCGAACAGGACCAGTTGTTGAAGCAAGGCGTCTGGGGGTCCTGGCTGGACAACGCCGCGCCGAAACCTCCACCACGCGCCACGCGCCGACGGAAAATGCCGGCCGGCCCCCTGTACCAAATGCCGGACTCCGGGTCGGCGCCCGCGCCCCAGCCGGAGCTGTTCGATTTCATGGTGGATTTGAGCCCGGCGCAGCGCGTGGCCGTAACCGCGCCCGATGACCCGGTGCTGATCGTGGCCGGCCCTGGCGCAGGCAAAACCCGCGCCCTGACCTACCGCGTGGCCTACCTGGTGATGCATCGCGGCGTGCCCCCGGAGCACGTGCTGGCCATCACGTTCACCCGCCGCGCCGCCGGGGAACTGCGCGAACGGCTGGCGCGGCTGCTGCCGGAATCAGCCGCCGCCCGCGTGCGCGTGGCCACGTTCCACGCGTTCTGCCTGGGCGAGCTGCGCCGCCAACCCGGCCTCTTCGGCATGTCGGACAGCACCCGTCTGATTGGCCAGGACGAGGAACTCAGCCTGCTGCGCAAAGTCGCCGGGTTGGATGCGCGCGCCGCCGCTGAAGCCATCACCGCCCTGGCGCATGCACGGCATAACCAGGACCCGCCAGGCACCATTCCCGGTGCGGCCGCGTTGCGCGCCGCGCTGGCGGACCAGAACCTGTTGCCCATGGATGACGTCATCCCGCGCTACCTGGCCCTGATCCGCGCCCGGCCCGACGTGCTGGCCGCCGCCCAGGTGCATTCCCTGGCGGTGGATGAGTACCAGGATCTCAACCGCGCCCAGTACGAACTGATTCGCCGCCTCGCACCGGACGGCCGGGGGCTGTTTGCCATCGGCGATCCGGACCAGGCGATTTATGGGTTTCGCGATGCTGACCCGCGTTTTTTCGAGCAGTTCACCCGCGACTATCCCGCCGCCCGGGTGGTGCGGCTGGAGACCAATTATCGCTCCAGCGCGATCATCATCACGGCGGCCAACCAAGTCATGGAGCCCGGGCGCGGATCGTTTTCCGTCAGCGGGACCAGCGCCACAGCCGGACCCGCCCTGGCCATCCGGATCCATCCGGCGGCCACGGCCGCGGCCGAGGCGGATTTCATCGCGGACGAAATCGGCAACTGGCTGGGCGGTACCAGCCTCCACGGCACGGACGGCAGCCGCGCGGCCCGCGCAGGCCAGGGCGGCGCGCTGGGCCTGCGGGACATTGCTGTGCTGGCCCGGTTGCGCGCCCAGTTGCCGATGCTGGCGGAAGCCTTGGAACGGCAAGGATGGCCGGTGCAAGTGATCGGGGACCAGCCCGCGCTGGAGGAAGCGGAACTGCGCGCGGTCCTGGACATGGTCCAAGCCAAAAATCCCGCCCCGAACACATCCGCCGCCGACGTGCTGGAGCGGGCGGCCGGATCCCGCGCCGCCCAGGCCCTGCCCCCCGCGGCGCGGGCCGCGCTGGCAGAGTGCCGGCGGCTGGCCCGCGACTTTGCCGGCCCGTGGCAAGAGTTCGCGGATTTCCTGGCCCTGCGGCAGGGGGCGGACCGTTACGAACCGCGGGCCGAGCGCATCCCGCTCATGACAATCCATGCCGCCAAGGGGCTGGAATTCCCGCTGGTGTTCATTGCCGGGTGCGAAGCCGGCCTGCTGCCGTATGCGCCGCCCGAAAGGCCAGCCAACACCGCAGAAGAACGCCGGCTGTTTTATGTCGGCATGACACGGGCCCGCCAGGTTTTGTACCTTACCTGGGCCAGCCGCCGGGCGCTGTTCGGCGAAACCCGGACTACGCAGCGCGCGCCATTCATGGACCCCTTGGCTGCGAATCTGTGCGAGGACATGGCGGCCAGGCCAGGCCCGCGGGCGGCAGCCGGACGCCAGTTGGAATTCAAGTTCGAATAGCCCGGCCCCTGCCCGTCGGGGCCTGTCCGGCCCGGCTGCAGGCGCTTGCGATCATCCCGCTGGGAGTTCGCGGATAAAATTGGATTGCCATCCCATGACCGTGTCGATTAAGAATGTCTCGGCAATTTAGTCATCCGGAGGCAGGCGGGGCCTGGTGGCCCTCGCAGTCTTCAAAACTGTTGTGCCGCTTCATCGCGGCAGGTGGGTTCGACTCCCATGTGCCTCCGCCAAAAAAAGTTAAAAATCAGATTGACGCCAACTGCGGATATCGCATAAATACACCATGTTTTCAGTTAGGTTAACTGATTCTTGGGCGTGAGGGAGTATAACGGTGGATGTAGCTTCCATGCGTCCTGGCAACAACAAAGGAGGAAGAGGATGAAGATCGGACGTAGTCTCTGCGCGGTGTTGGGCGGGGTTTTGGCGGGAGTTATGTTGATGACGGTGGCCCATGCGGCCGTGCCCGAAGTGACAGTGGGCCCGGTGTCAGCGCAAGTGTATGGCTCCATCCGGCTTAGCATGGCGTATGATACGCACAAGGTGGCCGGGGGTAGCGACGGCTTGGCCTATTATGTTCTGCCGCTGGAAGCCGGCGAAGAGGACAACGAATTTGCCATGACGGCCAACGAGACCCGTTTCGGCATCAACGTCAACGGCCCGGAAGCCGGCTTTTTCAAGACAACCACCGGGAAGATCGAAGCCGACTTCTACGGCAAAGGTGGCGCGGCCAACGGCCAGCACATCCGCCTGCGCCATGCCTGGATGGATTTGGCTTCGGAAAACGGGTTTGCCATCCGTGCCGGCCAGGATTGGGACACGTTCATCCTGGTCGATCCCATGGTTGTGAACTTTGCCAGCATGAGCGACCAAGGCCATCTCGGCAATCGCCGCCCGCAACTGCGGCTGAGCCAGGATGTCAAGGCCGGTGAAGGCACCAAGCTGACTGTGGCCGGCGCCATCGCGCGCATCGCTGCCAACGATCTGGATGCCGGTGCCCAGGACGACGGCACGGATTCCGGCATCCCCGGTTTCCAGGCGAAAATGGCCCTCAGCTCCCCCTTGCTGGTCAATGATCCCAAAAAGCCGGCCATGATCGGCGTCAGCGGGTTCTGGGGCCGCGAAAACGTGGACACTGTGGTATCCAACAAGATCATCGGCTCTGACGAGAAGAAATATGATTCCTACGCCGTAATCGTGGCCGGCAAACTGCCGATCACCGCCTGGATGGCGCTGCAGGGCGAAGTCTGGAGCGGCCAGAACCTGGGCAACTACTACGGCGGCATTGGCCAGGGCATCAACCTGATCAAGGACACAGGCATCAAGGCTACCGGCGGATTTGCCCAACTGTGCTTCGCGCCGGCGGAAAAAGTGGATTGCAGCCTGTTCTACGGCATCGACACGCCCAAGGACGACGATCTGAACGATGGCCAGCGCTCGCGCAACCAGAATGTGGGTGGCAATGCCAGCTACAAGATCAGTTCCGCGGTCAAGGTGGCCTTCGAGTATTGCCATCTGACCACCCGGTACAAAGCCGGCGATGATGTGAAAGACAACCGCTTCGGCCTCACGGGCTATTACAACTTCTAATTGCCCATAACCGTAGTAAGCTGCAAGAACCGGAAGGCACTGCCTTCCGGTTCTTTTTTTTGAATGCCTGTGGCGTTACACCCGTTCAGGATTGCCTCCATCGGCACGATCATTATTCTCAGGTGGAGGGCGGCGCTCCGTCGACGCCGTCTGCCGGTTATTTCGGATCATTATTTTGCAAAACACTACACGTCGCGCTACCGGCGCAGCGCGCCCCAGGCCCAAGACAAGCCGGCGGCCAAAATCAGGACCGGCGCCAACACCATGGCCAGCAGGTAAAAGATCACATAGGCCATGCCCGCCAGGGCCAGCAGCGTCGAGGGATCCTCGGTGCCCGGCCGCATGCCGCAAAGAAAGCTGGTGCAGGTGCGCCATCCCGCGGCTTCGCAGGCCGCGTACGCCGCGAGGAGGACCACCCCCCGCAACGCCAGGCCGCGCGGCGCCAGCGCGCTGGCGCCGGGGGTGAGCCAGTGTTTGTTACTCCGGATCAGTTTCATGGGTGAGATGGGTTTTGGCTTCGGCCCACAACGGGCCCAGGGTCAGGGCATACAACATCACGGCATCGCCCACCTGGTTACTGGCGGCAAACCGCAGCGCGCCGCAGCGCCGGATGGGGAACCCGCCGAAATTCAGCGCGGTAAGCAACGCGCACAGGTAATCGCGGTCTTCAAAAGCCGCCGCCCCGACCAGCGCCATGCCGCTGGACCCGGCGCTGGCGTTCAGGATGGGGATGATCGGGCCGGAGTCGATGTCCGCGTTGCCCCGGCAGCTGGCCGGCCACTCCTGGGCGTATCCGAACCCCAAGGTCACCCGGCCCAGTTCGCGGCGGGCACGCTGGTACTGATCCGCGGCCCAGTCCGCGTCTAGCAGTTGCAGCGCGTGGGCCACCAGCCAGATCGTGGAGCCTTCCGGGCCGTCCAGCACCTGGCCGTCCAGCGTGAAGCTGGAAACCAGCAACCCGGTCTGCGGCTCCACCAGGCGCAGCCGGGCCATCGTGATCCACCGCCTGACCAGGTCGCGGTGATCCGTGCCGTCCAGCGCGTCGCCCAGGCGCAGGCTGACCAGGGCCAGCGTATTGCAAAAGGTCCAGCACTCGTCTGGATAGCTTTCGGCGCACAGCATGGGCCCCTGCCCCAACTGGTGTTCGATGGCCGCCACGCGGGCGAGGAACGCGTCGCGCCAACGTCCATCCTCCATCACCAGGCGGCGGGCCGCCAGCATCAAGGCGATTTCCCCGTCCACGAAAATGCTGCGGGCCGGCTGGACCTTGAACCGCGCCGCCTTGGCATAGGGCATCATGAAATAAAACATCCCGTGTTCCCGCTCCAGGCGCAGGGTCTCTTCCAGGATGCCATCCAGCATCTCGATGTAAGCCGCCGCCCGGCCCGGGTCGCGCAAGGCGGCATTGGCCAGCGCCAGGCCCAGGAACGTGCGCCCCATGAAGTCCCACTCGGCGTTGGCACCGCGCATCAGGCCCAGGTGGCGCTGCCGCTGACCGGCATCTTGCCAGATATCCTCCTGCCATGCGAGCAAGGCACGGGCTTGCGGCGCAAGCCCGGCCGTTGGCGCAACGTCTGCCGCGCCGGGACGGAACGGGATGTGCATCAGCGGCCACCAAATCCCCGCGGCAATCACCAGGCACGCCACAGGAACAAGGAGTTGCTTCATAAGGTAACCCTGCCGGCCACCGCCGCGGATCACGCAGCGCGGTAGGAACAGGGAAACCACCCGGCCTGGCTCAGGGATTCAATCTCGTCCTTGAGTTCGTTGGCCACCTGCTCGATGATCTCGTTCTCGATGTTCAACACGTGCTTGCTGACGATCAACTCCTCGGCGTGCGCCTCGGAAAAATCGCAATAGCCCATGTGCGTGAGGAAGCAGATGCATTCCGACAACCGGGTCACGTGCACCAGTTTCTGGTGCCGTTCGTTCTCCACCTGCAAGTCATGGTGATGGCCGATGACGGCCGTGATATGCTCCGGGAAATTCCACAACTGCGCGGCGGCTTCCCCGATTTCCTCGTGCGAGAAGCCCATGTGGTGGCGTTCCTCGTCGCTCAACAGCGAGTGATTCTTTTCGCGGGCCCGGGCCGCATCAAAAAAAGATTCGTCGTGCAGGAACTGGTTCTCGATGATGATGCCAATATCGTGCAGCAGGCCGGCCAGGAACGGATCAAAGGCCGGTTTCATGAACTTCTTCTGGTAGATCAGGCGATTGGCAATGCCCACCGCGTAACTGTGGCGCCACAACTCCCACATGGAGAAGTCCGCCGAAGAATACTTGGACGTCAGCAAGCCGGACATGCAGGCGGAAATGATGATTTCCTGGGCCTTGCTGAACCCGATGCGGATGATGGCGCTGCGCATATCCGACACCTGGGGCCGGTCCGGCGTGTAGTAAAAGGCGGAATTTGCCGTTTTCAGCAAGCGGGCGCTGATCGCGGGGTCGGTTTCGCACAGCACGGACAGATCCTCGGCGTCCGACAGCGGGTCGCGGCTGATTTCCAGCAGTCGGGCCAGCATCGGGGCGATGGCGGACAGTTCCTGTTCCTTCAAGGCTTTCAGCATCGCCTTCAACCGCACGCTCTTTGATCCGAATATGCTCATGACTACATTCTCCTGCCTGTTTCTCAGCAATAATCGTGCCAACTATTAACATCCAGGTTGCAATCCGATCCCGCCACGGCAAACCCGTATCGTTTTCTACAAAAACCGACATATCGGAAGCCTGGTTCAGCCCGCTGATCACCATGGGATTATACTCGCACGAGAGATCCATGGCTTCAGCAAAAAGCTCCAATATGGTCAATAGTATCCATGGCGGCGGTTATTTTTGCAGCATGCTATTTAGGCAGACGCCGTTTCTTTTGCCCGCCATCACGCCCGTCTGGTTTCATTTTTAAGAATCTGCTAGCAAAGATCCCTACGGCAAGGATGACCAGCGCATGGCTTGCAGGGGGATAATGACCGGCCAGATCTGCAGAAACCTGAGGATAAATGGAAACCGACAGAGGGCTTGGCAATCGTGAACGGTAAAGGCGATCCTGGCGATGCAACTCTTGATTTATTATCAAAGCGGTTATGCGGCGTTACACGTTATTTGTTCGGATAAAAGGCGGGGAGGAGCCCGTCCTCCCATCACGCCATGACCACCAATTTGGGAGGGTCCTCCTGCGATCCTGCAGCGTAAAACCGCGGCGGCTTCGCTAGATTTTGTTCGTCATGCTTTTCGCGCGCGATACCCCCCCAACCCACGGCTTACGTAACCGTCGGCGTGAGACTGAAATCTGCTTGGCACACGCGCGTGACGATTCCTTGTGCCGCCGCCACAGTGGGTGCACTTTCAGATGGCCGACTGGCGCATTTTCTTATGGCCGGGTCTACCCACAGGCTCTCCCAGCGGCGCACACCAGCGACACCAACACCTTGCCACACAAAAATCTATTTGCGAAACAATTCCACATTATAGCATGCCATATTTTGCAGATTTCAGCTGCTTATATGCAGTCAATTGCTTATAGAAATTAATGTAACGCCTGTGACCGAACACTATATTTCAGCGTTGCAAAATATATTGTTGACATATTCAGATATTTGGCTAAATGTACGCAAGCAACGATGAAAAATCAATAGATTAAAGAACAAGTAGATGATCACAGAAAAGAGAGGTTAAAAATGGCGGCAACGGCAATGGATGGCGGACAAGCAATCATTAAGAGCCTGGAAAACCATGGCGTTGAATACCTATTTGGCATACCCGGAGGGTCGGCCATACCAATTTTCGACGCTATTATCACCACAAAGACAAAGATCAAACTCGTCCTTACCCGCCACGAACAAGGGGCGGTGCATATGGCCGATGGATATGCGCGGGCCACCGGCAAGCCCGGCGTGGCCCTGGTGACCAGCGGCCCCGGTGCCACCAACATTATCACCGGGATCATGACCGCACACATGGATTCGGTGCCGGTGGTGGCGATCACCTGCCAATCCATCCGCGCCATGATCGGCAAAGATGCGTTCCAGGAGGCCGACATTTTCGGCATGTCCATGCCGATCGTGAAACACAGCTATTTGATCAAGGAAACCAACGACATCCCGCGGATTTTCCGCGAGGCGTTCCATATCTGCAACACCGGGCGCCCGGGCCCGGTGGTGATCGATGTGCCCAAAGACGTGAGCGCCGGCCCCTGCACCGCGGATTTGCACGCGGAAATGGACCTGCCTGGGTATCACCCGGAACAACCGCTGGACCGCGACACCGTGCTGCGCATCGCCGAAGCGTTGAACAAGTCCACCCGCCCGGTGATCCTCGCCGGCCACGGGTGCATGATCGCCGAGGCGGGCCCGGTACTGCGCGCGCTGGCCGAGAAGATCAACGCGCCCGTGATGACCACCCTGCTGGGCAAGGGCGCGTTCCCCGAGACGCACCGCCTGTCGCTGGGCTGGCCCGGCATGCACGGCACGGCGTATGCCAACAAGGCCTTGTGCGAATGCGACCTGCTCCTGAACGTGGGCAGCCGGTTCGACGACCGCATCATCGGCATCCCGGCGCACTTCTGCCGCAACGCGGTGAAAATCCACATTGACGTGGACCCGGCCGAAATCGGCAAGATGATTCACCCGGACATTGCCTGCGTGAACGATGCCCGCATGGTGCTGGAAGAACTGGTGAAACACGTCTCGCGCATCAACACGGAAGCCTGGCTGAAGAAGCTCGACGACTACAAGAAGCGCTATCCGCTCAAGTTCAAGCGCCGCGGCGGGCTCAAGATGCAGCACGTGGTGGACGAGCTGTACAAGCTGACTGGCGGCAAGGCGGTCGTGGTCACGGACGTGGGCCAGCACCAGATGTGGACCGGCCAGTTTTACAAGACCGATCACCCGAACAACTTCATCACCTCCGGCGGCGCCGGCACCATGGGGTTTGGCGTGCCGGCCGCGATTGGCGCGCAGTTCGGGCGCCCGGGCGAGATCGTGGTGGCGGTGGTGGGCGACGGCGGGTTCCAGATGACCAACCAGGAACTGACCACGGCGGTCATCCACAAGCTGCCGGTCAAGGTGCTGATCATGAACAACCACTATTTGGGCATGGTGCGCCAGTGGCAGGAACTCTTCTACGAGGACCGCAAGAGCGGCGTGGATCTGCACGGCAACCCGGACTTCGTCAAGATGGCCGACGCCTACGGCATGAAAGGATTTAACCTGAAGCGGGCGGGCGACGTGCGCAAAATCCTTACCCGGATGCTCGAGTACCAGGACGGACCCTGCCTCGTCAACGCCGAGGTGATCAAGACTGACAACGTGTTCCCCATGGTGCCGGCCGGCAAGGCCCTGGAAGACATGCTCATCGAACCACCCAAGGGCAAACTGGACAAGCCCACCGGGTCAACCTGACATAGGAGCCAGACCATGACACAGATTCCCCCTGCCCACGCCAATCCTCGTGCCGCGGCCCACACCCTGAGCGCCCTGGTGGCCAACAAGCCCGGGGTGCTGGCCCGCATCGCGCAGGTGTTTGCGCGCCGCGGCTACAACATCGACTCGCTGGTGGTCTCCTCCGACGACGAGGGCCGCTTCTCGCGCATGACCATCACGGCCATCGGCAATCCCGCGGGCTTGAGCCAGATCATCGCCCAGGTCAACAAGCTGATCGACGTGGTGCACTGTTTCGACCATACCGGCCAGGACGCCGTGGTCAAGGAACTGGCGCTGATCAAGGTGGCTGTGACCCCGGCCAAACGCACGGAAGTCCTGCAAATCGCCGAGCATTTCCGCGCCCGGTCCGTGGACATGTCGGAGAACTCCATGGTGTTCATGATCACCGGCGGATCCGCCAAGGTGGACGCGCTGATCGACCACTACAAGGCCTACGGCATCCAGGAACTGGTGCGCACGGGCAAGGTCGTCATGTCGCGCGGCGCCGCGGAGACGTGATCCGCCGACCCGGCGGGACATGGGTCAGGCCGGGCGCGTCCACGCCGCCCGCGGCCATGGCCTCAGTTGCGGTTTCAAATTGCCCCTTGCGCCACGGACGCCTTTGGAGTAATAAAAATTGAGGAACTCATGGGCTTGTCCGACATATTGAAGCAGGCGATGGCCGGCACCCCCTCGGCCACGCTTGAAGCGGGCGTGGACGTCATCAACACTTCGTTGACCTTGGTGGCACCCAACGAGATCTCGCTGGGTGACCGCCTCGACTCCATGCTTGACACCGCGCTAAAGTTTTTCCGCGAACACGACCCCCAGTTCATCTTCGTGCCTGAGCAGGGCCTGCTGTACCAATTGCAGCGCCTGATGGACGAGGAAACGCGCTCGCTGCGCCGCCGGGACATCAGCACCCTGATCAGCCTGATGCGGAATTATTTCAACCGCTTCGACCCGGCCACGCCGGAACGTAATGCCGGGCAAATCCGGATTTACAAGAGCGAGGACCACATGGCGGCGTTCGCCACGGTCGTCCCGCCGCGCGGCGATGGCAACCTGCCCACGCTCAACATGCTCCAGAGCTACCTCGCCGAGGCCGGCATCACCGAAGGCCTGGACGAATTGGCCATGGAGCAGATCCTGAAGGTCGTGCGCGATAACCGCGACCTCGTGTGGCGGGCGCTCATTGCGCGCGGAAAACCCGCCGATCCCGAGGTGTGGGACCGCGTGGAGCTGGATGTCTGGCGCATTGACAAAAGCCAGCTGCGGCGGGATCCGGGCCGCATGACCACGGCACTCAACCCCCTGGCCGCGCCCATCACCATTGGCCAGCGGTTGGGCCGGGTGTATGCGTCGCAAACGGCCCAGACCGGCCGCACGGTATTTGGGGCAACGATCCCGCCGCCAGCCCGCCACGTGGATGTTGAGCTGGGCGATGGGTTGACCCTGCAGCCCGATGGCGACTTGATTGCGCGCAAAAACGGCTACCTGATCACCGAGGCCAAACACCTCGAGATTGAGCCCTTTTACATCATCACCAGCCCGGAACCCGGCAATGTCAACCTTGCGTTCAACGGCACGGTCCTGATCCAAGGCACGCTCAAGGGGCCCGGCACCGTGGATTGCGACGATCTTTTTGTTCTCGGCCACTGCGAACAGGTCAAGGCCACCGTGCGCGGCGACGTGTTCATCAGCGGGGGCATTATCGGCCACCACGCCACCACCGTGGACGCGGACGGCGGGATTTATGTCTCCTTTGTCAGCGAGGCTAGGCTTTCCGCGCTGGGCGAGATCATGGTCAGCAATGCGATTATCAACAGCCAGCTGACGAGCAACAACCGCATCCACGTCACGTCGCCCAAGGGCATGATTGCCGGCGGCACCCTGATGTGCCTGCGCGAGATCATGGCGGCCACGATCGGGTCCGAGTTCGGCATGCTTACCGAAACCGTGGTTGGCAAGGACTTCCTGACGGCGGCGCGCATGGAAGAAATCTCGCGCAAGCTGCACCTGAACGAGCAGAACCTCGCCCGCATCGAGGAGCTCAAGAAAACCCTGGCCCGGTCGCGGATCACGCTCGAAAACCTGCCGCCGGAAAAGCAGGAAATTCTCATCGGCATCCTGCGCAAGGAAGAAGCCACCCTGGTGGAACTCCAAAGCCTTCTGCGCCGCAAGAAAATCCTGGAGCAGGGCCTGAAAGAGTTTGTTTCCGGCAGCATCCAGGTGCTGGACAGCCTGTACCCGCCGGTCAAGGTCCAGATCGGCGATGCCATCCGCGAAATCTCCGAGCGGCTCAACGCGGTCACGCTCACCTACAGCCGATTCCAGGGCATCATCAGCAAGCAAACCGGATCCGAGGGGCGAGGAGAAGGCGCATGAGCAACAAGAAGGCGAACAAGAAGTTGTGGCAGTTGCTGGTCGCCGCCGGCATCCTGCTGGAATTGCTGATGATTTACTTCGTGATGAAAGGATTTCACGAAGCCCAGTACAACATTCCCGACTGGCAGATCCTGCTGCTGGTGGGCATCGCGGTCTGGATCTACATTGCGTTCCTGAAGCAGCGCAGCTTCGACATCTCGCACTCGCTGGTGGAAGAGAAAATCCGCACCCATACCCTGGCCGAGCATCTCTCCGACGGCATCCTGCTGCTCGATCCGGAGAACCACGTGCTGCTCGCCAACCCGCGGGCCTGCGCCATCCTGCGCACCGAAGAAACGCAGCTGCTGGGGTCCGGCATGGCCGAGAAAACCGATGCCCCGATCCAGGCGTTCCTAAATCAGGACCTGTCGGGCGAGGTCAACGGCACGTTCACGCCGTCCAACGCCGCAGTGCGCTTGAACATCCGCCTGCTGCCCGCCGGCCCCGATGGATCCAACAAGCTGGTCTACGTGCATGCGAGCGCAGCGGCCGCGGCCCCCCTGCCGGCCGCAGGCAGCGCGGCCTCCGCCTGCCCGGCAGCCCAAGTGGCCGAGCGCAGCACGCGCCAAGCCGGCGCCGACCTGGCGACCCTCCTGAAAACCGGGCTCAAGCCGGAAGCAGCCGCCCCCGCGGCCATGGCCGCACTGCGCTGCCTGAACACCAGCGCGGTCCTGGCGTTGTCCCGGGCCGGCCTCGGCAAGCCCGATTTCAACGCCACGTTCACCCGCACACCGTGGCAGGCGGCAGCCGTCCTGGCAGAGGTGACGGACGGGCTGAAATCCCTCGCAGGCACTCTGAATGTTCGCTTTGACCTGGCCACCAAGGAGCCCCAGATTACCCTCCAGGGCCGCGCCGATCTGCTGAAAGAAGCCCTCTTCCTTGCCATGAGCAATGCGATGCTCGATGTCCAACCCCAGGGCGCGGAAATCAAGGTCCGAACCACCGCCATGGGCACCCATGTCGGGATCGCCATCATTGATACCGGACCCACCCCGCCGCCTGAAGCGATCAACCACTGCTTTGACTGGCCGTACCTGGGCGTGGTATCGGCCGATGGCAAGGTCCTGCGGGGACAGGGCGCCGGATACCACTTGCTGCGCCAACTGGTCGAAGCGCACGGCGGGACCGTCACCGTGGAAAGCCTCAAAGAGGGCGGCCTCCGCATGACCATGATGATCCCCGGCATGATGGACTGATCCGCGCCTGCCAAGCAACCCGCTATTTCCCAAGATCAGCATGGGTTTGCTCCGCGGGGTGCACACCAGCACCTGCGCTCAACGGGACGTTGACCGAACGGTTACTTGCGCAACACCGCGGAGGCAATTTTGTTTATCTTGTTCATCACAAATATGATACAAACAGTATCGAATTATTCTGCTTTTTTGGGGAATAAACGGTCCTCCGTGATCGACTCTTAATATGGATATTTTAGGAGTTAGCATCTGGAGCATGGGAATATGTTTAACAAAGGGGTTTCCCGCGCGTATATTAATACATGGAGCATAAGGAGTCGGCTGACTTTTGGAATATACTAAAGGTAAAATGTTTTATTAGAAGGCGGATACCATCATGAGATTTCATGCATTGGCCAATAAAAAATGGCTGGGATTTGTGGGCCAAATTTCAAGCCTGTGCAGTTGCACCTGCCAAGCAAAAGTCGTGATGCCGATCCTGGTCATCGCCATGGGTGGCGCGATGGCCCAAGCGGAAGACTGGGGTTATGACGCACTGGACCTGGCGGGCGGCGGGTATTCCGGGGATTTCACGCGGAAAACCTACACCACCTCGTATATTTGGTACCAGATTATCAAGACGTCGAATCCCGCGGCCACGGGCGACCAATGGCACAAGTTTAACGATAACGGCAGTTGGACCAAGCAGTGGGGCGAGTATACCGGCTTCACCCTGACGCCGAACAACGACGTGCAGTTCAACGGATCGATTGACGCCGGTGGCAGCGCGTGGGGGTGGGGCGACCCCGCCAGCTTCAACATCAACCTCGAAAACAGCAAAAGCTATGTCATCAACGTGTTCAACGATGACGACATCATCGGCGGGCCGGGCAACGATGTGTGCGGCGTGGCCGTGGTGGAGGTGAACCACCAGAGCGGCCTGATGAGCCTTGGCACGCCGGTGACGAGCAACGACGCGACGTACTGCTACCTGAATGTGAACAACGCGTCGGCCGAGGCGGCCAGTTCCGTGGAAGAAGTCTGGTTCCAGTGGACCACCAACAATTTTGGCACCAAGAACTACGTAGAGATCATCGACCTGCCGGCGTACACGACGCTGCGGCTGGCGATGACCACGGACATCAAACCCGGGGCGCAGTTGAAATGGCTGGCCATGACCACGGCCAATATTTCCACGGCCACGGTGGTCAGCACGACCAGCGGCGTGGGCAATTTTGATGCGGCGGCGATCCACAAGACCGACGTGCAGACGTACTGGGTGAAGCCGCCCTACAGCGCGTGGGAAATCGTGGACGAGTTCATGTACGACGAAGGTGGGCAGTTGAACGCCAAGTCCGGCGGCTTCGGGTGGACCAACGGCAACACGTGGGTCGAGAGCTCGGCGGGCGCCTACACGATTTCCGCCGGCAGCTTTGGCAACGTGACGGGCTATCCGACCAACCTGGGCAACAAGGTGGTGGTGACGCCCGGGGCGGGGCAAAGCCTGACCGCGTACCGCACGTTTCCGACCGTGAACACCGGCGTTATTTTCGCCGCCGCGTTTGTGAACCACACCACGGGCGGCGCGGATCGCTGGATGGGCCTGTCGTTCTGCAGCAACGGCACGGAACGGGCGTTCTTTGGCGAGCTTGCCGGCCAGGACCAGAAGCTTGGGCTGGGCTCCTACGATGGCGGCAGCAGCGAAACCGCATCGCCCTACTCATTGACCGCGGGCGTGGGCAGCGATTACATCATCATCGGCAAATACGACTTCCAGACCAAGCAGTTCTCGACCAAGGGGTATTACAAGACCGACGCGATTCCGTCGGTGCAGCCGGCGGCCTGGGACGCGACCACGACGCTGGCGGCGGATCGGATCATCTCGCTCAACGGCGTCCGGCTGGGCGCGGGCGGGGCCAACTCGCCGGGGGCTTGTTACTTCGACGAGGTGCGCGTGGCCCGCAGTTGGGCTGAACTACTCAACAAGGTGGAGCCGGTCTGGACCGGTTCGGGCACCACGTTTGCCTGGGAAAACGCCACCAACTGGTCCGGGTACACGGTTCCGGCCGCGGCCGCCGTAGCCATCTTCGGCGACAGTTTTGCCAACGGCACCACCATCAGTAACACGGCCGCCGTCACCACGGCCGGCCTGCGGTTCAACGAGTATGCCGACGGCAACCTGCTGTTTACCAACCGCAGCGTGACCCCGGCCATGACCATCAACGGCGCGGGCATTGCCGTGAGTTCCGGATCCGGCGGCACGCACGCGCTGGCCATCCAGCGGGTCAACATCGGCGCCGACCAGAGCTGGACCAACGAATCCGCGCAAACGCTGACGTTCAACACGCAATTGCGCAGCACGGGCAACGTCACCAAGCAGGGCAGCGGCCGGATGACCTTGACCTACCAGGCCAATGCCAGCGATTTCAGCGGCACCATGACCGTGAACAACGGGCCGCTGCGCATCGTGAAAGCCTCGGCGCTGGGCGGCACCGCGGCCGGCACCACGGCGGCAGTCGGCGGTGCGCTGGAACTGGCCCCGGGAAGCTCGGCCGAAACGTTTGACGCGGAACCGCTCACCCTGTCCGGGGGCGGCGTGGCCGAGGATGGCGCGCTGCGCAACATCCAATACAACAACAAGTGGCAGGGCGCCATCACGCTGGCCGCGGCCGCACGCATCAGCTCCGACTCCGGCAACCTGACCCTGGTGGGCGGCATCAACGGCGACGCGGGTGGACGCAACGTGTTCTTTGGCGGGGCCGGGAACCTGAGCGTCTCCAACGCCGCCGTGGGCGCCAACGTGGGGCAGTTGATCAAGGATGGCGCCGGCATCCTGAACTTGTCGTTTGCCTCGACGTATGCCGGGGCCACGATTATCAGCAATGGCACCATGATCCTGGGCGCAGCCGACGTCATCCCCAACGGGTCGGCGGTGTCCGTGGCCAGCGGCGCCACGCTCACGGCCACCAACGACACCGTGGGCTCCGTTGCCGGTGGCGGCACGATTTCCCTGCGCAACGACGCGCTGCTCACCGTGGGCGGAGACAACACCTCCACCACGTTCAGCGGCCCGATCAGCGGCGCTTCCGACGACTATGCGCACAAGCTGATCAAAACCGGATCCGGTACGCTGGTGCTGGCGGGCAACAACAGCTATGGCGGCACCGCCCAGGGCGGCATTCAAATCCTGAACGGGAAGGTCAGCGTGCCGACCATTGCCGGCGCATCCACAGATCAGCCCTTGGGCGACAGCACCGCCACCAACGCGGTGCAACTCGGCGACACCGGGACCACCGGCGTGCTGCTCTACACCGGCGCCAACGGTTCAACCACCAAGGATGTGCACATCCCCGCCGACGGCACTGGCGCCATCGAGGTGGACTCGGGCAGCACCACCATGACCGTCAGCGGCGTGATTTCCGGCGCCGGGAACTTCAACAAAACCGGCAACGGGGCCCTGACCATTGGCCGGATCACCAATGCCAGCACCATCGCCGTCAACGCCGGCAAGCTGATCATGGGGGGCCTGGTGGATGCCCAGAATGTGACCGTGGCCAGCGGCGCCACCTTGATGGGGGATTTCGGCGACCGCGCCCTGGGCACGCTCACGGTCAACGGCACCGTGGATCCCGCGGATGTTGAGGGCACGAACAGCACCATGCGCGCGGCCGCGCTGGCGCTGAACAACAACGCCAACATTTTGTGGAATATCTCGTCCACCAACATGACGGGCCAGCTGTGCGATTATTTCTTGATTGGCGGCGGCACGGGCGACGTGGACATCAACGCCACGGACGGCAACGACGTGGTCATCAAGATCATCGGCAACCCGCCCGGGTTTGACAACACCGCCTCCTATACCTGGACCATCATGAACGCCGGGAATCTGATCGACTTTGATAGCACCAAGTTTACGCTCAACACAACCGGGTTCACCCCCGCCCTGGGCAGCGGGTCCTTCACCATCAACTCCAACAACGGCGACATGGAAATCCGGTTTGCCGCCGGGCCGGAAATCGCCGTGCTGGGCACGAATTCCGCTGAAATCGCCGATGGCGACACCTCCCCCACCCTGGACGACGGAACAGATTTCGGGCGGGTAGAGGTCAACGCCTCCATGGACCACACCTTTTTCGTCACCAACTCGGGCAGCGGGGCGCTGACGATTTCGGGCGTAACCACCAGCGGCGCCCAAGCCGCGGAATTCGTAGTGCGGGAATTCCCGAGCACCGTGACCCCCGCCACCAAGTCCAACTTAACCGTCCGGTTCACCCCCACGGCCACGGGGACCCGCACCGCCACCATCACGGTGAACAACGATGACGGCAGTGAGGCTACGTACGATTTCGTGGTCCAGGGCACGGGCTATGTGCGATCCATCACCATTGATGGCGACCCCTCCGACTGGCTGGGGATTGCGCCCACGGTGGTCAACTCCGCCACGGTCAGCTCCAACGAGTTCATCATCAAGGATAAGCACTGGGAAGCGCGCGAAGACTCGGACCACGATGATGACGTGGACCTGACCGAGTTCCGGGTGTTCGCCGATGCCGACAACATCTATTTTCTGGCCACGTTCAGTGACATCACGGACATCGCGTATCCGTACCTGGCGATTGCCGTGGACAGCGATCGGAACAATGCGGACGACGCCATGACCTGGATGGCAGATGATTCCGGCACCTCCATTGGCGGCGACTACAACGACACCGCCAACGCCCATTACCCGGAGCGCAACATCATCGTACATACCATCAACGGCGTGGGCCAACGCATTGAGCTCTATGCGGATAGCGGATCCAGCTGGTACGCGCCACCCACCCTCGGCAACGACCAGTGCAATTTCTCGGCAGCCAACAACGTCATGGAAATCAAGATCGACCGCGACGACCTGGGCCTGGCCGGCAGCATCACGGGCCGATTTACGGTGGCGTCTTACCACGCCGTGGTGCCGGGCGGGTGGGCCAACGACGGCGACACCACGGCCGCCTATGGGACCACGGATGCGCTGGATGCGCTCAACATCCTCAAGTACAGCTTCGACGACGGTGCGGGCGATGCCTCAGCGTGGGATGAAGAGTTGTCGGATGGCGACATTGATTCGTGGTTCGATGTAGCCCTCAACACCAGCGGGGTCATGAACGACAGCCTGCCTACGGCGCCGGGCAACCTGGCGGCACGCACCAACGATGCGGGCAACGTGGAAAGCGTGGACGGCAATGTCCGGTTCGCCTGGGATCGGTCCACGGATGCGAATGACAAGGTGACCAGCTACCTGGTGGAGTTCAACAGCGGGGCGCTGGGCGAAAACGCGGCCATCACGCACCGCGAAAACGTGGCCAGCAACGCGCTGTACCTTGACACGACCGAACTGATTGGCCAGGCCAACGGATCGTACAACCTGCGGGTCCGGGCGCGCGACGCACAGGGGGCGCTATCTGCGGCCAGCGACATCAGCTTCACGCTCTCGTCCACGGACGACGACATCGCGGGGCCCACCCCGTCCCTGGTGTACCTGGGCACCACCAACTACAACGGGGTGGCCACCAACACCTCGATCACCGATGCGGAACTGGCCAATGCCGGAAATAAAATTGATTTTGCCATCGGCTGGACCGATCCCAGCGGCGTGTTCCTGACCAACCACAACGAAATATGCAACATCGGCTCCCCGGACGGGCGAGTGACGCCCAACTGGGAGGTGTGGTACTCGCTGGGCAGCGTGACCAACAACGTGGCCGGCACGCCGGAAAACAACATGTTCAGCAACCGGGTGGTTGGGTACAATGGCGGCCTTAGCGTGACCACGTACCAGAACAACGCCTTCACCATCGGCGACTTTGACACCAACAACACCTACTACATCACGATCAGCGCTGAGGACGAGGACAACGACCGCGGCGCGTACGCGGACGCGGTCGGCGAGGTGGGCGACAACATTGAGTACGACCGTACGGTGCGGACCAACTACCTGCTGACCTTCCTGACCGCCGCCCAGGTGATCGACGACGATAGCGCCGGGCCACAGATCGAGGGCGGCACCGACTACCTGCGAATCTGCGGCGACGCCACCAAGGCGTACAGCGTGACGGATGCGGACCTGGCCACCCAGGGATTCTCCTTCACCTCGCGGGTTCGCGACATCTACAGCGGCGTGTGGGGCGGCGCGTCAAACTGGTTCCGTCTGTTCCGGCCTGAGGGTCAGGTGGGCGGGGTGACGCCTTGTACGCCCACCCCGGCCGAGGACAGTCCGCAGGCGAGTTGGGCGGCGGATCACGAGATTGGCGGCACCCAGCGCGTGAGCTATGCCGAGATGTCCCTGGGCACGTGGACCGTGAGCGTACAGGTGGCGGACACGGATCGCGACAAGCTGAACGACTCGCTGGTCACGGTGTCCAATTTTGAGTTTACGGTAACGGATGACGACGCCGTTGCGCCAGAATACCGGACCATGACCTATGGCGGCCTGGGCAGCGCGTATCTCGTGGTGGCCACCAACACGGCGGCAGATGGCGCCATCACCGAACGCGATGGCAGCAGCACCAACCGCGTTTTCTGGCTGACGGATGAGTACCTGGCACATTTGTCCGCTGCGCCGCTGTATCTCGCGTTCGGGTGTCTGGACGCCGCCTCCGGCATGTCGTGTGGCAACAACGCCAGCACCAACCAGGTGTGCTCGTGGCGCCTCCTGAACTTCGCCACCGAGGCCACGTTGCTGTCTTCCGAAACCACGGTCCCGCGCTGGCAGGTCGGGTTGAGTTCTGCGGACGGCATCAACCGGGTTGTGACCAACGTGTGGAGCTTCGCGGACCAGGCCCAGTTCACGGCCGGGGTGATCGACGACCTGTACAACGCGTCGACCTCCAAGGTGGTGGCCATGCTCGTGGACGGCGACAACGATCGCACCAACGACCGCGCGGCGCTGGCCAGCGCGCAGGTGGGCATCCTGGGCGTGTACGACGAGGACACCAACACGCCGGTCCTGCTCTCCTTCCGCGTTAACGGCCCCGTGTCGGCGCCGGGCCTGGCCTTGCTTGACGGCGAGATGACCAACGCGATCTCAATGACCGGCATGGTACGGGACGTCAACGGGGTGTACGGGACCGGCAGTGGGTTCGCGCCGCGCTACAGCCTGTACAGCCCGCTGGGCCTGGTGTCGAACAACGACCTGCTGGACGGGTTCAACATATCCAATGGCGACGGCACCGGCACCAACTTCCATTACGGCAAGCACCAGGTCCGCGCGTGGTACGAGATGAACACCCTGGGCACCTGGACCTGCCGGGTGACGTTTGCGGATTATGACACGGACCGCACCGGCGACTCGGCCGTGGGCGTATCGAACTTTGCATTTAGCGTATCGGACGACGATGTGCGCGGCCCGGCGATGAAAGGCCTTGATGTGGTAGCCATGCCGGAACTGATCCATTGCGACTTCTTCACCGACTGGGACCAGCACAGCGAGGGCGACTGGAGCGATGCGGACGCCAACGGCACGTGGTACGGCTACGGCATGTACGTGGGCGTGGGCACGTCGAGCGACGGCGACGGGCGGCGGGCGGGATTCAATACCGCCGGCGATTACCTGGTGCTGCCGCCCAAGGATTACCCGGGCCAACTGACCCTGTCCGCCTATCTCAGCGGCGCCGGGGCGGAAACGATCAGCGTGGAGCGGGCCAACGGAGCGGCGTGGACGCGGATCGCGGAGATGGAAGTCAACAACAACGACAGCTACGACAACTATGCGTTCCAGATTTACGATACAAATACGGCGGTCACGCTGCGGGTATACTGCGTGACCCGCGATGCGCGCAGCATCTATTTTGACGATGTGCGCGTGGATGGCATTGCCACGTGGACCAACCTGGCGAGCCTGGACGTCACGTTCCTCGCCGCGCGCGACCCGGGCAACTCGGGCGTGTACGAGTACCGGCGCACGGCGCTGGACGATCCTGAACCCACAGGGCTCGGGGACGGGTCTACGCTGGGCACGGGCACCAACTTCACCCTGGCGGGGGGCGGCCTGCCGGAAGGCATCCACACCGGGTACTTGTTTGCCGTGGACAACGACGTGGACCGCGCCAATGACCGGACCAAGGGCGCCAACACGCGCTACGTGGTGAAGATTGATCGTACGCAGCCGACACAGCCGGCCAACTTCAAGCTGATGGACGCCGGGTTCGACGACGAGAGCGAGGCCGGAATCCAGTGGGATCCGCCGGGCGATGACGGGCTCTCGCCCTGGCACTCTTACCGCGTCTACTGGAACTACGGCGACCACGACGTGGCCGCTACCGACCAGTACTACGACGTGACGGCCTATCCCGAACTTGGTGTGCGGCAGACCAACGCCATCATCCTTACCAACCTGCTCAGCGGCCAGACCTACAACCTGGCCGTGGCGGGCCGCGATGGCGCGGGCAACGAAGGCGTTTTGACCGCCCAGACCAATATCCTGATCGGGTTCCTGGTGGTCACCCAGGCCGAGCACGTGGGGGGTACGAAAATCAAGCTGAAATGGACCGGATCCGCCGCCGCCAAAACGTACAACGTGATTTACAAAGACACCACCGCCTACTCGGACGCCCTGACCAATGCTTCCGAATGGGCTTTGCTCAACGAGACCCTCAGCGAGCCCTACTATGTCGATACCAATGCCTTTGCCATGGGCGACAATCTGCGCTTCTACCGGGTTTCCTACAAAGACCGATGGGACAAGGGATCCCATAAAAAAGCCAGCGCCCAAGTGTACGTCGGCAAACGCATCCGACTCTACTCGGGCCGCAACTGGGTGACGTTACCCGCTGTCCCGGATACGAACTCGGTCGTGTTTATATTCGGCAGCGATCTGCCGCGGGGCATTCTGGCTGCGTTGGCCACGCGGATCAGTTGGGTGGGTGGCGGCATCGATTCGTGGGCTGCGACACAACAGGTGTACCTCGCCAACGACGCCAAATGGTATTACAGCATGGTGGGCCCCGGGAAATCCGTCGGGTCCCTCGCCGGCGATGCGGCCCTTCCGGACAATCAGCCGGTTATCATCAACATCCCTGGCAACGGCATCAGCACCCAGTTGTTTTTTGCCGGCCGCCTTCCGGCCACCAATTATCAACCCCAGATATCGGTTATCGGCGGGCTATCCTCAACCAACCGGGCGTATACATTTTTCACGTTCAACACCCCTGGCAACGCAACCACCAACATGTTGAACACGTTGCGCGACGCCGGGTTCCGCCCATGGCGGGGCAGCGCCCCGATCTCGGATGCCATTTGGACATACAACAAAGCCACCCAGCGCAACGGCTACCAGATTTTCTACCGCAACAACACATGGCAATATTTTGACGGGGCGTGGAAAAATTACAGCGCCGGATTCTTGAAATCTGATGATGGATTGGTCGTGCGGAGCGTGACCAACGTGGTACCCTATCTATGGAAGCCCGTGCGGGCATACAATGACCCGACGCTAGATTTACATTAAAAAGGCTTTACGAGATCAGACAAATCCGGTATTATGATGAGAAGTAGAGAAAGGCTCAGGAGATCGGTAAAGCCGTGCATGCGACTGGCCGATGTTTTGAAGAGGGCCTGACGATGAAAACAATGAACCGATACTGGTACATAGGATGGGTGGCCATGGCGCTCTGCTTGGCAGGCGTTGCGTCCAGCCAGGGTGCCACGGTTTCGTTCTGGCTCTGGCAGGAAACTGGCGACCCCATGGAAGACGGGGGGGGAACCCCCTTGGCGGTGGGGTCTTGGTACATGATTATCGGCACCACTCAGGCCGCTGCATCTACCCTGACTGCCTTTGGTTTAACTAGCGCCATTGCCAACAGCTTGGGTGTTGGCGAAACCTTGATCACCTATGGCCGTGTGGTTCAACAGGAAGGCGAAAATGGCCACATTAACCCATACTGGATTTCTTATGACACCGCCACCTTTCAACCCACTTCGTTTTACGTTCGGTTTTTCGACTACGCCGCGGATAATGCTTTTGATGGCATGCAGAATTGGGGGACCGTAGATTGGGGTACTACGCCTCTCACGGCGGTTCCCAGCGAAGATCCTCCCTCCGGCGATCTTGACCTGGGCGGCGGAATGGCCAACTATACCACGAATTTGTGGGTGATACCTGAACCAGGCACCAGTTCGCTGATGATGTTTGCGGCGGCTTTGTTCTGTGGCTTGCTGATCAGCATGGAGAAAAAGAAAGCGCGGGTCAGCGTGCTGGTCGGGAGACCATGAAAAAATATTGCCGAAATTCGGGTGCTGCCTAAACAGGGGCCCACACACTGTGTATATTGATAGTCGTGAGAGGGTGACCATGAATATGAAAAAACATTTTATAGGATCCATGCTGCGGGTCAGCGTGGGCATGATGGTCGCGGTAACGGTTGCCGCGGGAACCGCCTGGGCCGGCGAAGATCCGGGCATGCCATATTTTATTTACACGCCAGACAGCATCTGCAACCAGTACGGAATGCCGCTGCCAGGCACCGTGGAAGCCCCGGGGTGTCGCGTGCAATTCCTGGTTGGCACCACCAACTATCCGCCGGCCATCGACGGCACCGCCGATGCGCGTAACAGCCTGCTCAACGAGACCGGGATTGGCGCCCTGACTTGCCAGTCAGCCGCGGATGCCGGCCTGTTTGCCTATGCCATCACCGAAACTGAAAAAACGTATTTCAGAACTTCGTTCTTCGTACGTGTATTCAATAGCGCGACACCGGCCAGCGCCACCTACTACGGCGATTCTCCCATCATGTCGACGGTGTCGACGGTGGAATTATATGCCGTGACCCTCAGCGCCACCCGCTCCCCGCTGGATGGCGGCGACAGCGATAGCGACGGCCTGGTCAATACCGTGGAAGCCATCACCGGCACCGACTCCGGCCTGGCCGACTCGGATGGCGACGGCATCAGCGACTACGATGAAGACTCCGACGGTGATGGCATGGGCAACGGCGACGAAGTCCGCGCCAGCACCAATCCGGGCGATCCCAACAACGTGCTGGCGATCAACGATGGCGCGCCCATTGAACTCCGGGACGTCACCTTGGTCTGGTCAGCGGTACGCGGCCTGTCTTACATCATCCAGTACACCGAGGATGACCTGAAGAACAGCCCGGCGTTCACCGATGTCGCCGGGCCGGTCGTCGCCACGAACGACATGATGAGCGTCACGATTCCCGATGGCTTGCCTGCGGGCAACGGGCATTACCGCGTCATGCTTTCCGACTAGCGACGGGCTTGTTACACCTGATCGTCCAGCACCAGCCTCCAACACCCGGCCGGTTGTGCGGTCTGGAAACTTCCATGCGCCGGCTACTGTGGTATAGCGCCCCATGCTGAACCTTGGCAAAAAATTGGCGCTGGCTTTCTTTACGCTGGCCCTGACCTTGATGACCCTGGAAATCGGTTGCCGCATCAAGGCGTGGCGCGACGATCTTGCGGTACTGCGCGCTTATGCGGATCTGGCGCAGGCAACTCCGCCCATCGCCCTGCCGGCGGATCGGGATGCGACGCTGCGCGAAATTATCTGCCCCACCCGCAACCCACGACGCATCTACCAGCTGGTGGCCGGCTTGAACACCCGGATTGGCGGGCAACCGCTGAACACCGACCAGCAAGGGCTCCGGGTCATGCCCGCACCACCGCCCGGGCTTCCGAAAGTGCGCATCAAAGGCCTGGGCGATTCGGTCATGTTTGGCTGGGGTGTGGCGGATGATGCCACCTACATCTACCACCTCCAGCACCATCTTCAACAGGCATGGCCGGACGTGGGATGGCAGGTCGACAACCTGGCCGTGCCCGGCTACAATACGGTCATGGAAGTGGAAGCATTCCGCGACGATGCCCTGGAGAATCCTCCCGATCTGGTGGTGATTGAATATGTCTCCAACGACCTGGACCTGCCCAACTTCATTATTAGCCGGGAAAACTACGGCACCCTTCGGAAATCGTTTTTGCTGGAATATATTTTGCTCCACCTCAAACACCGGCAGCGGGCCCAACTGGTCAGCCGCAACATCAAGCTGCGCGGCGCGCCCAAGCGCACCGTGGACCGGTTTGTGAATGATCCCCAGGTGTTGCCACCCCATTTGCAAGGCATGGTGGGGGTTAAAGCCTATCAAGCCGCCATCCGCCACCTGGCGCGCCTTGCGCAACGCCACAACTTCCAACTGGTGATGCTCGCCGAGGACCCGCCGCCGGAGCACGTGCGCCAAGTGTGCGCCCAATGCGACATCCCGCTGGTCGAGACCGCCCCGACCACTGCGCGTTACCTGGCGGACCACAACCTGCCCATGGCCAGCATGGTATTGAGCGCGCAGGATCTCCACCCCTCCCCCCTGGCGCACCAGGTGGTGGCCGGCGCCCTGTTCGATTACCTGCAAAACTCGGGCACGCTTTCCAATCTGGCATCCCGCAGCCTTTCCCGCTGACCCTGGCACCCGGATTGCTCCGTCTTTTTTTTATTTTTTTTATCGCCATGGGGAACGGAGCCGCTATATTGTCCATGATTCGCAACAAGAACCGTCCATGGGAGGAACACAGATGAAGAAGTGGATCGCGCTGGGATTGCTGGTGGCTGGAACTTCGAGCGTATTGGCAGACGCCATGCGGCCGATGCTGACTCTGGAAAACAAGTTGCCGGTCAAGGGCCAAGTCGAAGCTGGCGGTCTCTTCACCTATTCCGAGTTCAAAAACGACGATGTGTTCACCAAAAACAATGTGGATGAGTACTGGATTTCTCCGTACGGGCGCTACGGCCTGTTGGACCAGTTGGCCTTCATTGCCGAAGTGCCTTACGGCTATGTCAGCCCCAAGATCGGCGACAAGGAGCAGGGATTCGGCGACCTGTTGACCGGATTCCAGCTGCGCGTTTATGAAGACGCCCTCGGCTACCCGTACATCCTGCCCTATGCCAGCGTGCGCTGGGCGACCGGTAACGAGGACAAAGGGCTGGGGATCGGCAACAACGGGTTTGTGCTGGGAACTTCCGTGGGCACAATCGTGGAAGACACGATCCACTTCATCGTGGACGGTACGTATGAATTCATGGGGCACAGCGACTACATCGCCACCGGTGCCGGCACCATTATCTGGGATTTGAACGAAGAATTCTCGCTGCTTGTGGAAGGCATGGCCGGCAAGGCCCAGCGCGAAAAGATGTTTGATGGCAGCCAGTCCGTGGTCTATGGCCAGGGCGGCATGTGCTACAAGCCGATTGAGCCGCTGCTGGTCAATGTCTACTTGGGCAAGGGCAATGACTATGCCCCGGACACCATGCTGGGCGTGAAGGCTGCGTACTCCTTCTAAGCCCTCGCAAATCCATTGATGGTCTTTGCGCCTGGCGGCATACAGCCCGCTGCTATCCTTGGCGCTTGCTGCTGGTTTGGTCCATGCCCAACCGGAAACGCAGTCCAAGGTCTTACTCGTGGAGGCGGCCATGGCCCGCTACCAGGAGGCGCGCAGCGCGGTCAAGGCTGGCAATCCCGGGCTGGCCTGTTCGATTTACGATGACCTGATCGCGCGCGCCGTGGTCACGCCTGACGTCCTGGCGCGCCTGCATTTCGACCGGGGGGCCCTGCGCGTCGGCCTGGGAGACCTGGCGGGCGCCGAGGTTGACTACCGGCAGGCAGTTTCGATCGTGCCCCTGAATGCCTTTGCCCACTACAACCTGGGCTCCTTGGCCATGCTGCAGACCAACTACCCCGAAGCGTGGCACGAATACTCCGTGGCCATCGCGCAGGCCACCAACAATCCGTGGATGTTCACCAGCCGGGGCGCGGCCCTCCACCGGCTGGCCCGCAATAACGATGCCCTTGCGGATCTGAACTGTGCCCTGGCCTTGGACCCCAACCTCGCCGAGGCCTTGTATCTGCGGGGCCTCTGCCAGCGGCGCCTGGGCGCTTACGACGCCGCGCTGAAAGACTTGGACCGCGCCATCCAGATCAACCCTTTTCTACCGCACGCCTACATCAACCGTGGCGACCTGCGCCGCCAGGTTGCGGATTACAAGGCCGCGGTTGCAGATTTCACCCAGGCGCTGGCCGAGGACGGTCCGTTGCTGGCCCAGTTGCACGTCTTGCGCGGGCTGGCCTACGGCAGCCTCGGCCAGGTGGAAGAAGCGCGGGCGGATTTCGACCAGGCGCTGAGCTTCGATCCCGCGGCGCCGCGAATTTACCGGGCCCGCGCCACGTTGTGGGAAACGCTGGGCGACCGGGCCCGCGCCGCCTCGGATCGCCGGCGGGCCTATGATCTGGAGAACCAACCCAAGCCCCAAGCCACGCCCCAGAACACCGCAAATGAAGACTGATTTGTATCGCATCCGGACCGATGATTTGCTCAACTTGCACGCAATGGGTTTGGCGCCGATCGCGATGGCGCAACATTTCTGAACATGGAGGCCTGACGAGATGAGCTTTGAACGTGCCAGCGGAATTCTATTGCACCCGACATCGTTGCCGGGCCCCTATGGGATCGGGGAAATCGGGCCCGCAGCCCGCAAATTCGTGGATACCCTCGCGGAGATGCGCCAACATCTTTGGCAGGTCCTGCCCCTGGGCCCCACCAGCTTTGGCGACTCGCCCTACCAGTCGCCGTCCACCTTCGCCGGCAACCATCTGCTCATCAGCTTTGATCTGCTGGTACGCCAAAAGCTGCTGGCAGCCGATGACTTGGCGGCGTTCCCGCGCCTCCCGGCCGACCGCGCGGATTACGGGGCCTTGATCCCGGCGCGCATGGCGGTGCTGCGCCAGGTGTGCCGCACGTTCCCGCGCCGGGCATCTGCCGCGCGCAAGCAGGATTTCAAGCGGTTCTGCGACAAGCAGGCGGATTGGCTCGACGACTACGCCCTGTTCATGGCCTTGAAGGATCGCCATGATGGCCGGCCCTGGATCATGTGGGAGGAACCGCTGGTACAGCGGCAACCTCAGGCCTTGACCGCTGCTCGGCGCGAGTTGCGCGATGCCATCCGCGATGTGAAAGTCATGCAGTTTCTCTTCCATGCCCAGTGGGACGGCCTGCGCAAATACTGCCATGAGCGGCGCATCCGGATCGTCGGCGATATCCCCATTTTTGTGGCCCACGACAGCGCGGACGTGTGGGCGCATCCTGAACTCTATCACGTGGATGAGCATGGCCAGCTCACGGTCCAGGCCGGTGTGCCGCCCGACTATTTCAGCAGCACGGGCCAACTTTGGGGCAACCCGATTTACCGCTGGGATGTCCACCAGCAGACTGGTTATGCCTGGTGGGCCGCGCGCATCCGCAAGGCGCTGGAGTTGGTGGACATTGTCCGCATCGACCATTTCCGCGGATTTGAAGCCTATTGGGAAGTGCCTTTCCCCGCAGACACCGCCAAGGATGGCCAATGGGTGCAAGGCCCGGGCCTGGAGCTCTTCACGGCCATGGCGCACCAAATGGGCGAGTTGCCCATTATTGCCGAGGACCTGGGGGTGATCACTCCGGAAGTCGAGAAACTGCGGGAAGACTGCGGGTTTCCCGGCATGCGGGTGCTGCAGTTCGCGTTCGGCAACGATCCCAAGGCCCTGGACTACCGGCCGCACAATTATCCCCCCAACTGCGCCGTGTACCCAGGCACTCACGATAATGACACGGTCGTGGGTTGGTTCAACAGCCAGGCCGGCGCCGACAGCACCCGGTCCCAGAAGGAAATTGACGAGGAACGCCAGACCGTCCTGCAATATCTCGGCACGGACGGCCACGAAATCCACTGGGACATGATTGGCCTGGCGCTGAAATCCAAGGCCAATACCGCCGTTTATACCCTGCAGGACGTGCTGGGGCTCGGGTCGGAGGCGCGGATGAATGTTCCCGGCCGGCCCGGCGGCAACTGGGCGTGGCGCTTTGCGTGGAGCGCGCTGACCCCGGAAATTTCAACCCGGTTGCGCGCCATGACCGAGAAGGCGCGCCGCGCTGGACGGGCCCCATGACCATCCATACCGCGCGCGCGAGATCTCCCCATGCCTGAGCCAACAACATGGGCGACCGGGCCGCGAGTCATCCTGCTGGTGGACGATGAGGAGATGGTCACCCGGATCATCAAGCGCCACTTGGAGCGCTCCCAGTACCAGGTCCTGGCGGCCTTGGATGGCCAGCAGGGGCTGGACCTGTTCAAGCAACATGCGGACCAAATTGGGGTGGCCCTCCTTGATTATTCACTACCGGGCGGCGGCGGCCAAGCCCTGTTCCACGACATTCGGGCCCAGCGCGCGGACTTGCCGGTATTCATCCTGTCCGGTTTTTCGACCGACGATCTGGCCGCGCAGTTTGCCGGGGCGCAACACATTGGATTTCTGCAAAAGCCCATCGAGATGGCGACCCTGGCCAAAATCCTGGAAGCGGTCTTGCAGGGCACCGAACCCGCCGTATGCCAGAATCTGATCCGCGACCCGGCATGAAAGGCATCATTCTCGCCGGGGGCTCCGGCAGCCGGTTGTACCCGATCACGCGCGTGGTGAGCAAGCAACTGCTGCCGGTCTACGACAAGCCCATGATTTACTACCCGTTGTCCGTGCTCATGCTGGCCGGCATTCGGGAGATCCAGATCATCAGCACGCCCGATGACTTGCCGCTGTTCGAGCGGTTGCTGGGCGACGGCCGCCAGCTGGGCCTGCGCTTCAGCTACGCATCCCAGCCCCGGCCGGGCGGTTTGGCCCAGGCGTTTTTGATTGGCAAGCCGTTCATCGGGCACGATCCCGTGGCCCTGATCCTGGGCGATAACATTTTTTACGGCCAGGGATTGTCCCCGGTCCTCCACCGGGCCCGGGCGCTTGCCCGCGGCGGCCTGGTTTTCGGCTATCCTGTCACGGACCCGGAACGCTACGGCGTGGTGGAATTCGCCGACGACGGCCGCGTCATCAGCATCGAGGAAAAACCATCGATCCCCAAGTCGCGCTACGCCGTGCCCGGCTTGTATTTTTACGACCACACCGTGGTGGGCATTGCCGAGGCGCTGAAACCTTCGGCGCGGGGCGAACTGGAGATCACCGACGTCAACCTGGCGTACCTGCGCCGGGGGGAACTCAAGGTGGAACTCTTTGGCCGCGGCCTGGCCTGGCTGGATACCGGCACCCACGACTCGCTGCAGCAGGCCGCCAATTTTGTGGAAACCATCCAGCAACGCCAGGGCTTGAAGATTGCGTGCATCGAAGAAATTGCCTTCCGCCTCGGGTACATCGACCGCGCGGCGCTCCTGGCGCTCGGCGAGCCGATGGCCAAGAACGACTACGGCCGCTACCTGATCGCCGTGGCGCGCGGAGAGTTCGGATAATGCCCTTTGCCATCCGGCCCACGGAGTTGCCCGGGGTGCTGCTGTGCGAGCCGACGGTGTATGCCGATGCCCGCGGCTTCTTCGCCGAAGTCTTTCACGGCAGCCGGTACGCCCAAGCCGGGATCCTCCCGGCGTTTGTCCAGGACAACCATTCCCGATCCTGCCGCGACACGCTGCGCGGGCTGCATTACCAACTGGCGCATCCCCAAGGCAAATTGGTTTACGTCGTGCGCGGATCCATCTTCGATGTGGCCGTGGACATTCGGCGGGGCTCGCCGACGTTCGGCCGGCACGTCACGGCCATCCTCTCCGACGAGAACCACCACCAACTCTACATCCCCCCGGGGTTCGCGCATGGATTCTGCGCGCTCAGCGACCAAGTCGATCTGCTGTACAAATGCACGGACGTGTACCATCCCGGTGACGACTTCGGCCTGGCCTGGAACGATCCCCAACTGGGGATCGCGTGGCCTGTTCCAGAACCGCTGCTGTCCGACAAGGACCGGCGGGCCCCGCTATTGGCCGCCGTTGTCCCCGCGCAGTTGCCACGATTCAGCCCGGCCGCACCCGCTATTCCAGCAGGTTGATCAGCCAGGGCAGACCGATCACGATCCGCGTGGCGGCCTCGACCATGTTGGTGCCGGATCGCGGGATAACCTCACGGTACCCGGCGCCGTCCACGGCCACGCTGTAGAAATCATACCGCGAGCCGACCGCGCCGATGAACTGGCAGCTGGTCGTCGCGTTGGTCACGATCCACAGCGAGTAACCCTTGCCATTCTGCTGCACGTAGATTTCGTACATGGTAATGCCGGCGCCGGTATCCGCCCCCTGCCACTGCACGTTGAAAACCGGCGGCGATATCTCCGGCAGCGCCGTCACCGCACTGACCGGCGGCGTTGTATCTACGGTGTTGATGGCGGCCGGAGTAATGATCGGGGCGTTGGCGTCGAACACGATCGATGCCGCGTTGGAAACGACCGTGCCTTCGACCAGGTTGCTTGCCGGCTGCACGCTGAACGCGACAAACCCTTCGCCCACATGGTTGGTATCGTTGGGCGGCAGGAACCCGGCGAGCGGATCCTCCGGCAGGCCACCGGTCACCGGATCCACGGCCTGCAGGCGCCACTGCGCGATGCCGGTCGCAGGATCCAGGGCCGCGGACACGCTCACGGGCGGGGCATCCGTGGCCACCACGATGCTGTTGGTGGCGAACACGTACAGGCCCGACGGCACCGGCACCACCACGTTGTTGAATCCGATGTCCCCGAGCTCGAACGTCGACCAGTCCAACTGCGGGCTCAGCGCGTCGGTAATCACGACCTCCTGGGCCGGCGCGGTGGCATTGGTCTGGTTCTCGAAACGGATGGTGTAATAGATGCGCGTACGCTCCGCGATGTGACCGGCTGCGCCGTAGCCGGTGGCCTGCTTGTCGTTGGGATCAAACGAGCCGCGCGGGATGGGGCCATCGTCGTCGCAGCCGTAATAACAATGGAGCGGGCCGGGCGTGCCGTCCATGCGCGGGTCGGGATATTGCTCGCCGCCCCCGCCGCCGCTGCTGCCGCCGCCGGGCGCGCCGCCGCAGCCCACGCACGGTGGCTGCCCGCCGCAGGGCTTGCCGGCACACGGGTCCGGGCAGGGCTGCGGCTGGCCGCAGCACGGATCAGGCGGCGGCGGCGGCTGGCCAAACGCAGCCTGGCATGGGTTGCACACATCGCGGCACTCCGGGCAATCCTGCCTGGCGGCCAGGTAAACCGCGACGGTCGCATTCCAATGGGCCCAGACCGCTTCCTGGTAATGTTTCCCGGCCCGGAAATAGTCCTTGAACGCGCGCAGGCACTCCTCTTCCCAGGCCCGGTAGTCCTTGACCAGGTTGTAAATGTGCATGACGATCGAAATCATTGAGACCACCAGGCCGTGGGCGGCCGCGAACTTCGCGTCAACCAAGTGTTCCGGAGCGAGCGAGGACAGGGCATTGAGCATGTCCTGCAGATCGATCAGGTAGCCCGGCATCTCGCCGAACTCGCGGCTCAACGCCAGGTCCACCAGGTTGGGCACCGTGTTTTCCACCCCGGCCAGCAACGCCGCGTATTGCTCGTACTGGCGTGACGCCACCAGGGAACCGGTCATGCCCCGCAACTGCAAAACCAGCTGGATGATCTCCGTGCTCAGCTTCACGCCGCGAGAGAACATCAGGAAGTAATACCCGAAATTAATGTCCTTGATGTATTCGTACGAGTCCTCCCAGCCCCAGAAAGCCGACCGCATGAGTTGCTCGGTCGCCTGGGCATGGTGATAGGCGTTCTGGTACGCCGGGCAGCTGGCGTTGACGGGACTTGCCCAGCGATAATCTTGCCGGTTCAAGGCGCTTTCCATCGGGCTTCGCGTCGGCCGCGGGGCAATGGCCCACAGCCAGTCGGTGAAGTCCTGCCAGACATCCCCGCGCGGACCAGCCTGCCGGCCGGCCGCTACCGGCGGCAGGCCCAGGGCGGAGAACGCGCTCAACTGGAGGTTGCTCAAGATCGGATCGGCCGGAGATGTGTACGTGAACGTGGCGATCGCCAGCCCGTCAGCCTCCACGCGCAGGGTGCCGCTGGCCGGCACGTTCTGCAGGGCGTACCCGCCCTCGCCATCGGCGCTGGCCGTGCGCAGGGCATACCCGTTACCCTCCTGCCAGTGCACCATGGCCAGGCGCAGCGGCACCTGCCCCGGCCCGGCCAGCCGGCCGGTCCAAGCCACGGCATTTGAAACCAGCGTGATGGTCTGGACCTGGTCCACGCCCGCCAGCATCACCAGGCCGGTCCGGGCCGCGGGCGCAAACCCGTCCGCCACGGCCCACAGGGACAACTCGCCGGTCGGCAGGCCGGCGAGCGCGTAGGCGCCGGCGGCTCCCGACGAGGTGGTGAACGCCAGGCCCGGCCCGGCAGCGCGAGCTGTCACCAGGGCGCCGGCCACGGGGCGCCCCTGGGCATCGGTCACCTGCCCTTTGAGCGTGCCGCCATTGGTCAGGCTGAGCGCCACATGCGTGGTCAGGCCGGTCAGCGCCAGGCTCCCCGCCCAAGGGATGCAGCCGGCCACCGAGGCGGTGTATTCATAGCTCGTGCCCGCTGCCAAGTTGCTGAAAACAGCCAGGCCGGAAGCATTGGCCACTGCCCAAAGCGACCCCAGATCAGCCGTGAAATCGCGACGCGCCAACTCGACCACCGCGTTGGTAAGAGGCACTCCACTTTGCGCGGTCCGGAGCGCGAAAACCAGCCGCCGGGTGCTGCCGGTGATGTCAATGCCGCTGTAAACGCCGACGGCCGGGATCACCAGGTTGGTGCGGCCGGCCAGGGCCACGGTAGGCGCAAGTACCGCCACCTGGCAAAGGCCCGTCCGGAGCAGGAGGAACCGGTACTGACCCGTGGCATCGGTGAGCGTGCTCGCCCAGCATTGCCCACCGCGGCCGAGGCTGACCTTGGCATTGGCCACGACCGCGCCGCTGGCCATGCGCGCCGTGCCGGCCACCACCGCACCGGTCACCACCAGCAACTGGCCAGTGGCCTGGTTGCCGGCCAGCCCCAGGTTGACGGTCCGGGCGCCCACGGCCATGCCCTGGGCGCTGCCCACGGCCAGCACGTAAGCGCCGTCGCCCAGCCCCGCAAACCCGTAGGCGCCGGCCAGCGTGGTGGTAGTTGACATCAGGGTTGCGAGGTTGGTGCTGATCAGCCAGACCGGGGCGGTGGCCAGCGGGGTACCGTCGGAAAGCTGGACCGTGCCGCTGATCCGGCCGGCGGGCCGCAAGGCAAGGCTGGCGTTGGCCGCGATGCCGGCCGACACCAGGGTGGTGACCACGCCGGGCACATAGCCGGGGGCCTGGCACCAGACCTGTTGCCAGCCCGGATGCACGGCTTGGACCGCGAAGGAGCCGTCCGCGCCCGTACACGGCTGGTCTTCCAGCCACACCGGCGAGTCCACACCCAGGATCGCGTTGGTCAAGGGCTGCCCGGTGCCGGCCGCCACCACGCGGCCGGTGACGGCGCCGCCCAGGACCAGCTGCAGCACCACGCCCGTGGTCAAGCCGCCGGATGCCAGCACCACGTTGGTATTTTGACCATACGCGTAATTGGACGCCACCGCCGTGATCCGGTAGGTTGCGGCCGGCAACCCGCTCAGCCGGAACAGACCATTCGTGCCAGCCAACGTCGAGTTGTAGCCGGCGCTGGCATAAGCCGAGACCCGCGCGCCGGACGCTCCGGTGGCGCCGTCCGGGCCGACCACGCGGCCGCTGATCACGCCGCCGGCCGCCAGGCTGAAACTTGCCGCGGCGGTGCCGTTGCTGATCACCAGGAGGTTGTCCACCACGCTCACGTAACCTGGCGCCCAGCAGGATATATCATAGGTTCCAAGCCGGAGCCCGCCCAGCGCGTAGGCGCCCGCGGCGTCAGTGCTGGCATGGGCGGTGTTGGTGCCGTAATGGTCGCGCAGGATGACCATGGCGAAAGGCACGGGGTCGCCGCTGCCTTCCGCCGTGACCCGGCCGGCCACACCAGCGCCGGCGGCCACGACCACGGCCAGTTGCTGCGTGGCCGGGATGGTCACATTGGTCAGGGCCAGGCACTGGTAGCCAGGCACGGACAGCGTGTAGGCACCGGCCGGCACGTCGCGGAACGTGAACGAGCCGTCGTACCAGCTCTGTTGCCCGTAGAAGTCACCGTTGGCCGCGGCCAGGACGACCGCCTGCCCTGGTAACGGCTGGTTGAGATCGTTGAGATACAGCCGGCCCTGGCAGGCGGCGCCGGGATACTCGGCCATGGCCTGTTGCATCATGAACCACATCAGCTCTTCCGGCTTCCACAGCCCCAACCCCAGGCGGCGGGCTTCTTCCGCGGCGGCGGCCAGGGCGGCGAAATAATCGCCCACCGTCGGCCCGATTTCGTTGACCAGCAGCGACCAGGCGTTGCTCCACAGCAGGCCGGACGCGGCCGGCGTCACGTGCGCGCGCAGGTTATCCCAGTCCATGATGTCCGTGAGCGTGCTGGGCAGCCAGTGCACCTCGTAGCGCGAGGCGCCAAACACGGGCTGGCGGATGACCGAGTAAAACGGGATGCGGCCGTGGTAGCCGGGCCGGATCATGCCGGCGGTGTAATCCTCGTCCGGCAGCGCCGGGAACTGGATGACGTAGCGCGTATCCTCGCGTTCCATGGGGCCCAGCCAGATCGGGTTGTGGTCCATGCTGCGCAGGAACAACATCGGGATGGGTATGTCCACGTCGCCTTCGTTGACAAACTCAACCGTGCCCTCGAAGACGCGGCCCAGCCGCACTTGCGCCGGCATGGCCAGCGACACGCGGAACCGGCCGCCCGTGCCCACGGCCACGGTGAAGGCGTTGCTCAGCACCGACGTCAAGGCCCCCTGCTGCGCCGCGACGTGGTATGCGCCCGCGGGCAGGCCGCGCAGGTCGAACGTGGCCAGGGCGCGGATCGCGTCTGCCACCACGATGCGGTGGGCCGCGCGGTTGCTTGTGCCGCCGGCCTGGACCAGGCGCACGGCCAGGTCATGGCCGAACCCCTCGCCGTTGAGCGGAATGGTGGCATAGCCGATGTTGCCGGCGCCGGCCAGGTCCACGGAGCGCAGGGCAAACGCTGCGGCATGGACGCCCAGCGTGAACCCGAGCGCGGCATCCGGCAGCGCTTCCGGCACGGCCAGCAGGTAGACGGTCTGCGCGCCGGCCGCCGGCAGGTCGAGACTGGCATCCGGCTGGTTCCAGGCCCGGCTGCGGCTATCAAAGTTCTGGACCGTCGGCAGGGAGTCGTATCCGGCATAGAGCCGGCAGGCGCCGTTAACCGTGGCGCCGTTGAGCACGGCCACGCAACTGGTGCCGGCCGCCTGGCGGAACACGTAGCCCACAGGGCTGGTGACGCTCGCGAACGCCGCGGTGATGGTCGTGCCCAGCCGGATTTCCTGCAACTGCAGGCTGGCGGCACCGGCCAGGGGCGAGTCGTTGTTGCGCCAGTTGATCCCCTCGAAAATGTCGCCGCGGGCGTTCACCCGGACCTGCCAGCGCCAGGTCCCTTCCGTGCCCAGCGGCACGCGCACCCGCGCCGTGCAGGCCTGCGACTGGTTGGGCCCCAGGGTGCCGCTAACCGCGACGTCGGCCACGACAATCCGGTCCACGCCGCGACAGGGCTGGTCCGGCACGAGCGCCACCTCGTCCTGCCACGCGCCGCGCACGGTCCCGATGCCGATGTTGGCATCGGCCCACGCCACCGTTACCGTGGTGCCGGCCAGCAAGGCCTGCGGGCCATCCACGTTGCGGGCCACCAGGTCCAGGTCTGACGCGGCGTTTTCCACGAACTCGAAGGCGCCCAGATCGGCATAGACCCCGTGGGCATCGGGAATGCCTTTGGGCTGGGTGCGCGGGTCCGTGTAGCGCGTTGCGCCGGTGCTGTCCGCGGGCGGTGCCAGCAGGCTGTTGGCCGCGTCGATGCAGGGCGACTGGAAGTTCAGCCGGTAGTTGCCGTTGGAAACATCTTTCAGCCCGGGCTCAGCGTTCAGGTTGCCGTTGGTGCCGGGCTGCCATGCGGCCGTGTTCTGGGTGTTGCTGGCGTTCCACAGGCAGGCATAGCGGATCGTCAACCAGTCCAGGCCCGCCAGGCGCGCCAGGCCGGCCTCGATGTTGTCGGTGATGATCGCATTGAACACGGTGACCGTGGCCAGCGAGCCGTTCCATGCCAGGCCCAGGCGGTTGCCGGCGATGGTGCAGTTTACCACGCTGACCGTGGCGCTGTTCAGCGCGGCGATGCCGCGATCGTTATCGTCTAACACGCAGTTGGCCAGCGCCAGCCCGGCGTACGTGCACTGCACGCCATCGGACAGCGCATGCGAGATCACGCTGTTGGAAATGTACGCCCGCGCGCCGTTGAGCGCGGCCACGCCGGCCTGGTTCATGTTCAACAAGGTGAACCGCCCGCCGTACAGCACGCGGGTGTAATCGAGCCAGGCCTGCCCGCCCTGCAGGTTGATGCCGTACCAGATGCCCGGCGACGGCACCGACCAGTCGCCATCGCCCAGCGTGTCGCCGCCGCGCGTGTCGTCCGCATCGGACGTGAACACCACCGGCCGGCCAAAGGTGCCGGCGCTAACCAGGCGGCCGCCGCGCGTCACAACCACGGTCATGTTCGAGGCCACCTTGACCACGGCCCCGGCTTCCAGCGCCAGCGTGACGCCGTTGGTGACGTACAGGTCGGCCGTGACATGGTACAGGGTGTCGCCGCGCCACGTCGTGTTCGATGGCAGCCGGCCCCCTACCCGCTCCACGCCATACGCCTGGCGGGTGAACGCATTGGCCAGGAGCACGCCGGCCGGCTCCACCCAGATGCCGCGCCAGTCGCCCGGGCCCGGCTGCGAGCGGTCGGCATCGAGGTTGGTATCGCCGCCGCGATCATCGTCCAGCAGGCTGGTCAGCCAGACGGCGCGGCTGGCCGTGCCCGTGACGGCCAGCGTCCCCGATGGCAAGACTTTGATTTGGACTTGCGGCGCCACCTTGACCAGGCATCCGGGCGCGATGTTGAGGCGCGCGCCGCCGGCCACGGTGAGATCCGCCGCAATGGCATGAATCGTGCCTGTCGCCCACGTCTGCTGCCCGGTGATGGTGCCCCAGTGCCAGGTCACGGCATTGTTGACCAGCACGTTGGTGTAGAGTTCCAGCGGGGTCGCCGCATGGGCCGGGTCCTGGAACACGGCACGCAGCTCATAGTTGCCGTCCGGCACCTGGGTGGTGTCCCACGACACGCCGGCCACGTACCCGGCGTTATCCACGACCGTGTAGGCCGCTCCCTGCAGGAACGCCTGGCAGCGCACGGCGCACCCGGTCGGGTCAAATCCGGCCGAATCCCAACCGACCGTGGCCTGGCCGGACAGGTACGGCACGGGCAAGCGCCAGCGGGCGGCTGGCTGGGTCGTGAGCCACACCGTGCCGGTGCCGCCGGGCCGCAGCGGACCGCCGCCGGACGCGGTCACGTGGCTGCCGGCCAGCGCCATGCCCTGGCGATAATAAACCGCCACGCGGCCGCCGCCACCGCATCCGCCCAGCGCGGAACTGCCGTTGGTGCCGCGCGCCGTGATGTAGCCGCTGCCCTGCACCTGGCCCGCATTGATGAGCACGCTGCCGCCCGCGCCGCCGCCGGAGACGGTCGAGACGCCGCCATCCGCGTTGATCGCGCCCTGCAAGTCAAGGGTCCCGGCATCCACCCGGATGCTGCCGCCGCCCGACCCGCCGTCCAGCACGGTGCCGCCGCCGCCGCCGGGCAGCACGGGGAACAAGGCATCACCGTAGGTCGGGCTGACCGATCCGCCGGAAATGGCCGCGCCGCCAGCGCCGCCGTGGCTGCCGCCGCTGGCGCCGGCCGGGCCGTGGTTCGTGGTGTTGTCAAACGTGTAGCCCGGCCGGTAGCCGCGGCCCTGGGCGGTCAGGCTGCCGCCGGCCGCGATGGTCAGCAGGTTGGAAGCGACCAGGCGCAGCTCGTAGACGCGGGTCGTGGTGTTGCTGGGCTGGGCCAGGCGGCTGCCGGGTCCGATCGTTGTATTCCAAGTGCGCACGGCCTGCCCATCCCGCGGAATCAGCAGCGTGTTGGTGCCGCTGATCGTGAGCGTTTGCACGCCCACGCCAAGTTCGCCGGCCTGACCCAACGGGGTCCACATGCCGGCTTTACGGCCGCCGCTGGCCACGCGCAACTCTTCCAGGCCGGCCGACGGGCTGAGAAACACGGTGCCCGGCGCAGCAAAATAGTTCACCACATTGGTGCCGGCGCGGGCATGAATATTGGTCAAAGAAAAACCGGCCAACTGCTGGTAATACACCGCCACGCGGCCGCCGCCACCCGCAGGCATGGCGTACAGGCCCGGCTGGCCGTCCGCCGTGATGCGGCCGCTGCCGCTGAGCGTACCGGCCTCCAACCAAATGGCGCCGCCGCTGCCGCCACCGCCGCCGCTGCCCAGCGCGCCGTCCGCGGCCACCCACCCATCCACCACCATGACCGGCGCGGCCACGCGCACCGCGCCGCCGCCGCTGCCGCCGGCCAGACCGTCCGCGCCGCCGCCGCCGCTGCCCGGGCGGACGGGTTGGCGGAAATCGCCGTAGGCATCGTTGGGCTGGCGCTTGAGCGAGTCCTCCGCGCCCAGGCCGCCATGGCTGCCGCCGGCCACCCCGCCCGCCGCGCCGGTGGTGGTGTTGCCCACGGTCCGGCCGGACAAGTAACCCTTGCCCGCCACGTTCAGGCTGGCGCCGGCCGTGATGCGCAAGCGGTCCAGCAACGTGAGCCGCAGGGCATACTCGGCCACCGTCGTGGCAGCGGAATGGGTGACCACGCCGGCGTTGGATATGGTCAGGGATTCAAACAGGTGCGTGCCATTGATCGTGACCTGGCAGCCGTCCACGATCAACGCCTGGCCCTCGTAAAGGGAGTTGGTGCTATCGATCGTCGTGTTGGTGGTGAACCGGACCGTGGCGGCCAGGCCGGCGAGCGGCAGGCAAGTTCCGGCGACAAGACCCAGCATCATCACGCGAACCGGAATCCGTTTCATAGGGCCCCCGTTGTTTGCATCAGGCGACTGTTGCCGATGCAGACGCTACTCCGGCGAGCCGCCAATGTAAATCCGAGATCGCACCACTTCGACCGCGCTGACGGGGACGACGCCGGGACGGCCGACGCGGTTTTCCAATCATTGGAAAATTGCGCCGGCCGTTTTCCAATCATTGGAAAATCCACCCGTCATTTTTCCAAACATTGGAAAAAAGTGGCGCGCGGCATTTACTCATCAACTTTTAGAATGCGGTGGTGTATATTACACCTAAGTTTAGGGAGGGTAATACCATGGGCACACACGTACGGATTTCAGCGGTGGCGGCTGTTGTTCTGCTGGCGCTGGGGCTTTCGCAGCCAGCCGGTTCGGCGGCAACGACTCACTACGTCGCCCCTGCCGGCAGCCACGTGGCGCCGTTCACGAGCTGGGCCACGGCGGCGACAAATATCCAAGCCGCGATTGATGCAGCCGCGGCCGAGGACACCGTGGTGGTGACCAACGGGATCTACCTGCTCGAGTCCGAGATTCTGATCGCCAAGCCGCTCATGGTCCAGAGCGCCAATGGTAGCAAGAACACGATCATCGACGGCCACAACCAGACCCGCTGCGTGCGCATCACGACCAACAACGCCTGGTTCGCGGATTTTACCGTGCGCAACGGCGCCGCCGACACCGCGGCTGGCGGCGGGATCTACAACGCCGGCGGGGTGGTGTACCGCTGCGATATAACCCACAACTATGCCGGCGACACCAATGTGGGCGGCGGCGTGTATTGCACCGCGGGCGGCCGCGTGGAGTTCAGTTCGGTGCTGTATAATTCATCGAGCGTTGGGCCGCTGTACCTGGACACCAACTGCGTGGCCCAGAGCTGCCTGGTGGCCTACAACAGCGCCGGCACCGAGGCCGGCGGCCTGTACGCCGCGGCGGGGGCGGCGGCGCGCAGTTGCATCATTCGCGACAACTTTGTCCCCAAGACCGGCTCGGGCGGCGGCGCGGTGCTGGATGGCGGCCTGGCGCTGGGCTGCACCATCGTCCGCAACGAGGCCGGCGTGCAGGCCGGCGGACTGCTGGCCCGCAACAGCGCGGTGGTGATCAACAGCATCGCCTGGTCGAATGTGGCGCCCGCTGATCCCAATGCCTCGGCGGACGGCAATTCATCGATCACCTACACCGACAGCGACCCGCTGATCCCCGCCGAAGGCAACCAGGCCTCCGAGCCGGGCTTCGTGGACTGGACCGCGGACGATTTCCACCTGACCGATCTGTCGCCCTGCCTGGACGAGGGCGGGGACATGCCGGACGTCACAACGGATTACGATGGCAACCCGCGGCCGCGGCCATCCCGTGCGGGCGGCAAGGCCATGCAGGACATGGGCGCCCTGGAATATTACGTGGTCGAGCCGTATCAGCCACCGGTACTGGCCGTAACGCCCGGAAGCCTGAGCAACAGCGTGCTGCAAGGCCTCAATGCCACCAGCCTGACCTTTGACATCTGGAACACGAATGGGAGTGGCGAGATGTGCTACCGCATCCAATCCACCGTGGAGTGGGCGCTGCCCATGCCGACACAGGACTGCACTTATGGCAACACGGTCAACCAGCACAGCTTGGACTTCGACACGGCCAATCTGCCATCCGGTCATTATGACGGCCTGGTCATGGTCAATGGCCAGGGCACGGACGGCCAGCCCCAGTATGTGCCGGTCACCCTGACGGTCGAAGACAGCGGGCCGGTCATTGACATCATCTGCACCAACCCGGCGCTGACCCTGGCCCAGGGCACCACCAGCTTGGTCGAGCGGACCTTGAGCGTGGTCAATACCGGCAGCGGCACGCTCAACTACACCATCACCAGCGATGTGCCATGGCTGGTGGTCCAGCCCGGCAGCGGCAGCAGTTCCGGAACCGGCCAGGAGCACGCGTGGCGCGTGAATCCCGCCGGCCTGGAGGCTGGCGACCACCAGGCCTGGGTCGAGGTCACGGCCGCCGGGGCCGTCAACAGCCCGATGCTGCTGGGCATCGCCCTGAGCGTCACGCCGGCCCTGGACTGCGACACGGACAGCCTTGAGAACACGGTCCAGGCCGGCACCACGCCGCCCGAGGATTATCTCCACCTTTGGAACAGCGGCGGCACCGGCGACGTGCCGTTCACCATCCAAGCCGACGGGAACTGGTTCAGCGTCACCAACCTCGGCGCGGGCGCCGGCGGCACCAGCGTGTTGGAAGTGATCTACCTCGCGGATGTGTTACCGCCCGGCCTGTATGACGGCAGCATCTTGATCGTGCCGGAAGAGGGCGAAGAGCAGACCGTGGTGCTGCACCTCACGATCAACGCCGCGGCCGGCCAGTTCTCCGAGAAGATCGTATTTGACTCCGACCGCGACGGCAACCATGACCTATGGATGATGGATCCCGACGGGTCCAACGTGGAGAAGCTGATCGAGAAAGCCGGCGCACAAACCCGGCCGCGCCTCAGCCCGGATGGCACGAAGATCGCGTTCTACGACGGATCGTCCGGCGGCGCCGTGCCGACCGTGCGCGACCTGGTCACAGGCGCGGAGACCCTGCTGTCCAACTTGGGCAGCTTCGAGTGGGCGCGCGACAGCCGCGGCCTGATCGGCCCGTGGTTCTATCATACCGACACCGGCATGGACCTGTGGTACGCGGACCTGGCCAGCGGCGGCATGGAAGTCTGCCTGTTTGAGCCGGACCGCCAGAACATCCTCGCCGTGCTGCCGTCGGACGGCACCTTTTTCTACACCACGGATCCCTTGTGGTGGCCGGATACCAGCATTAAGAAATACAACCCCAACACCAGTAACCGCACGTTGCTGGCCGTCAGCGATGGCCGCATGGACTGGGGTGGCGCCGTCAGCCCGGATGGACGCCTTCTGGCGTTCCTTAAATCAAACACCGGTGACCTGGGCACCAGCCGCGCCTTTATCATGAACTCCGATGGCACGAGCGAGCGCCGCCTGACCGCGGACCTGGGAACAGCCGATGAGGGCGTGTGGTTTGCGCCCGACAGCCGCAACGCGGTCTTCAGCCGGTTTGTTGGCGGCAGCACCTGGGCCATCGGCAAGCTCCCGGTAGGCGGCGGCGCGGAGGCCGTCCTGCTACAGGAAGATCACATCCTGGACAACCCGGTCTGGGGCCGGCTCTATATTCCCACCGTGGACCCGGCCTCGCTGGGCGTGAGCATCCTGGGCGTCTCGGCTTTTGTCACCTGCGGGGTCAATGCGGCCAGCGAGACATTCACCGTGCGCAACGTGGGCGCGGGCACCATGACCTACACCATCTCCAACAATGTGCCGTGGCTGCTGACCCAGCCGGCCACGGGCGTGAGCACCGGCGAGTACGACACCATCACCAACCAGTTCTGCAACGGCTGGCTGGGCCGCGACTCGGCCGTGGCCGGCGTGCACACCGGCCGGATGTTCATTACCTATGGAACCAACTTTGTGCGCACGCTGCCGCTGGAACTGACCACCTGGCCGCCGACCGGCAACCTGGGCTGCTCGCTCAATGAAATCGAAAACCAGGTTATCCAAAGCAACAACGCCGTCACCTGGGGGTTTTACCTGTGGAACAACGGCAGCGGCGGCTACCTCGACTATTCCAGCACGGCCAGCGCCCCGTGGCTGACGCTGAACCCGGTGGCCGGCAGTTGCGCCAGCACCGAACAACTGGTGTACATCACATTCCCCACCTCCGCCCTGGGCCTGGGCATACATACCGGCCGGGTCACCATTGTGGCGGAGAGCCCCTACGGCCTGAACGTGGCCACCCAGGTCGTCACCGTGACCATGACCGTGCTGCCCAACCCGGGCGACATCAACCCCGCGCTCAGGGTCAGCGCCAACACGGTCGCAGGCTACGCGTTGCCCGGCGAAAAGGCGCGGCCCACGTTCCAAGTGTGGAACGGTGGCGGCCGCTCCCTGGACTATACGCTGACCGATGATCGCGACTGGCTGAGCCTCCGGCCGACGAGCGGGTACAGCATCGGAGAGCGCGACACCATCACCTGCGAGATGAACACCGAGGGCCTGACCAGCGGCGATTACACCGGCACCATCCTGGTGAACACCGGCATCGGCGAGTCGGAAACCATCAACGCCGAACTGCACATTGGTGGCGGCTACCCCCTGATCGTGCAGACCAACATGCCCTATGCCGGGTCGGTCACCGTGCTGACCCCGCCCAACGCCGGCGGCGGACTCTACAGCCGCGGCACGGTTGTGCGCGTGCGGGCCACGCCCGCCACCAGCGACTACCTGTTCCTGCGCTGGGTGGTCAACGGCGCCGCCGCAGGGTCGGCTACGGAACTGACCGTGACCATGAACGGCACCCAGACTGTTCTGGCCGAGTTCCAGCCTTATACGACCATCTCCGGCCGCATCACCAACCTGGTCACCGGCACGGGCCTGACCGGCGCGCGCGTGGAACTGGGCGCCTACTCGACGCTATCCCAGCCAGGCATTCCGTTCGTGGGCATTCCATCCGGGCTGTATTGGCTGCCCAACCTGCCCTGCGGCGTGCGGGGCGATTTGCGCGTTACGCTGGATGGGTTCGACCCAGTGACCCTGCCCGCGGTGGCACCGGAATGTTACGAGGAGACGCCCATCAACGTCGGCCTGCGGCCCAACTTTTTCCGCAACGTCCAAGCCTGGCAGAACTTCGGCACCCGGCAGGTTGTTGTGCGCTACAACCTTATCGCGCCTTCCGGCCTGCAGCCGCGCGTAACGCTGGGCATCCAGGCCACGGTCGGCGGCGTGACGTATAACTACCCCGCCCTGGTCACCGGGGTTTCTGGCGATGCCAACGTCCGTGTGGCCGCCGGGTCAGGCCGCCAGATACTCTGGGACATGGACTCCTACCCGCGCATGCCCGGCGTGGTGACCAACGCCGTGATCACGTTGCGCGCGGACGGCGCCGAAGCCCAGACCGCGCCGTTCCGCTTCGACAATTCGCAGGCCAACAGCTGGCTGGTGCGGGTATGGATCGACCGTTTCGTAAACGGCGTTTATGATCCCGGCGAGGAAGTCGCCAACGCCGAGGTGTATTACGGCGGCCGCACGGATCGCTCACGCGCGGGTTGGACCGATTCCCAGGGCTACCTGCGCATCAACCAGTGGGCCGAGGAAAGCACGACCTTGTTTGCCCGCAAGAAGGTTCACAACGAGCCGGCCCGCAAGTCCGGCCATGGCGGCGTGAGCAACCTGATGTTCTCCCTGTGGTACGACAGCGACATCGGCGGCGCGCGCGACTCCAACTGGGACGGCGTCTGGCGCTCGTACACCCTGAACACCCGGGACATGGCGGCCGTGTCCGCCGGCCAGCCCATCTACCTGCGCATGGCCCATCCCATTTTTGAGTGGCACCTGATCTGCGCGTTCGAACATGCCATGAAGCCGGCCGATGCCTTCTGGGTGTCAAAACTCACCAACGATTTGCGTGCGGCATCCACCTACCTCTACGACATCACGGATGGCCAGATGAAGCTCGGCATGCTCTACCTCACCGGTGGCGTGCAGAACGGCTTCACCACCTGGAACAACGCCGACCTCGTCTGCATCTATCCGGGTTTGCGCGCCCATGCCCGGATCGGTGGCATTCTCGGCGATCAACCCGCGGCTTACGGAACCAACCGCTGGGCCCACATGTGGTTCGGCTGGGACCTTGATGCCCCAACCGTAATTCACGAGTTCGGGCATTACGCGTTCGCCCTTCACGATGAGTACATCGACGGCATGTGGGACGAGGTGGCCTGGCCGCGCTACCGTGCGCGCAACCCGGACAAAACCCCGTTCCAGTACGGGCTCATGGACAACCAGTGGGCCTTGTCGGAAATGTCGTCCTTCAACGATTATATGTACGCCTATTACACCTCCACCCTGCGCGCCACCCAGACCACGGCACAGGCCTGGCAGTATTACCGCCAAAGCGCAGCGGCAGGACTGTTGCGCACCCAGTTGATTCCCAGTTGGACCCAGGTATGGACCAACTATTGCTCCAATCCCTATAGCGGCTACTATGTTGACCTGGTCACGCCCCAGTATGGCTATTTCTATGGCCGCACCACCGTGGTCACCACCGTGGGCAGCCGCCGGATCACCAACCTGGTCGACCAGGCCACGAGCATGGACCGGCCCGGCCCGACCAACATCCCGGCCCCCTACTCCGTCTGCACGTTCCTGCCCGTCACCTATGGACGGCTGGCCGCAGGCGAACCCTCCGCCCCGGCACGCGTACAGGTGCGGCGCAATGGCCAACCAGTGGCTGGCGCCCGCGTGGCGCTGCGCGGCACCCATGGCCGGCGCCTTGACCTGGGCCAGACCGGTCGTGACGGCTGGGCGCCTGCCCAGGCGCTCGAACCCGGCGACCGCCTCGAGGCCTGGTGGCGGGGTGCACAGGCCAGCCACACCGCAGCCCAGCCGGAACCCGGCCCGGTCTGGACGCTGGACCTGCCTGCCGATCCCGGCACCGATCCGTCCCGACGCGCGGCGCAAGGCAGCTTCGCCGACTTCGGCGCCCTGGCCTCCGGCTACATGGAGACGCCCACCACGTTCCGCTTGAACCTGGAGGTGAACCAGCCCCTGCTGGCCGTGCCAGACGTGCAGGCCACCCTCTACGGCGGAGACCCCGCGGCCGTGGCCATGACCGCGGTGGACGACTACCACTACACCGGCCTGCTCGACCTCTCGAGCGCGATCGGCGGCACCTTGGCGATTGCCTGTCTCACCGCCGATGGCCGCACCAACCGCACGCTGGACGCGTTCACCTTCAACCCTGTGTTTACCAACGAGGTCAACGAATTGACCTCCAGCGACAACCAGGCCAGCCTGTATGCCCCGGGAGGATATTCGGCGGATTCCGTGGCCCTTCTCTACCAAGGCTACGCCCCGGTCATCTGGCCGGAAGGGTTCGGCCTCTCCAACCAGGTGGGCGCGGCCCTCTTCGTGACCGTGCCGGCCGGACTGACCGATGCCACCCTGGCGTGGCATTACGACGACGCCGACGTGGCCGGACTGGACGTGACCACCCTGGCGCTGTACCAGTGGGACGCCGCCGCCAGCAACTGGGTGGCCCAACCCTGCGGGATCTCGCCAGAGCGCCGGGTGCTCACCGCCCAGGTCACGGATCCCGGGGTCCTGGCCCTGTTTGCCGAAGCGTCGCCGGACGTCATCCCGCCCGCGGCCATCTCCAACCTGCTGGCCACGCCGGCCTTCACGCCCAAGCACGTCCAGTTGACTTGGACCGCACCCGGCGACGACGATATGACCGGCAGCGCCATGGTCTACCGCCTGCGCTTCAGCACGGCGCCCATCGCCGCCACCAACTGGGACGAGGCCACCGAGTACCCCCTGGACCAGGCGCCCGCCGTCGCCGGCACGGACGAGTCCGTCACCGTGGTCATGCCCGACATGGGCCAGGCCTATTACTTTGCCCTCCGCGCACAGGACGAGGCCGGCAACCTGGCCGATCTGTCCAACGTCCAGGCCGCGCGCGCGCCCATCGACGACGCCAATGGCGACGGCCTGTCCGACCAGTACGCCGCCTCCGTGGGCACCAGCGACCCGTTCGCCGACCTTGACCGCGACGGCCTCACCACCTATGAGGAGTCCTGGATCGGCACCGACGCCTCCAACCCCGACACCGACGGCGACGGCATGAACGACAAGTGGGAACACGACAACGGCCTGGACCCGCTCAAGCCTGATGCTGACGATGATCTCGATGGCGACACGCTCACCAATATCGACGAGTATCACCGCAGCACCAACCCCGCCAGCAAAGACACCGACGGCGACGGCATGACCGACCCGTGGGAAATCGAAAAAGCGCTCGATCCGCTCTGCCCCTTCGAGGACCAGGGCGCGGATGCGGATCCCGATACGGATCGTTCGTGCAACTACGACGAATATGTGGCCGACACGGATCCGCTGGATCCGGCCTCGTATTTCGCGGTCAGCGCCCTGAGTTGGGCGAGTGCCTTGGAGTTGAACTTTATCAGTTCCACCCGACGGATCTACCAGGTGGATCAGGCCACCAACCGCCTGCCCGAAGCGCATTGGAGCATGGTGCCTGATCCCGGCAGCTTCTATGGCCACGGCGGCGAGGAGTCCGTGATTTTGTCCAATAACACGGGCTTTATCTTTTATCGCCTGCGCGTAAACAATCCGGAATAACCGGACCGGATGTCCAAGACCGTCGGGCCGCACCCGGGCTTATATTTTTTGCCCGCGCTTGACGTTCTCCCCCGGCCTTTGGCAATCTTGCCGCCATGGTTTGGGCACACAATCAACGCGAGGGGCAATCATGAGCAAAGCAATCAACCGGCTGGCGATCACGATCATGGCAGCAACGATCTTGTTTTCGATATCAAGCACGGCGGGCGCCATGGTGTACGTGGTGAACAACACCACCATGACCTGGGGTGACGCGGTGGCCCTGGTCAATGCGAGCACCGGCGGCACCATCCGGATCAACGCCGACGCCGAACTCACGATCTCGGACGTGACCTTCACCGCCCCGGTGACGGTGTACGGGTCCAACGAGTTCAATGGCACAAAACTCTGCTGCAACGGCGGATTGATCCTGGCCCCGAACGGCAGCCACTTTCATGACATCATTGGCGGGGCGTATCGCGGATCGCTGCAAATGGGGCATAATGGCTCGGCCAGCGGCTGCGATTTTTACAGCATTAACGCCAGCAACAACGTCGCGGTCAACCACTGCACGCTGGCGGGGAACCTTTTCGTTGGGCCAGCCGCGGTCATATCCAACAGCGTGGTTGACAATTTTGCCAGCCTGGGCGACGCGGCGATCATTCAAGACTGCACGTTTGGCCGGGATGTGGCCGCCGGTCATTCCGCGCGCATATTGGCCAGCACGTTCCTGCTGGGCAGCGACGCCGACCTGGGCAGCAATGCCGTAATGGTCGGGTCCACTTTCATAGGCCCGCTCACCGCGGGACCGTCCGCGCGGCTGACCAACTGCATGGTGCTGAGCAGCGCCACGCTGGGTGATTATGCGTACGCAAGCCGCACCGATTTCGGCAGTTCTGCACCCATCCAGTTCAGCAACGGGGTGACGGTGCTGAATTCCACCTTTTCCAATTCCAGCGTGATCGTGGGGCACGCCGCTGCCTGGGAGAACAATACGTTCCAGCGCGGCGGTTTTGATGAGGGCACCGTGGTGTTCGGCGACCAGGCCGTCGTGTCGGGCTCCGGATTCACTAATGCGATCGTTACGTTCGGGACGGATGCGGCAGTCAGCACCACCTCGTTCCGCTACGGCCGGGTCGCGGCCGGCGCGAGCGCCAGTTTCGGCAGTTGTTCGTTTCTTGTGAATTCCGTGACGCTGGGCCTTCAGTCCACGCTGGCCGACAGCCTGCTCGAGCGCCAGGGGGCGTACCCGGGCTACACCGCACGGTATACCCTGGGCGCGGGCAGCGAGTTTCTACGCAACCAGACCGCCGGCGCTTACAAGCCGGATATCGTGCTGTCCTCGGGCAGCCGCTACGACGGCAACGTGGGCGTGTTTTGCCTGGCGGTCCAGAGCAACGGCAACACGATCGTGGAATCCACCTTTACCTGGAGCGCCAGCCAGGACCTGGGGCTTACAGCGGCCGGGGATTCAAACTTTTTCCGGAATATTGTTCTTTCGGAAGCCAACCTGCTGCTGGCCGGCGCGCATCACCAGGTAGCGGGGTGCATGGTAACCGGCGGCGCCGCAAGCATTGTGGGGCGCGACATCACCGTCAGCAATTCGTCCTTTGTTGGCTGCCCGGGCAGTGGTCTGTTGCTGCAAGGGACCAACCTGGCCGTGCGCGGCTGCCTATTCGCGGGCAACGGGGTTGGCCTGGTGGCGCAAGGCGCCGACCTGGTGATCGGCGGCAGCCTGACCAACTACGGCAACCGCATCTACGCCAATACGGGCGACGGCATCTTCATCACCAATGGAGCCAATGTCCAGGTCATCGGCAACCTGATTGGCTGCGCGGCCCCGTTTCCGGCGGACAATGCACTGGGCAATGGCGGCTGCGGTGTGCGGACCATTAACTCGCGGGATTTAGTCATCGGCGGCCCGACGCTGGAACAGGGCAATTGGATTGTAGGCAACCGCCATTCCGGCATCTATTGCCACATGACCAGCCGCACCAACCAGACCGTTGCCATCCGGCACAACCGCCTGCTGGCGAATGCAACGAACGGCATCCACCTACGCCGCATCGATGGTCCCAGCCTGCTGGGGAACTATGTCGGCACCGATGAGCAAGGCATCACCAACCGGGGCAACGGCATCGGCCTGTTGATCCAAGACGCCAGCGCCGTGCGCGTGGGCGATGCCACCGCGGCGGGGCGCAACCTGATTTCCGGGAACCATTCGCATGGCGTGCTCGTCCTTGGGGAAGTCGGCGCCCTGACCAACACCATGCTGCTGGGCAACTACATTGGCGTGGACGGTACCGGCGCCCAGGCGCTGCCCAACGGCGGGTGCGGGATCCTGATATCCAATGCCATCGACACGTCCATCGGCGGCGCCAGCAGCGGCGCAGGCAACGTGATTTCAGGGAACGCGGCCGACGGATTGGCCGTGGCCGGCGACTACTCCAACGGCTTCACGGCGGTCAACAATTTGATCGGCCTGGATGCCACCGGCACCCGGGCCGTGCCCAACGGCGGGGTGGGCGTGCGCCTGACCGGATCGGTCTATGCCCAAATTGGCGGGACCAGCGCGCAGGCGCGCAACGTCATTTCCGGCAACACGGGCCATGGCATCGAGGTCGCGGGTGCCAACAAAAGCTCGATTCAAGGCAACTATATCGGAACCGGCATCGCCGGCACCAATGCCGTGGGCAACGGCGGGAATGGCCTGCATGTCGGGGGCGTTGGCTCGTGGTACCAACTGATGGTGGGCGGAAACAACGAACCGGGCGCTTGGGCGGGCAACGTGATCAGCGGGAACAACGCGGCCGGGATCCAGGTCACCAATTGCGAAGGCACGCTCAGCATTGACGGCAATTACGTCGGCGTGGACCACCTGGGAATGCGGACGCTGCCCAACAACGGCCCCGGCATCCACCTCGAAAACACGAGCTTTGACACGCGCGTGGGCACCAATACCGGCAACGTCGTCTCCGGCAACGCGGGCCACGGCATCCTGCTCGGCCATGGCGCCCAGTACGTGTATGTTGAAAACAACCTGATCGGCGCCAACCAGGACCTCACGGACGTTCTCCCCAACAATGGCGACGGCATCCACATAAGCGGCAGCTCCGTTGGTTGTCACATCGGCAATACCCTGGCGGCGGGATACAACGTCATCGTCGGCAATGCCGGCTGCGGGGTGCTCGTCACCGCCACCCAGAGCCAGGACGTCGCGGCCAACTGGATCGGCGTGGCGCCGGGCGGCGCCCTGGCCTGCATGAACGACGGCCAGTACGGCATCCGGCTCGGCCCGGGCGGCGGCACGGTCGGTGATCCCCTGGGCGGCAATGTGATTGACGCGCCGATCGGAGTCAACGCCTGCAATGTGGGCCAGGTCAGTATGTACGGCAACTGGATCGGCCTGGCGCCCGACTCCGCGTTTGTCAGCACATCGTTGGTCATCGGCATCCATGTCACCAACGCCGCCAGAGTGGGCATCGGCGCGGGCGGCGCGGGCATCACCAACATGACGGGCGGCAATGCGATCGGCGCGGCGCGCGAGGCGGGCCTGTTGATTGAAGCCGTCTCCAACATCACCCTGGCCGGGCTGATGGTGGGTTGCGCGAGCAACCTGAGCGGCTACGTCACCAACGCCGGGGATGGCGTGGTGATGCGCGGCTGGACCCGCGCCGACATCGGCACGACCGGCGGCGACGTGCGCAATTACGTGGCCGGCAACCGCAACGGATTCCTGCTGGCCAACGGCTCAAATGCCGTGTTCGGGTTTCGCAATTCGATCGGCTGGACGCCCAACAAAACCGCGCTCGGTAACCGGGGCTATGGCCTGTACGCCACGAACATTCCCAACAGCTACATCGGCACCCGCGACAACACGGGCGCCAGCGGCATGGAAGTTGGCGGGTCCACGCTGCACGGTATCCGCATTGACGGTATTCGAAACAGCGAACTGCCATCCCTCTTCGTGGGCGTGGACGATACCGGAACCCGCCAGGCCCCGAATGGACTGGGCGGCATCCTGCTGGTGGACAGCCTGCGCACGATCCTGGGCAATGCGTGGAACGACAACTTCGTGGTGGCCGGCAACGGAGGTGACGGCATCCGGTTTGCGGGTGCCAGCGTATCCAACGAGTTGCGCGAGGTCTTCATCGGTTGCTTGAGCACCAACGATCCTGCGCCGCTGGGCAATGCCGGGTACGGCCTGGCGCTCAACGACGCCGCGCAGACGTATGTCCGGGATTGCGTGATCCGCGGCAGCGACCCATGCGCCATCCGCGTCGCCGGCGAGTATGCCTTTGGCAATCGGTTTGAGAACAACTCCATTTACGGCAGCGCCTTCAAGGGCATCACCCTCGACGCCTCCGTGCGCGCCTTAGCCGAGACCGGGCCCAATCGCTGGCAGGCCGCCCCGGTCCTGACCCATGCCGTGGAAAACGATCGCGTGTATGGCTACCTGCAGAGCCGGCCCAACCGCTTCTATAAAATCATATTCTACGCCAACGACGCCACCAATCCCGCCGGCCGCGCCGAAGGTCAGCGGGAATTGATTGTCAAGTCGCAGCAAGCCGATGCTACCGGCCGCGTGGAGTTGTGGTGCGATGAAATGATCGGACCCGGAGTCTACTACACCGCCCTGGCCATCGACCAGGATACCGGCGACACCTCGGAATTTTCCAACTGGGTGCAAGCCAGCAGCACGCCGCCCACCCCGACCCCCACGCCCACGGCGACGAGCACGCCAACCCCGGGCCCATCCCCCACGCCAACGCCCACCCCGACCCCCACCCCGGTGGATGATAGCGACTGGTTGCTGCTGCTCGTGCCCAGCATTCGACCGCACAATTAAGGCCGAATAATCGCTATGGGAGCGCTGCCGGAACGGCGCACATCCCGGGCGGCGCGGCCCATTCGTACCGGAGGGCGGCCAGCGCGGCGAGGGTCGCGGTTTCCGCCCGCAGGACCAACGCGCCAAGGCTGACCGGCTGGGCGCCGCCCGCGCGCAGGCATTCCATTTCAGCGGCGCTGAAATCCCCTTCCGGGCCGACCAGCAAAGTGATCGCCGGGGGGGGCGTGGGGAACCGGCGCGCCACGTCGCGCAGCAACGGGGCATCGGCAGCCAGGGCGCACCACAGCACCGGCTGGCCGGCGCTGGCGGCCAGGCGCTGCGCCAACGAAGCCGGAGCATGCAGCACCGGCACCCAGGGGTTGCCGGCCTGCGCGGCGGCCTGCCGCATGATCTTCTCCCACCGCGCCCGGCGATGCTCCGCGCGATCCGCCTTTAGTTCGACCACGCAATGATCGCAGGCCAGGGGTGCCACGGCCGCCGCCCCCAGTTCCACCGCCTTTTGCATCACCCAATCCATGTTCTCGTTCTTGAGCAAGGCCGGCGCCAGGGTAATGGCAGGCTGGGGCGGCGGCTGGCGCCACTGCCGCTGGATCCGCGCGCGCGGTCCATCCAGGCAGGCTGCGGCCGTGCGGCCGGCGCCGTCCACGACCAGCACGGGCTCGTCCGGCCGGGCGCGCAGGGCGCGCAGCACGTGCCGGGCTTCCTCGGCGTCGAGAAGGATTTCCGTGTCCGACCATGCATCCGGCGGGGCAAATGCCCGCAGGGTCACGGGAATCGGCCCCGGGCCGGCTCAGGCGTTGCCGGGGTTCTCGATGACCGCTTTGTGGGCGTAGAATTCATCGGCCTTCTGGTAGAACTGGTGGAGGTCGGGATAATTGTCGTCGGAAAGTTTGTCAGCCCACTCGCGCAGCAGGGAACGCTGCGCGCTCGTCAGGCGGGCGGGCGCCTCGATCACCACCCGCACATGGTGATCGCCCTTGCCGAAGCCCTTGACCGGGTTGATTCCCTTGCCGCGCAGGCGGAACAGGTTGCCATTGCGGGTACCCGGGGGGATCTTCAGCGCGGCATAGCCGTGGATGGTGGGCACGCGCACGGTTCCGCCCAGCACCGCCACCTCGAACGGCACGGGAATTTCGCAGTAAATATCGTTATCCGAACGCTTGAAAATGTCGTGGGGCCGGACGTGCAGGATCACGTACAGGTCGCCGGCCGCGCCCCCGCGGGCGCCGCCCTCGCCCTTGCCGGCCACGCGCAGGCGCGACCCGGTTTCAACGCCCGGCGGGATCGTCAGGGTCAGCTTGCGGCGGTCGCGCGCCCGCCCGGCGCCCTGGCAGGACCGGCAGGGCTGGGTCACGACTTCGCCGCTGCCGCCGCACGCCGGGCAGGTCTGGCGGAGGTTGAAAAAGTCTTTGGGACCGTCCGTCCCGCCGCGCCCGCCGCAGCGCGCGCAGGGCTGTTTCTTGCCGCCGGGCGCCACGCCGGAGCCGTGGCACGCGCTGCATTCGCCCATGACCGGATAGGTGATCTCGCGATGCGACCCAAGGACGGCCTCCTCGAAATCGATTTCCAGATCGAAGCGGATATCGGTGCCGCGGGCCGCGGCCGGTTGCCCGGCGCCGGCATGCGCGCCCGCCCGGCCGCCGCCGAAAAAATCCTCGAAGATGCTGCCGCTGCCGCCGAAGGCGCCCATGAACGTGCGCAGCGCCTCCTCCAAATCAATGCCCTGGGCCGCAAACCCGCCCCCACCGGGGCTGCCGCGGCTGCCCACGCCATGGTGGCCAAACTGGTCGTACTGCGACCGCTTTTGCGGATCGCTCAATACCTCGTACGCCTCGGAAATCTCCTTGAACTTGTCCTCGGACGTCTTGTCCCCCGGGTTGCGGTCCGGGTGATATTGCAGCGCCATCTTGCGGTAGGCTTTTTTCAGATCGTCGGCCGTGGCATCGCGCCGGACGCCGAGCACCTCGTAGTAATCTGGCTTGGAATTGGTCATGGCCGGGCCCGGGAACGGCGCCTTGCGGCGCAGGCATCCGGGCGGGATCCGGGCGCCGCAACCTGAGGGCTAGAGCGCCTTGCCCAAGCGCATGTAGTTGCCTTGCGGCGTGCCGGGCTCATAGTGAAAATCGTCCACGAAACGCTTGATGACATACAGCCCCAATCCGTGCTGGTCCGGGTGCTCCGCGTACTGCTCAGGGGCCACCGCGTGTTCGCTGCCCAGGCTCAGGCCGGGGCCGGAATCATGAATTTCCACCACGATGTTCGGGCCGCGCCGGGCGAGGGTCACCCGGAGACCGGGCGGAACATCGCCCCGGATGGCGGTGGCGCGGCAAAAGGTTTCGACAATCCGCGAACAGGCCTCGTCCACGGCCATTTCCAACTCCGCGGTCTTGAACTCGGAAAGTCCGGCATGGACACAAACGTCGGCGATGGCATGGCGGACAATCCGCAGGTAGAGGTACTGCGGGGGAATTTGCAGGCTGATCAGGTTCTGGGACGGACCGGCAGGTGGTTGCATGAGAATGCCCCTGGATATTACTTGGTAAAGGCCTTGATCGCCATCTCCAGGTCCGGGTAAATCTGCAGAATTTTATGGAATCCAAGCAATTCGACGATGTTGTAAATCTTGGGCGAGAGCTTGACCAGTTTCATGTCGCCGCCATGCTCGCGGGCCGACCGGGTGAACCCGATAAACGCGCCCAGGGCGGCGCTGCTGATGTAATCCAAGCCGGTGCAGTCCAGGATCACGCTGTGGCGCGAGTTGTCGCGCAGCGAGTTGAGCGCCGATTCCAGGCGGGGGAAAGAGTAGGCGTCCAGCGCGCCGTCCAAGTGCAGAATGTCGATATTGTCCCGTTCCTCACGATGTATGCCACATTCCCGCATAATGCCTCCGTTGACTAATCGGCTTGGACTTTACCGTAACCACCGCAAGGCGATCAAGGTCATATCGTCATATTGATTCAAATTTCCGACAAAGCGCAACAAGGCTTCCCGGGTCTGGTTCAGGACGCTGTGCGCGCCTTCGGCGGCGGCGCGGCGCACGGTGGCGGCAAAGCGGTCCAAGCCCCACTCCTCGCCCTGCCCGTTCATGGCCTCGGTCACCCCGTCCGTGTAGGCCACCAGCACATCCCCCGGCTGGAGCACGAAGCCGGTCTCGCCCAGCAACGCATCGAACGTCGCCGCCGGCCGCAAGCCCAGCGCCACGCCGGGCGGCGCCAGCACGTCCAGGGCCCCGCCGACGCGCGCCACGAACGGCCCCTCGTGGCCGGCGCGCGCCAGGATCCCGGTGCCGGTGCGGTGGTTCAGCACCAGGTACACCATGCTGACAAACATGTCCGCGGCCAGATCGTCGGCCAGCAGGTGGTTGACGGCGCGCAGCACCTCGGCCGGGTGATGCTTGCCCGGCGCCTGGGCGCGCAGCGCCATGCGCACGGCCGCCATGATGATCGCGCCGCTGACCCCCTTGCCGCTCACGTCGGCAATGGCCACGCCCAGGTGCTCGGCATCCACGGGGATGAAATCGTAATAATCCCCGCCCACCTGCCAGGCGGGATGGTTGACCGCGGCCAACTCGATCGCCGGCAGGCGTGGAATGCTGGAGGGCAGCAGCAGCCGCTGGATGCGGCGCGCCACCTCAAGATCATAGTCCAGCCGCCGCTTGTCCTCCAGGTCGGCGCGCAGCAGGGCAAAATGCATGGTGACCGCGGACTGGTCGGCCAGGGCGCGGATGAGGTTCAAGTCCGCCTGGGTGAAGGGGCGCCCGTCCGCACGGTTCACCAGCGCCACCACGCCGAGGACCGTCTGCTGGAACTGCAGCGGAACCAGCAGCAACGACTGGATGCCGAGAAACTCCTCGGCGTAGTGCGGGACGCGCGGATCGCGCTCGGCATCCGCCACCAGCAAGGGCGCGCCCAGGTCCGCCACTTCCCCAACCAGGCCCTGACCCTTCATGATGATCTGTCCGCGCACCAGTTGCGACAGGCGCTGCGACTTGTTGACCACCGCCTCGAGGTCCAGGCCCGGCACCAGGTCCAGGGGCGGGAACAGGCCGGCGACCATGTCCGCCTGCAGCGTGGCGCGATCGCGCTGCATCACGTAGATGGCCCCCGCCGACGCGTGGGCGGTGCGCATGGCATAAAAGAGGATCCGTTTGAGCAGGCTTTCGCGGTCCAGCATGTCGGCATCGCCAAACGCGGCGCCGACATCCTGCACAAAATTGTAAATGACTTCTTTTTCCCTGAGCAAGCTGGTGCGTTCGGCCTGCAGGCGGCGCAAGAGGCGGTACATGGCAGCCCCGCCCACAACCCCCAGGAGGCATCCCAGGCCGGCGAGCGCAGCCAGCAAGACCAGGCCGAAGCTCATGGGCCCGGCGGCCCGCGGCCCGGCTCCGGCGCCCCGGACCGCTGGCGCAGGTCGTCCTTGAGGAACTGGAGGACATCCTGGAACTTGAGGCGGTTTTCCGGCAGGATTTCCACGAGGGTTTCGTGCGCCTGGAGAATCGTATCGGCCGTGGCGCGGTCGCGGGCATCGCCGCTCGCCAGCGGGGTAAACCCGGTGGCCGCGCCAAACTTCTCGTTCCACTCCGGCGGGGTGGCCGAGGCCAGGTGGCATTCCAGCAGCGTATCCACCCCCAGCGTCGTCAGCAGCCGCTGGGTATGGGCCGACAGGTTGATGACCATGACCTGGCCGGAGACGTCCATGAACCGGGTGGCCAGGCCGGCCAGCACGCCCATGAAGGTGCTGTCCAGGCCGATGGTCTTGTACATGTCGATGACCAGCCGGCGGGCCCCCGCGTGGAGCGCCAGCAGGCCAAAATCCTTGAAGGCCGGGCTGATATTGAACGTGCCGCGCCCCACCACGCGCACAAAGCCCGTCTGGCCTTCCAAGGCTACCATCACCTGGCCGGCCACCCGCTTGTCTTGTCCATCGTTTGTCATCGGCAATGACTCGCAGTTGTCTTAATATTCATAGGGAAACACCGCCGCCCTGTCAAGCCGCGCGGCCCGCCCCCCCCGCTCTCTCATCCACAGTTCACGGCAGCGGCAGGGTCACCACCATGTGGGTGCCCTGTTCGGACTCGGACGTGAAGCTGATATCGCCCTTGTGGGCCCGGGCGATCAGGCGGGCGCTGTAGGCGCCCAGACCCGTGCCGCGCTTTTTGCCGTGGGTGACGTAAGGCTGGAAAAAGTTTTCGCGCACGGCCACGGGGATCACCCCCGCGTTGTGCACATCGATGCGGACATGTTGCTCATCGGTGGTCACGGTCACCGTCACCACGCCCTCGGCGGGCGAGGCTTCGATGGCATTCTTGACCAGGTTGTCCATCATGTTTTCCAGGAGGGCGCGCACGCCGGGAATATAGCAGTGGGCGGCATTGGCGAGGTCCTGGCCGTTGAGCCAGTAGCGGCGCCGGACGCGGTAGCCGGCGGCCAGGTCGGAAAGATCGCACTCCACGGTGGCCATGACGGCCGCGAGATCGACCGGCTCGGGGATGTACTGGTAGGTGCCCTTTTCGATCTTGTACATGTCGAGCGAGTTCTCGAGCATGTTGCGCAGGCGCTTGCCGCTGTATTCGATCTGCCCCATGATCTCGCGCTGCTCCTGGCTCAGCGTCTTGTCCTCGCGCATCAGCGACGAGAGGCCCAGCACGGCGCAGAGCGGCGACATCATGTCGTGGCGCACAATCTGGGCCACGTCATCGCGCAGCCGCTCGAGCTTGTTGAGCTCGGTGATGTCCAGGCCCACTTTCCAATGCGACCAGCTGGGCAGCGGGCACGGCGCGGTTTCCGACCACGAGATGACCTTCCGCTCGCCGTTCTGGGCGCGCACGGTCCAGTCCCGGGGACGGTTTTTCTCGCCCACGTCCGCGATCTGCGGGAACAGGTAGTCCACCAGCTCCGGGCGGCTGCAGATTTCCGTGGCGGTGTAGCCGACCACGCGCTGGAACGCCTGGTTGAGGAACATCACGCCGCCGTTTTCGTCCATGCCGAAGATGAGCACTGGCAGGAAATCCAGCGCGGACTTCAGCTTGCGGTCGACATCCGCCTCCGCGGCCTGGCGGCGGGCGCGCTCTTCCTCGAGGCGCTGCTCGGTTTCCCGGAGCTTCTGGCGCAACACGTCAATTTCTTGGTCCATGGATGCCTTGTTTGGTTTGCAGCCCATGCCTAGCACAACCCCGCCGCCAACTCAAGCCGGCAACGCGAAAAAATGAGTTGGAAAAATGAACCTCGGTTCAGGGGCCCGCCGGGCAGTCCGGGGCATGGGAACCCCGTGCCCCGGGTCGCGCTGGGCAGGCGCCGCCATCAAGCCGCGGCGCCGGGCTCCAGGCGGATCACCAGGTCAAAGGTTTGATACTCGAGCTCGAACACCACCACCACGGCCTGGCTGCGCGCGTGGCGCGCGGCGTCGAACGGCGCCAGGCGCGGCGCCTGCAGCTCGAAGTGGAACGGGGTGTCCACCAGGCGCGCCTTGGCGTTGCCCGCGATCACGTTGAGGATCTCCTCCACCCCGCCCTGCCCTTCCTCCGTGGTCAGCTCCGCTGGCTGGCGGCCCAGGATGCCCGCAATGACGCGCAGCGCCAGGTCCCGCCCCATGGCCAGCCCGAGGTATCCCGGCCGGGATCCAACCCGCACCGCCATCTCCGCGTACAGCTCGGCGGCCGCCGGCCGGCCGGGCCCGGCGAGGCACACGGTGCGGCAGTGGACCTCGAGCGCGGCCATGGTGCGCAGCGCGTCGCCGGCGCTGTCCACAAAGGCATCCACGTACGGATGCCGTTCCAGATCCAAGTCAGTTTCCACGTTCATGGCGCTCAGCCTCCCTGGCCGGTGGTTTGCAGGATCTTGGTGATCAAGTCCTCGGTGGCGAATGGTTTGGTGAGGTAGTTGGCCGCACCCTCCTGGATCGCCTTGAGGATGTTGCGCCGCTCCGACTCCGTGGTCACCATCATCACCGGGATGCCCGACCACTGGGGATGGGCCTTGATGCGCCGCAGCACGTCCAGCCCGCTGATCCCGGGCATGTTCCAGTCCAGCAGCACCAGGTTGATCTCCTGGTAGCGCTTTTCCAGCACGGCCAGCGCATCGGCGCCGTTGGCCGCGCCGACCGCCTCGAAGCCGATCGCCTCGCCGGCGTCGGAAATAATCCGCCGCATCATCGCCGAATCGTCAACGGTCAACAGCTTCATTTGGCACCTCCGGACGGTTTCACCCGGTAATAGATCACGTTCTTTTCATCCAGGACATCGTAGGCCTTGGAGTAGCCCAGGAGGGTTTCCGTGGCCCCGAGGATGAACAGCTTGCGGCCCTGCAGCGCGCGGCTGACCCGCGCGAACAGCTCCTTCTTCACCGCGTCCGAAAAATAGATCGCCACGTTGCGGCACAGGACCAGGTCGAACATCCCCAGCTCGCTGAAGTCCCGCTGCAGGTTGAGGCGGCGGAACCCCACCCGCTGGCGGATGGGGTCGGCCAGCTGCCAGGTGTTTTTCTGCTCGGTGAAGTAGCGGGCGCGCTGCGCGTCGCCCAGGCCGCGCGCGATGGCGATCCGGTTGTAGCGGCCGGCCTGGGCCACCAGCAGGGCGCTGGAGGAGATGTCCGTGCCCACGATCTCGAACTGCGCGGGCGTCACGCCGCCCGGCGCGGCGGCGAGCAGCTCGTCGATCAGCATGGCCAGCGAGTACGGCTCCTGGCCGGTCGAGCAGGCGGCCGACCAGATGCGCACCCGCGCCAGCGGATGCCCCTGCAAGTCGCCGATGAACCGCGGCAGCAGGTCTTCGCGCAGCAGCCGCCACACGGACGGGTCCCGGAACCACAGGGTTTCGTTGGTGGTGATGGCGTCGATGATCTCGTCGCGCAGGCGGCCGTTGGTATCGGCGCGCACGCGCGCCAGGAACGCCCCGAAATCCGCGCACTTTTCGCGGAACAGCAGGGCGGCCAGGCGGCTTTCCAGCAGGTAGTTCTTCTCCTCGCCCAGCAGGATGCCGCATTGCTCCTCGATGTACTGGCGCAGCGACTCCAGCTCCTGGCGGGACGTGTCCATGGGCGGCAAGGTCAGGCGGCGGGCTCCGGTTGCAGCAGCTCCACGATCCGCGCGCCGATCCGGTCCAGGGGCAGGACCTCGTCCGCCAGCCCCTTCTCGATGACCGCCCGCGACATGCCGTAGACGACGCACGAATCCGCGTCCTGGGCCAGGACGTAGCCGTGGCGCCGCTTCAGCCGCGCCACGCCGTCCAGCCCATCCGCGCCCATGCCGGTCATGATCACCGACACCACCGCCGCGCGCGCCTGGGCCGCGACCGACTGGAACAGCACGTCCACCGAAGGCCGGCAGGAATTGACCGGGGGATCATCGTTGATCTGGACCTGCCAGTCGCGCGGCCCGCGGGCGTCGGGCGCGGCCGCAACCGTCATGTGCCGGCCCCCGGGCGCCAGCAGCACGGTGCCGGGCGCCAGCGGCTCGCCGTGGCGCGCCTCGCGCACCGCGACCGCCGACTTGCGGGCCAGCTGCTCGGCCAGCGAGCTGGTGAACAGCGGCGGCATGTGCTGGACCACCAGCACCGGCGCCGGCAGTGCGGCCGGCAGCTGGGGGATGATCCGCGCCAGGGCGTTGGGCCCGCCCGTGGACGTGCCGATCAGCACCAGGTCCGGCGCCTGGCGCGGGCCGGCAGGCGCCGCCCGCGGCGGGCCGGGCGCGGGCGGGGGGCGGGGGCGACGGTCGGGCCGCGCGGCCACCATCTGCAGGATGGGCTGCAGGCCGCGCACCAGCCGGGCCTTGTTCTCCTCCAGCGACATGCCCTGCGGTTTCTGGACAAACTCCAGCGCGCCCATCTCGAGGGCGCGCACCGTGGCCGCCACCTCGCGGGACATGTCGCTGACCATGACCACCGCGACCTCGGGAAACCGGGCGCGGATGTGGCGCAGCGTCTCCAGCCCGTCCATCCCCGGCATGATAATGTCCAGCAGGACCAGGTCCACCGGCTCCCGCGCCAGGCGCGCGAGCGCGTCCAGGCCGTTGGCTTCCGCGGCCACCACCTCGGTGTGGGGCAGCTCCCCGACCACCCGCGCCAGCACCTTGCGGTAGATGACGGTGTCATCGACGATCAAAACTCTGATCCGGGGCGGGGCGGGGCTGCTCATGGCACCGGGGGTGGAGCCGGCGCGCGGGCGCCGCCGGCGGCTTGCAGGGTGGTCTGCAGGTCTTGCACCAGGCGCAGCAACTCCTGCGCGCTCTGGTCGCTCATGCCCAGCCCCGCGAGCATCTGCTGGGCTTTGCGGTTCACCTCGCGGATGTCCTGGCTCATGGCCGCGGCGCCGCCGGCCACGGACTGGACGTTGCGGTTGATGTCGTTGGCGGCGGTCGAGGCGTTGCCGATGCTGCGCGCGATCTCGTTGGTGGTGGCGGACTGCTCCTCCACCGCGGCGGCGATGGTCGAGGAGATGGCGTTGAGGTCCTCGATGATCCCGGCGATCTCGTCGATGGCCTTGATCGCGGCATGGGTGTTCTGCTGCATCTGCTCGATCTTCTCGGCGATCTGGTCGGTGGCCTGGGCGCTCTGCTTGGCCAGCTCCTTGACCTCGTTGGCCACGACCGCGAAGCCCTTGCCGGCCTCGCCGGCCGAGGCGGCCTCGATCGTCGCGTTGAGCGCCAGGAGGTTGGTCTGCTCGGCGATGTCGTTGATCACCTCGATCACCTTGCCGATCTCCTCGGCGGCGTCGCCGAGGTGGCGCATGGCCTCGCGGGTGTGCACCGCCTGCTTGTCGGCGCGGCTGGCCAGCTGGGACTCCTGCTCGGTGTTCTTGGCCACCTCGGAAATCGAGGAGCTCATCTCCTCGATGGCGATGGCCACGGTGTTGACCGTGGAGGTCATCTCGTCGGCGCTGGCCGCCACGGAGTTGATCTTGCCGGCGAACTCCTCGCCCTGGCTCGCCACGGAGTCGGAGCGCGTGGTCATTTCCTCGGCGCTGGACACCATCTTGGTGGAGACCACGGACACGTCCTCGGCGAAGTTGGCCAGGATGCTGGCGTTGCCGGCCACGTGGCTGGAGACGGTGCGCAGGTGTTCGGCCATGTCGTGCATGGCCTGGGCGAACTCCCCGAACCCGCTGTTCGCGGCCACGTCGAGCGGGGCGTCGTAGCGGCCCTGGCGCACGGCCTGGGCGTAGGCCAGGCACTGGGCCAGGCCGGTGGCCGCGCGCTTCCCGGCCAGCAGGGTGGCGCCGGCGGCCACCGCGGCCGCGCCCAGGGCCGCGCTGCCCAGGACCCACGGCAGGGCCGAGCGCGCCAGCCCGCCATGCCGGGCCTGGTACACGCCGGCCACCACCGTCAGCAGCAGCGAGGTGCCGAGGCTGCCGAGCAGCGTCGCCTTGACCATTTTCCTGCGGATCGAATCATGTGCCATAAGCCAACTCCCTTGTCCCGCTGCCGCTTGCCGGGGGCAGGGCCGCGCGCCCCAGCGCGGCCGCGGGGCCCAGCGCCGCGAGGTTGCCCTGCAGGCCCGGCGCCTCGTCGGTCAGCAGGGCGGATACCCGGAGGGTCACCAGCAGGCTGTCGGCCAGCTTCACCACCCCGGCCAGGAACCGGCGCTCGACCCCGCCGACGTGCGCCGGCGGCGGCTCGATGTCCACCTCGTCCACGGCCACGACGTCGCCGATCCGGTCCACGAGGATCCCGACCAGGTCCGGCAGGGTGGCGTCGTTGGTGGCCGCCTGCAAGCCGCTTTTCTTAATTTCCGCGAGGGTCTTGAGCACCAGGCAGGCCGAGGTGGCGCCGAGCGGCTGGCGGCCCAGGCCCAGGCGCACCGCCAGGTCCACCACGGTGACCACCTGGCCGCGCAGGTTCATCAGGCCGCGCACGAACTCGGGCGCCAGGGCCACGGGCGTGATCTCCACGTTGCAGTTGATCTCCCGGGTCAACAGGATGTCGATCCCGAAGAGGATGTCGCCGAGGTAAAAGGTGATGATGTTGCGTTCGGCCACGGGGTCCTCGCTATAAGGTGTCCAGTTCGATGAGCGGCCCGGCGGCCGCGACGGGCGCCGCGGCGGCGCGCGCCTCCAGGATGCGCTCGATGGTCAGCCGCAGGCGCTCGCGGTCCAGCTTGTGCTCGTAGGCGTCCGCGCCCAGCTCCAGGCCGCGGTCGGCATAGGTTTTGGCGGTCAGCGAGGTCAGCGCGATGATCGGCAGGCGGCGGGTCTTGTCCGCGGACCGCGCGCGCTGGATCAGCTCGAACCCGTTCATCTCGGGCATCTCGATGTCGGTGAGCAGGAGGTCGAACTCCTCGCGCTGGAGCAGCTCCCAGGCCTCGCGGCCGTTGGTGGCGGCGGCGATCCGGCAGCCGAAATCCGCCAGGTACTGGCGCTCGATCTCGAGGAAAAACGGGCTGTCGTCCGCCAGCAACACGCGCTTGCCCCGCAACCACTGGCCGGCCGCGTCCTGGCGGTACAGCTCCGGCTCCACCTTCTCGAACAGGCTGTAGATGTCCAGCAGGATGCTGATCCGGCCGCCGACAATGGCGGTGCCGAGAATGCCGGGGCCGGTCATGTTGGTCCGGTCCAGCTTGAGCGCCGTGCTCTGGATATCCTCGACCGCGGTGGCCACGATGCCCAGCGGGTACTTGACCAGCCGCGGCACAATCACGAACAGTTCCGGCGGGTCGGCCGCCGGCCGCGCCACCGGCAGGTAGTCGTGCAGCCGCACCAGCCGCAGCGAGGCGTCGCGGTACTTGATGAACTCCTTGTTGCCGATGCGCTCGATGTCGCCGGTCTTGATTTTCTCGATCCGCGCGATCAGCGCCAGGTTGAGCAGGAACAGCTCGACGCCGGCGTTGCGGAACAGGAGGATGGCCTGCTCGTCCGCCCGGGCGCGCGCCAGCCGGCCGGCGCCGGCGCGGAACTCCTCCTCTTCCAGGTCCATGAACCGCAGCCGGGCCTGCTCGGCCAGGCCGGAGGCGTCGAGGATCATCGCGATCCGCCCGTCGCCCATGATCGTCGAGCCGGAGTAGCATTTGCAGGCCTTGAGGTAGCCGCACAGCGGCTTGACCACGATCTCCTCGCTGTCGATCAGCGCGTCCACGATCAGGCCGAAGTGGTTGGTATTGACCTTGAGCACCAGGATGCAGGCGCTGCGCTTGCGGCGGGACTTCCACCTTTTCTCCGGCGGGCGCTCGCCGTCCGGCGCGGACGGCGGCGGCGCGGCCGCGGCCGGCACGTCGCGCCGGCCGCCGCTTTCAAAGGCGGGCGCGGACTCCAGGTTCAGCAGCTTGCCCAGGCGCACCAGCGGCAGGAGCTTGCCGCGCAGGCGCAGCACCTCGGCGCCGCGCACCTGCTCGATCTTGACCTTGGCGTCCATGCGCACGAGCTCTTCCAGGTTCACCTGGGGCACGGCGAACCGCCGGCCGTTGGCTTCCACGATCATCGAGGGGATGATCGCCAGGGTCAGCGGCAGGCGCAGGCACAGGCGCGTGCCGCGGCCGAGCACCGAGTCCACCTCCACGGTCCCGCCCAGGCGCTCGATGTTGGTCTTGACCACGTCCATGCCCACACCGCGGCCGGAGATGGCCGTGACCTGGGCCGCGGTGGAAAACCCGGGCAGGAAAATCAGGCTGAACACGTCGCGCTCGGAGAGCTGGCGCGCGGCCTCGGCCGTGAGCAACCCCTTCTCCACGGCCTTGGCGCGGATGCGCTCGGCATCGAGCCCGCGGCCGTCGTCGATCACCTCGACATGCACCTGCCCGCCTTCATGGCGGGCCGTCAGCTGGATCGTGCCGGCCGGCGGCTTGCCGGTGCGCTCGCGCGCGGCGGGCGGCTCGATGCCGTGATCCACGCTGTTGCGCACCAGGTGGGTCAGCGGGTCGGACAGGGACTCGATGATCGACTTGTCCATCTCCACGTCCTGGCCGCTCGTGGCCAGGTTGATCTCCTTGCCGAACATGCGGGACAGGTCGCGCACCAGGCGCTGGAACTTGCTGAAAATGTTGCCGATCGGCTGCATGCGGGTCTTCATGACCTTTTCCTGCAGGTCCGACGTCACGAGGTTGATGTTCTGCATCACCGAGGCCAGGCCCGGCACCATGCGCGCCGGCTCCTCGGCCATGCGCAGCAGCTGGTTGCGGCCCAGCACCATCTCGCCGGCCAGGGTCATCAGGTCATCGAGCAGGGCCACGGACACGCGGATGGTTTCGTCGGCCACGATCGGGCCGGGCGTTGCCGCGGGCTTGGCGGTCGGCGCCGGCACGGCGGGCGGCGCCGAGGCCGGCCGGGGCGCCAGGGACGCGGCCTGCGCATCCGGCGCCAGGGCCG
>CAZAYP010000012.1:0-88807 GCA_964489425.1 uncultured Verrucomicrobiota bacterium | reverse complement strand
TGCTCGTGGTCAACGGCAACAAGATCCAGTGCGTCATGGCGACCAAGACGCCCGACCTGCTGCCCTGGAAAGCCCTGGGCGTGGACTACGTGATCGAGTCCACCGGTCTTTTCACGGATTCCGAGAAGGCCAAGGGACATCTGGCCGCGGGCGCCAAGAAGGTCATCATCTCCGCGCCGGGCAAGGGCGAAGTGAAAACCATTGTCATGGGCGTCAATGAGAAGGAATACGACACCGCCAAGCACAGCATCGTCTCGAACGCCTCGTGCACGACGAACTGTCTGGCGCCGGTGGTTTACGTGTTGCTCAAGGAAGGCATCGGCATCGAGACCGGCCTGATGACCACGATCCACGCCTACACCGCCACCCAGAAGACCGTCGACGGTCCCTCCAAGAAGGACTGGCGCGGAGGCCGCGCGGCCGCCATCAACATCATCCCGTCCACCACCGGCGCCGCCAAGGCCGTCGGCGAAGTGCTTCCCTCCACCAAGGGCAAGCTGACCGGGATGTCCTTCCGCGTCCCGACACCCGACGTCTCCGTCGTCGACCTGACCTTCCGCTCCGAGCGCGAGACCAGCATCGAGGAGATCGACGCCCTGCTCAAGAAGGCCTCCACGACCTACCTGAAGGACATCCTCGGCGTGACCGACGAGGAGCTCGTCTCCACCGACTTCATCCATGACCCCCGTTCCAGCATCTACGACTCCCTCGCCACCCTGCAGAACAACCTGAAGGGCGAGAAGCGCTTCTTCAAGATCGTGTCGTGGTACGACAACGAGTGGGGCTACTCGCACCGCGTGGTGGACTTGATCCGCTACATGGCGTCCAAGTAAACCAGAGTAAGCTTCGCAACAGCGGGGGCGTCGCGGCCGGCGCCCCCGCTTGTTCCCAGGGCAGGCCGCGCTTTCATCAAGGAGCACCACCATGAACAAGAAGACGGTCCGGGATGTCAACATGCAGGGCAAGCGCGTGCTCATGCGCGTGGATTTCAATGTCCCCTTGGAGAACGGGCGCGTGGCGGATGATACGCGCATCACCGCGGCCCTGCCGACCATCAAGTACGTGTTGGACCACGGCGCGGCCTTGATCCTGATGAGCCATCTTGGCCGGCCCAAGGGCGGCAAGGTGGAGCCGGAGTTCAGCCTGAAGCCGGCCGCGGATCGCCTGGCGGAACTGCTCGGCAAGCCCGTACAATTCGCACCGGACTGCGTCGGCCCCGCAGTCAAGCAGATGGCCCTGGCCCTCAAGCCGGGCGCGATCCTGGTGCTGGAAAACCTCCGCTTCCACAAGGAGGAAGAAGGCAAGGTCAAGCTGCCTGAAGGCACGTCGGACGCGGACAAGAAGGCCGCCAAGGCAGAGATGAAACAGAAGCAGGAAGTGTTTGCCCAGCAGTTGGCGGAGTTGGGCGAGATTTACGTGGACGATGCTTTTGGCACCGCCCACCGCGCCCATGCCTCCATGGCCGTGGTGACCAAGTTCTTCAAGGACCGCGTGGCCGGGTTCCTGCTGGAAAAAGAGATTGAATACCTCGGCAATGCCGTGACCAACCCCACCCGCCCCTTTGTGGCGATCATGGGCGGCGCCAAGATCAGCGACAAGATCGCGGTGATCACCAACCTGCTCAAGAAAGTGGACGCGCTGCTGATCGGCGGCGGCATGGCCTACACGTTCTACAAGGCCCAGGGCAAGCCCATCGGCAAGTCGCTCTGCGAAGACGACAGCGTGGCCCTGGCCAAGGATATCCTCGCCCAGGCGACCGCTTCGGGCGTCAAGCTGCTGCTGCCCGTGGACAATGTCGAGGCCGACTCGTTCAATGCCAGCGCCAAGACCAAGGTCGTGGGCCAGGCCATTGATGATGGCTGGATGGCCCTGGATATCGGGCCGGAAACCGCGAAGCAATTCGCCGCCGTCATCCAAACCGCCAAGACCGTGGTGTGGAACGGACCCATGGGCTGCTTCGAGATGGAGCCGTTTGCCAAGGGTACGGATGCCGTGGCCCGGGCCATTGCCGCCACCCAGTGCATCAGCATCATCGGTGGCGGGGACAGCGTCAGCGCCATCAACAAGGCCGGCCTGGCCGACAAGATGACCCACATCAGCACCGGCGGCGGCGCCAGCCTGGAGTTCCTGGAAGGCAAGGAACTGCCGGGCGTGACGGCGTTGTCGGACAAGTAATTGGAAGATCCCAAAGGAGTTTAGATCATGCGCAAGAAGATCGTCGCCGGCAACTGGAAGATGAACAAGACCACGGCCGAGGCCCGCGAACTGGCCGCAGCCGTCAAGCAATCCCTGGCCCAAAGCCAGGATGTTGATGTTGTGCTGTGCCCGCCATGCACCGCGCTGCAGGCTGTGGGGGCGGTCATTGCCGGCTCCCGCATCGCCCTGGGCGGCCAGAACATGTTCTGGGAAAAATCCGGGGCCTATACCGGCGAAATATCGCCGGACATGCTGGTGGAACTGCAGTGCCGCTACGTCATCCTCGGCCACAGCGAGCGGCGCCAGTATTTCAATGAGACGGATGATGGCGTGAACCGCAAGGCCAAGGCCGCGCTGGCGGCCGGGCTGCGCCCCATCGTCTGCGTTGGCGAAACCCTGGCCCAACGCCAGGGCAACCAGACCAAGGACGTGGTGGGCACCCAGGTACGCGCGAGCCTGGCCGGGTTGGGCGAGGCGGGTTGGCGTGAAACCGTGGTGGCGTACGAGCCGGTATGGGCGATTGGCACGGGCATGACCGCGTCGCCCGAGCAGGCCCAGGAAGTGCACGAGTATATCCGCCAACTGCTCACCGAGATGGCGGGCGCGGCCGTGGCCCAGGGGATGCGCCTCCAGTACGGCGGCAGCGTCAAGGCCGCCAATGCCCGCGAACTGTTCCAGAAACCCGATATCGACGGCGGCCTGATTGGCGGCGCGGCGCTGGACGCCAAGTCATTTATTGCCATTGTCGAAGGCGCCCGCTAAGCTGTGTGCCATGGTCCGAGAAAGGAAGGATAGATCATGATTCTTACATATTTGTTGATTGCGCTCGAAGCCTTGATCAGCCTGCTGCTCATTGGCATCATCCTGATCCAGAAATCGCGCGGCGAAGGCTTGGGGCTGGCGTTCGGCTCGTCCATGGGCGAAGCGATCTTCGGCTCGCGCGCCGGCAACGTGCTGACCCGCGCCACCATCATCCTGGCCGCCTTGTTCCTGGCCAACACCCTCGTGCTGGCGATCTCGTTCTCCGGCCACAGCGAGAAATCCCTGATGGCCAAGTATGCCGGCGCGCCGCAGCAGCAGCCCGTGGCCGGTCCCATGGGCCAACCGCCGGCCGGCGGCGGCCAGCCCGCGGCCATGCCGCCGCCGGGCAGCGACCGCGAAGTGCCCACCCTGCCGGGCGCGACCCTCGATGACACGGCCCCCGCTCCCGCTAGCGCCGAACCGGCCGCCGGCGGGCAGACCATTCCGTTCAATCCCGAGACCGTGGCTGAACCCATGCCCGCCGCACCGGCACCGGCAGCGGCCGCTGAACCAGCGGCACCGCCGGCCGCGCCCGTGGCCCCGGCGCAATAAGGGCTGGCTTGGGATGTTACGGCGCCGGGAGCCTCACGCCGTGACGCCCGGCATCAAGGCGGGCTGGATTTCGGCCGCGGTGTGCGCGCTGATCCTGCTGGCCGTGCTCCTCCCCAGGAACTGCCGCCAAGCGCACCTTGCGGCCACGCTGCCCGGCGACAAGGTATACTACGGGTCGACCACGCGCATCCGCGGCTTTGATCCCGCGAAAGCCGGGGATGTGGCATCGTCGCTGGCCATTGGCAAGGTATACGAAGGCCTGGTCCAGTACGCGTATACGAACCGGCCGTACCGGATCATCCCACTGCTTGCGGAAACCCTGCCCGAAGTTTCGGACAACGGCCGGATCTACACGTTTCATGTTCGCACCAACATCTATTTTCAGGATGACGCCTGCTTCGTGCGCACGGGCGGCCGCGGCCGGCAGTTGACTGCCCGGGATTTCATTTATGCCATCCAGCGGGTGGCGGACTTGAAGAACGCCTCCACCGGGTACTGGGCGTTCAATGATCGCATCGAGGGCCTGGACGAGTTCCGCGCCGCCAGCGGTGGTGACACGCCCACGGATTACGATGCGGAAGTGGCCGGCCTCCGCGCCCTGGATGCGCACACCCTGCAAATCACCCTCAAGCGTCCGTACCCACAACTGCTCTGGATCCTGGCCATGCCCTACGCCTGGGCTATCCCGCGCGAGGCCGTGGAATATTATGGCGCGGCTTTCATCCAGCACCCCGTGGGCACCGGCCCCTATGTCCTGCGCGAATGGCGCGACAACTACCGCCTGGATTTCGTCCGCAACCCAACGTGGCAGGCCACGGGCCGCGACCGCGAAGAGACGGCCCGCGACGCAGCGTGGTCTGACGCCAGCGATGCACCGGGCCAAGCGTCAAATGAACCCTTCCCGCGCATCGGCCGCCTGGTCCAGTTTTTTGTCGGCGACCCGACCACGCGCTGGCTCATGTTCCTGAACGGCGAACTGGACCTGTACGTGGACATTGCCCGCGACAACGAGGATGTCATCTTCTCTGCCGGGCGCGGGCTCAATGCCGAACTGGCTCAGCGCGGCATCCGGCTGCATTCGCTGGCCGGCTTGAACGTCTACTACATCGGCTTCAACATGGACGACCCCGTGGTGGGCAAAAACAAGCTGCTGCGCCAGGCCTTGTCCTGCGCCGTCAACACCGCCGAATGGGTGGACTATTATCGCGGCCGCATCCAGCGCGCCGCCGGCCCGATCCCGCCGGGCGTGGCCGGGTCCCGCAGCCAGCCCAACCCGTACGAGTTTGATTTGGAACGCGCCGGGCGGCTGCTCAACGAGGCCGGCTATCCGGGCGGCCGTGACCCGGCCACCGGGCGCCGGCTGGAACTGACCTTGGAGTTGGGCCAGACGGATACGGAAATGCGCGAATCCACAGAGCTGTTGGTGGGGTTCATGGACCGCCTGGGGATCGTGGTCAACACCAGCTACAACAACAAGGCGGCCCTCTTCAAGAAGATCGAGCGCCGCGAAGCCCAGATGTTCCGCCTGAGTTGGTTTGCCGATTACCCGGACGCCGAGAACTTCCTGCAACTTTTTTACAGCCCCAACAGCTCGCCGGGACCCAACCGGGTCAATTATGCCAACCCCGAGTTCGACCGCCTGTACGAGCGTGTGCGCGAGATGCCGGACAGTCCGGAACGCACCCGCCTGTACGAAGAGATGGCTGACCTGGTCCTGGCGGATGCGCCTTGGATTTTCTTGCATTATCCGGTGGATTACAGCCTCAGCCGCGACTGGCTTGTCGGCTTCGCGCCGCACGACTTCCCTTACGGCATGGAAAAGTACTGGGATTTGACCGCGCATCGGCCGCCGCGCTAGCGCATGTCAAAAATATATCATAGACGCAGTCCGTTACCCGATATGATCGACATCCCCTGCCGGCGGGTCCGGCGGCCCCGCCCCACCTTGCTGCGCCGCACTCGTCCCGAAGGTAGGGCGCGGGCGCCGCACGCGCCGTCTGATTCGCCCTTTGCAATCCGCGACACTCGGGGTATGTTAACAGTGTAATCATCTGAAAGGGAGGCGATCCGGATGAAGCGATGGGGTCAATGCGCGATGGCCGGACTGGTGTGGGCCATCCTTATGGGCAGCGCGCCCATGGCGCAAGCGTGGAAATCCATGAGCGCGGTCGGCACGTTCAACAACTGGAACGTGAGCGATGCGAACATGCTGGAGATCACCAGTCACGTCTGGATGGCCACCCTGCGCCTCACGGCCACCAACCGGGCGGCCTTCAAATTCGCCGCCGATGCCTCCTGGGCCAACCAGTGGGGCGAAACCAACCAAGCCGGCTTTGCCCTGCCCGTGGCCGGCCAGGCTGAACCCAACGGCAACGACGTGGTGCTGAGCAACGTGACCGCCGGGGCCCACGTGTTCCGCTTTGATGACAACACCCGCGTGTATTCCGTGGCGCGCTACGAGAGCAGCTGGCGCAGCATGACGATCGTGGCTTCGTTCAACAGCTTCAACTTCACCCCCAACATGACCTTGATCACCAACCACCTTTGGTATGGCCGGATCTTCCTGGGCGCCACCAACAAGGTCGAGTTTCGCGTGGCAGCCGACCGCGCCCTGGACAATTACTGGGGCCAGAGCGGATTGATTTTCAAGCCACCCTACGCTGGCGTCCTAACCAGCAAAAGCGGATTGATATCCATGACCAACGTGAACGCCGGGTTCTACGAATTCACGTTCAACGAGACCAACCTCTGGCTCTCGATCACCAACACCACCCCCTACCCTTACGCGACCGGGTTCCGGGGCATTGCCGCCGTGGGCACATGGAACAACTGGGACTTGACCCCCAACCTGACGCTGATTTCCAACTATACCTGGCAGGCCAACCTCTTCGTGCAGGCCCAGAACAATTGCGAGTTCAAGTTCGCCGCCAACGGGGATTGGAGCTATGGCAACTGGGGGCTGAACGGCCAAGGCGACTACGTGTTCCCCATCACCGGCACCGTGGCGTCCGGCGGGGCCAACATCAAGTTCCCCAACACGGGGGCGTGGAACAACTACTACCGGTTCACGTTCAACGAACGCACACTGGCCTTCAGCCTGGCGCCAGTATACACGTCCACCTACCAATGCCTGACCGTGGCCGGGTTCATGGAAAACTGGAACACCTGGCCGCCCAACATGGTCCTGGTCAGCAATAATCTTTGGCGGGCCACGGTCACGATATACGACGATACCCACCACTTCATCAAGTATGTGCCCAATAACGACTGGGCCCAGCAGCGCGGCGACACCAACCAAGCCTTGCTGGAGTTGCCCATCCAAGGCTACTCCACACCCGCCAGCGGCGAATCAGGGGCCATTGAAGTACAAGGAACGCCTGATGGCAAGCTATCGGTTTTTTATGACAGCGCGTCATCGCTCTACCAAGTGTTCCCGGAAGGTTACGTGCAAACCTTCGACACCTGGCCGGACACGGGCAACATCTACCGGTCGTATGAACATGAAGGCTGGATGGTGTATTCCGGCCGCGTCACGACAGCGTATGCCGAGGACCATCCCGGACGTTTCTACCGCTACGTCACCCTGGCCCCCAATACCAACATGTGGTTCCGGACCCCCTGCCTGACCAATGGCATAAAATCCATTTCCTTCTGGTATGCCAACTGGAACGGCTCAATCAATATCGACCTGGCCATTGAAATATCCACCAACGCCGTGGATTGGACCAAGATCGACGGGATCTACAACATCAGCAGCACGACGTATACCCGATACTACCTGGAGACGAACATTCTGCAGGACGTGTACGTCCGCATCCGCAACACGGCCGGCAAGCTGCAACTGGTCATGGATGACCTGGTGTTGGGCCGCCCGTTTGCCGACGTGGACATCAACCAGGTGACCCGCACCCCACCCGCTGCCGTCAGCAATGACACGGTTTACGTTTCGGCCCTGGTGTCCACCAACGTGTTTGTAACCAACGTCAACCTGACGCTGTTCTACAGGGTGGGGTCCAACAGCCCCTATTCCAGCATCGAAATGCCTGGGACCACCAATTATTTCACTTCGAGTTCTGGCATCCCGCCCCAACCGTCCGGCACCCGCGTGGAATATTACATTCGCGCCCTGTACGATGGCAGTGGCGATTGCGCGCCCGTGTATTGGCCAGACACCGCGCCCCAGACCCCGGCATGGTACGGCATTTCCAAGATTCCGTGGGGCCAGGTGTGGGTCAATGAAGTCAATCCCGAACAGGACGGATGGCTGGAGCCGGAGACCAACGAGTTCATTGAGCTATGCGGCCAGGCCGGCACGGATATTGCCGGCTGGCGTGTCATCATGCTGGATACCGAATACGTGACCTATGGGGATTATATCATCACCAACAACTATTACCTGCCGGCGGATGACCCGGCGGGGTTCGGATTCTTTGTGCTGGGCGATGCCGGAGTGCCACGCGTGGACATGATCTTTACCAATCCCCCGGAATCGGAAAGCCACTTGGAATCCAGCGGCGGGATCCTGCTGTACGATGAGTTGGGCGTGCTCCAGTATGCCCTGTGCTACGGTATGTTTGGCACCAACCTGCCCGGCATGGAGTACATCGGCGAAGACCCCATGTTTACTTTTGATTACACCTCGCTCGGGCTGCATCATGCCGGCAGCAACTATGCATCGTTTGCCTGGGCCACCAACACCGAAATCACCGCCGGCATTGTCAATCAGGGTCAGTCTCTCACCAACGGCAACCGGGCTCCGGTCCCCTTGATTTCCTGCGCGGATTTAGCGTATGCACTGTCCAACCAGGTCCCGGCATGGACCGCTACGATCACCAATGTCGTGGCCAGCGGCGCCTGCGGCGACTTCACCGTGGATGTCATCTTCGTCAACGAAACCTCCAGTGGCGGCGGGTGCCCAACCGACCCGCTGGTCATCCGGCGCCGTTACCGCGCGATCTCGGACTGCAACACTTCCAATGAAACGGTGCAGACCATTACCGTGGCCGACACCCTTGCGCCCGTGATCACCAATTTCCCGGGCGACGCCACGGTCGGCGCGCTGCCCGACCCGGACAAAACCAAGGTTCAGGCGTGGGACAACGCCGGTACGAACGGACTGCAGGTGCTCTGGATCGGTGATGACCCCAGCCAAATCACCACCTATCCGGCCACGGTGCTGCGCACGTACCAAGCCAAGGACCGCTGCGATAACGCCACCAACCGGGTGCAAACCTTCACGGTGACCGGTTCCGGTCCCATACCGGACATTGAAATCCAGTATGTCCGCATCACGGCTACGAACATGACCGTGCGGTCCACGTGGACCAATGGCAACGTGGGGCCGGAATTTGCCACCAGCCTGCGCCTGCAGAACTGGGCGCCCGTGGTTTCGTTTTCCAATATTTTCCTGGGCGGCACCAATACCACGGTGTTTGCGTTGCCCTCCACGTCGTCCCTGGTCATCATTCGCATCGATCAGCAACCGTAAGGCGGGCGGTGCGGAAGCCGGATCCCTTCCTCTCCAAGGGAGATCTGTCCCGGAAAGCTTGTTCCATCCGGAAATCATGCCGTCTCGCACCGTGACCGCGTAAGGCCATGCCAGGCCCTGGGGCCGGAGCAGGCCAGCCTCCGTCAAAATAAACAAAAATAAATGCAACTTTTTGGGTCATCGCAACGACTTTAGGGACGGAAGGTTAAGTCTATTCGTAAGGATCAACCGAGAGGCAACATGAATAACGAGGCGAACATGAAAACTGCACACGGTTACGCAGAGGAACCGGAATGGATTCGTTCGACGCTGCTCTATAAACAAGCGCAACAAATACGCCATGAACTGGATGCGTATAAACAAGATCAAATGCGTTCCCAGGGCACCGCACCCGACAAGCACCGCGCGGTGGTGGAATGGACGCTCAAAGCACTGAGACGTTAACCGGTTCCGGTGCAAGAACAATGGAATTTATTGGGAGCAAGATCGGGACTATGCAATCACTTGACAATGCAGTCGGGAATCAGTCAACGACCGTTCTGTTCATTGACGACAACGAAGAGATCCGGACCCTTTTCCATATGCTGTTTCATCGGCACTTCGATGTGATTTGCGTCGAAAGCGTCGACCGCGGCTTGGAAGTACTGAAACAGCACAAACCCCGCCTCATGTTCATAGATTACGATATGCCAGGCAAGAACGGCATCCAGGGGATTCGGGAGGCGCGGGCCATGGAACCGCAGATCAACATCATCATGCTCAGCGGATCTGCCACTCAGGACCTAGTCCAGTACGCGTTGAAGGAAGGCGCTTGTGAGTGCCTGGAGAAGCCGTTTGACTATCGCAAGATCCACGAGCGAATTCAGCACTATCTCCCGTCGACACAACCACCGGCCAACCCGGATGATGGGAGCGCTTGATCAAGTGCTCGTGGCAACCGCCGCGGCGCAACCGTCGCTTGATGGAATCGGACGCGCCGGGTAACATAGGACGGTATGGAGCTTGGGTTGTTATGGCGCGGGCGGACCAACTGGCAGATCGCATGCCTCGGTGCGGTGCTCGCTGGATTGGCGCCCCTTCCTGCAGTTTCCGTTACGACCCTCGCGCCCGGCGACGCCGCGGTGGTGACCGTAAACGCCAACGCACCCAAGGGGTTTGATCTCATCCCCCTGGTCGACTTGGACGGGGGCGCGCAAATCAGTGTTACCGACAACGCCTGGACCAATACCGGGTGGAAATCGACTGAAGGGACCGTTGTGTATACCGCGCCCAGCGGCATTGTGGCCGGCACGGTCCTGGCCTATCGCGGGGTGACCGAAAATGGTTTTGTCGCCGACCCTGGATTCAACCTGTCAACGGGTGGCGACACGCTGCTGGCTTACCAGGGCCCGGCCACCAATCCAGCGTTTGTTTACGGGGTGGGCTGGGCCCAGGCCACTCCGTGGATTATCAGCGGGGATCCGCTGGCGGGACAATCGTACATTCCGGAGGTATTGAGTTCCGAGGAACACACCCTCCTTTCCTTGGGGCGGAAAGCCAGCTACCAGTATCTGGCTGCTGCTGGAACTGCCGGGACGCGCGCTGAACTGCTATCGCTGCTCGACAATAGCAGCCATTGGACCAACCACAACTTGCTTGGATTCCCGGCGTTTACACCCGATTTCAGTGTGGTCACCACCGGCCAGGTGCAAAATCCCTTGATGTTTCAAGCCCAGCCCGGGGATGCGCTGGTGGAACTTACCTGGGCCCTCAATGACTTGAGCGACCCGGTGATGATTGGCTGGCACACCAATGCCAACCTTGGGATGCCGGCCGGGCCCCACAGCGTTGGCGACACGCTGCCCAGCGGTGCCCGGGTCATTTTTCAAGGCATCGGGCAATACCATGTCCAAACCGGATTAACCAATGATTGTGCCTGTTATTTCAAGGCTTGGTCGGTCCGTGATGGCACCAACTATTCCGTGGGAGTTACTGCCGTGGCCACCCCGCGGATTGGCTTGCTGGCTGCGCCCGTTCTCCGGGATCCGACGGACGTGCGCACCAACCAGTTCACGGCCACCTGGAGCAACGCAGTGGGTGCGAGTGCCTATCTGGTGGACGTGGCCACCAACAGCGCGTTTCGCCACCCAACGGCGGGCCGTAGATCCACAATAGCCGCTGGCGATTTGATGATCGTCACGGTCAACGCCGTGGAACCCAAGGGATTTGATCTGGTTCCGCTGGTGGACTTGGATCCGGGAACAGTGCTCTTCTTCACGGACCGGCCCTGGTCAGGAACCAACTGGTTGGGCAGCGAGGGCACCGTCGTGTACACCGCGCCCGGCACCATCCCCGCCGGGGTGGTCCTGCCTTATCGCGGAGCAAGTGCGCATGGCTTCACGGCTGACCCGGCATTCAATCCATCCGGCAGCGGCGACACCATCCTGGCATACCAAGGGTCTGCGGTTGCGCCTGAATTCCTATATGGCCTGGGCTGGGCCATCGCCACCCCATGGATTACCAATGGTATCCCCGGGCCCGGGCAATCCTATATTCCACCCCCGTTGAGCCCGGCGGCCAACACCATCGTCTCGCTCGGCAGCAAGGATAACTACCAGTACCGCGCCAGCGTTCAGAACCCCCGCGCCGGACTGCTGGCCTTGGCGGCGGACCGCACAAGCTGGACCAATAGCGATCTGGCCGCGTACGATCCGCTGTTTCCAGATATTTTTGTGACCGATGCCGGAAACGCCGATGATTTTGTCCCCGGGTACCGGGCCCACACGACGACGGCGCTATCCGCGCCCATCACCGGCCTGACGGGCGGGGTGACGTATTTTTATCGCGTCCGCGCCACCAATGCGTCGGGCATGAGCGCTGTTTCCACGGTTAGCAACATCACGACCTTGGGCGGCTTGGGACCGGTCACCCCGCCACCCGGGTTTTCCGCCGCAAGCGCCAACCAACGGGTTGACCTGGCGTGGTCCTTAAACCCGGCCGGAGATGCCGTCATGCTGGCGTATAATACTGCGGCCAGCTTCGGCGCGCCCGTGGGCGTTTACACCTCCGGCCAAGTCATCGCCGGCGGCGGCATGGTCATCTACCATGCCCATGGCACAGGATTCCGGCACGAAGGTTTGACCAACGGAACCACGTACTATTACCAGGCATGGTCGGTGCGCAACGGCGCGCTGTATTCCACGGGGGTGGTGGCCACGGCCATACCCGCGGCCCTGGCAGCACCGGGAATCCTGCCCGCGACGGCCGTGCACAACCGGCGTTTTATGGCCAACTGGACGGCGCCGGATCGCGCCACCGGCTACCGCCTGTACGTGGCCACCAACCCGGCTTTTCGCGGTTACCTGCCGGACGAGCCCGGCATCCTGGCGCCCGGCGAACTCGCCATGGCAACCGTAAATGCCGCCCTGCCCAAGGGCTTTGACTTCATTCCGCTCGTTAATCTCAGCCCCGGCACGGTTATCAAGTTTACGGATCGTGCCTGGACCAACACGGGTTGGCGCGGGAGCGAAGGCCTCGTCACCTACACGGCAACCGGCACGGTCGCGGCGGGATCCGTGCTGACCTTTCGCGGCAGCAACGAACATGGGTTCATCAAGAGCGGCAGCTTTGACCTGTCCACATCCGGCGACACGCTCCTTGTGTACCAGGGCGACGATGACACGCCCGGGTTCCTGTATGGCATCGGCTGGGCCACGCCTGAGCCATGGATTACCAATGGGCTGGCGGATAGCGGCCATTCCTACGTCCCCGCGCCGCTCTCGGCAGCGGCTGGCACGATCCTCACCCCGGGCCCCAGACCCAATTACCAGTACCTGGCCGAGGCCGGCGTCAGCGGGTCTCGCTCCCAGTTGCTGGCCGGGGCGGCCAACCCACTGAACTGGACCGGCCAGGTGGTGGCTGGGTTTGCGGCTTTTATTCCTGGATTCTCGATCTCCGGCGACGTGGCTGGCGTGAACGATTACGTGCCGGGTTATCAAGCCCGGCCCGTGTCCCTGACGGACGCGCTGGTCACAGGCTTGCTGGACAACGCGACCTGCTACTACCGCGTGCGGGCCACGAATGACGAGGAGGTCAGCCCCTATTCGGCCATCACCAGCGCGGCCACCACGGCCGTGGCGCCCGCCTATGACGACTGGGCCCAGGGCTATCACATGGATCCATCCGCCCCCAACGGCGCTCCGAGCGACCATTATGACGCTGATCCCGCCAGCAACTGGGAGGAGTATCTTGCGGACACGGATCCCACGGATCCCCTCTCCTGTTATGCGAACGAGATTACCACGCTGAGTGGCGCCCGCGTCATCCTGTTGCAGGCTGGTCCGCCCACCACCAACAGCCGCCGGTACGATGTCTGGTGCAACACCAACCTGCTGGCGGGCGACTGGCAGGCGCTGGGCTATGACCAGCCAGGCCAACCCGGGGGCGCCGCCGTCATCTTTGTCATCACCAATGGTCCGGGCCAAGCCCACTACCGTACCGGCGTCAGGCTGCCGGACTGATCCTATGGCCATGCGTTCAAGCAACTCCATCAAGTGCCTGACCCTCCGCGGAGGTGCGGCGTGGCTGGCCCTGGCGGCGTGGCCGTGGCTGGTCATGCCCGCTACGGGCGAATCCGTCACCGGGGCTGACTGGACCGTGCACTACAACCTTCCGGATCAGGACTATGACGAGGTGCCTGGCGAGTATAACATCCGCGACGCCATGGTCGCCCGCATCAACGCGCTCCAGGCCGGCCAGACCGGCACGCTCGCCACCTTTACCCTCTCGGCCGCCGGCACGGCCGGCGCCATTCTCGGGGCCATGAACAGCGCGCTGGACCGGGGGGCGCGCATGTATTTTATTGCAGATTACGGTTTGGACCTGGCGGCGAATTACGAAGGCTACTCCCTGACCGGGCTCATGGGCCGCGCCGCCAATCCCCTCACGCTGGTGCAGGCCACCAATTCATCCGGCATCATGCATCACAAGTTCGGCTTGTTCGATTACAGCCGCACCAACCGCGTGTTGCTCACGGGATCCTGGAACTTCACCTCCATGGCCAGCTATGGCCAGTGGAACATCGCCATTGAACTCCGCAACAACACCGCGGTCTACGGCGCCTACGCCCAGGAGGCGGCTGAGTTGCTGGCCGGCCGATTCCATTACAGTACCGCCAAGTCGCATGCCCCCAACGGCACCCGCTTCCGCGTGGATGGCGCCTGGGGCGACTGCTGGGTGGATTTTGCCCCCTACCCCAGCAGCAAGTTCGGCGGCACCAATGCCCAGACCGACATCTACCGGCTCATCGAAGGCGCACAGGACGAGATCGTGTTTGCCCTCAACAAGCTCAACCGCCCGTATATTCGCGATGCCCTGATCGCCGCCGCCAACCGCGGGGTCCGGATCAACGGCGTTATTCCCAAGAGCGACTGGGCCTCATCCTCCGACACCTCGTATAGCGTCTACTACTTCCTCGTGGACCCAGGCAATTATGATACCACCAACGTGGTCCACATGATCACGCCCTTCAGCCAAGCCGACTTCGCGGCCCTGGACGAGGGGGAACTGGACCTGGTCCACGAAAAATGGATGGTGATCGATCCCTGGGGAGAGCAACCGATCGTGATCCACGGGTCGGCCAACTGGACGGACTCGGCCCTGGCCTCGACCTCGGCCAACGATGAAAACATCATGTTCCTGCGCCACCGCGACCTGGCGCGTTTGTTTTACCTCCAGTTCAAGCGCATGACCGGTCTCTGGCAGGGCCGGTGCGATAACTGGTGCACCATCCGCCGGGACCGCGGCGCCATGTACTGCGATTTCTGGATTGCCGAAACCAACCGCTGTCTCGTTGAGTATGGCGCGGACCTGCGGTCCGGGACGTGGACCCCCTGGGTTAACGGCATCCAAGGCACGATCGGTCGGCTTACGCAACCGGCGCCGGCGGGAGCCACCCGCCTGTATTTCCGGACGCGGCGCTATTAACCATGGAAAAGGCAACGGCATGAATAAACCAGCTCAGCTATTGGCCGGGCGGCAGGACGACTGCGCCCTGGTCGGCATGCTGCACATCGCGGTCAATACGATCCTGCTCGGCCCGCCAGACTGGCGCGCGGCGCTGGGGCTGCCGCAACCCACGGCCGCCGACTACGCGCGCATCGCAGCCTGGGGCGCGGAGAATCATCCCGCGGAGTTGAGTTTCTTCGCCTATGTGCGGGACCGGATGCTGCGGGAAGCCGCGGTATACATGCGCCACGGCATGGCGGCGATGATGCTGGAAAATGTCGGCGCCCCATATTTTGTGCGTGATGGCACGCCTGCGGCCATCACCGCGGTTATGCGCTGCCTGGCAGCAGATCTGCGCGCGGCGTATCCGGCCACGCCGCTGGGCATCCAGATCCTGGCCTATGGCGACCACCTGGCACTGGACGTTGCGGTGGAAACCGACCTGGACTTTGTGCGCGGAGAAAGCCTGCTGTTCCAAGGCCTGCGGCCCGAGGGGCCAACCCCCAACCAGGGCAACTTGGCGCAATTCTACCTGCGCCGGGAAATCCTGCAGGCCGGCCGCGGGCGTGCGGGCAGCCGCCCCATGGTCCTGGTGGATATTCTCAAGAAGCACACCGTGTTCCCCGGCGAACTGGCGGATCCGCGCACCTGGCTTGACAATATCGTGTTTGAAAAGCTGGAGGGCGTCATTGTCACCGGCAGCCACACCGGCCTCCCTCCGGACGAAGCCCTGCTCGCGCAAGCCCGCGCCGCGGTGGACCGCGCCGAGCAACTGCTCGCTGACCTGGCGGGAACGGCACCCGGGACCGCCCGCGCCCGCCTCCCCCTGCTGGTAGGCTCGGGAGTATCGGCCGGCAACGTGGCGATGGTCAAGCGGCACGCCAGCGGCGCCATCGTCGGCACGGCCTTCAAGCAGCACAACCACTGGGAGTGCCTGTTGGATGAGGAGCGCGTGCAGCGCTTCATGGACGCGTGGCACGGCGGATGCCGCAGCCAACCCTGAATTGCCGGCCACATGCTTCCTGCTTGTCATGGCTGGCGCAGGACGATAGAAGAGAACGGCCATGAAATCTGCATTCCAACGGGGACGTGCTGCAATCCGGGCCCTGGTCGCCTGGGCCGCGATCGCGGCCTTGACCTTGTCGGCGGCGGCGGAATCTGTCACCGGGACGGACTGGATTGTCCATTTCAACCTGCCGGACCAGGATTTCAATGAGGTCCCGGGCGAATACATTATCCGCGACGCCTTGCTAACGCGCCTCAACGCGTTGCAGGCGGGCCAGACCGGCACGCTGGCCGCCTACTCATTTTCCGCGGACGGCACGGCCGGCCAGATCCTCACCGCGATGCAGGGGGCGCTGGACCGGTCGGCCAGGATGCGGTTCATCGCTGATTATTCGATCAACCTGGATGCCGTTTATGGCGGGCTGTCCTTGCGGCAGCTGGCTAATCGCTCCGTCAACCCGCTGCTCCTGGTCAAGGCCACCAACTACCAGGGGATCATGCATCACAAAGTGGGCTTGTTCTATTACAGCCGCACCAACCTGGTGGTGTTCACCGGATCCTGGAACCTGACAACCGTGGCCAGCTACGCCCAGTGGAACATCACCGTTGAGCTGCTCAATAATTCAGCGGTGTTCAACGCCTATAACCGGGAAGCTACCGAACTGCTGGCCGGCCGGTTTCACTACAACCCGTCCAAGTCACATGCCGCCAACGGGACGGTGTTCCGCCTGGCCGAATCCTGGGGCGACAGCTGGGTCGATTTCGCGCCGTACCCCGAGGATGACTTCGGCGGCACCAACGCCCTGACCGAGATCGTCGCGCTCATCAGCAACGCCCAGGACGAGATCGTGTTCGCGCTGAACAAGCTGACCCGGACCCAGGTGCGCGACGCGCTCGTGGCCGCGGCGGACCGCGGGGTGCGGATCTGTGGCGTCATCCCCAAGAGCGACTGGCTCACCAGCTCGAATGCCTCCTACGAGATTTATCATGACCTGCTGGATCCGGCGTTCTACGCCACCACCAACCGGGTGCACATGATCACCCCCTACAGCCGTTCCGATTACAGCACGCTGGATGCCGGCGAGGCGGAGCTGGTACACGAAAAGTGGATGGTGATCGACCCTTGGGGCGCCCGGCCTATCCTGGTGCACGGTTCAGCCAACTGGACCGACGCCGGACTGGCTTCAGACTCATCGAACGATGAAAACGTGCTGTTTCTGCGGCACCGTGACCTGGCGCGCTGGTTCTACGTCCAGTTCAAGCGCATGACCCGGCAATGGCCTGAGATCAGCCACAACTGGTGGCGGCTCAACGTGCGCGCCGGCCAGGTGTATGCCACCGCCTGGGTGGCCGACACCAACCGCTGCCGGATTGAATATGCTTTGGATCCCCGGGCGGCCACGTGGACGGCCTGGGGGCCGGGCGTCTGGGATTACATCGGCGCCATCGCCCGCCCCACGCCCGTGGCCGGGGACCGGGTGTTTTTCCGCACCCGGCGCTATTGATCGCTCTCCGCCGGCCGTTTATTTTTCTGGTATCAGCGCGGAAACCGGGCATAATTCCTGCGGTCTAATAGAGCGGAGGCGGCGAATGGCTCTTGAAGTTTGGCATATCTGGGTGCTCGCGGGGATCGGGTTGATGATCCTCGAAATATTCACCCCCTACTTTCTGCTCGGATCGTTTGGGATTGGCGCGTTCGCGGCGGCGGTCGCCGCCTTCCTGGACTTGAGCCTCAAGATCCAACTGGGCGTGATGGCCGTGACCGTGCTCGTGGTCTTCTTTACCATCCGGCCGCTGTTTGTGCGCTACCTGTACCGGTTTGACGACCAGAAAAAGATCGGGGTCAATGCCCTGGTCGGCGCGATCGGCAAGGTCAGCGAACCCATTACCGCACAGGCCCCCGGCCGGGTCAAGGTCGGCGGCGACGACTGGCTGGCGTTTTCCGCGGACGGCGCGGCGTTTGCCGCCGGCGCGGCCGTCGAGGTGACCCGGGTGGACGGCGCCAAGATTTACGTAACCCAACCGCAACCGACAACCAAGGAGTAAGCCATGGGCGGCACGATTATCATCCTGATCTGCATCCTGGTCTTTGTGGTGATTTTTGCGGCCAAGGGGTTCAAGATCATTCCGCAGGCCGAAACCATGATCGTCGAGCGCCTGGGCAAGTACAACCGCACCCTGGAAAGCGGCATCAACATTATCTGGCCGATCATCGACCGCGCCCGCAAGGTGCACTGGCTGTACCGCAAGGTGGATCCCGGCGGCCGCGACCTGGTCTACACCCAGCTCACCGAGCGCATCGACCTGCGCGAACAGGTCTACGATTTTCCCAAACAAAACGTGATCACCAAGGACAACGTCACCATCCAGATCGACGCCATGGTCTATTTCCAGATCATCGACCCGGTCAAGTCCGTGTACGAGATCGCCAACCTGCCCGATGCCGTCAAGAAGCTGACCCAGACCACCCTGCGCAACGTGATGGGCGAACTGGAGCTTGACCAGTGCCTGACCTCGCGCGACACCATCAACCACAAGCTGCGCGCGATCCTCGACGAGGCCACCGACAAGTGGGGCATGAAGGTCAACCGCGTTGAGCTCCAGGACATCGAGCCTCCGGCCAACGTGCGCGAGCAGATGGAACGGCAGATGACCGCGGAACGCGCCAAGCGCGCCCAGATCCTCAATGCCGAAGGGCTCAAGCAGTCGCAGATCCTCGAGGCCGAGGGCATCCGCGAGGCGGAGATCAACAAGGCCGAAGGTGATAAGCGCTCGCAGATCCTGCGGGCCGAGGGCCAGGCCCAGGCGCGCGTCTGCGTGGCCGAGGCCGAAGCCGAAGCGGTGCGCAAGATTACCGCGGCCATCGCCGCGAGCCATGCCGATCCCGCGGCGTACCTGATCGGGGTCCGCTATATCGATGCCCTGAAGGAAATGGTGTCCGGCAAAGATAACAAAGTGGTGTACATTCCATATGAAGCCACCGGGGTGCTCGGCGCCCTCGGCGGCATCAGGGAGATTGTCGCCCAAGCCAAGCCCACCACGGCCAAGTGACCGACCAACCGTCCACCCCTGCGGGATCGCCAGCGGAGCCGGCGCGTGGAACTGACTGCGCGCATGGCCCCGGGAAAAGCCGGCCACGCGGCGTGGCCCTGGCCGGCCTGATGATATTGTACGCGGCGCTCGGCATCCTTATCCCCATGCTGGCCGCCTGGGATTACGCCCGGATGGCTGCCGGGCAACCGCCCTACTGCGCGTGGCGCCAAGCCTGCCTCAAGGACGGCGGCACGGTGGAATACCAAGGCCTGGGCTACAAACTCTTCGACATGCACCGCATACATGAGACCGAGTCCGGCCAGGTCGGAACCCTGTTGGGGCCCCGCCTGCATTACCAGGCGCATTGGATTTTCCCGTGGTTGCGCGACCGCGGCGATGTGCGCTTCGAGCCGGCCGCCCCCCCCTGACGGTCACGATATCCATGCTCAAGGAATGCTCAAGCTGGCACCTACGGATGAGGTTGGCATGACCACGGCAGGCGCAGCGCGCCCCTTGGTCAGCGTGGTGATCACGAACTACAACTACGCGCGCTTCCTGGGGGAGCGCTTCCAGTCCATCCTGGCGCAAACCTGCCGGGACATGGAAATCATTTTCGCGGACGACTGCTCCACGGACGACAGCGTGGCCATGGCCGAAGCGGCGCTGGCGCCCAGCGGGCTGCCGTACCGCATCCTGCGCAACGAGCGCAACTCGGGCAACCCGTTTGTCCAGTGGAACCGCGGCCTGCGTGAGGCGCGGGGCGAGTTTGTGTGGATTGCCGAATCCGACGACTTCTGCGAGCCAACGCTGCTGGCCGAGCTCCTGCGCCTGGCGCGCCGCAACGAGCGCATCGGCATCGCCTATTGCCAGACCCAACCGGTGGACGTCGCGGGCCAACGGATCACGGAGTACAACTACATCCAGTACACGGATTTTTTGGACCGGCAGAAATGGCTGGCCGAATACGTGAACCACGGCCGGCACGAGGTGGAACAGTACCTGTGCCGGCTGTGCACGATCATCAACGTCAGCATGGTCCTGTTCCGGCGCGCGCATTTCCTGCGCGCCGGGTACGTGGACCCGCGCTACCTCCAGGCCGGCGACTGGATCAGCTACATCAAGATCCTGGAACATGCCGACATCGCCTACACCCCGCAGGTGCTCAACAGCCACCGCATCCATCCCCGGAAAAACACGGTGAACACGGTGACCAACATCATCTATTTCCGGGACCTGTTGAACATTATCCGCTACACGTGGCGGCATTTCGAGATCCCGCCCACGACCCGCGAACTTCAGTTCCAGCACGCCCTGGGGCAGTGGAACGACCATTACAACGGGCCCTATGGGCGGATCCCGGCCCGCAACAACCTCAAGCTGCTGGGGCGGATGCTGCGCGCGTTCCCGCGCCATCCGGGGGCTATCTTCAGGCAATACCGCAAGACGCTGGCCGGGGCGAAAAAACCGGGCTGAACGAAGCGGGCGGGCAGCGGCCGAACTCGGCACCGGCTAGGCGCGGGCAGGCTTCGCGTACATCTTGCGGCCGGTCAGCAGGACCATGGAGTTGAGCGCCACGATCACCACGATGGCCATCTGCAGGAACGCCGCGTTCGTGTCCTCGATCTGGCCCATGGCCGCCAGCACCACCATGGCCAGGTTGGTCATCAGGGCCAGGGCGATGCTCAGGTACACGGTGCGCACGACCCGCCGGCTGATGTGGAAGACCTCGATGAGCCCGGTGAACTCGTTGCGCAGCAGGGACACGTCCGAGACCTCGATCGCGGTGTCGCTGCCCATGACGCCCATGGCAATCCCCACGTCGGCGGCCGCCAGGGCCGGGGCATCGTTGATGCCATCCCCCACCATGGCCACGCCGTGGCCCAGGCGTTTTTCCTTGTTCATTTCCTGGATCTTGTTGTCGGGCATGCAGCCCGCCACGTAACTGTCCAGGGGCAGGCGCGCCGCGAGGCGGGCGGCCACCTCGGGGTTATCCCCCGTGAGCATGACCACGCGCTTGATCCCCATGGTTTTCAGGGTGCGGATGGTCTCCGCGGCATTGGCGCGCAATTCGTCATCCAGCACGATCCCGCCGATCAATTCATGGCGGTCCGAAACCAGGACCGCCGTGCGGCCTTCGCCGGCCACGGTGGCCATCCACTCGGTGAGTTCCGCGGGCATGGTCTGGCCGTCTTCCATCAGCCAGAACGCCCCGATCTTGACGTGGCGGCCGGCCTTGACCGCACCCGCGCCCCCGCCCTCAAACTCGATGAACCGTTCCGGAAACTCGGACGTGACCCCCTTGGCCGCGCAGTACTGGCAGATGGCGCGCGCCATGGGATGGTTGGAGCGCTGCTCGACAAACAAGGCCGCCTCCAGCACCTGGTTGGCCGTGTGGCTGCCGAAGGACCGCACCTCGGCCACCGCCGGCCGGCCGTACGTGAGGGTGCCGGTTTTATCCATGTAGAGCGCCGTGACCCGGCGCAAGCGCTCGAAGACGTCGCCGCCCTTGACCACCACGCCCATGCCGGCCATGCGCAGGATGCCGGCAAACATGGCCAGCGGCGTGGACAGGATCACGGCGAACGGGCACAGGGTAATGAGGATGGCCAGGCCGCGGCGCATCGCTTCCTCGGCCGGCATCGATGATTTCCAGAAGGCATACTGCCCGTACAGGACAAATACGGCCACGACAACGATCAGCAAGGTGATGACGAAGTAGTGCGCGATCCGGTCCACCAGTTTCTGGGTCTGGGTGCGCTGCAGCGAGGCCCGGGTGATCAGGTGCTGGATGCTGGCCAGGGACGTCTGGCTGCCGATTTTCTCGGCCCGCATCTCAAATGTTCCGGACTGCGCCAGGCCGCCGGCGAACACGTAATCGCCCACGTCGCGGATGCGGAACGCCGACTCGCCGGTTATGGCCGCCTCGCAGATTTCGGCCATGCCGAACGTCACCACGCCATCGGCGGGGATCATCATGCCCTGCTTGATGACCAGGATATCCCCGCGCTTGATGCGGTTGGCGGGCATCTCCTCGGTCTGGTCGCCACGGCGCACGGTCACCATGCGCGATCCCATGATGGAGTCCGAGGACAGCATGTGGCGCGTGTTGCGCAAGATGGCGTTTTCGAGCGCCTCGCCCAGGATGGCGATGAACACCACCAGCGCCGCCTGCTGCCACAGGCCGGCCAGCAGCGCGCTGATGGCAATGCCAATCACCAGGGCATCCGCGGTGACCCGGTGCTCAAACGCCAGGGCCTTGAAAGATCGCACGAACGTCGAGTAGGACAGCACGATCACGATCCCGTTGACCGCCATGAACAGCGGGTCCGGGAACCGGAACAAATCCGCGCCCAGGCGCCAGCTCAGGAACAGCGACAGCGCCAGGAAACTGATGGCGACATAGAGCCGGATGACGATGCCGTGCTGGTCAAAGAACCGGCGGGCGCGCTGCACCACGGTTTCCACCACCAGCAGGTCCGGGCGCTTCAGGGCAGCCTGCAAATCCGAGGCACTGAGCAGCCGCGGGTTGTACTGGATGGTCAGCAGGCCTTCGATGAGGTTGACCCCGACGCGGGTCACCCCGAAGTTATGCTCCAAGCCCTGGATGAGCGCCTGCTCATCCTTGCAAGCCACCTTCTCCAGCTTGATGGTAAACACCGCCATCTGGCCGCTGCGCAGGGTATCGGAATATCGAGTCGCCATGAAGTCTCCGCTTCGCGGGATCGACCCGGGGCTACGCCAAGGCCATCAAGGCGTTTTGCCGCGTGTCGCACAGGGTAAAAAACGACAGGAAGCCCGCGATGTCGAAGACCTCCTTGACCAGCGGCGGCATGGAGCACAGGATCAGCCGCCCGCCGTTGGCGCGCATGGCGTTGGCCGCCATGATAAACACCCGCAACCCCAGGCTGTCCACGCGCTGCAACTGGGCGAGATCGACCACCACCTTGCGGTTGTTCTGCTCGATCACGCCGAGGATCTTCTTCTGGAAGTCCGAGGAGGTGGACCCATGCAATTTGCCGTCCAACTCAAGGATGAGCACGTTGCCTTGCTTGACCTCATTAATCTTCATAACCGTATTCCCTTACTTTATTCTTCATGGAAAAAACAAGCCCAACAAGCAGAAATCATCTTCCATGTTGTCCTGTTGGATCTGGCGCGCCACCCGGTCGACATCCGAATCCTTCTCATCAGCGCGGCTGAGCAGGAAGTTGGCCAGGGTTTCGCGCGTCCAGTACTGGCCGTCGGTCCGGCGATTGTCCAGGACCCCGTCGGAGTAGATAAACAGCTTGCTGCCCGCCGGGATATCCACCACCGCGTTGGCGTACATGGCGGTGGGCAGGCAGCCAATGGCGATGCCGTCGGTGCCCAGGTAGCGGGCTTCGAACCCCTCCCCATCCGGCTTGGGCCGGGTGAACAACGCCGGCGGATGCCCGCCCGAGGCATACACCAACCGGCGTTCGGTCCGGTTGTAAATGCCGAACCAGATGGTGAAGTACATGTTGTTGTGCTTGTCCATCCGGAAAATCTCGTTCAGCTTCGTCAGCACCTGGGCGGGATCCGGCACCCGGGCTTGCGGCAGGATCTGCGAGCCCAGCACATTGTTGACCGAAATGCAGTACATCGCCGCGCCCAGGCCGTGCCCGCAGGCGTCCAGCACGTAGAACCCAAGATGGTCAGGGTCCAGCCAGCGATACCCGAAAAAGTCGCCGCCCAGGCTGGTTTGGGAGATGAAGCGCCAGCTGGCCTGCACGTCGCCGTCCATGAACGGCGGCAGCAGGTAATGGACATAGTTGGCGGCCTCGGCCAATTCCTTGGCCAGCCGGTTCTTCCACTCCTGCAGCCGGGTGTTGGCCAGGTCCAGGTCTTTTTTCTGCTGCGACATCATCCGCTCGTAGCGGATGATCCGGGTGGCCGTGGCCAGGCGGCTCCGCAGTTCGTCGGGGATGATCGGCTTGGTGAGAAATTCGTCGGCGCCGGCGTTCAGGCCTTCCACAAGGTTCTGATGCCCGCCAAACGCGGTCAGCAGCATGAGGTACGTGTAGCTGCCGGACGCCTGGCTGCGAAGCTTGCGGCACACCGAGGGCCCATCCATGACCGGCATCTTGCAGTCCAAAATCGCCAGCGAAGGCGCGTCGGGGCCCTGGAGAATTTTCAGCGCTTCCTCGCCGTTGGCGGCCTCGATCGGGGCGTACCCCCAGATGGACAGCATGGTGCGCAGGCTGGCGCGGATCGGCTCATAGTCATCGGCAATAAGCACCTTCTCTTTGACCTCCACCGGCGGCGCGGACGACTGGATTTTCGAGGCATCATCCTCGTCAATCTCCATCTCCATGACCAGGTGGTTCACGGAATGCTCGCGCTGGTATTTCAATATGCTGAGCATGTTCCGCATGATGTGGATGCCGAGGCCGCCCACGGGGCGCTGCTCCAGGGGCAGGGACGTGTCGGGCGTGGGCCAGGCGGTAGGATCAAACTCCAGGCCGTTGTCCTGGATGTCCGCCCGCAAGCGGCTGCCTTTTTTCGTGAGGCTGACGAGTACCCGGCCCGGCGCGCTGGGATAGGCATAACTCATCACGTTCATGACGGCCTCGCCAACCGGGATCGCGAAACGTTCCATGAACTCAGGCTTTACGTGCCACGTGGAGAGCGTTGTTTCAATAAAGGCAATGACCGCGTTCAGATGCTCGACCGTCGCCTCTTCCTCAATGCTTTGCGTGCGTATGGGAAAATCGGAGTCTTTCAATCAACGCCTCTTTATTAAATGGCAAACGTAGTGGTCCGGCGCAGGAGTTTCAAGCACTAAATTCCAGATAACGCGTGGGCCCGTGGTTTTGCTGGCGTCCGGTCCGGGAAGCGGATAGGTTGGCAGGTCATGGGAGGTGCGCATGGAAAGGATACCAGAGCCGGAACTGATGCTGGACACGGCCCAGGCCGAGGCCTATGCCGCGGCCGACTTTGCCGAACCGCATAGCCGGGTGGTGGACCTGTTCCGGGAATGGTTCCCGGCTTACGCCGGGCGCGGCCACGTGCTGGACCTGGGCTGCGGCCCTGGAGACGTCACCTGCCGTTTTGCCCAGGCCTACCCGGAAAGCACGCTCCACGGCCTGGATGGTTCCGCCGCCATGATCGCCTGCGGCCGGGCGCGCCTGGCCCGGGAACCGGCCGCGGTCCAGGCGCGGGTCACCCTGCTGGAAGGCGTGTTGCCGCAGACCCCGCCGCCGCGCGCCGGCTACGACGTCATCCTTTCCAACAGCTTGCTGCACCACCTGGCCAACCCCATGGTGTGCTGGGAAACCATCCGGCGGTTTGCCATGCCGGGCACGCTCGTGTTCGTGGTGGACTTGCGCCGGGCCGAGACCCCGGCCCATGCGCACGCGCTGGTCCAGAAGTATTCGGGATCTGAACCGGAGATCCTCAAGCGCGACTTTTATCATTCCCTGCTGGCGGCGTTCACCGAGAACGAGGTGCGGTCCCAACTGCAGGCCGCCCGCCTGGAGTACCTGCGGGTCGAGGCCATCAGCGACCGCCACCTGGCCGTGGGCGGCGTATACCACTGAGCCATGAACATCGTGGTGGCTTGCGATTCGTTCAAGGGGACCCTCACCGCGGATGCGGCGTGCGCCTGCGTGGCGCGCGGGCTGCGCCGCGGTAGCTCGGGGTTGCAGGTGGTGCGGCACCCGCTGGCGGACGGCGGCGAAGGCTCGGCCGCGGTCATCCGCCGGGCGGGTCGCGGGACGTGGCGCCGGGCCACCGCCATGGGTCCCCTGCCCCCGCACCGCCGCGCAACCCGCTGGCTGTGGCTGCCGGACGAACAGGCCGCGCTGGTCGAACTGGCCGCGATCAACGGACTCACCCTGCTCGCGCGCGGCCCGCGGCAGCCCCTGCTGACCACCACTTTCGGCACCGGCGAACTCATCCGCAAAGCCGCCCAGAGCGGCGCCCGCCACATTTACCTGGCCGTGGGCGGCAGCGCCTCCGTGGATGGCGGCGGCGGCGCTGCCACGGCGCTGGGCTGGCAGTTCCTCGACGCGCGCGGGCGCCCTGTCCCGCTCGGCGGCGGCGGGCTGGCCCGGATCCGGCGGATCGTCAGGCCGCCACACGTCCGCCTGCCTGCCATGACCGTGTTGTGCGACGTGACCAATCCCCTGTGCGGGCCCCGCGGCGCAGCCACGGTGTTCGGCCCGCAGAAAGGCGCCACGCCCGCCATGGTGACGCGCCTGGCCGCTGGCCTGGAAAACCTGGCCGGCTGCATGGCCGACCAACTGGGCCAGGATGTGCGCCGCATGTCCGGCGGCGGCGCCGCGGGGGGTATGGGCGCGGGGGCGCGCGGGTTCTTCAACGCCCGACTGACGCCGGGCATCGCCTGGATCATGGCCGCCACCCGGTTCGAAGATCGGTTGGCCGGCGCCGATTGGGTCATCACCGGCGAAGGCCGCCTGGACAGCCAGTCGTGGCATGGCAAAGTGGTATCCGGCGTGGTGAACCTCGCGCATCGCCACGGTGTCGCGGCGGCGGTCCTGGCCGGAGACCTGGGCCCGGATTACCAGTGTGGACGGCTGGCCGGCGCACGGGTCATCCGCAGCGCGCGGCCGGCCGGCATGTCGCCGGCCCGGGCCATGGCGCAGGCCGGCCCATTGCTCGAACAATGCGCCGCGGAGTTCGCCCGTGAATTTTTAACCCAAGGAGCCGCCTGATGGATGTTTTCCAAGCCATTCAAGCCCGCCGTTCGATCCGCCGCTTCCGGCCGGACCCGGTGGCGCCGGAGCTGATCACCCGCTGCCTGGAAGCCGCGCGCCTGGCGCCCTCCGGGTCCAACGCGCAACCGTGGAAACTGATCGTGGTACGCGATGCCGAACGCCGCGCCGGCCTCATGCGCGCCGCCCACGGCCAGGCCATGATCGGCGCGGCGCCCGTGGTGATCGTGCTTGCGGGCGACCACAAGGTGTATCGCAAACGCATCCGGCGCGGCCAGGAACTGGTGGATATCGGCGCGGTGGACGCGGCGGTGGTCGAGCGCGTGGCCGCCGTGTACCGCGACACGCCATCCGGCAAGGAGCAGAACATGCCGGCGATCCTGGCCAACTGCATGCTCGCGGGCCAGCACCTGGTGCTGGAGGCGGTGAACCAGGGGCTCGGCACCTGCTGGGTCATGCTGTTCAAGCGCGCGGACGTGGCCGCGCTGCTGGGCCTGCCGGAACACTGCTTCCCCGTGGCCTTGATCCCGATCGGATACGCGGATGAGGACCCGCTGCCGCGGCCGCGCTACCCGCTCGCCGACGTGGCCTTTGACGAAACCCTGGACCGGCCATGGGCCGGCTGAGCGCTGCATGAACCCACAAAGCCAACCGCCGGGCGCGGCGGAAGAAATCGCCTGGGAACGTTCGGTGCTCCATGGGCTGGCGGAGCAGTGGGGCGCGGAGATCCGGAGCCTGCCCTGGCCCCTGCAGCGCGCCCTGCGGCCGCCCTTGTTCCGGCTGGCCGACCTGGCCGGCGAGTGGGGCCACTGGGACCCGGCGCAGGAGATGATCACCTTCAGCCGCCACCTGGCCCGCGACTATGCCTGGGCCTGCGTGCGCGACGTGCTGCTGCACGAGATAGCCCACCAGGTCGCCGACACCCTCTGGGGCGGGGCGGGCCGGCCGCACGGCGCGCTGTTTGCCGAGGCCTGCCGGCTGCTGGGCATCCCGCCGGAAGACTCCCGCGCCCGGCCCACGCTCAACTTTGGATTCCGTTCCGCCGCGCCAGCCGGTCCGGCGCGCGCGGCGGACCTGGTGCGCAAGCTGCTGGCGCTGGCCCAGAGCGCCAACCCGCACGAAGCCGCGCTGGCCATGGCCAAGGCGCGCAGCCTGATGGCCCGCCACCAAATGGAGCTGGCCGGCAACGTCGCCGCGGAACCGTTCAACGCCCTCTGCGTGGGGTTGCCGGCGCTGCGTCATTACATGCACGAGAACCTGCTCGCCGGACTGCTCCGGGACCATTACTTCGTGCGCGGCATCTGGGTGCCCATATACATGCCGGACCGTGGCCGCATGGGAAGCGTGCTGGAGCTGCTTGGCCGGCCGGAGAACCTGCGCATGGCCGAGTATGTGCACGCGTTTGTGCTGCGCTACGTCGATGACCAGTGGCACGCGTTCCAGTCCGGCCGCGGCCGCGGGTCGGCCCGCCGGCTGGACTTTGCCCTGGGCGTGGTCCGGGGATTCCGCGACCAGCTGGATGCCCTGCGCGGCACGGAGGATGACGATACGACGCCCGCCCCGCCGCGCACCCAGGCCCTGGCCCGGATGGAATCCGCCGCCCTCGACAAATTTTTCCGGTATCGGTACCCGCGCATCCGCATGCAGTCGTCCGGCAGCCGCCAGGTGCACGCGGCCTCGCTCGAAGCCGGCCACCGCGCCGGCCGCGAGATCGAGCTGCACCGGCCGGTGACCGCCGCGGCCGGGGCACCGCAGTTGCCGGCCCGGACGCCACGGAGCCTGCCGCCGGCCCGGTAGCCCGACCTGGCCGATTCGGAGCCTCAACCTGCCACATATTGGGGATGTGAAGTGTGGGGGCAAGTCCGCGTCCGCGCCGCACATCGTATCCCGTCTCAATAGTCATCCGGCACCTGAACGCGATCCGTCTTGAATCGCCAGATGCATCCTGTAAATCCTGTCTATCCATGTTGAACCCATATTTTGCATTAGGGCATGCGGGATGTGTTTTCACCCTGAAAACATTGAGTGAAAAGCAGACAAGACCACGAATCGTCAAGCGGAGTGGGGCTATTTCAAGTTTGGAATCCTGGGATTTCTTGTCGGGTTTGGCGTGGGTTAGGTAACTGCATTGCAGTTGACCAAGTGCAAGGGCAAGCGCGGGACACGCTCCAACCAGTATTTTATTTTGGCGCGGAAACCACGGTCCTGAACCCCCAGGCGCAAGGTGGGCCGGCCTTGGCCCGAACCATAGATGGCGGGGATGGCCAGATATTTCAAGCGCAGGGTTTTCAAGCGCGCCACGCCTTCGTCCGCGGTCTTGAGCACCCGTCGGTTCAGGTAGTGCACCAGGTTGTAACACACCATGCCGATCAGCAGCATGGCGGCCTCGGTGCCCCAGAAGCTATGGACATTGAACGCGTCCCACCCATACCCGTGCTTGAGTTCCTTGATCGCGTTTTCTTCGTTAGCGCGCGGGCGATACGTGCGCCAGACTTCTGCCGGCACCAAGCCGCGGTCATTGGTGACCATGACCGCGTACCGGTACTCCCGATACGCGTCCAGATCCTTGAACAACAACGGCTGTTTGCCGGTGGCCTGCGGCCGGGTGGGGACCTGCTGGCGCATGACGATCAACCGTCGCGCCGTTTTCCACGTGCTCAACGCCGCGGTCGTCTCCGCCACCGCCAAGCCGTTCTCCTACTCCTGCCACTCCGTCACGCCCTGAATGGCCCGCAAGACATCCGGACTCAAGCGCAGCGCCACGATGTAGACGTGCCCGGCCAGTTCCACCTGTTCGCCATTCAGATAGACGCGCAGCCGCTTCATGGCCTTTGCCCTTCCGCATCCTTGCCGTGGGGCCATGTGATTTCAACGTCCATGCCCAGCGCTTGCACCACGTCAAGCGTCTTACCGACAAGCGGCAAGTCAAGCGGTTATTTACCGATCGGGAATAATAGAAAAATACATATTTTGAACGAATGCGAGGGTTTTCCCTCTCATACGATTTCCACGCGCGGAGTATACATGGTTTCATTTCATGAAAGGCAGGCAGACAGTGAAGGCAAACAACCGATCAGGTGGAAAGCGCGGGAACGGCGTTTTATCGGATTCGGGTCGAGTAAGGCAGCGGCACCGAGCGCATCTTCGCAGCATGCGCCTTTAACAGGCTGCCTTTCACAGGTCTTCCACGGCCACGGCCCAGTAATCGTCCAGGTCCGGCTGGTCGTAAGCGTCCTGGGCCGCCACCATCCCGTGCAATTCCGGGTGGTCAAGAAACGGTTCGAGAACCAGGCGCTGGCGCCGGCCAGGCGCCCAGTCGGCCGCCGGGGTCCGGACGCGATCGCGCATGCCCCAGTGGACCACGGGGACCAGGGCCTGGTTGTAGCGGCCTTCCAGCACACGGTCCACCCGGTACATGATCCAGACCAGCGCCTCCGGGTACGGCGCGATCTGTTGCGCGGTGGGCACGGTGGAGACGGCCGCGATGGTGCCTTCAAGCACCAGGCGCGCCGGCGGCGGGTCCGCGGCCAGCACCTGCGGCTTGTAACGCCGCAGCCAGGCGCGCACGGTGCGGGCAGCGGCCGATTCCGGGTAGTCCGCGGCCAACTGGGCGGCTTGCCGCCCGAGTTTCAGCAGCGCGCGCTTATCGCCGGGCGTCCAGGCCCGTGGCCCGTCCGCCGCCGCATCCGGATCAAAGTTGAAGCGCGCGAGGCCCTGCTGCAACGCGGCGAATTCCTCTTCCGCGGCGCAGGCGCGCTGGAACGCCGGGTCGCGCAGTCGGGCCTCGGCCGCGGCGCCGATCGGCGCGGCGGCATATTGCCCGGCGATGTTGATCAGCCGGTCGCGGGATTTCAGCGGCGGCCCGGCGGCGGCTTCGGCCAGCGCCTGCGTGGCTGCGCCGGGCGATACGGCCGCGGCGGCCGGACCCGGCGGCTGGCCGGCCGGCCCGGGCGGCAGCCAAAGCTGGGCCGCCACCCAGTTCCCGGGCCAGTCATCCAGCACCGCGTAGGCCCGGGTGGAAATCCGGATGATGACGATCTTGTATTCCGCGCCAAAACGGGCGGAGGCGGTGCAGAAATCCGGGTGCAGACTCCAGCGCGGGGTGACCCACTCGGCGCTGCGTTCCGGCTTCTCCATGCGCCATACTTCGCGGTCGTACGGGTCGCGGATCCCGAACGCATCGTGCGGCAGGTAGAGCATCATCAGGCGGGGTTGGTCATACGGACCGAGCGAGGCGCTGCACGCCTGCCGGCCGTGGTTGAGCACCCAGAACCGGTCAAGGACCAGGTCGGCCACCAAGGCGCCGCCGTAGGCCTCGCCCAGGAATCGGCCACTCGGCGAAAGCCCGCCATCGCAGGGGAAGCCGGCGATTTTCTCCACCTGGCCGGAGGCCGGGCGCAGGCGCCAGGTGGCACCCGTGCCCAGGTCAGCCGGGTACCAATGCTTGCCGGCCCGATCCATGTAAACGACGCACAGCTCGTTATTGGCCGGGTCGCGCCACCATCCCGGAGCATAGGCCGGGCCGGGCACTGGCAGCGCCACCGCGACCCCGCGCCCATCCGCGCGCGCAACCCGGGCGGTGCCATTGAACGCCCACAGCACTTGTTGGCCATCGGGCGAGAACGCCGGGCGGTCGATCCGATCCGCGGATCGGGCCAGCCGGTAATCGCCGAGGACCCGGACCGGTGCGGCCGCCAGGCCCCGCACCACGATGCGCTCGTCTTGCTGGGCGGCCATTTGGGCTAGCGGATAATCCGCGCCCAGCAAAGCCCGGGCGGACACTTGCGCCTGGGCCGCCGCCGGTCCGGCCATGCGCAGCAACAACAGGACGGCGAGGCCGCTCCATCGTCGCATGGTGCCATGACGCTTGTTCACCCGCCCAAGATAGCCAACCCGGCCCCGCGGGGCAATAGCACTCGCCATGAAGGCCAGCCATTCTCATTTAGCCTGATAAGAAGGGCGCATCTGTGATTCGGTGAGGGTTTGCCGTTCAATCAGCAGACTATCAATCTGGAACTCAAGAACTCAAGAAAACCAGTCCGATTCATGGCGGTTTGCAGGGAAATACAAGCTCCGTTCGTAAGGCCTCAGTGAAACGGGGTGATAAGGCGCCGGGCTTGAGATGTGTGCCCATCAGAGGTCATCGTTTCCGAACCCGCTTCGGGGTACAAATACGGTGCCGCACCTTGTTCGTTTTTTCTCACGGAGCCACAGAGTCACGGAGCACAGCTTTGATCGGGCCATGGATGGCGCGTGGCATGCTTCATGGGCGTTCATCCCGGTGTCTCCGTGCCTCCGTGAGAGTCTCCCCGCGTTACTGAGGCCTTACCTCCGTTCCGGCTTTCCTGGATTCCATATTGAATTCTGCCTGTTGAATGGCAAACCCTCACCGAATCACAGATGCGCCCTCGTTGATCCATATAACCCCGGCGCTAATGACATGGTCCCTCTTCCGCTACAAATTAGTGGAATATGAAACGACGGTGAGACCCACGAATACGGCATCGTGCAAGCGATTATCAACGCCGTTACTTCGCGGCGCGCTGCGTGTAGGCTATAAACTCCGAGCAGGGCCGGGCAGGCCAACCACAGGCGGAGCGGGTTGGACCCACCGGCTGGAATAAGCGCCGGCTACAAGGCCTGGATTAATTCATCGAAGCCGGTCAAGCGATACTGCTGGCAAAGAGCTTGAATGGCGGCGATGTCCGCATCGGGATTGCGATTCAACAGTTCCACGATGTCCGCCTTTGACTTGAACCCGCCGGCGTAAAGTTTCAGCGCAACAAGCTGAGGAAGGGGCGTAATTTTCAACCCGCTGCCTTCTTCCACCACCACCGTGGCCTCGCGCACGGCGTCTTCAATGACCGCCGGGAAGCGGCCTGCAAAACTGATGATCTGCAAGACGCCGAAATGTCCCATCACATGGATGACGCCCCCCAACGGATCCGTGGCTTCCGGTTCCCGCAACTCGGCGGTATAACCCGCCCGGCGCAACGCGGCCTCGATGACCCGCAATGTGGGCAGGTCGGCGTTAACTCCCAGATCGATATCCTCGGTCTGTCGCACGTAATGGTGAGCTGCCAAGGCCACGCCGCCAATGACGACGGCTTCAATTTGATACTGGCGGAGAATGGCGGCAACGTCTTCCGCCGCCTCCAGAATCGCCCGGGAATCATCCACGGCGCGCCGCGGTGCGCGCGGGTTTGAGCCATGAGAAACGCTTGCTCATGGTGAGGGCCGCGCGGATCCGCTCTAAGACCGTCATGCCGCGCAGGCGCTCCAATTCCAGCGCGCGCGCGCGCGCAGCGCCAGCGCTCCGCCGAGGCCAGTGAAAACCGGCAATGGAATGGTCCTGCCCGCTCATAGACTGCGAATTTACTATTGGGGCCCAGTGATTGCAATCTTCCAATCTTTGCGCGGTTACAGCGACTTCAGCGCAGCGGCCACGGCATCGGCCGTAATCCCGAAGTGGGCCCACACCTCCGCGAAGCCGTCGGACGGCGCGATGCGCGGATCCACGATGCCCACGTGGTCGTGCGGCCACTTTTGATCGCCGGCCACTCCCGCCACCAGGCCGGCCAAGCCGCGCCAACCGCTGGCCGGGTCGCCGATCAGGCCGTCCTCGATCGTCACCACGCCGGCCGGATACTTTGCCGCCAGCCCGGCCAGCCAGCCGGCTGCCAGCGGCAGGCCGTTGACGATGTACACATCGGCGGCCGTCCCCTGCCCCGCCAGTTTCTCCGCAACCTGGATGGCCAGGTACGCGGGTGCGCCCATGGCCAGCACCACCTTGCGTGCGCCGGGGAATTGGCGCGCCATGGTCACGGGCTCCCAGGCGTCGCCCGGATTCCACAGGGCCGCGCCATCCGCTTTTGCCAGTACGGGCAGGTTATCGCGCGGGATGCCGATGATATGCGCGCCATAGCGCGCGGCCAGGTCGCGCACGGCCAGGAAGGCGGCGCGGGCGTCCGCGGGCGCGTAGAACCGGTCCAGGTACGGCATGTAGGTCAGCGCGATGTTGATCCAGTCGAGGCTCCAGCCCGAGAAGTGGTCGCGGCCGGTATTGGCGCCGACGTGCGAGAGGTGGTACGTGACGTTCAGACCCTCGTTGGCGCCGGTAAGGTTGCGCTGGTAGCGCCACATCTCGAACCCTTCGCGGGCAATCCCCTCAAAGAACGCGGCGAACGTGGCAAACACGACGAGCTGTGGGTCGCGCGTGCTCACGGCCAGGCCATTGGCCATGATCGCGGCCGCCTGCTCCTCGATGCTCAGCTCGAACTGGTGGTCCGGCTTGAGCGCGGCGCGGGCGGAGTCAATCTTGGTCGAGGGCGCGAGGTCGCAGTCCACCATGAACACGTGGTCAGGGAACTGGCGGGCCACGGCCCCGTAACCGGCGCCGGACCCCGCGCGCGCCGATACATTCTCGCCCGCGGCCGGCAGCTTCACAGCGGCAATGGCCGCCGGCGGCAGCACGAGGTTGGGCGTGCCCGGCGCCGGGCGGGCGCGGGTGACCACCTTGCGGCGCGGCCTGGCGCGCAGGGCGCTCAAGGCCGCGGTTTGCTCGGCCGAAGGCTGCAGCAGCGGGCTCTGCAAGGCCTGGCCGCAGTCGCGGTCCTTCATGTGGCCGTCGTGATGGTACTTGCCGCCGGGCAGGTTGTTGACAAAGAACAGGCACTCGATCATGGGGTTCAGGTCGCGGAAGCTCATCAGCGCGCCCGGGATCCAGACCTGGGTGTCCATGGCCACTTTCTGGCGGCCGGCGAATGCGGTGACCGCATCCAGGATGCCGTACTTGCGGCCGAATTCGGTCAAGTCCACGACATGCTCCGCGGTCGAGCGGTAACCCGCGGGGAAGATCAGGCTGGGCCGGCCGTCGCGCGCCAGGGCGCGGGCCGCGCGATAGGCGGCGTAGAGGCCAGGCAAGTCATGCAGGCTGGGCGTTTCCAGGATCTCCACGCCCAGGGCGGCGATCGCCGGCCGCGGATCCTTGGGCATGATTTTCTGCGTGGAGCCGGAGAGCTGGATGCCGTTACGATGCATGATGAAGCTGAGCGGCGCCTTGTGGACATCGGCCACGTTGTAGCCGTTGAGCGAGGTGCCTGCCACCCAGCCGGCGTCACCGCAATGGCACAGCACCCAGGCGGCCAGGCCGTGGCGCGCCTTGAGGCCAAGGGCCTGGCCGGCGGCGGCCGGCACCATCACGCCCAGGCGGCCGGCGTTGAGCTGCGTGCCACCCGGCAGCCACGCCACGTGGCCGGCGATGCTCAGGCTCTGGCGGAACTTCTGCGTAACCACCTTGGGATCCAGGAACCCCAGCGCGGCCAGCAAGCCGTAGTAGCCGATGCTGGTGTGGGCGTTCTCGATGGTGAACTCGCGCTTTTCGTAATCCACCAGGGCCAGGGTCAGCGCCAGCGCCGGGATCATGTCCAAGGCGCCGCCGAGATGGTCCACCTCCTTGATTTTTCCCAGTTCGCCGACCGCCTGCAGGGCGATGCGCGCGGCCTCGATGCCCAGGGCTTCCAGGGCCAGCACCTGCTCGCGGGCCAAGGCCGGGGTGGCGTCGATGTCAAAGTGAACGGGCAGCACCTCGGACACCATTTCGCGGCCCAGATACGGCGATTGGGCCAGCAGTTGGCGGTTGCGGTCTTGCTGGGCATCCCAGCGGGATTGAAGGGTGGCGGTCATTGGTTGCTCCTGCTTGGTTTTGTATGGATCCCGCCCCGCGGGCGGGGCCGGTTGCTCGTGCTGCCTGTGCTGATCATGCGCGGGAGTATAAACACGGAGGCGGCATTGTCGAAAACAATTTAAGATCTCCACGGCCTATGGTAAGAATCCGGGCATGAACCCACAAGGCGGACCTTTATGAGCGAGCCCCTGTTCGAGGTGAATGCGGCCGGCGTGGACGTGAACAGCCTGGTGGCCGAGATCCGGGCCACGGTGGACCGCAAGCTGGCGGAAGGCGTGTACCGCGATGCGCGCATCGCCCGCGCCGAGCGCACCAACCTGGCCGGCCTGCGCAACGACGACGAGTTTTTCACCTATTACCTCGCCAACCTGCGCGAGGCCGCGTTCGTGGACATCTCCGACTTCGAGATCCGCGAGCGCCGCCGCGGTTTTGCCCCCATGCTGGTGCGGTTCAAGAAAACCCTCTGGGGCCTGCTGAAGTTCTACACCTACCGCCTCTGGTCGCAGCAGAACCAGGTCAACGGCCTGCTGGTCACGGCGCTGGAGTGCCTGGACAACAAGTACCAGGCGCGGATCCGCGCCCTGGAGCAGCGCATCGCGGATTTGGATCAACGCCGGGCGGACAAGCCCTGAGCGCGTGCGCCATGCGCCTGGCCTTTGTCAGCCCCCGGTTCGCGGAAGGCGCCACGGTCGGCGGCGCCGAAACCCTGCTGCGCCGCCTGGCCGAGCACGCCGCCGCCGCCGGCCACCGCGTGACGTTCCTGGCCACCTGCGCCCAAAACCATTTCACCTGGGCCAACGAAGTTCCGGCCGGCACGCGCCAACTGAACGGGATCGAGGTAATCCGGTTCCCGGTGGACGAATCCCGCGACGTCGCGGAATTCCTGCGCCTGCAGGCGCGCATCGACCGCCGCGAAGAGCTCACGCCCGGCGAGGAGGAACGCTGGCTGAAGAACAGTGTCAACAGCCCGGCGCTGTGCGATCACCTGCGTGTCCACGCCGCGGAGTACGACCGGGTGATTGCCGGTCCCTACCTCTTTGGGCTGACCTGGGCCGTGAGCCGGGTCCTGCCGGACAAGACCCTGCTGCTGCCGTGCCTGCACGATGAGCCATTCGCGTACCTGCAAACCATGCGCGCCATGTTTCGCCAGGCGCGCGGATGCCTGTTCAACGCCGCGCCGGAGCAGGATCTTGCCGGGCGGTTGTATGACCTGCCGCCGGGCCGCGGCCGCGTGGTCGGCATGGGGCTGGACCTGTTCGACGCCGACCCCGCCGACGCCGGGCGCCTGGGCCTGGCCGCGCCGTACGTCATCTATTGCGGCCGGCGCGAAACCGGCAAGGGCACCCCGCTGCTGTGCGCCTACCTGGACGCGTTCCGGCAGCGCACCGGCCGGGATGTCAAGCTGGCGCTCACCGGCAGCGGCCCGGTCGAGGCGCCGCCCAGCCTCCAGCCGCACATCCGCGACCTCGGATTTGTCACCGAAGCAGAGAAGCAGGCGGCCCTGGCCGGGGCGCTGGCGTTTGTGCACCCCTCGGTCAACGAGAGTTTCGGCATCGTCCTGCTCGAGGCCTGGACGGCGCGCGTGCCCGCGCTGGTGCACGCCGGCAGCGCCGTGCTGCGCTGGCAATGCGCCCAGGCGGGCGGCGGCCTGTGGTTCCGCCACTACCCGGACTTCGAGGAGCAATTGCTCTACCTGATGGACCACGAACCCCTCCGGCGGCAGCTGGGCGCCCAGGGCCGCGCCTACGTGGCGCGCGAATATGCCTGGCCCGCGGTGGAGTCCCGCTTCGGGCGGGCGCTGGAGGAGCTGTGAGCCGCATCCACCAGCTCGTGGCCGGGTTTTCCGGGGGTGACGCCATCAGCAACGAGGCCCTGGTGCTGCAGCGGATGTTCCGCGCGTGGGGCCACGAATCGGAGATTTACGCCGAGCTCCGGCGCATTTTGCCGGAACTCCGCCACGTGGCCCGCGACCTCGATCAACTGCCGGCCGATGTCGGCGCCAACGATGTGGCGCTCCTCCACCTCTCCATCGGCTCGCCGGCCAACGAGCTATGGGCGCGGTTGCCTTGCCGCAAGGCGATCCTGTACCACAACATCACTCCGCCGGAATTTTTCGCCGGCATCCAGGCGCAGATCGCGGCCCAGCTCCAGGCCGGACGCGAGCAGATGCGCCGCCTGGCGGGCGTGGCCGGCGTGGTGCTGGCGGACAGCGCCTACAACGCCGCGGAGCTGGAGGCGCTGGGCTACGGCAAGGTCGGCGTGTTCCCGCTGGCGCTGGACTTCGACCGCTACGCGCAGCCGCCTGACCGCCGGGTGGTGGCCAAGTATCGGGACGGCGCGACCAACGTGCTGGTGGTAGGCCGCATCGCGCCCAACAAGCGCATCGAGGATGATTTGCGGGCCTTCTACTACTTCAAGAACTACGTCACGCCCGACGCGCGCCTGATCCTGGCCGGGTCCTGGGCCGGCCTGGAAAACTACCACGCGCTGCTCATCGCGTACGCGCGCGAGCACCGCATCGAGGACGTGGTGTGGGCCGGGTCGGTCCCGCAGGCCGAGCTCAACGCCTATTACGCGGCCGCCGATCTTGTGCTGTGCATGAGCGAGCACGAAGGGTTCTGCATCCCGCTGCTGGAAGCCATGGCCCACGACGTGCCGCTCCTGGCTTTTGCCGCCGCCGCCGTGCCCGAGACCCTGGACGGCGCCGGGGTTTGGGTACGCGACAAGCAGTTCGCCCACATCGCCGAAATGATGGGGCGGCTGACGCGGCCCGGCCCGCTGCGCGCGGGCGTCCTGGCCGGCCAGCGCGCGCGCCTGGCGCGGTACCGGCAGCGCGACCCGGCCGCGGAAATGGCGGCGTGGCTGGCGCCGCTTCTGGGATCGTGAAGCACGGCCCCGCCGTTTCTGCTGGAAATCTGGTGGCCGCGCATGGTAGACAAGAAATCAAGGTGGAAGGGCAATGAGCGCCAACAAAGCTGAATCGCGGCCGCAGGATGACATCCTGATCGTGGATGACACCCCGGAAAACCTGCAGTTGCTGGCCCACATGCTGTCCGAGCAGGGTTACAAGACGCGGCCGGTGCTGAGCGGCCGCCTGGCGCTGCAGGCCGCGGAACGCGAGCCCCCGGACCTGATCCTGCTCGACATCAACATGCCGGACCTGCGGGGCTACGAGGTATGCGAGCAACTGAAGGCCAACCCGCGCCTCAAGGATATCCCGGTGATCTTCCTCAGCGCCCGCACGGAGCCGCTGGACAAGGTGCGCGCCTTCCGCTCCGGCGGCGTGGATTACGTGACCAAGCCGTTCGACTTCGAGGAGGTGCAGGCCCGCGTGGCGACCCATGTCAGCCTGCGGCGCCTGCGGCAGGACCTCGAAGATCACAACCGCCACCTGGAAGAGATCGTGCGCCAGCGCACGCGCGAGCTGGCCGAAGCGCAGCAGCGCCTGCTCCTGCTCGGCCAGGCCAAGGACGACTTCCTGCACCTGATCTCCCACGAGCTGCGCACGCCCCTCAACGGCATCCTCGGCTTCACCGACCTCGTGTTCGAGCGCCTGCCGCCGGACACCCCGGCCATCCAGTGGAAGGCGCCGTATCGCGAGGCGCGCGAGAAACTCCTGCGCATGCTCGAAGATGCGCTGCTGCTGACCCAGGTGGACGTGCAGCGCGAGCAGAACGTCACCCAGCCGGTGAACCTGCAAACGGTGCTGGCCATGGCCTTGAGCGGCGTGGCCGCGCCGGCCCGCCGCCGGGGCGTCCGCCTGGGCCTTGCGCCGGAAGGCTCGACCCTGGTGCTCGGCAACCAGGGCCTGCTCCAGCGCGCCTTCAGCTCCCTGCTGGACACCGCGCTCAAGTTTTGCGAAAAGGACGATGCCCTCGACCTGGCCTGCGACGCCGGTCCGGGCGTGGACATCACCGCCAGCCGCGGCCGCATTCCCGCGGACATCCTGCCCCGGTTTTTCGAGGTCTTCGCGGTCAACCGCCCGATCGTGGCCGGCGGCAACCTGGGGTTGGGCCCGCCCGTGGCCGACCGCCTGCTCTCCCTCATGGGCGGCAGCCTGGCCGCGGAAAACCTGGAGCCGGCCGGCGTCCGCTTCCACGTCACGCTGCGCGCCGCCGCCGCGGGCGGCCCGGGATAACCCGCGATGCCCACGCCACAACTGCTGCCGGCCAACATCCTCGTGGTGGATGATACCCCGGAAAACCTGCACCTGCTGGCCGGCATGCTCGCCAACCAGGGGTACCGGGTCCGGCCGGTGCTCACCGGACGCATGGCGTTGCAGGCCGCGGCCGCCGATCCCCCGGACCTCGTCATGCTGGACATCAAGATGCCGGAGATCGACGGCTTCGAGGTCTGCGCGCAGCTCAAGGCGGATGCGCGGCTGCGGGACATCCCGGTCCTGTTCATCAGCGCCCTGGCCGAGCCCATCGACATGGTCCGGGCGTTCGCGGTCGGCGGCGTGGATTACATCACCAAGCCCTTCCACTTCGAGGAGGTGGAAGCGCGCGTCCAGAACCACCTGCGCCTGCGCTGGCTGCAGCGCGACGTGGAGGCGCGCAACCGGCAACTGGAGGCCGAGCTGCAGGCGCGGCGCAAGCTGGAAGACCTGCGCGACAACCTCACCCACATGATCGTGCATGACATGCGTTCGCCGCTGATGGTGATCATGGGCAGCCTCGACAACGTGATGATCCACAAGAAAGACGCGGTGACGGCCCGGCCGGCGCGCAAGGACCTGGACATGGCCCGCGAGGCCACGCGGCAACTGGTCGAAATGACCCATGCCCTGCTCGACGTCAACCGCCTGGAAAGCCAGGAAATGCCCCTGGCCCTGGCCGCGGCCAACGTGCGGGACCTGGCCGAATCCGCGGCCCGCGAAATCGCCGTGCTGGCCGGCGCCAAGCAGATCCACATCGCCGTCGCGGGGGATCCCGTGCCCGCGGTGCTGGACCAGGACCTGGTCCACCGCGTGTTCACCAATCTCATCGGCAATGCCATCAAGTTCTCGCCGCGCAAAGGTCAGATCGATCTGTTCGTGCGCGAAGTCGACGGGTATGTCCACGCCGAAGTCACCGATTCCGGCATGGGCATCGCCCCCGAGTTCCATGCCCGGATCTTCGACAAGTTCACCCAGGTCGCGGCGCGCGAGGCCGGCCAGAAACACTCGGTGGGGCTGGGCCTGACTTTCTGCAAGCTGGCGATCGAAGCCCACGCCGGGCGCATCGGCGTGCGCAGCACCCCCGGCCAGGGCAGCACCTTCTGGTTTGAGATCCCGCAGGCCGGCCCGGCGCCCAGGCCGCGGCAGGCCGCGGTTACCGGCAGTACGGACGCAGCAACTCTACCAGGCGCGGCAGCGGCAGGCCGATGACGTTGGTGTACGAGCCGTCCACGCAGTCGACAAAATAGCTCGCGCCGCCCTGGATGGCGTAGGCGCCGGCCTTGTCGGCGCATTCCCCGGTGGCCACGTAGGCGTGGATCTCGCGCGCGGTCAGCGCGCGGAATCCCACGCGGGTGGTCTCCACCACGCACGCCTCGCGGACCAGGCGGTCCCCCTGCTTCAGCAGCACCGCCAGGCCGGAAATCACCTCGTGGGTGTGGCCGCTGAGCAGCCGCAGCATGCGGCGGGCATCCCGGTCATCGCGGGGCTTGCCGAGGATCGTGTCGCCCAGGGCCACCACCGTGTCGCCGGCGATGATGATCCGCGGCCGCGGCGCCGGGCCCAGCAGCGCCGCGGTCCGGCGCCCCTTGGCCAGGGCCAGCCGGCCGGCGTGCGCGGCCGGCGCCTCGCCCGGCTCGGAGTGCTCCGCGATGTCCGGCGCGACCACCTTGAAGCCCACGCCCAGGTGCCGCAGCATGTCCTGCCGGCGGGGCGACGAACTGGCCAGAATGACGGGGTATTTCAAACGCATGCCAACCTCCTTTGATTTGCCATGGGGCGGGCGCGCGGCGATCACGGCGCGCGCGGCGGCGCCTCCTCCACCCAGCGCACGGCCTGCTGGAGGAGCTGGGCGGCGTCGGCGCAGCCCAGCTTGCGCTTGATGTGCGCGCGATGCACCTCCACGGTCCGGCCGCTCAATCCCAATTCCTCCGCGATCCGGGGCGTGGACAAGCCCCGCCCGAGGCAGGCGAACACCTCGCGCTCGCGGTCGGTCAGCGACTCAGCCCCCGTGGCGCCGCCCGCCGGGCCGGGCTCGGCCAGCTGGCGCAGCAGGCGGGTGGAGGTTTCCTCGCTCACGTACACGTCGCCGGCGAGCACCTTGCGGATGGCGGCGACGATGGTCTCATCGGCCTGCTCCTTCATCACGTAGCCGTCGGCGCCGGCGCGCAGGGCTTTCTCGGCGTACACCGCCTCGTCGTGCATGGACAGGGCCAGGATCTTCATCGGCAGGCCGCGCTGCCGGATGTCGCGCGCGAGGTCCAGCCCGTTGCGGTCCTTGAGGGTGATATCCAGCAGCAGGATGTCGGGGGGATCCTTGGCCAGCAGCGCCAGGGCTTCCTCGTAGGAGGCGGCCTCGCCGCAGACCTCCAGATCCTTCTCGCCCTCGAGCAGCGCTACCAGGCCGTGGCGGACGATGGAATGATCGTCCACGACCGCGATGCGCCAGCGCCGTGCCCCGGGCCTTTGTTTTTCGTTCATGGCTTTTTACCTTGCCGGGGGCCGATCCCGCCGGCCTTTCGCGCCCCATCCATAGCGCAGGCGGGCGCGGGGAATCAAGCGCCAAGCCGCGCGCACGACATTTATTTTGGTTGCGCGGCGCCACGGGGCACAGGTATACTCTGCGCCATGAAACAGGGGTGGTACAATCCATGACGGCAACCGGATCGGTAGTTACCTGCCGCCACTGCCAGGTGGCGATCACCGCGGACCCCGTGACGGGCGCGGCGCCGTCGGTCTGCCCCGCCTGCGGCGCGGACCTCGGCGACCAGCTGCCCGCCCCGGCCCCGGGCCGTCCGCCGCATCGCGCCGGGATCCTCCTGCTGCTGACGATCATCGCGTTCCTGCTGGTCATGGCCCTGCTCACCCTCATGACCACCCAGCTGCGCGCCATCCACGCCGAGATGACGGGCCTGCGCGCCGACCTGGCGCGGCTGCCGGATGCTGTCGCGGCGGCCCAGGTGGCCATGGCCCCGGCCCCGGTCGCGCAAAACGATGTGGCCGATGCCGGACCCGCGCAGAGCTCGCCGGCCGACACGCAGACGGCCCCACAGCTGACCCCCGCCCAGATGGCGGAGCTGGAGCAGCGCCAGCGCGAGACGGTCAGCGAGGATTTGAACAAGCAATACCCGCTCAACCAGCCGGGCGACCGGGTGGCCCTGCGCCTGCTGAGCGGGCGGGTGGAGCGCGGCGTGTTCCTGGCGGTGCAGGACGGCCTGGTGGCCCTGCGCCAGGAGGACAAGGGCATCATGGAGATCCCCGCCGCCCAGTTGGACCGCCCCAGCCGCCTGCGCGTGGACCGGGCTTTCCGCCTGCAGGTGCTGGAGTACTCGGTACGCCAGAGGATGAAAACCCTGGACGTGCAATAACCCCGCCGAGGTGCCGTATGGACCATGCCAAACACCCCACCCTGGACGAGTTGAAAAAAGAAAACGACGAGCTGACCCGCCAGCTGCTGCAATCCGAGCGGGTCCGGTCGCTGGGATCCCTGTCCGGCGGATTTGCCAACCACTTCAACAACCTGCTGTCGGTGATCCTGGGTTACACCTCGCACGTGCTGAACAACGAGGACCTGACCCACCCGGCCCGCGAGGCACTGCAGCGGGTGGCCGAAGCCGCGGAACGCGGACGGCACATGACTGACGAGTTGCTCTCGTTCCTGGGCAGCGAGACCGAGGCGGAAACCATCTGCGCCGTGCACGAGACCCTGTCCAGCGTCCTCTCCCTGCTGCAGTCGCAAATGCATTCCAGCGTCCGCGTGACCGCGGCCCTGGACGCCGCCTGCGACAAGGTGCTGGCGCCGCCCAGCAGCATCCACCAGATCGTGTTCAACCTGCTGACCAACGCGCTGGACGCGCTGGCGGGCAGCGGCAGCCTGACCGTGCGCACCACCAACGTGGACATCGAAACCGATGGCGCCGCGCGGCAGTATTTAAAAATCGAGGTCGATGAATTCATGCAGGCGGAGGCCAGCGCAGCGGCCGCGGCGGACCGGGCCCAGCCCCCCGCCGACCAGAAACCCCTGGACCGCGCCGGCCTCAAGCTGTCCAGCGCCTACGGCATGGTGGGCAAGCTGGAAGGCACCCTGGTGGTCTCTTCCCGCCAGGACGCGACCACGCGGGTCGAGGTGCTGCTGCCCACGGCCAGCGCGGGCGCGGAAGAGCCGCGCGGCAAGCCGGTGAAAGATCGCAAGGCGGCCTGGACCATCTGGGTGGTGGACGACGACGCCACGTTCCGCGAGATGTGCAAGGTGGTGCTGGATTCCGAGCAGGGCCAGGTCACCGAAGAGCTGGCCGGCGGCAAGGAATTCATGAAAAAGTGGGAGCGCAGCCAGCGCAAGCCGGAGCTAATCCTGATCGACTTCAGCATGCCCGATTACAACGGCCTGGAACTGTGCGAGTGGCTGACCAAGCACGGGTCCACGGCGCCGGTGATCCTGGTGAGCGGCCTGTCGCTGAACCAGCCGGACATCCGCAAGGCCATGAACATGAAGAAAACCTACTTCCTCCAGAAGCCGTTCACCAACCGTGAACTGTCCAGCGTGATCTCCATGGCCATGGGGGAGTCGCTCGTCGCGGCCAAATGAGCCGGCTCCGCGACCCGGCCTGGCGGGCCTGGCGTGACGCCCTGCTGATGCTGGCCAGCCTGGCTTGCGTGCTGGCGGCTTGGGAATGGATCACCCGCGCGGGCCTGGTATCGGATTTGTTCATCCCCACCCCGCGCGCCGTGGTGGCGGCGTTCTGGCGCGTGCTGACCGAAGGCTACAGCGGCCACACCCTCCTCTACCATCTCGGCGTGAGCCTGCTGCGGGTGCTCGGGGGATTCCTGCTGGCCTGCCTGACGGCCATCCCGCTGGGGCTGGCCATGGGCTACAGCAGCGGGACCCGCGCGGTGTTCCTGCCCTGGCTGGAGTTCTACCGGCCCCTGCCCCCGCTGGCCTATTACACGATCCTGCTGCTGTGGCTGGGCATCGGCAACACGTCCAAGGTGGCCTTGCTGTTCCTGGCCGCGTTCCCGCCGCTGGCGCTCAATGCCATGGCCGGAGTGCGCGGCGTCAGCCACGAACGGCTGCAGTGCGCCCAGACGCTGGGGGCCACGCGCTGGCAGGTGTTCCGCCACGTCATCATGCCGTCCTGCCTGCCGGACATCTTCACCGGCATGCGCATCAGCATCGGCTTCACCTACACCACGCTGGTGGCCGCCGAAATCGTGGCCGCCACCAACGGCATCGGCTGGATGGTGTGGAACGCGCGCCGCTGGCCGCAGAGCGACGTCATCTTCATGGGCAACCTGGTCATGGGCGCCACCGGCCTGCTGCTGGCCTGGCTGATCGCCTGGACCGAGAAAAAACTCTGCCCCTGGAAAGGCCAGGTCTGCTGAGCGCCCCTCCGCCGCACCTGCCGATCGGCCAGGCGCGGGTCAGGGCGCCTGGCGGCTGATAAACCATTGCGCCCGGCCGGGCTGCACCTGGGCCGCCGGGTACGCCGCGCCATGCCCGCCCTGCAGGTCGCGGATCACCGCTTCCTTGCCCGGCAGCGCCGCCAGGAAAAATACCGCGCGCGCGGCGTTGAACACCGGCAGGGTCAGGCTGACCCGCGGCACGTGGGGCGGCAGGGCCGGCGCGGGTACGGCCGCCACCCGGCCGCAGGTGGCGCCCAGCGCCGCCGACCCGGGAAACAGCGAAGCCACGTGCCCATCGGCCCCCATTCCGAGCAGCACCAGGTCGAACACCGGCGGCGCCGCGCCGGCCGCGGGGAAAGAGGCCTGCAGTTCCGCCTCGTAGGCGGCCGCGGCGGCGGCGACGTCGTCGGCTTCGCCCCGGATCCGATGCACCTGCTCCGGCCGCAGCGGCAGGCGGTAGAGGAGGCTGGCCTGCGCCATGTGGTAGTTGCTCCATTCGTGGTGGGGTTCCACCATGCGCTCATCGCCCCAGAAAAAGTGCACGCGGCTCCACGGGATCGACCGGTCGTACGGCGCCTCGGCCAGCTCCCGGTAGAGCGCCGCCGGGGTCTGCCCCCCGGCCAGCACCAGCGAAAACGTGTCCGCCTGCTGCAGGCGCGCGGCCACGTGGTGCGCGATGCACTGGGCCACCGCGCACCGCCAAGCCGATGCATCGTCATAAAAATGAAACCGTTCCGGCGTCGTCATGGCATCCTCCTCAGCTTCCCGGCAGCCAGCACCGGCCATCGTTTTCGATCAGCTTGCGCGCCGCGGCCGGCCCCCACGACCCGGCGGGATACAACTCCAGCGGGGATGGGCACGGACCAGGCCGCCCGCCGTACCAGCTGTCCAGCAACGGGGTGATCAGCGCCCAGGCCAGCTCCATGGCGTCGGACCGGATGAACAGGGTCTGGTCGCCCAGCATGACGTCCAGGATCAGCCGCTCGTAGGCCTCGGGCGGATCGCCGCCAAAGACGTCCCGGTACTTGAAATCCATGAGCAAGGGGCTCATGCACAGCTTGGGGCCGGGCTTCTTGGCCTGGATGCTCAGGGAGATGCCCTCGTCCGGCTGGATGTGGAAGATCAGCGTGTTGGCTGCCAGGTCGCCGGGCGCCAGCATGGGGAAGATGGAGTGCGGCACGGGCTTGAACGTGACGGCAATGCGGCTGATCTTCTGGGGCAGGCGCTTGCCGGCGCGCAGGTAAAACGGCACGCCCGACCAGCGCCAGTTGTCCACGTGCAGCCGGGCCGCGACAAACGTGTCCATGCCCGACGCCGGCGCCACCCCCGGCTCGGCGCGGTAGGCCGGCACGGGCCGGCCGTCCAGCGCCCCCGCGGCATACTGGCCGCGCACAAAGGCAGACTCCAGCTCCGCGGTCCCGAAATGGCGGATGGACCGCAAGATCTTGGTCTTCTCGTCGCGCAGGCGGTCGGCGTCGAACGAGGGCGGGCACTCCATGGCCACCAGGGCCAGCATCTGGAGCATGTGGTTCTGGAACATGTCGCGCAGCAGCCCGGACTGCTCGAAGTAGCCGGCGCGGTGCTCCACGCCGAGCGTCTCCGCGACGGTGATCTGGACATGGTCGATGTAGTTGCGGTTCCAGATCGGCTCGAAGATCGCGTTGGCAAAGCGGAACAGCAGGATGTTCTGCACCGTGTCCTTGCCCAGGTAATGGTCGATCCGGTAGATCTGGTCTTCGGCCAGGGCGCGGTGCAGGTCGCGGTCCAGCTGCAAGGCGCTGGCCAGGTCCCAGCAGTAGGGTTTCTCGAACACCAGGCGCCGCCATACGCCCGCCCCCGGCTCCTGGGTGCACAGCTTTTTCTGCGCCAGCCAGTTGGCGATCGGCACGAACAGGGTCGGCGGTGTGGCCAGGTAGAAAATGCGGTTCTTCTGCGTGCCCCAGCGCGCCTCCAGCGCTTCCAGCCGCTGCCCGATCGTATCGTAAAAATCCGGGGTTTCGTAATCCCCGTTGAGAAAAAAGCAACGCTCCAGGAACGATTCCACGGCCCCGGCTTCCGCCGCGGACACCAGGTGGGCACGCAGCTTGGTGCGAAAGGCGGCGTCATCCAGCGCCGAGCGGGCGCAGCCGAGGATGAAGAAGTCGTCCGGCAGCAGCTTGCGGGCATACAGGCTGAAGAGGGCTGGCATGAGCTTGCGGTGGGTCAGGTCCCCGGACGCGCCGAAAATCACCAGCCCGCACGGCGGGGGAATGGTCTCGATGCACAGCATGCCCTTGAAAATGAAGGGGTCCGGGATGGCGCCGGCGCATGGGATCTCGGGGTTCATGGTGGCCCACCCGCGGCCGGCCGCGCCGGCTGGACCTGGCCGGCCCCGGCCGCGCCGCCGGCCGGCGGCGCGGTGGGCGCGGCGATCGCGTGGCCGCCGAACTCGCGGCGGAGCGCGGCCACGACCTTGTTGGAGAAGGCGGCGTCCTGGCGCGAGAGAAACCGCTTGAACAGCGAGTGGGCAATGCCCGTGGCGTCCACGCCCCGCGCCACCGCTTCCTGGACTGTCCAGCGGGCCTCGCCGGAATCCTCGACATAGCCGGGGATGCCGGCCAGGTCGCCGTCCTTGCGAAACGCGGCCTCGAGCAGTTCCAGCAGCCAGGACCGCACCACGCTGCCCTGGTTCCACAGCCGGGCCACGTCCGCCAGGTTGAGCTGCGCGCCGTAGGGCGAGGCTTTCAGCACTTCGAACCCCTCGCCGTAGGCTTCCATCATGGCGTACTCGATGCCGTTGTGGATCATCTTGACGTAGTGCCCGGCGCCGGCCGGGCCGCAGTACAGGTAGCCGTTGGCCGGGGCCAGGGTTTGCAGCAGGGGCTCGATGCGCTGGAAGTCGGCCAGGTCGCCACCCACCATGGTGCAGTACCCTTTTTCGAGCCCCCAGATGCCGCCGGAAACACCTGCGTCCAGGTAATGCAGCCCGCGCGCCCGCAGCTCCGCGGCGCGGCGCACGTCGTCCTGGTAAAAGCTGTTGCCGCCTTCCACGAGCAGGTCGCCGGGCTCCAGCGCGGCGGCCAGGAGCGCCACGTGCTCCTGCGTGACTTGGCCGGCCGGGAGCATCAGCCACACGACACGCGGCGGGCGGAGCCGGGCCACGAGCGCGGCGGGTGTCGTGGCGCCGGCGGCGCCGGCGTCCTGCGCCAGCTTGATCTTGTCCGGCGAGCGGTTATACACCACGACCTCGTGGCCACCGGCCAGCAGGCGCCGCGCCATGTTCAGCCCCATCCGCCCCAATCCGATCATTCCCAGTTGCATCGCCGCCCCTTTCGGTTCCCGGTATGATTCAACCCGGCGCGGCCGGTTCCGGCCACGCAAACAGCTTTTTCAGCCGCTCCCAGAACTCGCCGCCCAGCACGAACAAGCCGACCACGAACAGCGCCTCGCTGGCCAGCAGCATCCCGACCAGCCAGGGCATGCCGCCCGTCTCCGCATAGCCCAAAACCAAGCCGGCCACGGCGCCATAATACGGCAGCGGGCTGACCAGGCACAAGGCCACGCCCAAGGCATGCCGCCGCCGGCTGACCGGGCGCGGGGCCGCCATCTCGTGGCGGCGGTAGCGGCTCCAGAACACGTGCCAGCGCCGCTTGAGCGCCTGGAGGAACGGCTTGCCCAGCAGCGCGACGCCCAGGTAGAACGCCACCTCGGCGGAGGCGATCAGCACCGTGGCCGCCACGGCCATGGTTGATTTGGCCAGCGGGAGCAGCGGCAGGGCCAGCGTGACGAAGAACGGAAAAAAGCTGTAGATAAACAGGCCCAGGCCAAGATGGTACTTCCAATCCTTGTTCATCGCGGGCGGGGGTGGCGATTCCATGGGGAGGCTCCGGCCTGGGCGCGGGTCAGGCGGGCGGCGGGGTGTCGAGCGACTCGCGCACCGCGCGCAGCAGCTCCGTCATCGGGTAGGGTTTCTGGATGAACGTCCAGCCGCGCTGCACGATTTCCGGCCAGCGCGACCGCTCATCCACGTAGCCGCTGTTGAGGATCGCGCGCAACCCGGGCTTGATGCCCATCATGTCCAAGACCAGGTCCAGGCCGTTGCCATCCGGCAGCACGACGTCCGAGACCACGATGTGATAGCTCTCCGGCGCCGCGCGGAACAAGGCCAGCGCCTCGGTGACGTGCCCGGCCACCACGACCTCGTAGCCGCTGTCGCGCAGGAATTTTTCGGCTAGCTGGCGAACCATCTCGTCGTCCTCGATCAGCAGCACCCGCTCGCCATGGCCCTGGTCATCGCCCGGGAGCGAAACCGCGACCGGCGCAACCGGCGCGACCGCGGCCGGAACCTCCACGGCCGGCAGGTACACCCGGAAGGTGCTGCCCTGGTCCACCTCGCTGTACACCGTGACCCAGCCCTCGTGCTGCTTGGCCGCGCCGTAGACCATGGCCAGCCCGAGGCCGGTGCCCTTGCCCCGCTCCTTGGTGGTGAAAAACGGCTCGAACAGGTGCTGCCGCACCTGCGGGCTTATCCCGCAACCGGTATCGCTGACCGCGAGGGTGACAAAATGCCCGGCCCGGGTCTCCGGGCGCAAGGCGGCATCCACGGGCGCCAGGATATGGTTGCGGGTGGTCAGCGTCAGCCGGCCGCCCTTGGGCATGGCGTCGCGCGCGTTGACCACCAGGTTGAGAATGATCTGCTGCATCTGGTTCTGGTCAGCGCGCACCCGCCAGAGATCCGGCTCCAGGTTCAGCTCAAGGTGGACATCTTCGCCCACCATCCGGCGGATGATTTTCTCTTCCTGGATCACCAGCTGGTTGATATCGAAAATCACCGGGCTGGTGACCTGGCGGCGGCTGAACGCCAGCAACTGCCCGGTCAGCAGCTTGGCCTGCTCGGCGGCCTCCTTGATGGCCTTGAGGTCCTGGGCCCGGGGATCCACGGGATCCGTCTCCATCAGGATGATGTCGGTGAAGCCCATCATGGTTTGCAGGAGATTGTTGAAGTCGTGGGCCACCCCGCCGGCCAGGCGGCCCACCGCCTCCATTTTCTGGGCCTGGCGGAACTGCTCCTCCAACTGGTGGCGCTCGGTGACATCCTGGACAATGACCACGCCGGCCACGATCCGGCCATCGCGGTTGCGCACCGGGGTGGCGTTGACCAGGGTCCAGCGGTTCTCCCCGTTGGGCCGGCGGATGATGACCTCCACGTTGCGCGAGGTCACGCCTTCGAGGACCGCGCGCGCCAGCGGCAGCTCGCGGGGCGGGAACGGCTGGCCGTCGGGCCGGTGGAGCTGCCAGCGATCCTGGTGCGCCTCGTGGGTGATGCCCACCAGCGTAGCCGGATCCGCCGCGCGGATCTCCAGCGCCGCCTGGTTGGCCATGCGCACCCGCGCATCCGGCGCGTCCGCGATGATGAACCCGATCGGCGACTGCTCGAACGCCGCGGCCAGCAGCGCCTGGGCCGCCGCCAGTTCCTCGCGGGCTTGCTGGTGGGCTGTGATGTCCACCATGACCGAAAGCCAGTACGGCCGGTCCTGGATATGAATGTAATCCGCCGAGAAGAGCCCCTGGAGCAACTTCCCCGGCTTGGTGCGGACCACCACCTCGAAACCCTTGACCACGCCTTCCCGCTGCAGCCGGTGGCGGATGGCCTGGCGCTGGCCCGGCTCGGTAAAAATCTTCAGCTCCGCCGACGTGCGGCCGATGACCTCCGCGCGGGTGTAGCCCAGGGCTTCGAGAAACGCCTCGTTGACATCGATGAACCGGCCGTCGTCCGGGGTGCTGATGGACATGAGCGCCGGGTTGGTCTGGAAGGCCTTGGAGAACTTTTCTTCCGACGAGCGCAGCACGGCCTCGGCCCGTTTGCGTTCGGTGACATCCTTCATGGCGCCGATCATCCGGGCCAGGCGCCGGTTCGGCCCGGTCAGGTAATCCGCATGGTCCTCGATATCGACATAGTTGCCGTCGCGGCAGCGCAGGCGATACTCGGTGCGGAACGGGGTGGCGTTGCGCAGCGAGTCATCCAGCATGGCCAGCACCTGCGCGCGGTCATCGGGATGGATCATGCGCGACCAGGCCTGGATGTCGAAGCGGGAGAACTCCTCCTCGGAGTAGCCGGTGATCGCCTGGATGGCCCCGGCCCAGCGGATGGTGCCGGTGGCCAGGTCATAGTCATACACGATCTGGCCCGTTTTGACGGCCGCGATCCAATAGCGCTCCTCGGAAGCGCGCAAGGCGTCCTCGGCCAGGCGCCGCTTGCGGTTGATCATCGCCTGGGCAAACTGGTCGGCCAGCTGGCAGGCGAAAGAGATCTCATCGTGCGCCCAGCGGTGGGGCTGATCCACGTGCTCCAGGCACAAGACGCCGGCGGCCTGGCCGCCCTCGCGGATGACCGCGTCGAGCAGGGAGGTGATGTGCAGCGGCCGGAGGTAGCCGGCCACGTAGCCGGCGGTGCGGGGATCGGTCAGCGCATCGTGGGCGTCAACGTAGCTGGAAGTCTTGAGCGCCCAAAACTCGGATTGGTACTCCCTTTCCAGCAGCTCCGCGCCGGACGAGTGCCGCCCGGTGCCGACCTCGAACAGGTCCAGGCAGCGCAGCACGCGGCCGGCCTCTTCGAACAGCCACACTCCGACGCGCTCCACCTGCGCCGCCTTGGCCGCGCTGGCCGTGATTTCCCGGGCCGCCTCCACCAACTCGCCCGCGGCGATGAACGGCGACGAAGAAATGGTGGAGACTACCTCCTGCTGCAGGCGGGTGCGCTCGAGCTGCTCGGCCAGGGCCATGTCGGCCTGCTTGTGGCGGGTGATGTCCCGCACTGCCACCAGGAAATAATCGCCGGCTGGCCGGCGGCAGGCCCGCAGGTTGGCGGCCAGCCAAACAGCCTGCCCATCCTTGCGCCGCAGGCGCCAGTCCGCCGACCGCGTGGCCGGCGCGGCCTCCATCAGTTGCAGCGGGCCCAGGATATCTTCGCGGGCGTGGTCCGGGCAGAATTCCGCCAGGGACCGCCCCACCAGGTCCGCCTGCGCATACCCGCTCAAGTCGCACAAAGCGGGATTGGCATCCAGGATCCGGCCGCTCTGGGCTTCGAGCACCAGGCACCCGTCCGGCGCCAGGTCCAGGAACCCGCGCCAGGGGCTGGCCAACCCTTGCCCCCCGGAGTTACCAGGCCCCCGAGCCCCGGCGGGTTTTGCCGCCGGCATCGCCGCCTTTGACGCGGACCGCTTCATGTCATTTCGTATATTGTCACGGTTGATATCCTGGATGGCGCCAACCCGGCACGATCCCCTGCCCGCCTGACATCTTTATTACTAACAAGAAGTCAGGAGCGAGACAAGCAGTAAGCTCAGGCCCATCCCCGCCGCGGCCAACGCCAAAACCTGGGCGAATGATCGTCCCGCCGCTATTGACAACTAGGACCAAGACGCTTATGGTAACTGCAAGATGTTTGACGGTGGCGATGATTGGCCCAAATACAACCATGGACACTGGCTGGAGCGTTGAGTTGCAGGTGCCGGGCGAGGCCAAGGCTTTGTCCTTGATTCGCAACGTGGTCACCACGGCCGCCGAAGACATCGGCATGGCCCAGGAAGATGTCTACAAGGTGGAAATGGCCGTGGACGAAATCTGCGCCAACATCATCGAGCACGCCTACCGCGCCCTGGGCCACCCCCCGCCGCCCATCATCCTGCAAATGCGCGCCGAAGAAGGGGAGCTGGTCATCGATGTTGTGGATTACGGACCGCATTTTGATTACCGGGCACAGAAACATCACCAGTTCCCGGACCACTGGATCAACCATGACTTCACCCGGGGCGCCGGCCTGTTCCTGATCAAACAGTGCATGGATGGGCTGTATTACGAGCGCCTGCCCCAGGACCGCAACCTGCTCCGAGTCAAAAAGAAAATCAAGGCTGACACATGAAACAATGGATGCCCGCGATCGTTCGTAGCCTGCGCCTGCTCGTGCTGCCCGTGGCCCTGTTCTGCCTGGGCTGCGAAAAAAGCGAGGACGATTTTGACCATGACCCGCCGCCAGGCATGGGTTCCTTGATCATCAACAACACCACGGACCACGGTATTTATGTTTACGTGGACGGCGTGCAATTCCCAGATGCGGACTACGAAGACTGGCGTTGGTATGACATGGAGCCTGGCATTGTCCGCGTCGTTCTCGTGGAACACGGCCCCGACGACTTCACTTGGGCCGGAGATGTCGATATCCTGCTGGGCCGCCGCACCATCCTTGACGTCAGCTACGGTTCGGCGGAGCAGTACGACGTGAACAAGTGGATTAAGTGAAGCAGGCTGGCCGGCGGGGCACGCGCCCCTCCCCCAACCGCGGCGCTCACCCAAGCCAGCGGCCGGCAAAGTAGATCAGCAGCAGCAGCGCGGCCACGAGCATTTCCACGGTGGCCAGCAGGCGGACATTCAACTTGGGCATGACCCGGTCCCAGTAGTTCAGGCCGCCAAATCCGATGGCCGCATCCACCAGCAGGACCACCGCCGCCCAGAAAAGAAAATTCACCTGTCCCCGTAGCGGTTGAAATGGGCACGGTCCGCGAACGGTTTCTTGGCCGGACCGCGGGGCGGCTTGCCGGGAACGCCCACCGGGAGAATCACGCGGATCAGCTTGCCCGGCGGCACCCCCAGCAACCCGCCGATGGTTTCCGCATGGCCGGCCAGCCGCAGCCAGCCATCCACCCACACCGCGGCATAGCCGAGCGCGGTAATGGCCAGCAGCATGTTTTCCACCGCCGCGGCACAATCTTCGACCTGGAACGTATGGCCCTCGTACACTGCTTCCGGTTGACGGTCCACGATGCAGGCGATGTAGGCGGGCGCCGTTTGCATGGCCTTGTTGGAGGTGTGCAGCGCGCGGATCGCCTGCACCAGCGCGGGCTCGTCCACAATGACAAACCGCGTGGTTTGCGCGTTGCATCCGGACGGCGCGGCCAGACCAGCCTCCACGATCCGCTGCAAGTCCGGCCGCGGGATCCCCTGCGGAGCAAAGGGTTCACGGTAACAGTGGCGTTGGGCAATCGCGTCAAACAAGTCCATGGGACCCTCCTGCGGTTTACACGACGGGCGCGGCCGGGGAGGCCGCGCGCTGGATGAACTCTTCGGCGAGGCTGCGGTAGGCTTGCGCGCCGGCGCCGTGGCGGTCGTACAAGATAATCGGCTGGCCGAAGCTGGGCGCCTCGCTCAGGCGGATCGAGCGGGGAATCACGGTCTGGTAAACCTTGTCGCCAAAATGCTGGCGCACCTCGGCCACGACCTGTTGCGCCAGGTTGGTGCGGCCATCGAACATGGTCATGACAATCCCCGCGATGTCCAGGTCCGGGTTGACCCCGCCGTCCCGCAGCCGCTCGATCAGGCGCGCGATGACGCTCAAGCCCTCCAGCGCGTAATACTCGCACTGGATCGGGATCAGCAGCGACCGGGCAGCAGCCAGCGCGTTCATGGTCAGGATGCCCAGCGAGGGCGGACAATCGATAATGATGTAATCGTACCACTCGGCGCGGATCAGGTCGGCGAGACACCGGCGCAGCCGGTGCAGGTACTGGTCGGCGCGGGCAATGTCCACCTCGGCCCCGGCCAGGTCCAGCTCCGCCGGGATGATGTCCAGCCGCGGCACCATGGTGGATTGGATCCGCTCTTCCGGGAACCCGTCGCCCAGCAGCGGGCCATAGATGCTCTGGCCTTCCTGCTTGGCGATGCCCAGGCCGCTGGTGGCATTGGCCTGCGCGTCCAGGTCAATCAAAAGGATGTCTTCCCCGCGCTCCGCCAGGCACGCGGCCAGGTTCACCGCCGTGGTGGTTTTGCCCACCCCGCCCTTCTGGTTGGCGCACGCTATGACCGGGGTTTCCATAAGGCGCGAAGAGTACGACCTTGCCCCCGCCGGGACAATGAATTTTTTCGGTTCGGCAAACGTCCCAGCGGCTTGGCCGCGTCAGGGCCGGTAAAACTGGATCCGTTGCTGCGGCACGCGGCGCGCCAGACGTTCCAAAGATTGGCTGACCTGGCGGATGACCTCGGCCTTGTCCACGGTCAGCAGCTTCCGATCGCGCATCACCACCCGGCCATCCACGATCACGGTTTGCACGTCGCTGGCGCGCGTGGCATACACCAGCGTCGCGGGCACGCTGTGCAGCGGCTGGGCGTGCGCGCCGGCCAAATCCACCAGGATCAGGTCGGCCAGGAACCCGGGTGCGATGCGGCCCAGGCGATCTGCCATGCCGACCACGCGCGCGCTGCCGCGCGTGGCCACATGCAACGCCTGGCCCAACGGCATGACTTCTGGCGCGCCGGCGGCCTGCTTCTGGGTCAGGGCCATGAGCCGCAGGCTTTCCCAGGGGTCCAGGGTGTTGTTGCTCACTGCGCCGTCCGTGGCCAGGCCGACCGGGATGCCGGCCGCGCACAACGCGGCCACCGGCGCCGTGCCCATGGCCAGCTTGAGATAGGTCTTGGGCGCGTGTGCGATGCCCGCCGCCGGCCGGTCCTGGAGCCGGGCAATGTCTTCCGGCGTGGCGCCCACGGCATGCGCCAGGATCGCCGGCTGATCCAGCAGGCCCAGTTGATCCAGCAACTGGATCGGCGTGACCCCGCGTCGCGCCACGCAGGCGCGGGTCTGCTCCACGGTCTCGGCGACGTGGATGTGAATGCCAACGCCCAGGTCGCGGGCGCGCGCCGCGCTGGCGCGCAGGAAATCGTCGTCGCACGTGTAGGGCGCGTGGGGCGCCAGCCAGGTTGTGATGCGCCCGCCCGCAGCCCCCTGCCAGCGCCGCACAAAATCCGCGGTCTTGTCCAGCATGGCCAGGCCCTGGCTGCCGAACATGGCCCACCCGAGCGCCGCGCGGGTGCCCGCCTGCTGCACCGCCTCGGCCGCGCGGTCCATGAAAAAGTAGTGATCCGCCACCGTGGTGACGCCGGCCTCGATCATCTCGCACAACCCCAGCAGCATGCCCCAGTAGACGTCCTCCTCCTGCAGGTTGCTTTCCAGGGGCCACATGTACTCGTTGAACCACTTTTCGAGGGATACGTCCTCGGCCAGGCCGCGAAAGATGACCATGGGCACATGGGCGTGGGTGTTGATCAACCCCGGCATGGCGAGCCGGCCGTGGCCGTCGATGACTTCGTGCGCCGGCGGCGGATTTCCCTCCGCCGTGGGGCGGATGGCTGCAATGCGCTGGCCGGTCACGGCGATGTCCTGGCCATGCTGAACAATGGCCTGCCCGGCATCGCTCACGTCCAGGACGTTGACGTTACGAATCAGCAGGTCATGCATGGCATCACCCCAACTCCAGCACGCTGACTTCCGGCGGGCAATTGAAGCGCAGGCCCAAGATGTTGCCCACCCCGCGGGTCACATGGATCCAGCGGTCGTTCCACGGCTTGAGCCCCGCCACGTACCGGCGATCCGCCACCGGCGCGAACGGCGTGCCGATGATCGGCGCGGCAAACTGGCCGCCGTGGGTGTGGCCGCACAGCAGCAGGTCCCACGGCTGGGCAACAAGGAACTTCTTGGAGTCCGGGTTGTGCGACAGCACAATGCGGTAGGCGGCCGGATTCGCGCCCGCCACTGCGGCAAAGGCCGGCGCGGGCCGGGCCGCTTCCGCCCAGAAATCGGCCAACCCGATCAGGGATACAGGCCGGCCTTTGACCTCAAGGTGCTGCGCGGCGTTGCGCAGGCAGGTGATCCCGGCGTCGGCCAGCAACTGCTGCACGGGGGCGGTGTCGCGGTACCCCATGTTGAGAAACGCCCACTTGCCGCCGTCGTGGTTGCCGAGGCACGCGAACGTCGGCGCCGCCGCGCTCAACTGGCGCAAGATGGCCGCGTAGTCCGGAGCATTGGCAATCTTGTGGGTCACGTAGTCTCCGGTCAGGCAGATCAGGTCGGGTTCCTGGGCCAAACCGAGTTGCACGGCATAGTTGATGAACTCCAGGGGCACCACACCCGACGCATGCAGGTCCGAGATGTGCAATACGCGCAGTCCATGCGCCGGCGCGCCGGCCGCTGGCGGGACTCGGTGCCGCACCGCGCGCAGCCGGAACGGCTCCCACATCCGCATGTACGCCAGGCTGCCTACGCCCGCGCCCAGCGCGCCAAGACACAGGCGGGCAAACCCGCGCCGCGTGAACAAGGTTGCCATGGCCCCCAGCTTGCCACACCGCAGGCCGGCATGCAATCTCAGCCCACTATACTTGTGGCCGATCGCCTGGCCCGTTACCGCTGGACCAAGCCCAATCCCATGATTAAATACCACCTGCAGGAGCTGATCCGTATGTTTAGACTCCGCTTCGAGGCCGAACTACCCCCCAACCACTTCTTGACACAAAATTTTTGACAACGATCATCCTCCGGGATTCGTTCTGCGCCTTGCCGCGCCTGGCGCCACGCCGCAAACCCAGCCCTGACCCGCGCCCATCCCGCGCCCTCTTCCATGCTACTGTTTCTCGCCATCGCCCGGTCCTCCTTTCATGGCGGTCAAACTACACCCCCCGGGCGCTCAGCGGTCACACACGTTTGCCGAAGGGACACCGTTGGCCGCGCAACCCTGGGCGCATGGTCATGGCGCGCGCTGGTTACAAGCGGTGCTCGCCGCGCCGGTGGTTGGGTGGGCCGGCTGGCCATTTATCCGGCGTGGCTGGCGTTCCCTTGTAACCGGCCAATTGAACATGTTTACGCTGATTACCATCGGGGTGGGCGCGGCGTTTGGCTACAGCCTCGGGGCGTTGTTCGCGCCAGGATGGTTCCCGCCGGCGATGCGGCGGGTGGGCCAGATCCCCATCTACTTCGAGGCCGCAGCGGTGATCGTGGTGCTGGTGCTCCTCGGCCAGGTGCTCGAACTCCGCGCCCGGCGCCGCACGGGCAGTGCCATCAAGGCGTTGCTGAATCTCGCGGCGCCAACCGCGCGCCTGGTCGCCCCGGGGGGCGACCAGGAAGTCACGCTTGATCAGGTGAAAGTCAGCGACCGGTTGCGCGTGGTTCCAGGTGACAAGGTGCCCGTCGATGGGGTTATCCTCGAAAGACACAGCTCAATCGACGAAGCGCTGATCACCGGCGAGCCGCTCCCGGTGGAAAAGACCGTAGGCGACGCGGTGACCGGCGGCACGGTCAATGGCCCCGGTAGTTTCGTCATGCGCGCCGAGCGGGTCGGCCGCGACACGTTGCTGGGGCAGATCGTGAACATGGTCGCCGAAGCCCAGCGGAGTCGCGCGCCGATTCAGGGTCTGGCCGACAAGATCGCGCGCCGATTCGTGCCGACGGTCCTGGCCGTTTCCGCGCTCACCTTCGGCGCCTGGCTGTGGCTTGGGCCGGAGCCCCAACTCGCGCACGCCCTGGTCAACGCCGTCGCGGTCCTCATCATCGCCTGTCCGTGTGCCCTGGGGTTGGCCACGCCGATGTCCATCATGGTCGGCATCGGCCACGGCGCGCAGGAAGGCGTGCTCGTCAAGAACGCCGAGGCGCTCGAACGGTTGGAGAAAGTCACCACGCTGGTCATGGACAAAACGGGAACGCTTACGGAGGGCAAACCCACCCTGTTGGATGTCCTGCCCATGAGCGGTTTCGACGCCAACACGATTCTCCGCTACGCCGCCGCGCTGGAACAGCACAGCGAGCATCCGCTCGCCGCGGCGTTTTTGCGTGGCGCTAAGGAGCACGGCATCGGGATCGCAATCGTGCAGGATTTTCGCCCGGTGACGGCCGGCGGCGTGGTCGGCAGCGTGGCCGGACATGGGGTGATGATCGGCAAGCCAGACTTTCTGCGGAATGAACAAGTTACAGGTCTGGATGCTCTTGAATCCACGGCCGCGCGGCTTCAGGAGGATGGCAAGACGGTTATGTATGTCGCCATCGATGGCCGGCCAGCCGGGATCCTCGCCGTCGCCGATCCGCTCAAGCCCACCACCATCGCAGCCATCCATGAACTGCATGCGCTCGGTTTGACCCTCGTCATGCTCACCGGCGACAACCGCCGCAGCGCCGACGCGGTGGCGCAACAACTCGGCCTCGATACGGTGGAAGCGGGGGTCGACCCAGCCGGCAAGGTCAACTACGTTAAGCCTAAATGCAGCATTTGAATTAACTACGAAACACGCGAATAACGCGAAACTCGTTGCCGCAGAAAGAAGAGCGGACACAAGTTGAGAATAACATCGTTCACCTGTTGGGTGAAGGAAGAATTCGATCCATTGCCGTACATATTTAGCAGAGAGTCAAAGGAACGCATTCGCGTGATTCGCGTGTTTCGTAGTTCATCTGCTCTTTCTAGGTTAAGCGGTTGCGAGCGGCAGGCCAACATGTCGCGATGGCCGGCGACGGCATCAACGACGCCCCGGCCCTCAGCGAAGCGGACGTCGGCATTGCGATGGGCCCGGGCACAGGCGTGGCCATGCAAAGCGCGGGCATCACGCTCGTGAAAGGTGACTTGCGCGTCATTGCCAAGGCTATCCGCCTCAGTCGCGCCACGATGCGCAACATCCGGCAGAACCTTTTGTTCGCTTTCCTCTATAACGCGTTGGGTATACCGGTCGCGGCGGGGGGTGCTTTACCCGTTCTTCGGCTTGCTCCTCAGTCCGACTATTGGGGGTGCCGCCATGAGCTTCAGTTCGGTTTCGGTTGTAGCCAACGCGCTGTGTTTGCGGAAGCGCTCTTTGAAAGCCGCCTGATCTAAGGATCGGGATGGCGATAGATGGATCAACCCAGAGAACCGGTCCCATGAAACCAACAGCGAAGCGGTGCCGCGCGCGGGCCTGTGCGTTATTAATAATGATAACAAAGGGCTTGAATTTGAAGGCCAAGCTCTATAAGGAATGACCTCGCACCATGGCGGGGTAGCTCAGTTGGTAGAGCAGAGGACTCATAAGCCTCGGGTCAGCGGTTCGATCCCGCTCCCCGCCACCAGCCTAAATCCTTTGCAAATAAGCCATTTATCCAAGAAATATGGCACTTTTTCAAGGTGTAGCGAAAAACGCCATAACGGCACATAGCGGCACCGTATTCCGGAAACAAGTGCACCCAAAGTGCACCCAGTTTTCGCGCGGCCGGGTGGCTGGCCTCTGTTCAGGCGGCTTGGGTGCACTATGGGTGCACCCGTGATAATTACCGGCGGCGCGGCTTGACGCCCAGCTCCCGCAAGCGGGTCGCGGTAAACACGGTTCCGCATTCGCAGCACTTGAAGCTGGGGTTGTCAGCGGCCGCATTGCCATCATGGCCCAGCAGACCATACTTGCACTCGGGACAATCTATTTCGATGGCGACCTCATCGGCGGGACCCAGCGACTCGATGTCTACCCCCTCGGCAACAGGCGGACCTTGCCGCCGATGGCGCACCTTCTCCGCAAAGTAATCACCCAGCCACGCGCCCCCGGCAGCGGGCATGTGCGCGACTATCCCCCGCCAGATCGTAGCGGCCTGGCATCGCTTTAGCATCATGGCGTGGCCAACTTCCGAAGCGCTTGGATACATCCCGCGTTTTACATGAAGCGCATCCCGGTGCTGTAGATCTTTGAGAATCGGTTCCAATGGGATTTTTAGCTCTGCACAAATTGATCGGGCCACGCGATCAATAACCGCGAGCCGCCCCGTCTGGCGGGCCGTTACAATGGCGAAATTGCCATCTTGATCGAGCGTTGTGTCCAATGTGGAGAAATATGCAAACAGTTCCCCCTTGGAGGGGTTTGCCACGAACGATCGACACGACGATCCATGCGGCGGGGTGGTGCTGACTCCGCACCTGCCAGTGCCCAGATCCAAATGGGAGCATGCCGCGCAGTGTTGCGTGGGCAGATGCCGGGAGATCTTCACCAACTCGTTATTCCTTTTTTCCTCTCGATCTCGAAGCGTTTGGCGCAAGGGGCCCCAAAAATCGCGGAGGATGTGAAACGCCGGCCGCTTGGCGCGCTTTGCGAGATGCTTGAAACTGATTTGCGGCTGCCGGCTGGACCGCCAGTATTGTCCGCGCCTCGGATCGTCTGCCACGATGGCCATGGCAAGAAGATATTCCATCCAGCGCCGCCGCTGTTTCTGCGGGAATGATGCGGCGATCAATTTGCAGTTGGTCAGCAGATCATCATGATCAACAAAAAAAGGTGGCTGGCCTGGAACCGAGTACCGTGTCGGCCCGCCGGTGATCGGCGGCAACCGTTCGCAGCACTCTTCCATGGAGTAGTAAATCCGCCGCCCGCCTTTGCGAAGGATCTTCCAATAGTCCGCACACCTCGAATCGATGCCCTGCGTTTTCAGCGCCAACAGCGCCCGCGCCAGCAATCGCGCCATGTCTTGGCCGGAAGCGAAATCGTCAACCATCGCGGCAGCGAACATCATGCGCTTGCCCTGGCCCACGGTGCCGGGAGCGGCATCAATGATTCGCTCGCGGACCCAACGCGGCAGGGTACGCGGACCCACGCCGATCCGGCGCGCGGCTTCTTTTGCGTCTATCAGGTCCTTTTTCATAACATCGCATATAAAACATACACCATTGCATGGGAAAGGTCAAGAGGCGAAAGGCAAATATATGCAGACAGACACGCGACAAGGCAAGAAGCAGCAAAAGAAGATACGGAAGCGGATTACGGATCCCGGATACCTGCGCGAGGCCGACCTGGCGCAATATGCCAGCGTCTGCGTGCGGCAGGTCCGTTACTGGATGGCCTCTGGCGTGATTCCGTTCTTACGGGTTTCCAAGCGCCTCGTGCTTTTCAAAAAGTCTGATGTGGACGCCGCGTTGGAAAAGTTCCGCGTTTGCTGACCCGCCATGCCAACCACCGCCACAGCCGCCATGCCCGACACCTCCGCTGCCGCTGCCCTCGTGGCCGGCCAGGTTGGGCTCGCGGTCCTGACGCCCAGCCCCGAGAACGAACTACTTTACCGACCGCCGACCGCTGACCCGGATCTAGAGAGCCTTGCCCGCGACATCGCCGCCCACGGGATCCGCGAGCCGCTGGTGGTCACGCGCGACAATTATATATTGAGTGGCCACCGCCGGTATGCGGCCGCCCGGATGGCAGGCCTGGACGTGGTCCCGGTGCGGTATGCCGACTTCGCAAGGTCTGACCGTACCCGCGATGACTACGTTAAAGAACTGGCCGCCCACAATCAGCAGCGAGTCAAAACGCTTGATGAGCAGTTGCGTGAGAAGATCGTCGCGGTGAACCCCGAGCAGGCCCATGCGGCACTGGTGCAGCATCGGCGCGAGCAATCCAAGGTTGCGGCGGTCCCGATGATCATTAGGGGCGCGAAAACCCGGCACGGCATCAGCGCAGCGAAAAAGCCGTTCCTGGATTCCATCATGGCCGTGGTTGAGGCGCGCCGGGAATACTGGCCCCTTTCCGTGCGGCAAATCCATTATGCCCTATTGAATAACCCGCCCATGTTGCATGCCAAGAAATCCGGCCGCTATTCCAATACCCGCGCATCCTACCAGCAACTTTGCGAGCTGGCCCTGCGCGCCCGCCTGGATGGCCGGATCCCGTGGAAGGCGGTTTCGGATGAGACGCGCCCACAATCGAATTGGCCGACCCACCATTGCGCCAGTGAATACATAGCAGCCCAGGCCGACCGGATGTTCAAGACCTACTGGCGCGATCTGATGCAATCCCAGACGAACCATGTTGAGATCGTCGGTGAGAAGAACACTGTGCAAAGTATCGTCCACCGCGTGGCTGCAGACTACACGGTCCCATACACGATTGGCCGTGGGTATTGCTCCGGGGTTCCAAGGTATGAGATGGCCCAGCGATACCGCATGAGCGGGAAATCCAGACTTGTCTTGGTTTTGCTTTCCGACCACGACCCGGACGGGGAAGAAATCTCCCAATCCTTCGTGAGGTCCATCCGGGATGACTTCGGCGTTCAAGAGATCGTTGCGGTAAGGGCCGCTATCACGCCGGAGCAGATTGAGGACTACGACTTGCCGCCGATGATGACCGCCAAAAAAACCTCAACCAACTACGCAAAGTTTCACGCCCAGCATGGTGATGCGGTCTATGAGCTTGAGGCCCTGCCGCCCGACGCTCTGGAGCAAATCCTCCGTGACACCATCGGCAGCGTGATCGACACCGAGGCGTTCAACTACGAGCTTGAGAAAGAGGTTAAAGACGCCGCGTTCCTGGACGAACAACGCCAACGGGTATTGCTGGCGCTTCGCGGTGATGCACGATGATCTCAACATTTCAATTTTCGGCGGGCGGCGTCTGTGCGGCGTTTTTCATGTCGCGTCGCATGGGCGGCCTGGTGGCGGCGGGTTCTTTTTTTACCGCTTCGTCCGCCGATCCTTTTATCCGTGAGACCCGATGAATCACACCAAAATTGTTATCGCTGCTGACAGCCGGCGCGGCCGCGCTGGTGGGCTGGCCCGCGTGGTTGGCCTGGGCGCGATCGCATGGACGCCCGCGCGCCGCAACGCGACTTGCGACACCGGCGCTACCGACACTCAAACAGATTTGCCAGCCACGACGGCGGGCGAAGTAACGCAACCCCAAACATAGGACGGAAGCAAATGAAGAAGAAAGACGCCACACCCACCGACACCCCCGACCAGCCGCAGGCCGAATCCGCCGCTGAACTTTGCCGGCAACTTGAACAGGCGGAGAACGCCCTGGCCAGTTTCGACCCGGCAGACTGCGCAACCCTTGCCGATGCGCTGGCGGCGCGCAAGGAATTGGAAAGCACCGTTTTGTCCCTGCGCGAGGTGGCCACGTTGGCCGTTGCCCGCGAAAAAGCTCAGCGCGAACGCCGCCGCGTGACGCGCGGTCCCGAAATCGAAGCCGAGATTGCCGCCGCCCAGGCCGCGATCTCTGCCGGGTTGCCGGAAGCGCAACGTCAGGTTGAAGAGTTGTTCGCACCGCAAGTGCTGGCAGACCGCTGCGTGATGGTTGGCCTGGGCAATTTGGCCTTGGGGACAAAGAAACTTTTTGAGCTGCGCCTGAAAATTGTCCGCTTGCGCAACGAGCGCGACGCGCTGCGGCGTTCCCGCTGAGCGGGGCGAACCATGGGACGGAACACGACACACACTTTGCCGCCGGGACAGGCCAACCCCGTCCCTTGGCCGCCGGCGGCATCTTTTTACGTAGGGGCGGGACGATGAACATCAACACCAATTTTCTTGATCATGCCTTGGACCACGCGGCGCGGGGGTTGGCCGTCTTCCCATGCGACCCGGCAACCAAAGCGCCGCGCACGGATCGCGGGTTCAAGGATGCGTCCACTGACCAGTCACAGCTCCGGCGCTGGTGGACGGCCTGGCCGGATTCCGCAATCGGCATGCCGAGCGGGACGGTCACGGGGTTGTTCGTTGTAGATCTGGATGGCGCCGAAGGCCTGGCCGAATGGGTTGTGTTGTGCCAGGCGTCAGCGCCAGATGGCCAACCACCCCAGACATACATGGTCAACACGCCCAGGGGTGGCCGGCACGTTTATTTTTCCATCGGCCAGGATTGGACGCATGGCAACACGGTCAAGAAGTTGGCCGGCAACATCGACACGCGAGGGAATGGCGGATACGTGATCCGGCCGCCGTCGCAAAATGGTAACGGGCGCGGGTATCAAGTTCACTGTGATGTGCAACCTGCTCCCGCGCCCCAGTGGTTTGTGGCATTGCTGGACACCTTGAAGAAACCGGCAGCAGTGCCCAGGCCATCTGCGAACACAGCGCCAGCCATGACCGGGCAGGGATACGGATCCAAGGCGCTGGCGGATGAGTGCGCCCAGGTTGCTGCGGCTATGCCGGGCGAGCGCAACCACCTGCTGAACCGCTCCGCGTTCAAGTTGAGCCAGTTGGCGGCCGGCGGATCGTTGGATCGCGGCCAGGTCGAAGAGGCGCTGATGGATGCGGCGCTTGCTGCTGGGCTGCCTCCCAGCGAGGCCAGGGCAACGATCCGATCCGGGATGATCGGCGGCGCGGGCGCGCCCAGGGCCCCGGCGCCAAGGGCAGCAGATACCGCGACATCTTCAGTGGATTTGAGCGATCCGGATGTACCGGCCGGGCCCGATGCCGACTCTACCGCGTTGCAAGCCGCGTATTTCAAGATACTGGCATCAGAATCAAGCGCCGAAACAAAAATGTACGCGATGGCCACGGCCACCATGGACACGCTGCTGAAGCGCGGCCGGTTCTACTACCATGACCTTTTCCGCGACCGGGCCACGGCGATGTATTTCGATGGCCGGCGAAAAACACTTGAGCTTGTAGCAAGCGATTACTTTTCCGCCTGGCTGGCGCAGTTCACCGGATTGAACCGCACAAACAAAAAGTACAACTTCATCTTCAGCGCCATCGAGGACGCCGCCCTGGTTGGCAAAACCGCCGGCATCATCCCGGAAACATATTTCACCACGCGCAACGGCGCCATCTACATCAGCAACGGGGCGGCCAGCATTGTGAAGATTACGGCCGCCGGGCCATCCATCGTTGACAACGGAACGGATGGCGTTCTTTTTCAACGTGGGCGGACCCTGCTGCCGTGGAAACTTACCGAGACGATAGATCCGTTTGAGAGCTGCCGGCTTTGGCGGGATATGCGCGTTGTGGCCGGCCACGGGAAGCTGCTCTTCAAGCTCTGGGTTCTCTCCGTGCTTACTGGCCAGCGATGCAAGCCGCCACTCGTGATCGCCGCGCCAGTAGGATCTGGAAAAACGCGCGCCATGGTTGGAGTGTTCGAGCTGCTCGGTATGCCGCAGCGCATAGCCAAGATCGAAGACAACGGCGAGCCCAACTTCTGGACCTCCGTGGATCAAGGCGGCCTGTTCGTCGCCGATAATGCCGACACCCGGAACCGATGGCTTGCAGATGCGCTGGCGGCCGCGGCCACGGATGGCAGCCAAGAAAAGCGCAGGCTCTACACGGATGCCGACTCGGTGACGCTGAAGTCGCGATCCTGGGTTGCCGTGACATCGGCCAACCCGACCTTTGCCAGTGATGCCGGCCTGGCCGACCGCTTGCTTGTGGTGCGGCTGGATCGGCGCGATGCGGATGAGACTGCCGAGTCGGCGCTGACTGACGAAGTTGTCGCGATCCGGGACGGTGGCTTGTCGTGGATGGCCAACATCATTGGCTTGGCCCTGGCAGATACCGCGCCGGTTCCGCCAGGGCTCAACCGCCGCCATCCAGACTTTGCTGCCTGGGCCGTCCGCCTGGGCCGCGCCATGGGTTGCGAGGCCGAGGCCGTGGCCGCGTTGCAAGCCGCCGAGGCGGACAAGTCACTGTTCAACCTCGAAAACTGTGAAGTAGGTGCGGCGTTGCTGGCGTTCATGCGCGATCAAGCAGAGTTCACCGGCACGGCCGCCGACCTTGTCGAGGCGCTGGCAACCTTCGATTCCAGCTTCGACCGGGCGTTCTGGACTGCCAAGCGGGTTGGCAAGCAGGTTGGAAAACTCTGGCCGCACCTGCAATCCACCCTCAAAGCACGCCAAATCCCCGGCCGAAACAGCCTCGCCTACCACTTCCGCGGCATTAGCGGCATTTGCGAGGGCACTTTTGGCAAAACCCCTCTCGGGAGAGTAACAGCTGGGACTTTACCAGAAATAGCCTCTACAAATGCCGCTAATGCCGCAACACCCCAAAAATGGGAGATTGACCTATGACACCGACCGCCACGATGGAAATGGCTGGCCACCTCGGGTTCAGCCTCGCGATCCACGACAACAAGCTGCGGATGAGCGGCAAATCGCCGCCGCCGGCCGAACTGCTGAGCGCGATTCGCGCCAACAAGGTTGAACTGCTGCGGATGTTGTCCGCCCGGCCCACGTTCACCGGCGATGAAATTGTCGTGTATTGCGATTTTTATTGTTCCCGCCCGGTTGCCGAGCGCGCCGCCATGACCAAGCTGGCCACCTCGATCCGCCAGGCCACCGGATGGCCGCGCGAAAGTTGCGACATGGAAGGCTGCCGCCAGTCGTGGCTGGCTGCCGGGTCCCCGCCGGGGCCGTTCACGCTGGCGCAGGATGGACTCGTACAACGCGAGGCGGTTGTTGCGGTCGATTCCAAGGAGAATGAATAATGAATGAGGTACCGCCAAATGAAGCCAAGATCGTCTGGATTGTGCCGCTGGATTCGATAGATTATGTGCGCAGCGTAATTTTCACCGCACCGCACCGGGTGGGGCCGCCCCGTGGTTGGAGAAAAAAACGTCATGGCCGACTCATAGGTTATTCCGAGTTGCTGCCGAATGCTCCGGGAATCGTGCCCGCGTGTTTTAAGCGGCGGCTGTTCTGGCTTGCAGATTCAGATCGTTGCGGGCGCGACTCGACGGCCTATGTCACCGGCTGCCCGTGGGAGGCGCGCGACCCGCGAACCATCGAGCCGAACACGGCCGGCACGATAACCGACCGCGCCTGGGGCGCCGCGAGGGGAGGCTCGAAATGAGCGCGGGATGCCATTCCTGCAAACACCGGCCCGCGCCGGGGTCAGACTGTCCTGCCGCGTGCTTGGCATGCCACCGCGCGGATATGGCAGGCCACCGCGCCGACAGCGGAGGATCGGTCCTGGATGCCAAAAACGAACCGATGTATCGACCGGAAGTTTGCGTTGAAATCGAGGAACAAGTTAAACGTACCTGCGAGCCGGATATGATGGAGGCGCTGGACCCGTTGCCACCACTTCTGCCAGAGGGCATGGTGCGATTTTTCCGCGCGTGGATCGCGCACAAGCCGCGAACAAGGGATTTTTTGGCGGACATAATCGCGAATCCAGATCAAGAATACCACGTCATCGGGCGGCGCCACGGCGCCACCCCGCAGGCCGCGCACAAACTTTTGCGCCAGGCCGAGCTCCGGCACGGCGTCAGATTGCGGCGGGGCCAGCCAAGGACCTGGAAGCGATGGAAAGACACGGCGGCGAGGGTGTGATGGCAGAAAACACAGATAAAACATTGACAGGCCGCGCCGCAAGCTTGGCCAATCTGCGGCCGTATGTCCGTGGGCAATCGGGCAACCTTGGCGGGCGGCCCCACGGCACCATCGACCTTGGCGCTTTGATAAAAAAGAAGCTGAGCGAGACACCGCCAGGCGCGCGGAAAACGTATGCTGAGAGGATAATCATGCGCGCCATCCAGCAAGCCCAACGCGGCGATGCCCCGGCCCGGGCCTGGTTGGCCGACCGCGCCTTCGGCAGGCTGCCCTTCTCGGTCGAAAGCAAGCCGGACGTTAGCGCGATGCTGGCCGGCTACACGTTGGGCCAACTGCGCGCCGCCCTCGAATCCGGCGGGGTCCCGCTGCCCGCGATAGATGTTGACGCAACGGATTCCGCCGACACCGCAGGCCAGAGCCTGCTGCCCGCCACGGCCGCCCAGGATGAACAACAGCCACCCATGAACGAGGAAACACCATGAACACCAGCAGCACCTCCAGCACCAGCAGCACCTCCAGCACCGGCACCGCGCCCACACCCGCCGCCACCCTCCGCGATAAAGCACGCGGGTTGCTCGACACCGTCTTAGACGTGCTGACCGAGCCCGCCACCATGGAGCGCATGAAGCAGGGCATCGCCGCAGCCGCCCGTGACAATCCGGCAGCGCTGGTCCGCGACGTTGCGATCCCGTTGGCCGTGGCGCATGGCCACGCTGGCGGATTGACGCCGGGAAGATGGCGCGAGGCGATGCGGCGCCTGGACAAAAAAGTCAGACAAGACTGATTCTTACCCTGTCTGGGGTGGATGGCAGAACACGCCACACGGCGCCGCGCGGCGGGGCGGTGTAGTGCATGGCCACGCTGGCTGCGGTCACGCCTGGGCAACGCTGGGTCGTGTCCCGCGCGTCGTGGGGATGTGTTGCGTGGATGGCGTCTTGACAAGCCGGCCGGGTTCGTGGATCCATCAGCATCTTGGAGGAAAACCATGAGCGACACGCAACTTGCCCCGAGCTACAGACTCACAACCGAGCACCCGGCCAGCAGCTACGGCCAGCCAGTGCTCGTACATGGGCCAACCGGCACCGCCTACGGCCCCGGCGATGTGTTCGAGGTGTACCCGGCCTGGGGGTGGATGCCTGCCGATGACGCGGTTGTGCGGATGGCCAGAACGGCGCGGCTGCTGGACGATCCGCTCGTTGTGAAGTTTGCGCGCCTGACCGCGCCCGCCACATCCTGCGCATGATGACGCTGGCCGCGCGCGGTGATGTGGTGGCTGGCCATGCTCCGGGCTGCCAACCACGCCTGGCCCCCCCGATGATCCAGATCCCGCTGTGCTCTGACACGACCATGAGCGTGGCAACTTCGGATTGCGTGATGGCCCCGGCGCAATGTGTCCTACGGTTTGAGAATCGCCAGCAATCTCCGCGCCCCATGGCTGGCCACTGACCCGCACCTGACCGCGCCGACCACGCACAGGCCACCCTGACCGCGTCCCGTTCATCGTGGTGGCCGTGGTGCACTGGCAGACCACGCGAATGAACACGCGCGCGCCATTGACGGAGCAAGGCGGCCGGGAAGTAGACAGCGCCACACCATGACCTTGATGGATGGCGCCGGGATTGCCAAGGCGCCCGCCGCCTCCGCCACCCGCCACCACGACCACGGCGCGCCGGTTCATGGTCCTGAGGCACGAGGTGGGCCGGATGTTGGCCGCCACCTGTACGGACACAGAGTAGGTACACTGGACATTCCGCGACCGGGCCCGGCCTTGCGCCAGCGCGGACGGATTACAACGCCGCATAATCTTTATTAAGTAAACTCGCGCGTATTGCATAAGCCGTTGCGCTTCTAAGCGTTGCGCTGTATGTCGCGTGCGACTGCGAGTTACAAATTGCAGCATCGTTTTGGCGTGTTGCACAACCGGCCAGCCACCAGCAAGTTATAAAAAGCGGTGGGGCGCTGTCCCTATCAGCGGAAGTACATCCCCACGGCGGGCGGATCCGGATGTGCATGCCACCGGGCGCCACCCATGGATGACGCGACCGCGCCGGCCAGGCCGTGGCCAGGAGGGGGGGGGGTACGGTGCGCACTTCGGAGCCTGAAAACACCTCCCTCTCTGCCACCACCGACCACACCAAATTTCGACCTCCCGCGCCGCGCGCGCAACCGGCGGATCTTCGATTTGTGGCTGGCGTGCCATACCATTGAGGAAATAGCGGAGCAAGTTGGATGCAGCGTTCAGCCAGTAAAAGAAGTTTTGGATGAAATGGCAGACCTGCCAAAACATCCCAAACCCGACCAAGCGGCGGCCGACCACGTCACCGACTTTGACCCGCCGCCTGCCGGGGGGCCTGAGTGGCTGGCAATCTGGACTGCTCACCCCGCCGCGCCGCCGATCTGGATCACGTTGCCGACCTTGGCCGTGGCCGGCAGGATTCCGAAGTATGACTTGGCCTGCGCCTCGCGGTTTTGGGCCAACCCGGCATAGTGCTTAAAAAGCAGGGTCGTGCCCGTGTGGCCCAGTTCCATGCACGTCTTGTCGATCTTGTTGTACTTGGCCAAGTGGTAGGTTGCGAAGCTATGCCTAGGCCAATCCGGCACCCAATCCCCTACCCCGGATTTCAGGACGGCCACGGCATGGCGTTTTCGCAGGGTCCCGTATGGCGGCGCTACCGGGCCGTCGTCCTTGCGATAGGTGGCCAGCCAGTGGAGAAGGCTGTTTTCAACGTGTACCAGCCGTTCCTGGTGCGTTTTCATGGCCATCACGCGGAACTCGCTCGTTGTCCAATCCATATCCTTCCAACTGGCGGCTTGTGCTTCGCTGGGTCGCAAGCCGCCGAAGAATTGGAGGGCGTAGTACACGGACAGTTCCGGCGTCTCGGATTCCACCGTGGCCATGAACTTGCGGGCCGTGTCTGGCGTCATGATCGCCACCAACTTCTTGGGGGGCTTGCGAGATTCCATAAGCGCGACGGGATTCTCTGAGAGATACTTCTGGTCGATGCCCCAGCGGAACAGCGTATGCAGCGCCCTGCGGATATTTCCGGCATACACCATGTTGGGCGCATGCTCATCCAGCCACTTATCGAGGTCGGCCGCGCCGATGGCTTGCGCCGGCAGGTCGCCCAGGTCGCGGGCCACGGCGTTGAGTTTGCGCTTGGTGGTTTTCGCGGTCACTTCTTGAAGCTTGCCTTGGCCTACCAGCTGGAACAGACGATCCAGATACAGCTCGTTGAGCTTGCCGAAGCTGATCGTCTTGTCGGTGGCTGGATTATATTTCAGGTAGCAACGCGCAGCAGCTACGAGGGACGCCGCGCCAGCCAGCATCTTGAGTGCTTCGGCCGCGTCAACCCGCTGATGCGCTGTCAGGTCTTGAGCAGCCCGGCCGAACTTTTCTTTTTCCGCCAGGTGCTGGTCGATTGCCGCCCTGGCCGCCGTAATGGATTCGCAATCCTTGAACGTGCGCGCACCAGCCTTCTTTGGCCAGCACACCCGCCAGCAGTCACGCTCGGGCCGGAACCGGATGGTGATCTCGCGATACCGTTCTTTCTTCTTTTTATCCCGCGTTACTGTACTCACGGCCACCTCCTTATTTGTTGCGTTGCCGTAAAGATTAGGCAATAAGAGGCAGGAGACGCAAGAAAAAAGTGCACCCATAGTGCACCCTGGTTGGAAGGCAATGTGTGTTAAATACTAATGTACAGTATGATGCAAATAAGCACAAAAAGGACTCATAAGCCTCGGGTCAGCGGTTCGATCCCGCTCCCCGCCACCAACCCGCAGTTCTCCAGCCTAAAATTCCAAAAAACAAGGGAAATGCCATGCAACGAGCAATGAAGATGACGGTGTTGGGTCTTGCCTTGGTTCTTGCCGGGCGCGCGGGGGCTGCGGATGACTTCACGTCTGTGCGCGGTGGTGTCCGCTATCAGCTTATCGGTACGTATGGCACGGAGCGCTTGAACACGATCCTGACTACGGAGTTGAAGGACTTTGAGACCACGCCCATGGGAGTCAGTTTTGCCGCGCCGCCCCAGGCGGTGAAGCTCTACCGCGTGATCTATCCGACGGTGATTCCCGAGCACAATAACCGGCCGACGGAAGCGTCGGGCCTGGTTGCCGTGCCGGACACGGATGCGCGGGCGTTTCCGCTGCTGTCCTACCAGCACGGGACGGTTTTTTCCAAGACCGAGGTGCCGTCGTTCCCGGACGAATCCATGGAAACGCGCCTGCTGATTGCGCTGTTCGCAGGCCATGGCTACGTCGTGATCGGAGCCGACTACATCGGCAAGGGGATTTCGACCGAGCCGGACAGCTACATGGTCAAGGAAAGCACCGTCCAGGCATGCCTGGACATGTTGCAGGCAGCCAAGCTGGTGCTGGCGGATTTAGGGATTGAGACCACGGGCTTGTTCCTCAGCGGATGGTCGCAGGGGTCTTACAGCACGATGGTCTTTCGCGAACGGCTGGAAACGCTGAATGTCCCGGTGACCGCGGCCGCGACCGCCTGCACGCCGACCGCGCCCTACATGCTGGTCACGCGCTGGATCAACAACCACACGAAGTTCGATGTCTCATGGATCGTGGGCACGGTGGCGCTGCTCATCAACGCCTACGAGCATTATTACAGCTTGCCCGAGTTGAGCGCCGCCGCGATCAAGCCCGACTACGCGCCAACCGCCCGCGATTTTTATGCGAACAAGATTGGCTGGAGCGAAGCCGCACGGGTATTTCCCACCAACACGATCGATTTTCTGCGGGCCGATTTCGCGGCCGCCAGCTCGCTGGCAGGCAACCGGTTTTACCAGCAGCTGATGGAAAACCAGGCCTATCAATGGCGTTACGCGACGCCGACGCGCTACTACTACGGAGCGGCGGATGAATGCATCGCGCCCTACATTGCCCAGTTAGCCGTGGGATTCCAGGAGACGGTCGGCGGCGCTTCGGCCACCGCTGTTTTTGCGGGAGAAAATGCCGACCACCGCGGAGCGTTTGTCTTCGGGCTTCGCGATCAAAAGGCGTGGTTTGATGAATGGTTGAAGAAATAATGCGGACGCCGATCGCGCCCAAGCCATGGCCTGTGTGGGTGGAACCCGGATCAACCGCCCCACCCTGCGGGTCCCCCCCGCCTTAAAAAGGCGGGGAGCTCAGACAAGTACGGATCCTTATGCAAAAGTGGGATGACATTCCGACCGGCGCCGGCTGACGTCACCTCATCCCGGGTCCAAGCAGCAGCTCCAACGTGGCGGGTCAGGCGCGGGGCGGTTCTGGCGCGCAGGCGGCCGGCGCGTCTTTGTCGTACACGCGCGCGATCAGATACGGCGGGCGTTGCCGGGACTGCGCCAGGGTGCGCCAGACGTATTCACCGATGATGCCCAGCACCAGCATCTGGATCCCCCCGAGGATCAGGATCATCATCATGAGCGGCGCCCACCCCTTCATGGGAATGCCCCCGAGGATTTTCAACACGAAGATGACCAACGCATACGCAAACCCCAAGACAGAAAACAAGACGCCCAGCAACGACGCCAGGCGAATCGGCAAAAACGAGTAGCCCATGACCCCGTCAATCAGGTAGGTCAGCTTCTTCCCGAAGGTCCACCGCGACGTGCCGCTTTGCCGCTGGCGGCGGTGGTAGCCGATACATTTCGGCTGGTAGCCGGTCCACAGGATCTGCCCCTGCAGGAATGAATGGGATTCCCGGTTGGCCAGCACGGATTGCAGCGCGTGGCGCCCCAGCAAGAAATAATCGAACCCGCCGGCCGGCATGTTGGGGAAGCAAAACCGGCGCATAAACGCATAGAACAAGCGCGAGGTCCAGATGCGGTAGCGCGACTCGTCACGACCGGTCCGATGGCACAAAACAATCTCGTGATGATTCTCGAAATGTTCGCGGATCATTTCGTTGATGAGTTCGGGCGGGTCCTGGCCATCGGCCGACATGACCACCACCGCCTGCCCGCGCGCGTGTTCGAATCCCGCCCGGATGGCACCGAGCTGGCCGAAGTTGCGGGTCAACTGGATCACCGTGACCCATTGCGGGTATTGGGCGCGGAGTTGCAGCAGCACCTCAAGGGACCGATCCTGCGAGCCATCGTCGATAAAAATGATTTCAAACACGCGGTGTGGGTGCCGCGCGACAACCTGGTCCCGGATGGCGGCGAAGGTATCCGCCAAGGCGCCTTCGTTGAAGTACACCGGCACGATCAGGCTGACATCCACGCTCATGACCCTTGGGCGCCTTGTCGATCTTTGATCTCGGAAGCCCGGCTCATGATGAAGCGCAGGAGTTCGCAAATGGCGGCCACATCGTCCGGGCTGACCGCCGTGCCGGTGGGCAGGGTCATGACCGATTGCGCCAGGCGTTCCGTAACCGGCAGGAAGGTGCCGGCCCGCGGGAACAGCGAGCGGTAGGGTTCCATGCGGTGACATCCGGGATAGAAGTACCGCCGGGCGATGACATTCTCGGCTTGGAGCAACTGGAGCACCGTGTCCCGCGGCAAGGGCGCATCCTCCGCGAACTGGGTCACCACGTACTGGTAATTGGCCGACTCCCCCACCGGGAAACGCAACAACTCCAAGCCGGGAATGCCGGCCAGGTGTTGCGCATAAGCCGCGTGGTTACGGCGATTGTGCTCGATGAATTCCGCCAGGCTTTCGAGATTGGTCACCCCCATGGCGGCCGACATCTCGTGCATTTTCCCGTTGGTGCCGACATAGATGACGTTGTCAAAGCCGGCAAACCCGAAATTTTTCATCAAGCGGATCTTGCGGGCCAACTCGTCGTCGTTGGTGGCGATCGCGCCGCCCTCGAACGTGTTCAAGAACTTGGTCGAATGAAAGCTGAACACTTCGGCCTTGCCGAATCCGCCGATTTTGGTGCCGCGGTGGCTGCAGCCAAAGGCGTGCGAGGCATCAAAGGCCAGTTTGAGTCCGCGCCGGTCGGCGATGGCGGCCAATTCCTCGATCGCGCACGGTCGCCCCCACAGGTGGACCCCGATAATGCCCGTGGTGTGGGGCGTCAGGCACTCCTCTACGCGGGCCGGGTCCAGGTTGTGGGTGCGGGGATCGACATCGCAGAACACCGGGGTGATTTCCTGCCACTGGAGCGCATGCGCCGTGGCGATGAACGTGAACGAAGGCAGGATGACCTCGCCGCGCAGTTCAAGGGCGCGAAACATGATCTCAAGCGCCACCGTGCCGTTACATACGGCGATGCAATGCCGCACGCCAAGGCATTCCCGAAGCCGCCGCTCGAACTCCTGCACCATGGCGCCGTTGTTGGTCAGCCAACGACAATCCAGGATCTGATCCAGCCGCTCCTTCAAGCGAGTCCGGTTCCCGATATTGGGCCGCCCCACGTAAAAAGGCTGGTCAAAGGCCGGCGGGCCTCCGAACAGGGCCAACTCCTCCGCATGTTGCTTCGGTTGCATCTTATGGCTCTAGCGCCACGGAACCCACCTGATAATACAAGGCGACTTGGCGGTTATACCATGCCGCCGGGTTGGTGGAAATATCCATGTGGAACAATAAGCGCGGTGCCGCCGGAAGGACCGGTACGCGCACCAGGCCGGAGGTGGGACCACCCGATGTTGCCAGGAGTCGCAGGCGGGCCTGGAGCGCGGCATGGTAGGCCGGGGCCGGGCCGGCCAGGTCGCGCGCGGCGAACACGGCGTTGCCATGGAACACCAGGGAGCCGATGAGGATAACCTGCGCGGCGACCACCAGGAACGGGGGGATCCGCAGTTCAGCGGCCGGCCGCTGGCGGCGCAGGGAAAATACCGCCAGCGTGGTCATGAGAAAGGAGGTGAGCAGGACATACCAGAACATGACGTTGGTGACGCGCAAGGGCGGGTTCCGCCCATTGATCCAATAGGTGGGGAAAAAGGCCAGCACCAGGATCGCCAATCCGGTCACCAGCCACCACCCCAGCCGGGCAACGGCAAGGCGCTCCGCCCAGGCCGGCGGCGAGACGCGCTCAACCAGGTAATGAGCCCATAGCAACAGGGCCGCCAAAATGCCCGGATGCAGCAGCCACGCCACCAGAACATACTTGGCGGCGCGTACCGAAGCCAGCACGGCATAGGGCAGATCGTGCGGCCGCGCGATTGGGTCGCCAGCCAGTTCAATGGCCAAACGCGCATCGCGCACAGCGTTGCCTGGCGCCAAGGCGGTTCCGACGCCGAGGGCGACCATCAAAACCAGCAGCGCCACCCAGGCGCCAGCGCTTTGCCGGGCCAGCGGCCATAACCCCACCCCAGCCGTGCCCAGCGCTGCCACGGCAATGAGCGCCACCAGTTCGCTGGACCCCACCGCCATGGCCGCGGCTACAGCGGCGCTCGTCAGGCACAGCGCCCGGCGCCACGCTGTGCCCGGCCGCAGACCAGCCAGCAGGCCCGCCATGCTCAGCAGGACCCAGGCGATGCCACCCTGGTACGGCACCGCGCTATTCAGCCAGTAAAAGGCGTACAGCGGCTGGGGCAGGAAACTGAGCGCCAAGCCCAGCAACCAAAACGTCAGGCCCGCCGCGAGACGACCCGGAATATTCAGCCACGGCAGCAGCGCGCGCAGGAAGATGAACAGGGCAAGGCCCGTGGCGGCCATGGCGCCAAGCGCCCACAGCGGATACCAGCGATCAAGCGGCCCGAGTGCGCAAGCGCCGGCAATCAGGGCGTAGGCCGTCACTCGGCCGCCCGCGTGCAGCCAGAAGTCCTGCACCGTGGAAACGATGCCGCGGGCCTCCACCAAGTTGGCGAAATCATAGTCATCCGCCGCCGGATGATTAAACCACGTCAAGGCCACGAACATTGCTCCCGTGGCCGCCAGCCATGCGATGATCGTGATGAAGAGTGCGCGCTGCATGACAGGTCCTTGGCGCATCACAGGTAGGACTCGTTGGGCGCCCGGCCGCGCACTTTGCGGGCCGGCACGCCATACGCCACCTGGCCAGGGCCCATATCGCGAACCACGACGGACCCGGCCCCGATGACCGTGTGCGCGCCGATCGTGACCCGTTGGATTAGCGTGGCGCCAATGCCAATCGCGGTGTACGCGCCAATCCGCACGTTGCCACCCGTGGTGACCCCCGGGGCCAGGCTGGAAAAATCTTCCAGGACCGAGTCGTGATCCAACGCCGAACGCGTGTTCAAGATGCAGTGGGCGCCCACCTTGCAGCAAGGATTGACGACGACCCCGGCCATGACGACCGTGCCGGGTCCCACCGCGACATCGCGGCCGATGGTGGCGGAAGGATGCACCACGCAGACGAACGGCAGGTTGGGCACCAGGTTCTGCAATTTGCGCACCACGTCCGCGCGCTGGAAATTATCGCCGATGGCCACGACCGCACCCGCCAAAGCCTGGCCGTGCAGCAGGTGCGGGACGTCCTCCTCGCGGCCGAGGATGGGGTAACCCAGGAACGGCTCTCCCGGACTGCGGGTATAATCCAGGAAACCGATGATCCGGTAGCGGCCCTGCCGTTCCACGGCATCCGCGACCACCTTTGCGTGGCCGGATGCGCCCACGATTATGATTTGCTCCATGCCGTGTTCTCCGCTATGGGCCGGCCGCCGGGGCCAGGGCAAAATCCACGATCAACGGGTAGTGATCCGAACCGATGGCCGGGCCGACCTGTCGGCTCACAATAACCAGGTTGGTCGTGTAAAGGCAATGATCAAGCGGCAGCCACAACCAGGGCAGGCCGGCCGGCCAGGTGGGCTGCCAGCCGTAGCCGCGGGCGCTGTCGCGCAGCCCGCTTGCGCGGAGCAGGCGCCGGAACCACGGCGACCAGGGCGTCACGTTGAAATCGCCGGCGAGCAGCAGCGGCACCGGCAGTTCCCGCACCGCCTGGGCGGCGGCGGCCAACTGCGCGTTGCGTAACGCAAACTGGTCCGCATTCACCGGCGGCAGGGTGTGCATGGCCACCAGCATCACGGGCTGGCCGGCCAGGTGGAACCGCGCGGCCACTGCGGGCACGTCCACCGGGCCCAGGGTCAGGATCTGGGTGTTTTCCAGGGGCCAGCGACTGAACAGGCCGATACCGAAGTTGTCCGTCCGGGCATCGGCCTCGCTGTACGGGTACGCGCGCAAAACATCCGCGAGGCGGTCCAGCCACTCCGGACTGATTTCCTCCAGTACGACGTAATCCGCGGCCACGTGACGAATCAGGTCGGCCACGCGATCCGGGTCACCGCCATACGTATTGACGTTGGCCAGCAGCAACCGGTGGGCCGGGCTGGCCGGCCCCCCCGCCGGCGGGGCCCAAAACAATAGCCACAGGCAGCTGGCGTTGACGGCGCCCAGGGCCAGGGCCACAATTCCGGACCAAGGTCGGCGCCATAAAACCACCAGGACGATACCAGCCACCACCAATGCCACGGCATACTGGACACGGAAATGTGCGCACAGGTCAAAAACCCAACCCACGGTTCCGGCAAACCCCAACAGCGTCAGCAAGCCGCCAATCCCCACCGCCAAGCGCACCAGGTTGACCACCCGCAGGTCCCACCGCCAAAATGAAGGTTGCGCACGGCTCACGCCTGGTTTACTTTCTCTGCCATTGACTATCTTGTTCCAAGGCATGAACCAACTGTAACGCATGACAAGCTCCGGCACAATGTACAACCCGCCCATCCGGCCCTCTCCATGAGCGAAGAAAAAAAAGAGTCCCCGCCGCCCCCCGATCCCTTCAAGCAGCTTCAAGATTGGTTGCGCAGCGCCAATATCCAGTTTGCGGTGGGCGGCCCGGACATGCCGGCCGGCGGCCCGGACGGTGCCCCGCCCCACGCCGCGCCGCCCCAAGAACCGGATGAAGTCGCCGCGGCCCTGCAGCGCATCCGCGACTTCAATCTCAAGCCGCGCGAGATTCGCGACCACCTGGACCGCTACGTGATCAAGCAGGAGGAGGCCAAGAAAGTGCTGGCCGTGGCCCTGTGCGACCACTACAACCACGTGCGCGCCTGCCTGGCCGACCCGGCGTTGCGCGAGCGGGAATACAGCAAGCCCAACATCGTGCTCATCGGGCCCACGGGGGTCGGCAAGACCTATCTGCTGCGGTGCGTGGCGAAGCTCATTGGCGTGCCGTTCGTCAAGGCCGACGCCACCAAGTTCTCGGAAACCGGCTACGTGGGCTACGACGTGGAGGATATCGTCCGCGACCTCGTGCGCATGGCCAACGGCCACACGGAACTGGCGCAGTACGGGATCATCTACATCGACGAGATCGACAAGATCGCCTCCCAAGGCAAAACCGCCGGCCGCGACGTGTCCGGGCGCGGCGTGCAGATCAACCTGCTAAAGCTGATGGAGGAAACGGAGGTCAACCTGTTCAGCCAGACGGACCTGCTTGGCCAGATGCAGGCCATCTTCGAAATGCAGCGCGGCAAGGCGCGGGCGCGCACGATCAACACGCGCCACATGCTCTTCATCGTAAGCGGCGCGTTCGATACGATCCCGGATCTGATCCGCCGCCGCGTCGGCCAGGGCGCCATCGGGTTCAGCCCCGACGCGCGCCAGAGCGAGCGGGAAGAGCACGAACTGCTGCACTTGGTGCAAACGCGCGATTTCATCGATTATGGCTTTGAGCCGGAGTTTATCGGCCGGCTGCCCATCCGGGTGGTGTGCGAGCCGCTGTCGGCCGGCGACCTGGAAGAAGTGCTGCTCAAGGCGCAGGACAACGTGCTGGAGCAGTATCGCCAGGATTTCCGCGGTTACCAGGTCGATTTCAGCGTGACCCGCGAAGCCATCCGCGAGATCGCGCAACGCGCCTACCTTGAAAAAACCGGGGCGCGGGGCCTGATGACCGTGCTCGAGGCGCTCTTCCGCGACTTCAAGTTCGAGCTGCCCTCCGCCGGGGTGACCAGCTTTGAGGTGACGGCCGAGACCGTGCACCAGCCCGCCACGACGCTGCAACAGCTCCTCGTGTCCAACCGCGATCTGCAACACAATGCCCTGCGCGCGGAAATCGCGGCGTTTGCCGCGCAACTGGGCTTGGACAACGACATCCAGGTCGCCTTTGATGAAGCCGCCAGCGCCGCGTTGATCCGCCTGGGCCTCACCCAGAACAAGACCATCCGGGGGCTGTGTGTGGAGCTGTTCAAGGACCTCCCGTTTGCGCTCAAGCTGGTGGCGGCGCGCACCGGCCAGCGCGAATTTGTCCTGACCGCCGCCATGGTCGAAAATCCCCAGCAGGAGTTTTCCCGGCTGGTGGTCGAGAGCTTCCGCGTGCAGCCAACAAGCAGCTTGCCAGGGAACCCGCCCTCAGGATAAGTTCGGCCCAAGAACTGCCTGCGCCAAATCGGCGGCAGCAGCGCGGAGACGAGGTCATCATGGATCGGCAATTCTGGCGGGGCAAAAAGGTTTTCCTGACCGGGCACACCGGGTTCAAGGGCGGGCACCTGGCGCTGTGGCTGCAATCCGCCGGCGCCAGCGTCACCGGGTACGCGCTGCCCCCGCCGACGTCGCCGGCGCTCTTCGAGGCCGCCCGCGTTGGCGAAGGCATGGAATCGATCACGGCGGACGTGCGGGACGCGGACCGGTTGCAGGCGGCGCTGGCCGCGCACCAGCCGGAGATCGTGCTGCACCTGGCCGCCCAGCCCCTGGTGCGCCGCGCCTATGTCATCCCCGTGGAAACCTACGCCACGAATGTCATGGGCTCGGTCCACCTGCTGGAAGCGGTCCGGCATACGCCCGCGGTGCGCGTGGTGATCATGGTCACCTCGGACAAGTGCTACGAAAACAAGGATTGGGTGTGGGGCTACCGGGAGAATGACCGCCTGGGCGGCCGCGACCCCTATGCTAACAGCAAGGCCTGCGCGGAACTGGTGACCGCGGCGTACCGCCAGTCGTTCTTTCCCCCCGAGCGCGGGGTGGCGATCGCCAGCGTGCGCGCAGGCAATGTCATCGGCGGCGGCGACTGGGCCGAGGATCGCCTGATCCCGGATATCGTGCGCGCCATCGTGGCCGGCCAGCCGGTGGTGATTCGCTATCCCAACGCGCTGCGCCCCTGGCAACACGTGCTGGAACCCCTGCATGGTTACCTCATGCTGGCGGAACGGTTATGGCAAGATGGCGCCAAGATGGCGGGCGGCTGGAACTTCGGCCCGCGCGAACAGGATGCCCGCCCCGTGTCCTGGATCGTCGAGCGCATGGCCAGGCGCTGGGGGCCGGAAGTCCGCTGGGAAATCGCCAGCCAGGTTCCATATCACGAAGACCGTTACCTGCGCCTGGATTCCAGCAAGGCCATGGCCGAGCTCGGCTGGCAGCCCCGCCTGCGGCTGCCCGAAGCCCTGGACTGGCTCATGGATTGGTACCGCCAATGGCGCGGGGGCGCCGATATGCGCAAGGTGTCCCTGGATCAAATCGCCGCCTACGAGGCCCGGCCGTCCATCGACACGGAAGCATGACCCAAGAAAGAGCAGATGAACTACGAAACACGCGAATGCATCCCTTTGACTTTGCTAAATATGTACGGCAATGGATCGAATTCTTCCTTCACCCAACAGGTGAACGATGTTATTCTCAACTTGTTCGCCCGCTCCTCTTTCTGCGGCAACGAATTTCGCGTTATTCGCGTGTTCCGTAGTTAATTCAAATGATGAATTTAGGATGACGGCCGCCGCACCACCACCAGGCGCCAACATGGCCGCCCGCCCTCCACAAGTCAAAGGAAGGAAACGTCCATGAGTCAGAGCCCGCCCAAACAGTATTTTCTGCAGCACCAGCAGATGGACTACGAAATACAATGTGCCCTGGGTGGATGCCATTACGGCAGCGCCGACGCCGGCGAGATCCTGGCCACCGCCGACCGGATCCAGGCCGGCGACTGCGAAAGCTGGTACCAGGCCTGGCTCTCCACGGCCACGCGGGTCCACGGCTTCGCGGACCAATCGGCGCGCGCCGGGCAGCCGGTCAGCGCCCGGCACGCCTACCTGCGCGCGGCCTCCTACTACGCCGCGGCGGTCGCCATGATCGACGGTACCCCGGATCCGACGCGCCGCGAGCCGACCTGGAAACAGCACCTGGCCTGCTGGGACGCGTTTTGCGCGCGCCTGCAGCCCGCGGCGGAAAAGGTAAGCATCTCGTTTGAGAACATCCCCATGCCCGGCTATTTTTTCAAGCCCGCGATCGGCCGCGGCCCATGGCCGGTGATCATCTTCAACAACGGCAGCGACGGCCCGACCAGTTGCATGTGGGGGTGCGGGGTGGCCGGCGCCCTGGAGCGCGGTTATGCGGCCCTGGTATTCGATGGGCCGGGACAGAACGCCATGCTCTGGCTCCACAATGTGCCGTTCCGCCACAACTGGGAAACGGTGATCACCCCGGTCGTTGACCATCTGCTCGCGCGCGGGGACGTGCGGCCGGACCGGATCGCCTTGTCCGGCATCAGCCAGGGCGGGTACTGGGTACTGCGGGCCCTGGCCTTCGAACACCGCATCGCGGCCGGCATCCTGGATCCCGGCGTCATGGACGTGTTCCGCGCCATGGCCGGTCGGTTCCCTCCCGAAATCCTGGACCTCCTGGCGGCCGGCAAAGAAGAGGAGCTCAACGCGTGGATGGAAGAAGGCCTGCGCCAGGCCGGCCCCATGGCCCTGCAAGAGGTTCGCTGGCGGATGCGCCCGTACTGCACCAGCAGCTATTATCAATGGCTCAAGCAGGCCCAGCAATACAACGCCCGCGAGGTGGTGGGCAACATCCGCTGCCCCATGTTCATTGCAGATCCCGAGGACGAACAATACTGGCCCGGCCAGTCCCAAGAAGTTTTTGACGCCCTGGCATGCCCCAAGATCCTGGTGCCGTTCACGGCCGCGGAAGGCGCCAACTGGCACTGCGAACCCAAGGCGCGCGGGCTGTACGACCAGCGCCTGTTCGACTGGCTGGCCACTGTGATGCCTGCGGTTTGAACCTGGGCGCGGCTGGGCGCGGCTGGGCGCGTCAAGGCGTGGGCGTGGCCGTAGCGGTCGCCGCGGTGGTCGCCGTCGGCGTGTTGGGCTGCGGCGGGGCGCTCGCCTTGGCGTAGATCGTCGAGTAGCGGCCGGTCTCGATATAGGTGCCCTGCATCACGGCGTCCTCCCCGCTAATCTCGATCGAGCCGTTCATCGTGCCCTGGACCCCGCTGGTCGTCTCGCCGTACAGCGTAAAGCTGCACACGGCAGGAGAGTCATCGTACACCTCGCCGATCGTGCCCCGCCATACGTATCCGTTGTTGTCAATGGCTTCCAACTGGTCGCCGTACTGCCGCACGTTCAGCATGGTGATGGCCGCGCCGCTCAGGTTGGCGACTACGTAACCATCCTCCCCGTTCTGGCCGTAATAGAAGCCCTCGATATTGATCGAAACATTGCGGCTGGCCTTCTCGCCGGAATCGATCTCGCAGCCCACCAGCAGGACAAAGAAGATCATCCCCGCAGCGCCAACCAGCACGGGCATCCAGGGCCACCGGCTACGGTTATGCATGGGTCCCCTACTCCACCAGGTCGATCAGCTCGCTCACGCCACTGGCCCGGGCGTCCTGGCGCTCGGGCCGGTCAGACCGTTCCGGGCGCTCGGTGCGTTCCGGGCGGTCCGGGCGGTCGGGTTGCTCCGGCCGATCCGGGCGGTCTTGGCGGTCTTGGCGGTCCGGACGGTCTTGGCGGTCAGGCCGATCGGGATTGCGCTGTTCGCCTTCGCCCTGGGAACGCTGGAAGCGGCCCGGCCGGCGTGGCCGGTCATCCCGGCGCCCACCGCCGGCAATGTTGTCCACCGCTTTCCTGAACGTGGAAACCTTCATGCACTCCACACCCTGGGACGCCAGCCGTTTTTCCAAGTCTGCGTTGGCGGTCACCACCACCACGCCGCCGGCCGCGGCACATTCGCCGGCCAACCGGGCGCCGAAAACGGCCAGGTCTTCCTGGTCCGCGTAATGCACGGCCACGCCCTGGAACCGGTCGCCGTCCGGCGCCTGGTTCAACGGTCGGCCGGAAAAGAACACGTCCATCTCGATTTTTTCCCGCTGCACCATGCGGCTCAACTGGCGCAGCAGATCGATCTGCGTCCGCGGGTTCATGTTGCCGTTGATCGTGGCCATCTCGTTGCCATCCACCAGGCATCGACCCGCCCCGCCCGATCCGCTGCCGCTCCGGTTAAAAAGCTTGTTCAAACCAATCTTCTCAAGAAAACTCATAGCACTCCTTGCATCAACTCGCACCAATTACACATCCTGACATACTGTGGCTGATAGTACCTGACTTGCTTTTAAAAACAAACCCGTTTTTCCAGCCCAGAGGATCACGCCTCCCAGGCCCGCCCGCCGGCGATCAATTCCTGCAAGCGCGCCGGCAACTCCGCCACCGGCAACCGGACCTGCTTCATGGAATCACGCTCACGCAAGGTCACCGTGGCATCCTCAAGCGTCTGGTAATCCACCGTGACTCCGTAGGGCGTGCCCACTTCGTCCTGGCGGCGATAGCGCCGCCCGATGGCGCCGCCCTGGTCCCAGAACGCCGGCCACAACCCGCGCACCAAGTCAAAGACTTCCCGCGACTTCTTCACCAGTTCCGGCTTGTTCTTGACCAGCGGGAACACGGCGACCTTGATGGGCGCGATGGCCGGCGCAAAGCGCAGCACGGTCCGCGCCTCGTATCCTTCCGGCGCCTGGCGCCCGGGCACGGCCGGGATCACCGCCTGGCCGGACTCGGCCTTGGGCACCCACTCCTCGGCATACGCCTCGCACAGCACCGCCAATGCAATCCGGTCCACGCCGGCCGAGGGCTCCACCACGTGCGGCAGGAACCGCTCGTTGGTCTCCGCATCGAAATATTCCATGGACTTGCCGCTGAATTCCTGGTGGCGCCGCAGGTCGTAATCGCCGCGGGCGGCAATGCCTTCCAGCTCCTGGCGGCCAAACGGGAAATCATAGACCACGTCCACGCAGGCGCTGGCGTAGTGAGCCAGTTTTTCGGCGGAATGCACGTCACGGTGCAGGCGGCCTTCAGGCAGCCCGATGGCCTGGTACCACTTCAGACGTTCCGCCACCCAGTAATCATGCCATTCCTTGTCCGTGCCGGGCTTGATGAAAAACTCCAGTTCCATCTGCTCGAACTCGCGCGAGCGGAAGGTGTAGTTGCGCGGGTTGATCTCATTGCGGAACGCTTTGCCGATCTGCGCGATGCCGAACGGTACCTTCTGGCGGGCCACGGACACCACGTTGTTGAACTGCACAAAGATGGCCTGCGCTGTTTCCGGCCGCAGGTACGCCACGGCCGAGTCCTCCTCGACCGGGCCCACATGCGTCTTGAACATCAGGTTGAAGGCGCGGGGCGTGGTCAGCGCCGCGGCCCCGCAATGCGGGCAGTGGGTCCCCGCCGGAAGTTCCTTGGTCTGGCGGATGTCAAACGGGATCCCCAGCTCCTCGCACAACAGGTCCGCGCGAAACCGCCGCTTGCACTCGCGGCAGTCCACCATCGGATCGGTGAACCCCTCGATGTGGCCGGAGGCCTCCCAGACCCGCGGGTGCATGATGATCGCCGCATCCAGGCCGACGATATCTTCGCGGTCCTGGACCATGGCTTTCCACCACGCGTTGCGGATGTTGCGCTTGAGTTCGACCCCCAGCGGGCCGTAATCCCAGAATCCGTTCAGGCCGCCATAGATTTCCGAACCCGGAAAAATAAACCCCCGCCGCTTGCACAGCGAGGCCAGGTTCTCCATGGTCACGGCGGCGGTATCCAACTGTTTCTTGCTCATAAATCAAACTTCCTTTTCATTACCATCAGACAGGCAGCGCATCGTGCGGAATATCCCCATGTCGGTCAAGCCACTTTCGTGCCCCCAGCCAAATAGACGACCCGCGGGCTGCGCAGAACATCAGGGCTTGGCGTCGGTCGCTGGCCGATCCGAATGCTCCGGCCGGCGCGCCTTCTCGATCAGGGCCACGAACTCCTGCCGGTACCCACCTTCATCGTCATCCAGGCCCGCCTCGGCATTCTGGCTGACCCAGGCCCATGAAGCGGTTCCCTTGTGCGGCGAATCGCGCAGCAACATGCCGAACGCGGCTACGGCCGCGGCGAACTTGAAATCAGGGTCCGCCTCCAACCACGCGACCGCCGGTGCGGCCACCGGCACTTCGATCAGCCGGCTGGCGCCGCCAGCAGGATCTTTGTACCGCACCTTGACGGTCATCACCTCGCCGCTCGCACTGGCGGGCGCCAACGCGCCAGGCTGCTGATACTTCAACGGATCCACGCCTTGGACGTCGCCTGCAGCCCCGGCCGGGACCAGTTCAAAAAACGCGGTCACCGTATGTCCAGCGCCCATGTCGCCGGCATCCTTGGTGTCGTCGTTGAAGTCTTCCCGGCGCAGCAACCGGTTTTCATAACCCAGCAGGCGATACGCCTTGACCACGGCCGGGTTGAACTCCACCTGGATTTTAACGTCTTTGGCCACCGTGACCAGCGTGCCTCCGGCCTGGCTCACAAGCAGCTTGCGGGCCTCGTTAATGCTGTCAATGTAACCGTAATTGCCGTCGCCCTTGTCCGCGAGTTTCTCCAGGGTTGAGTCCTTGTAATTGCCCATGCCGAATCCCAGGGCGGTCAGGGCGATGCCGGACTTGGCCTCGGTTTCGATCAGCCGTGTCAGGTCGCCTTCGCTGGTGATGCCCACGTTGAAATCGCCGTCCGTGGCCAGGATCACCCGGTTGATGCCGCCGGGGATGAAGTTGGCGCGGGCCGTGGCATAAGCCAGCTTGAGGCCGTCGCCGCCCGCCGTGCTGCCGCCGGCGCCCAGCTTGTCCAGGGCCGCGTTAATGACTTCCTTCTGGTCGCCGGTGGTCGAGGGCAACACCAGGCCCGCGGCGCCGGCATACACCACGAGCGCCACGCGGTCGTTCTCGGTCAACTGGTCCACGAGCAGCTTCATGGCATTCTTGAGCAGCGGCAGCTTGTTCGGTTCATCCATGGATCCGGAGACATCCAGCAAAAACACCAGGTTGCTTTTGGGCCGGTTGGCGGCCGCGATCGGCCGGGCGCGCAGCGCGATCCGGGCCAGTTGGTGTTCCGGCGCCCAGGGGCACTCCGCCACGGTCACGCTGACGGCCAGCGGCGCAGCACCCGCCGGCTCCGGGTACCGGTACACGAAATAGTTCACCAACTCCTCGATGCGCACGCTGTCTGGCGGCGGCAAGGTTCCCTGGTTGAGAAACCGGCGCACGTTGGCATAAGACGCGGTATCCACATCCGCGGAAAACGTGGCCACGGGATTGGCGTCCACCCCAAGGAACGGATTGTCTTCAATGCGATCGTACGCCTCGGTGTTGAATTCCGCGGCAGCGGGCGGCGGCGCGGCGGCAGGGCGCGGGCCCGGCGGCACCAGCGACGGCGCCTGGGCCTTGGCCGCCAGCCCAATGGGCCGGGTGCATCCCGCCGCCAAAACCGCCATGGTTGCCACGACCCCCAGCCCGGCTACACTGATTTTCATGCCAGCTCCTTTTGCGTTGCGCAGTTAAGTACGCTTCATCTTCTACCACGAAACAAAGGGCGCAGCAACCGCGGCGGGCATCGGGCTTGGAAAAACATGTAAAAAAGCTCCGGCGCTGCGCGCGGTTGTGGTATATGACCTGTCCAGGTAACAGCGTGGCTGCGATGCATCCCAGAGAACTGGTTATGGTCAGCATGATCCCGGAGATGGATCATTTCGCCTACTTGCGGGTGGTGACCGAATTGGTCTGCGTCCAGCAAGGATTGAGCCACCAGCAGACCTTGCGATTTATTTTCGCGGCCGAGGAAGTGTTCGGCTACTGCGTCAAATTATACGCACAGGAACCCCAGGCCCTGCGGCCGTTGCTGGCCGCCCTCTTTTTCACCGAAGACAATCACCTCACCCTGCAACTGGATTACGGCAAAGCGCGTGGCCCCTTGGAGACCTATTTCCGGGCCGGGGCCTCATTCAAGCGGTTCGCCCGCACCACGTTTGAAGCGCTGGGCCTGTACCTGGCGCGGGAACTGGTGGCGGATATCCAGTTTGCCACATCGGCCGACGGCGACAGTTTGTTCCGCATCTCGCACCCCCTGCCCGCGGCGCCGCGGCCGGCGCCAAGCTGAAAAAAGTTTTTCTTTGCTCTTGTCAGATCTCTGGCAACCGGATATACAAATCATCATTATATTGATTGCGGGGTGGAGCAGCCCGGCAGCTCGTCAGGCTCATAACCTGAAGGTCGTTGGTTCAAATCCAACCCCCGCTACCAATCTGAAGGCCCTGAGACGCAAGTTTCAGGGCCTTTTTTTATTGGGTTTTTTCATATGCGCCCTTCCCGCCGACAAGTATGGCACAAAATGAAACAGGATGAAAAACGGCGAACAAAAACCAACAAAACCACCAACCAAGCCGGTTGGTTCTTGTTGGTTATCGGCCTGACAAAACCGGGATATCCGAGAGCAGCGGCGACAGCGATAACGTGCCGGGGCAAACTTTCCACGCCGGGATGCGCTTGAGAAGTTCCACGCCGGCGGACTTGCAGGCGGCGAACACCAGCTCGCTGCAGAACCAGCGGTCAGGGTTCTCTGACTTGGCGCGGGTGAGGAAGCCCAGGATGGCGGTGTGGTCATAGGGTTTGCCAAGCTGCCACATGAGGAACGCCTCGACCTGCCGGCGCTGGTCCGGCGTGATGGCCACGTCAAAGAAATCGATGGGCGTGCCGGGCGTATGGTCGTCTAACGGGCTGGACACGCAGCGTACGCCGTTGGTCCAGGCTTCGATGACCGAGCCGTCCTCCCGCACCCAGGCGGCGTGGCTGTAATCGCTCCACGTGCGCCAGCATATGGCCCGCGACATCCAGCTTGTGCCCTTGTAGAGCGCGATCATGGCGTGGTGGGGGTGACGGGGTCAACCGGGTCGGTTGGCTCCGTAGAAGACTCGGGCACGCGGACAATCTCAGGCCGTACGATCTCGGGCGACACGACCTGTTGGGAGATGACCTGGGGCTGGTCAGCCAGTTTGCTCATCACCGCGCCCGCGGTGT
>CAZAYP010000011.1:0-89512 GCA_964489425.1 uncultured Verrucomicrobiota bacterium | reverse complement strand
CAAGCCGCTGAACGCAGTGAGCGCCACAATCCGGCGCGCGCAGCGCGCCGGATCGGTGCGGTTCTACGGCGGCGAGCTTGCGCGCCGTACGGAGCGACCGCTGGTTGGAGCTCATCTCTGCCACTGTTTTTCTTCTTCGTCAACTATGATGCGGGCTTCCATGATGTCGAGGGTAGATCCGGCAATGGCGAGGGTGAAGCGGCCAGGGAGCCTTGTGGTGTCAAAGAACCTGACGGTGTAGATTCCCCTCGCATCATCAGCACTTCCCAACGTGTATGTTCCGGGCGCGACATTGCCGCGCAGTCTGAACGGGCCACCTCGCGCGTTGTTGTCTGTCCTGCTCACGACAACATTGCCGTCTGGTGACACAGAGACTATGTAGCCGCCTTGCCCGCGCATCGCGGGATAGAGCACTCGCACCGCTGCTATGATTCCGGCAATCACGGCTGCGGATACCAGTAGGGCGATGACCACTCTCTTGATATTCATTCTCCCCTGGCCCCAACGTTACGCCTCAGCCACGAGCCTGCCACCGCGGCAGGCGAGTAGGCTGAAGGCGGTTCGGTGCTTTATCCAGGATTGATAGGTCCCCATTTATTCAAATTTAACAAAATGAAAATATACCAACCTGATGAAATTAAACCACCAACATTGGCAAGGGTAATTAATGTTTTCCAATACCATTTTATATGAAGGGCAAGTGAAGCACCAATACCAAGCATACATGCTATCAAGATGAGTGGACTTAGTAATATTGGTAGAAGTAATGCAATTTTGAGATAGTCGGGCACAAGCCATGTTCCAGATAATATCTGGAGCAGACGAGCAAGAAAGGGGAGGACACAGAAAAATGTGCCGATGCAACCCGCTGTCGAGAATGTGGCTTCGATTTTTTGCATTTATTTGATGTCCTCACCGAACAAGTGATTCTAAAGTTTTCTCGTTTTCTACGGTTATTGGATCATAAAGTCCAGAAAAATGTGCAAAAAGGCGGCTTTTCTTTCTTGTGTTCCTTACAACGAACTGGCAAACAAGAAACTGGTGTTTTACAATGAAGAACATTGCTCCTGTGTTGCAGAAGGCGGTTGGCGAGCGGATGCAGGCGGCGCAGGTGCCGTCCGCGGAATGGCCGGATTACCTGAAATGGCTCAGGTATTACCTGGATTTCTGCGCGAAGTACCGGCATCCGCCGCGGGATCCGGAAAGCTTGCAGCCGTTCCTGCAGAAACTGGCGGCCAAGAACCAGGCGCCGGACCGCCAGCAGCAGGCGGCGGCGAGCATCGGGTTATACTTGGACCTGATGAAGACGTGGCCGGAGACAGCACCGGAGTCTGCGGCGGCACTGGAGGCGGTCCGGAAACCGTGGGACGAATGCCAGGCGCGGTTGAAGGAAGTGGTCCGGGTCCGGCAATACTCGCCCAAGACCCTGCAAACGTATGCCACGTGGGTACATCAGTTCCAGGTGTACCTGGACAACAAGGACCCGGCGCAACTCAACAGCGACGATGCCCGGAAGTTCCTGACGCACCTGGCGGTTGACCGGCGGGTGGTGGCATCCACGCAAAACCAGGCGTTCAACGCGCTGCTGTTTTTCTACCGCCATGTGCTGAAAGTGCCATACGAACTGGGTGATTCCGTGGTGCGGGCGCGGCGGACGCGGTATGTACCGGTCGTGCTGACGCGGGAAGAGGTTGACGCGGTCATTGGCCGCCTGAAGCGGCCGTACCATTTGATCGTGACGCTGCTCTATGGCTGCGGGTTGCGCCTGGGGGAATGTTTGAGCCTGCGGGTGCAGTGCTTCAACCTTGACGGGGCGATCCTGACCATTCACGATGGCAAGGGGCGCAAGGACCGGGCGGTGCCGCTGCCACGCGCATTGTTGCCGGAGCTCAAGGATCAACTGGAACGAGTCAAGCATCTGCATGCGCTGGACCTGGAAGCGGGCTACGACGGAGTGTTCATGCCGGGCGCGTTGGACCGGAAGTGGAAGAATGCGGCGCGGGAACTGATCTGGCAGTGGTTTTTCCCGGCCCGGACGCTGACGCTGGTGCCGCAGGACAACGAGCGGCGGCGCTATCACGTCCACGAGAGCGAGTTGCAGAAAGCGCTGCGCCACGCGGTGCGGATGGCGCAGATTCCCAAGCGGGTCACGGCGCACACGTTCCGGCACACGTATGCCAGCCATCTGCTGCGGGCTAACTACGATATCCGGACCATCCAGCAGATGCTGGGCCACAGCGACGTGCGCACGACGATGATTTATACCCACACCGTCAAGAGCCGGACCATCAAGGAAGTGGGCAGCCCGCTGGATTTCGGGGCCGAGACGCTGGCGCTGATCGAAGACGGTCCCGCCAACCCGGGCCCGGAGCCCGCCGCGCCGCCGCAGGCGCCGGCGGGTGGGTGACCTGCCAACGGACAATCATTCTGCAATTCCCTATAGCGCATTAACCTATTTCATAGCCATCAGACGGCGCGTGCGGCGCCCGCGCCCTACCTTCGGAACGAGCGGGGCAGCAAGGTGGGGCGGGGCCGCCGGACCCGCCGTTAGGGGATGGCGGAGGGTTTCCCGCGGAGACGCAGGGACGCAGAGCAGAGACAGAATGAAAGTGGATGGATAGGACGGACAGGATGAATGCGAACGGTCCCCGTGCGCCGGCCGGTCTTTCCGGGCAAATATTTTTAAACCTATATCATCCAATTTATTGACTTATTATCCACCAGCTCACAATATACCGTCATGCATATGACCGCGGGTTGTGAGCTGGCGGCCTGCTGTGTGCGTGGAGATTGAAATTAAAATTGATCCCAGTCTGTTTTTTCGTGAAGTGACGCTGCGGATCAGCAGCAGCCTTGTCATCGAAGAAGCATTGCGCAGCACCTTCGAGTATTTGCGCGAGTTCATGCCCATCGACACCATCGGGTTGCACCACTTGGACTTGGAGCGCCGCGCGATTTTCCCAGTAGCGGAGGTCACCCGGTCGGGAACCGCCATGGTGTTGGGTGATGCCGCGCCGCTCATCCAGTTGGACGACGACTTTCTGCGCTATATTCAGGAGCGCGAAGCCGCACAAGTTACGGTCGAAATTTTTAATCAGCCGGGCGCGTTGCCGGGACCGATCGTGAAGTGTTTTCCCCAGTTGTCATCCTGCTCCGTGATCGGCATGGGGCTGAACATCAAGGGCAAATCCGTGGGCGGTTTGTCGATTTTCGCCCAAGGCGCGGACCAGTACACTGCGGAGCATGCGGCCCTGCTCAAGTCGGTGCGCGAGCCCATTGCCCTGGCCATGAGCCATGCGTGGCAGTTCCGGGAACTGGAGCGGTTCCGGGACCTGCTGGCGGAAGACAACCGGGCGTTGTCCGCCGACCTGCGCCGGCTGACCGGCGCGCAGGTGGTGGGCGCCGACTTCGGGTTGCGCGAGGTCATGGAGATGGTCCGCCGTGTCGCCCCCCTGTCCAGCCCCGTGCTGCTGCTTGGGGAAACGGGCACGGGCAAAGAGGTCATTGCCAACATCATTCACCTGTCCTCGCCGCGCAACGGCGGGCCCATGGTGCGCGTCCAATGCGGGGCCATTCCGGAGACGCTGCTGGACAGCGAGCTGTTCGGCCACGAGAAGGGCGCGTTCACCGGGGCCATCGAACGGAAGCGCGGCCGGTTCGAGCGCGCCGATGGCGGCACGCTGTTTCTGGACGAAATCGGCGAACTCAGCGGCGAGGCCCAGGTCAAGCTGCTGCGCGTGCTGCAGGAAAAGGAATTCGAGCGGGTGGGCGGGTCGCAGCCCATCCCGGCCAACGTGCGGGTGATTGCCGCGACCCATCGCGACCTGCCCCAACTCATCCGCGCGGGCCGGTTCCGCGAGGACCTGTGGTACCGGCTCAACGTGTTCCCGATCCACATCCCGCCGTTGCGCCTGCGCCGCGGCGACATCCCGCTGCTGGTTCAGTACTTTGTCGAGCGCAAGGTGCGCGAGATGAACCTGGAGCAGATGCCGGCGGTGGACGCCGCGACCATGGCGCGCCTGCAAGCCTACCCCTGGCCCGGCAACGTGCGCGAGTTGCAGAACGTGATCGAGCACGCGCTGATTTTGAACCGTGGCGACGCGCTGGTGATCCCCCCCCTGGGCATGGAGCCGGCCGGCCCCGTGGCGGTCGCGCCCGCGCCGGTGGCGGCCGGCATCCGCACCCTGGACGCCGTGACAGCCGAGCACATCCGGCTGGCCCTGCGCCACACGGGCGGCCGCATTTCCGGCCGGGGCGGCGCGGCCGAACTGCTGGGGTTGCACCCGAACACCCTGCGCTTCCGCATGCGCAAGCTGGGGGTGGTGGTGGCGCGCTCCGCGCCCGCCATCCGGTGATGCTGAAACTTGGGCCGGACCCGCGGCCTAGGCTTTCCAGACGCGGGGGCTCATGGGCGACGAATCCATCACCTTCTCCATGCCGCGCGGGTCAAAGTGCACGTTGGTCTGCATGGTGGGGTTCATGAAAACATGGTTGGTCTGCAGCAGGATCCGCGGCGCGTCCGCCATGCGCTGCAACTGGTCAAACACCGGATCAAAGTTGGTGTAGAACGGAAAACAAAACTGCGCATCGCACCGCGTGATCATTTACAACCTCTCCGTACAAATACACCGCCCAATGCATCCGTGCGGTCAACCGAGGTCATCCATGATAACCAGCAACTTACCCCGCCCCGGCAGTTTTGTTAAGCAACAACCGCCTGCGGCGCCGGGTTTTTCAAGCCGCGCCGGAAATCCTTACTCGTATTCTCCGGGGCCAAGATCCAGCGCGCGGCGGATGGCCAGCACCAAGTCGGCGCCCCGCAGGTTCCGGCCGATGATGACGCCATCCCGATCCACGAGAAAACTGGTGGCTTCGCCGTGCAGGCCGAACTGGCTGGCGATCGCGGGGTCCGGCGCCAGTTGGCGCCACGTGGCCCCGGATTCGGCCAGGAGGCTGTCAAACTGGACCGAATCCGCGTCGAGGGCCATGCCGATCACCTCGAAGCCGGCGGGCTGGTAAGACTGGAACACCTTGGCCTGGTAGGCGAGGTTGCGGCGCCAGGGAACCCAGTTGCCCTGCCAGAAGTCCACCAGCACCACCTTGCCGGCATAATCGTCCAGGCTCACCGGTTGCCCCGCGCGGTCCACGCCGGAGAAGAACGGGCAGGGGTTGCCGGGGGCGAACCGGGCGGCGTTAAGGAAGTTCTGCATGGTGGTCAGGACCAGGGAATCCGCGCCGGAACTGCCGGGCCGCACGACGCTCAGGGGCGCATTGCGGCCTTCGCCCACGCGGTAGGGATACCGTTCGGGCTGGTACCAATGGCTGGCCTTGAACTGGTCGATCAGCTTGCGGATGGCGGCCTGGTCGCCCTGCTGGGCATACACCTCGGCCTCGCGCACGAAGACCTTGCGCATGCTGGCGGAGGTGCTCTGGGCATAGGTTTGGCGGGTGCGGTCCAGGACCTCGAGGGCACGGGACAGCTGGCCGCGCATATCCATCCACGCCTGGGCTTCCAGCAGGGCGGCTTCAATGGCCAGGTCGTCGTTGCCTTCTTGGCGCGCCAGGGCGGCCACGGCGCGCACCTCGGCGAACACCTGCTGCCAGTCCTGCTCGCTGTAATAGCCATGGCTCATCGACTGGATGCGGCTGTGCAGCGGGCGCAGCTCCGCCGGCAGCGGGTTGCCCGCGCTCTGGCCCCAGGCGGTCAGGCTCGCGCCTGTGAGCATGATGATCGCCAGCGCCCATTGGAATGTCTTGCCATTCATAAACACACCCCCGTTGCGTGGAGTTATGGTTTTGCTATTCACGCTTTCACCCTAGCATAAATATTTTAGAACGCAAGCCGGGGCCGCGGGTTTCCCCCTTGCCTTGCCCGGCCTTTTGCGGCACCATCCCGGCCTCACGGCTTTTGGGAAGCTGGGAAAGGGGCAATAACATGGACAATTGGCTGTTGCGAGGGATCAATTACCAGGTCAACCTGCGCGCCGTGGCCGCGCGCGAGCCGCGCAACCCGGTGGAGGCGGCCCGGGAGAAGCCGCCTGCGGGATCGGCGCTGGCGTACCTGGCGCAGCACGTGCAGGCGATCAAGAAGCTCGGGTTCACGATCCTGCACGTGATGCCGCCGTTCCTGATCGGCGTGGAGGGGCGCAAAGGCATCGGGTCGCCGTACGCGATCCGCGACTACGACCAAATCGATCCCGAGTTCGGCACGCTGGAGGAGCTCCAGGCCGTGGTGCGGCGGGCGCATGCGCTGGGCCTGAAAGTCATCCTCGGCATGGTGCCCAACCACACCAGCCGCGACCACCGCTGGATCCAAGAGCATCCCGAATACTACGTGCGCGATGCCCAGGGCGCGGCCGCGTTCGACTGTGATTGGAGCGACACCGCCAAGCTGGATTACACCCAGCCGGCGCTGCGCCGCGCCATGCTCGAAACCTACGACCGCTGGCTCGGGATCCTCGGCCGCGGGGCGTCCGGCGCGCCCGACGGCGTGGACGGGTTCCGCGTGGACATGGCCCATTTCATCAACGACCGCTCGTTCTGGAACGAGGCGCTGCCGGAGCTGCGCCGCCGGCACGCGGGCCGCGAGCTGCTGTTCCTGGCCGAGTGCTACGGCCGCGACAACTCCATGGACCTGTTTGCGCGCGGGTTCAATGCCAGCTATGACGATGCCTTTTACAAGGTATGCGATCACTTTTATGGCGTGACTCCGGACGGCGGCTCCGTGGTGCTGCGGCCGGAACAGATGGCCGACCACGTGCGTCAGTCGCAGGCGTTCGCGGAGTACCAGCAGGGCGGCATCGCCGCCGTGTTCGGCGGCTTGCTCGCGCAGTACGAGCAGGACTTGCAGCCTGCGGGCAACACGCTGTTTTATGCGCGGTACACCGACAACCACGACGAAGGCCGCGGCATCTACCGGTTTGGCGCCGGGGCGGTCCAGGCGGCGATGCAGGTGGCATTCCTCTCGGCGCACAGCATCCCGTTCCTGCTCGCCGGGCAGGAGTTCGGCGCCGGCAACCGGCCGTCGATCCACGAGCGGCTGCGGCCGTGCGACAAGGGCCGGCGCGTGGTGGCCGGCGCGCGCGCGGTGTGGCAGGAAGGCGTGGAGTTCGAGGGCAACCTGTTCGCCCGCGGATTTACCGAGCGCCAGCGCCTGTACGCATTTTACCGCGGCCTGATCCGCCTGCGGCTCAAACACGCGGCGTTGCGCGCAGGCACGTTCCAACTCATGGACGCGGGCGAGGCCGGCGCCGGCATGGACCGCACGGTGCTCGCGTTCGAGCGCCGCCTGGGGCGGGCGCGCCTGCGCTGCGCGGTGAACCTGGGCCCGACGCCGCGCGCGCTGGGACGGGCAGACCTGTTGCGCAACCAGCCGCTCTGGGGCGGGCTGGAAGGCGACGGCCTGCCGCCGTTCGGCGCCGTGGTGTGTCGCGCCTGAGCATGGTTGCGGGGTGGGCGCCATGGGCTGGGATTGGATCATTGTTGACGGGTACAGCCTGATTTACCAGGACCCCGGCCTGGCCAGCCACATGCCGGGCCGCCTGGAGCAGGCGCGCCTGCTGCTGATCCGCCGGCTCGAGCAGGCGGCCGGCGATCTGGCGGAGCGGGTCACCGTGGTGTTCGATGGCGGGCCGCGCGGGGCGGGCGAGGTGTTCGAGTCGCCCGTCCTGGAGGTCCAGTACGCGCCGGGCCGGCTCACGGCGGACACGGTCATCGAGCGGCTCGTGCACCAGGCGGCGGATCCGGACCGGGTCGCGGTGGTCACGGCGGACCGCGCCGAGCGCGAGACCGTAACCTCGGCCGGCGCGCACGCCATCTCCTGCCGTCAGTTCCTGGACCGGCTGGCGCGGCCGCCGGCATCGTCCCGCGCGGCGGCGCGCGCCGCTCCGCCCTGGCGGCCGACCCTCGGCGACTTGTTCCCGTAACGCCCAGCGCCCACAGGGTCAGGGCAAAACGGCTTTGACCCGGTAGAAGCGGTATCCGTTGGTGGCGCAGGGCGGGGTGGGGCAGGTATCCACCCACGTGGCCGGCGCGTCGCTGCCCCACAGCAGCGCGGTAAAGGCTGCCTGCCACGCGTTGGTGAACAGCAGGGACTGATCGTTGTAAGCCACCTGGTAGAGGCGCATGGCGCTGCCCGGGAACGCCACCTGCACCGGGAACCCGGTGGCGCTGGCCACGGAGCTGATGGCAAAATAGCTTGCCGCGTTGGTGGGATCCGTGGCGCCGAGGTATTCGCCCAGGTTGGGCACACTGTCCAGGTCGGTATCCGCCGCGGCCGTGGCGCCGGTGGCCGTGCCGAAGTACTGGTACTCCCACCAGCCGGGCAGGCCGTCGCCATCCTCGTCGGTAAACACCCGCACCGGGATGGCCGGGCTGAGGGCCGTGGCGCCGCCGGCGTCCCACGCCTGCGCCTGCAGGTTCAGCAGCCCGGCGCCGATGGCCGCGGCCGGCCAGGCGGCTTCCATTTCCGCGGCATTGGTGCGGGCCAGCAGCCGCCCCTCGGCCCACAGGGCCACCTGGGTGATGACCAGGCTGCCGGCCGCCGCCACGCGCGTGGTGACCAGGGCGTCCAGCGGCGCGTTGTGCCAGGGCCGCGGCGCAGTGACCGCACAGTTCAGGGGGCTGTTGCTGACCGTGAACGGGACGGTCACCCGGGCCTGGGTTTCCAAGGCGGTGCCTTCGCAGGCCACGACCAGGAGATCGTGCGGCCCGTTGGCGAGGTTCGTGGCGCTGAGCGTGTACCCGGCCGCGAGGTTGGTCTGGCCGCCGCCGAGAAACACCATGGCGCGCGCGCCCAGGTCGTCAGCGTTATCGTCGAACAGCGAGGAGAAGCCCGTGTCGTCGAGCCCGCTGCCGGGTTGGGTCACGACCTCGAAGTCCAGGAACAGGTTGCCGCCTGCCCATCCGTTGGTGCGGGCGACGAAGTAGACCGTGTTCGCGCCCCCCGCCCCGGACTGGTACTTGACCATGCATCCCTGGCTGTCCTGCAAGGCGGGGTCCGCGTTCACCGCGGCCAGCAGCTTCAGCAGCAGGTCGTAGGCCGAGTCGTCGCCGTCGGCAATGGCCGTGTTGGTGACCACGGCGCCGTCCAGGCGGGTGACGCGGCTGCGCAGCAGGTCGCCGGCGATCGGCGTGCCCGAGGCGTCGACCCGTTCGTAGGCTGCGGCGCGGGTTTCGAGCAGGTGGGTGAACGGGGTTTGGGCCCAGAGCGTCAGGCGTCCGGCGGCGCCTTGCGCGGCAACCGCCGCGCAGGCGTTGGTTGCGCCCGGGATCCCCAGCGCAGCCTGGCGCAGCTCCACGCAGTCGGCGCGGGCCGTGGCCGTGAGGCCGATCGGCGGGGCGGCATTGATCGCGGCCTCAAGGCCGGCGGCCACGTCATAGATCGTGTCGCCAGCCTGCACCGTGCAGGTCCGGCTATGCCCATTCAAGCTGAAGGTGACGGCATTGCCCGGTTCCGGGGCCAGGTTCGTGGCCGTGGCGAGCCAGAGCCCGTCGAGGAAGAGATCCACCCGGCTGACCGGCCGGCCACCGCGGGCCGTGATGGCCAGGGTCGCGCTGTTGCTCAGCACGGCGTTGGCGGCCAGGCCGGTGACCGCCAGGGATGCCGGCTGGGCGTAGGGCGCGCTGAGCGGGTCGCCGGCCACAACGCCCTGGTACGGATTCTGCACGGCCATCCAGAGGCTTTCGGCTGCGTTGAAGCCGCGCGCCTGCCAGTAGTAGGCCATGGCCGCGGGAAACTTGCGCGTGTAGCTGCAGGGTTCCACGCAGGTGCCGTACGAGGCCACCGCGCCTGCCGCCAGCCAGTCCAGGATCGACATCTGCCCGGTGAGGTCGAGCAGGCTGCCGCCATACGAGGTCATGTGGTCGCCCAGCGCGCCCGGCGCAAACTGGTTGGAGAAAAGCGTGGGCGCCAGGCTTTCCACGCCGGTCAGGTAGCCCACCACGTTGCTCGCGCCGCTGATGGCGTCGGACTCGGCAATGATCCAGGTTTGCGAGGCGGCCAGGAACCGGGCGGCGAAGTCGGCGTTGTCAAACTGCGGCCAGCGCTTGTTGCGGTAGGGGTCGCTGGTGTGCAGCAGGTACACCTGGCCGGTGGGCTGGCTGCCTTCCGCCGCGCAAGCGCGGTCGATGGTGTGCTTGACCAAGTCGAGCGACCAGCCGGTGAGCTGGGTGGCCAGGTACAGGCGGTTGCTGCCCGTGGCGCCGGCGTGGGTGAAGGCGCGCTCGGCGTAGAAATAGGGGTTGTCGCTGCTGGCGGCGATCTCGCATCCGGCGGTGAACGCGTTGGGCGAGGCCTTGAAATCGTACAGCATGCAGGCGGTCAGGCCGGCGTGGCGTTGCTCCCCGAAATTACCTTGGTATACGCGGTAAGGGATGTCGGGCATGAACACCAGGTAATCCACCTGGTTGCTGAGCCCGGCCGCGTCAACATGGTCGAGCACGGCGCGGCGCACGAGGTTGGAATAGTCGTCGAGGCTGATATCGTTATTGGTGGCGCAACCGATCCAGCAGAGGTTGCGTGCCGGCACGCCATGCTGGTGGGCGTAATAGAGGCCGGCCTCGCGGCTGCCGGGGCTGTTGGTGTTGATCACCACCAGGACGTTCTGGGGCCCGCCGCCGCCCAGGGCCGGCCGCCACCCCGCGGCCAGGAGCAAAAGGGCCAACATTGCTATTGTTCGGCCTTTCATAACCATCTAGTATAACCAAAACCGGTATATTTTGCATGATGTTTTATCGCGCGATCGCAGATAAGTGGCAGCAGGAAGGGGTGTGGCCTTACTACCGGCGGGTGCTGGTCAACGCCCTGTGCCTGCTGCTGGTGGAGGCGGGGGTGATCCTCCTGTGCCTGTGGCTGGCGTCCCACTTGCGCCATATCATGCAGGATGACTACATGCCGCTGGCGCGCGGGTACCTGCTCATCCCGGCCTGGGCGGTGGGGGCCATCGTGTTCCGCCTCCTGCCGGGCTGGGGCCTGGGCCCGGTGGAGGAATTGCGGCGGACCCAGCTGCTCCTGGTCGTGCTCTTCGCCATGGCGGCCATGGCCGTGTTCCTGAGCAAAACCGGCGATATATCCAGCCGCCTCAAGTTCTCGCTGGCCTACCTGCTCTGTGTGCCGCTGGTGCCCCTGGGTCGGATCCTGGTCAAGAAGTGGCTGATTACCCGCGGATGGTGGGGCGCGCCCACGGTCATCTACGGCGGGGATCGGCTGGTGGTCCAGGTGCTGGAAACGCTGCGCCAGGAAGCCGGGCTGGGCTACAAGCCGATCGGCGTGTTCACCGACCATGCGGACCTGCTGCCGCAGGTCGCCGGCGTGCCGGTGCTGGGCGGGATCCGCGAGACCACGGACCGCGCGTTCGTGGCCGTGCTGGGCACCGCAGAGATGCCGCCGCAGGAGCTGACCGCGCTGCTGGAAGGCCCGCTCATGCGCTACCGGCGGGTCATCCTGATCCCGGACTTGGACAATATCCCGTCGCTCTGGGTGCGGCCGTGCGACTTCATGGGACTGCTGGGCCTGGAACTAAGCAACAACCTGGCCAACCCCTTTATCCGGATCGGCAAGGAGATGGCCGAGTTTTTCCTCGTGCTGATGCTGCTGCCGCTGTGGGTGCCGGTATGCCTGCTGCTGGCGCTGCTGGTCTGGCTGCATGACCGGCACCACCCGTTCTACATGCAGGAGCGGGTGGGGTACCGCGGCAAGCCGTTCAAAACCTGGAAGATCCGCACCATGGTTCCCAACGCGGACCTGGTGCTGGCGGAGAAGATGAAAACCGACCCGCAATGGTACGGGCAGTGGTGCGCGGACTTCAAGAGCAAGCACGATCCGCGCGTGACGCCCGTGGGCCGCTTCCTGCGCGCCAGCTCGCTGGACGAGTTGCCGCAACTGCTGAACGTGTTGAACGGCGACATGTCGCTGGTCGGGCCCCGCCCGCTGCCGGCTTATCACCACGAGAAGATCCCGGCCCCGTTGCGGGCGCTGCGCGAGCAGGTGTTGCCGGGCATCACCGGCCTGTGGCAGGTCTCCGGCCGCAGCGCCACCGGCACCGCGGGGATGGAGCGCTGGGACACTTATTACGTCCGCAACTGGTCGCCGTGGCTGGACATCGTGATCCTGGTGCGCACCATCCGCACCGTGTGGCGCGGGGAGGGAGCGTACTAGACGATTGCGATTACGATCACGACAACGATCACGACAACGATCACGACAACGATTACGATCACGACAGACGACGACAACGAACCCGATTACGACAGACGACAACGATCACGACAACGAGGACGAAGACGAGCAGTAACGCGAGGAGCGTGGGGCTGAAACCGGGCGCAAGGCACTGCGGATTGGGCCTGCTTGCGGCCGCGTTGTTGGTTGCTGGTGGGGCCGTCCCGGCCCGCGCGTTGGCCCCGCACGAGATGGCGCTGCTGGTTAACCGCAACTCTTCCGCCTCCATGGCCGTGGCCAACGCTTACGCGCGCCTGCGGCAGGTCCCGGATGAAAACATCATTTACCTGGACCTGCCGGCGGCGCTGTTTGCGCCGCCGTACCAGGCCAGCCTGATCGATTTTGGCCGCTGCATCCGCGGCCCGGTGCAGCAGGAACTGGCCCGCCGCGGTATCCAGGACCACGTCTTCGCCTGGATCTACTCCGTGGATTTCCCGGTGCGGATCGATACCGGCGAGCCGCCGCCGCTCTCCATCCAGGGCGCCACGTTCCTGATGAACGCCACGCTGCCCGGCACCGGGGTGGTGGCGCGCGGCGACTACGTCTCGCCGCTGTACGCGGGCCCCACGCCCAATGTGCCCCAGCTCAAGCAGAGCCGGACCTTGGACGATGTTGCGCGCGAGCTGGGTTCCGCCATGCCCGTGCCGAGCATGATGCTCGGGTTCACCGGGCGCAACGGCAACGACCTGGCCACGGTTTTGGAGTCGCTGCGCCGCGGGGTCATGGCGGATGGCGCCGGCTACCGCGGCACCGTGTACTTGCTGCGCAACGACGACATCCGTTCGACCTGCCGCGACTGGCAGTACCGCGACGTGCAGCGCACGCTCATGGCCTCGGGCATCAACGTGGTGATCACCAGCAACACCACCATCAAGGCCGGCGACATTCTCGGCCTGATGATGGGCGCGGAGCAGGTCGACCCGGCCGCCATGGGCAGCTTCCTGCCCGGCTGCATGGCCGAGCACCTCACCAGCCTCGCCGCCGTGTTCGATGTCGACAACCAGACCAAGCTCACCGCGTGGATCAAGGCTGGGGCCACGGCCTCCTGCGGGACGGTGGTCGAGCCCTACGCGCGCTGGACCAAGTTTCCGGCCGCCTACTTTTACGTCCATTACCTGCGCGGGTGCAGCATGCTGGAAAGCTTTTTCCAGTCCATCTGCTGCCCGCTGCAGATCCTCCTGGTGGGCGAGCCGCTGGCTTGCCCGTGGCGCAAGCTGTTCAGCCTGACGACCGTGACCCTCGACGATGATCCGCTCACCGGCGCCAGCACCTTCTACACGGAGGTCATGCCCCAGGTTCCCGCCCGCCTGCTGCGGTTCGAGTACTTCCTCGATGGCCGCCGGGTAGCCGGCGCCGCCAACTCACCCGAGCTGGAGCTGGATACCACCCGCCTGGCGGACGGCTACCACCGCCTGCGCGTGGTGGCCAGCGGCGGGCGGCCCGTGGCCATGCCGGCGTTCTCGGTCAAGGGGTTCACCGTGGACAACCATGGCCGCGCCGTGTCGCTTGCCGGGGCGCCGGACCGGAGCGAGGTGGATTACCACGCCACCCTGCCGCTGCAGGCCGCGGCCACGGGAGGGGCCAGGGAAGTGGGCCTGGTGCACCGCGAGCGGGTATTGCGCACCGTGGCGGCCACCAATACCGCGGCGCTGCCGCTCGCGGCCGCGCTCCTGGGGCAGGGGCCGGGCACGGTGCAGGCGTTCGCCCGCTATGCCGACGGCATGGAAGTGCGGTCCACGCCGCTCAGCCTCAACGTCACCAACGTGGTGGCCCAGCCCTGAACGACCATGGCGCACCCCGCGGTATTTTTTGATCGGGACGGCATCGTGAACCAGTCGCCGGGCCCCGGCTATGTCGAGCGGCCGGAGGATTTCCAGCTCCTGCCGGAGTTCGTGGCAGCCTTGCGCGTGGTGCAGGCCCGGGGCTGGCGCGCGGTGATCATCACCAACCAGCGCGGGGTCGCCTTGGGCCGGATGACGCATGCCGACGTGGCCCGGATCCACGCCCGGCTGGCGCGGGAACTGGCCGCGGCCGGCCTGGCTTTGCCCGCCATTTACTATTGCCCCCACGACCGCGACCAGTGCGCCTGCCGCAAGCCCCAGCCCGGCATGCTGCTGCAGGCCGCCCGCGAGCTGGACCTTGACTTGGCCGGCTCGTGGATGGTGGGCGACAACGAGACCGACGTCGAGGCGGGCCGGCGCGCCGGGTGTCGCACCGTGCTGGTCCGGCCCGGCGCCGCGCCCACGGCCGCGGCCGCGCGCCTGGCGGACCTCGCGGACCTGGCTGGCTTTTTGGAACAACAACTGGAACCGACATGAACCTCCTCAAAAGCCTGTGGGCCCCGGCCCTGCGCCCGTACTCGGTGCTGATCGTCATCCTCCTGGTGGCGCTGTGGGCGCTGGCGTTCACGGTGGACATCACCGTGTCCGAGGAGGCGGGCATCCAGACCGTGCTGCCGGACCAGGTCGGCGAGTGGCGCGGGTCAGGGCTGTGGTTCTGCCAGAACTACGAGTGCGCCACCAGCTTTACGGACGACGAGTTGGCCGGCGCCACCAACACCTGTTCCAAGTGCACCGGGACGCTGGACCGGGTCTCGTTTGCCGAAAAAGAGATTCTGCCCGCCGACACGTTCCTGCGCAAGAAGCAGTACACCAGCCCGGCCGGCGAAATCATCTTTGTCTCGCTGGTGCTCAGCGGCAAGGAGCGCACGAGCATCCACCGGCCTGAGGAGTGCCTGGTGGGGCAGGGCAACGAGGTGGTGGCGCACAACATCATCTCCGTGCCCCTGCCGGGCCGCGCGCCGCTGGACGTGATGCTGGTGGATATTTTCTCCCACCTGCGGGATCCGCGCGGCCGGCCGTTCACCATCGCCCGGTTTTACGCCTACTGGTTTGTCGGCAAGGATCGCGAGACGCCGTCGCATGCCCGGCGCCTGTTCTGGATGGCCTATGACCGCGTGGTACACAACGTGGCCCATCGCTGGGCCTATGTGGCGGTTTCCGGCGTCCGCGAGATGAACAGCACGGTCTATCAAAATAAAGTGGCGCAGTTCATCAAAGATTTGTATCCTCAGATGGTGTTGGATCCGGAGCGCCCCCCCGTGGTGGCGGCCGATCCGCAATAAGGAGTGCGTGTGGCAATGGCAACCCCCAATGAACAAAAAGTGGCGTTGGTGACCGGCGGGGCCGGGTTCCTCGGCTCGCACCTGTGCGATCTGCTGTTGGCCAAAGGCTACCAGGTCATCGCCATGGACAACCTGCTGACCGGCAACGTCGCCAACATCGAGCATCTCGCCGGCCAGCCGCGCTTCCGCTTCATCAAGCACGACGTGACCGAGTACATCTACCTGCCGGGCCCCGTGGACTACATTTTCCATTTCGCTTCGCCGGCCAGCCCGATCGATTACCTGATGTACCCCATCCAGACCCTCAAGGTGGGCGCGCTGGGCACGCACAAAACCCTGGGCCTGGCCCGCGCCAAGAAGGCCACGTTCCTGCTGGCCTCCACGTCGGAGGTGTACGGCGACCCGCTGGTGCATCCCCAGCCCGAGACCTACTGGGGCAACGTCAACCCCATTGGCCCGCGCGGCGTGTACGACGAGGCCAAGCGGTTTGCCGAGGCCATGACCATGGCCTACCACCGGTTCCACGGCGTGGATACGCGGATCGTCCGCATCTTCAACACCTACGGCCCGCGCATGCGGCCCAACGACGGCCGCGTGGTCCCGGCGTTCATCGACCAGGCCCTGCGCAACCAGCCCATGACCGTGTTCGGCGACGGCCACCAGACGCGCAGCTTCTGCTATGTCTCGGACCTGATCGCCGGCATCTACGCGCTGTCCCTCAGCGGCCACCACGAGCCGGTGAACATCGGCAACCCCTGCGAGATGAACGTGCTGCAGTTCGCCGAGGTCATCCGCAAGCTCTGCCGCAGCTCGTCCGAGATCGTGTACAAACCTTTGCCGGTGGACGACCCCAAGGTGCGCCAGCCCAACATCGCCAAGGCGCGCGCGCTGCTCGGCTGGCAGCCGCAGATGGAGCTGGAGAAAGGCCTGGAGCAGACCATTGAATATTTCCGGTCGCTCATGACCCGGGCCGGGTAGCGGGGCCGCGGCCCCAAGGAGTGGATTTTTATTATGCGTTTGCGATTCATAAATCATAAAGGCGAGCCGGGGCTGTACGAGCTGAGCGAGAAAGCCATCACCATCGGCCGCAGCCCGGAGGCGGACATCGTCATCAAGGACGAGCGCGCCTCCCGCATCCACTGCGGCGTCCGGTTCCTGGACGGCAAGTATTACATCAAGGACCTCAAGTCCAAGAACGGCACGCTGCTCAATAACCACCGCCTCGACATGGAGGAGCTCAATCCCGGCGACCGCATCCAGGTCGGGTCCACCGTGATCTCCGCCGAGGACAAGGGCGCGCCCGGACCCAACACCGCCCTGCTGGAAGTGGAAAAGGAAATGCAGGCCGGCAAGGGCTTCGGCACCATCATGCGCGAGTTGGTGAGCGACGCGGAGCAGACCGAAAAGTGATGCCCGGCCGCCGCCGCCAGGCGCCTTGGGATCGTGGCCCGGCCCTCCCGGGCCGTGTAGGCCGTGGCTCTGGCATGGCCTGCCGCACCGGCCGCCGGTTTCTTCCGTCTTTTCGCGGGCCGGGTACCGCGTGACCGTTCCCGCCCAAACCCCGGATTTGTCCCGCGCCCTGGACGAGGTCCGCGCCTGCATGCAGTCCGTGCTGGCCGACACTCCGCTTGCGCCGGTAGTGGCGCAGTGCGGCGCGGCCCTGTTCGAGGGCAAGATGCTGCGCGCCCGCCTGCTGCTGGCGCTGGCCCCGGCCGCCGCCTGCCCGCCCCACCTGCCGTTGCCCGCGGCCGCGGCCACGGAACTGCTGCATTCTGCCAGCCTCCTGCACGACGATGTCATCGACGGCGGTCGCCTGCGGCGCGGCGCGCCGGCCTTCTGGGTGGCGCAGGGCATCCCGGGCGCCGTGCTGCTGGGCGACCTGCTGGTGGTCCAGGCCGTGCGCCTGGTGGCCGGGCTCGAGGCCGGGGCCGTGGTCGCCGCCCTGGTCCGGTTTGCCGGCGACATGTGCGCCGCCGAGGCGCGCCAGGAGCTGTGCCTGCGCGCGGCCCCGGGCGTCTGGGCCGATGCGGTGGCCATAGCCCGCGCCAAAACCGGCGCGCTGTTTGCCTTTGCCGCCCACGTGGCCGGCTGGCGCGATCCCGACCTGCAGGCCGCGCTCACCGCGTCCGGTTACGACCTCGGCACCGCCTACCAGTTGGCCGACGACCTGCTGGACGCCTGCGGCCAGGCCGCGGACACGGACAAGAGCCTCGCCCAGGACCAGCGCCGGCATAAAACCACGGCGGCGTCCACGTGGCAGGCCGCAGACGAGCACCCCCTGGACCACATCCGCGACCTGCTGCGTTGCGCGGCTATCCGCCTGGACCCGTGGCCGCCCGTGGCCCGGGCTTGGAATGACTATGTGGACCGCGACGTGATGCCTGTGCTGAACCAACACACCAGCCGGTTTGCGGCCGCCCAGCGCGGCCGGCCGTCCGGCCCAACCGACCAGGTGCCGCCATGACTTCCTCCCCGGACCCGATGCCCGCCGTGCCGCGCGAAACGCTGGAGGTGGACGTGCTGTGCGTGGGCGGCGGGGTGGCCGGCCTGGCCACGGCCATCCACCTGCTGCGCCGCGCGCGCGCCACGCCCGGCCGCCCGCCGCCAAGCGTCCTGGTCATGGAGAAAAGCGCGGAGCTGGGGTCCCACGTGCTGTCCGGCGCCATCCTCGACACCGGGCCGCTGGCGCGGCTGGTGGGCGAGGCCGACCTGCTGACCATGCCGGTCGCGGCGCGGGTGGCGCAGGAAAAAGTGTATTACCTGCGCCGCGGCGCCGCGTTGGCCCTGCCGGTGGTGCCGCCGCCGATGCATGCCCTGGGGTTGCCGCTGGTGTCCTTGGGGCAGGTGACGGCCTGGCTTGGCGGCCTGGCGGAAAAGGAAGGGGCGGAGATCATCACCGGCATGGCGGTCGCGGACCTGATCGAAGAGAACGGCCGCGTGGTGGGCGCCATCGCGGGCGACATGGGCCGCGACAAGCAAGGCCGCCCCAAGCCCGGGTTCCAGCCCGGCGCCGAGATCCGCGCCAAGGCCGTGGTCCTGGCCGAGGGCGGCCATGGCCGCGTCACCCAGCAACTGGCGGCCCGGCGGGGCCTGGCGCGCAACGCCAACGAGCAGAGCTACGCCCTGGGGATCAAGGAGCTGATCGAGGTGCCGCGGGTGCCCGGCGCGGCCGGCCGCGTGCTGCACACCTTTGGCTACCCGCTGGGCTACTACGAGTACGGCGGCGGCTTCGTGTACTGGTTCAGCGACACGCTCGTGGCCGTGTCGCTGGTGGTGGGGCTGGATTATCGCGACCCGCGCCTCAACCCGCACCAGCTGTTCCGGGCCTTCAAGGCCCATCCCCTGGTCCACGGCATGATCCAGGGCGGCACGGTGAAGGCGTATGGCGCCAAGGTCCTGCCCGAGGGCGGCGCGTGGGCGGCCGGCGAACTGGTCGCGCCCGGCGCGCTGATCGTGGGCGACGCCGCCGGGTTGCTCGACGCCGTGCGGCTCAAGGGCGCGCACCTGGCCGTGGAGTCCGGCATGGCCGCGGCCGAGGCGCTCTACGCGTGCTGGGCCGCCGATGACTGGTCCGCGGCGCGCCTGGACCAATATCCCGCGCGGCTGTATGCTTCCGAGCCCTGGCGCCGGTGGCGCCGGTTCCGCAACGTGCGCCCGTTATTCCAGTGGGGCCAGGTGCCGGGCATCATGGCCATTGGCGCGAGTTTCCTCACGGCCGGCGTGCTGCCGCCCGGCCGGTTCCGCAGCCATCCGGATCACCTGGCGGACCCGCTGGCGGATTGCCCGCGGCCGCGGCCGGATCTGCCCGGGCCGTCGGAAAAGGAGCTCAACCTGGACATCCTCACGGACATCTACCATTCCGGCACGGAGCACGAGGAAGACCAGCCCTGCCACCTGGTGATCCGCGAGCCGGCGCGCTGCACGGCCGGCTGCTTTGCGAAGTTCGGTGCGCCCTGCACGATCTTCTGCCCGGCCCAGGTGTACGAGTACAACGAGGAGCGGACGGCCATCCGCATCAGCCCGTCCAACTGCCTGCACTGTAAAACGTGCACCATCAAGTGCCCGCTCGGGAACATCGAGTGGCGGCTGCCCGAGGGCGGCGGCGGGCCGCGTTACCAGGGCATGTAGCTCACTTTTTCTTTTTGATCGGGAACAGTTCCCAGGGGAAGTCGGACGTGGGCATGGGCGTCGGAGTCCGGGTGGCCGTCGGCGTGGGGGTGGGGGTTGGCGTGGAGGTGGGCGTTGATGTCGGGGTGGGGGTCGGCGTGGGCATGGTGCCGGTGCGTACCTCGACGTCGTCGATCGCCACGCCGTATCCGTAGTAGCTGATCCCATCGAACGCGATGTACTGCGTGCCGGGCGCGTTGGTCAGCACCACGGTGCGCTTGGTCCAGTCCGACACGTTGGCCAGGAACGCCGCCTGCTCGGTCCAGCCGTTGGGATCCGCGGGGTTGGGGCTGGTGTAAATGTACAGGTAATCCTGGTCGCCGTACCAGAAGTCTTCCTGCATGCAGTGCCAGAAGGTCAGGAGGACCTGCTTGTTGGTGCCGAAATTGAGCGCGGGCGTGATCATGGCCGTGGCCGCGCCGTAGTCATAATCCTGGAAGAATGCGTTGTAGCTGCCGCTGTGCGCGCTTTCCGGGAACATGCCCCAGATGCCGCCGCTCTGGAACTCCCAGTCCACGTAAAAGCTCCACGAATCGGGCGTGATGTATTGCTGGTCCCAGCCGGCGGGCCAGCTGCCGCCGTGCTCAAACCCTTCGCTCAGCAGGATGTCGGACGGCGCCGCCACGGTAAACGTGCGGTCCAGCCCGAACGCGGTGCGGGTGGCGCTCTGGCCCACGAGGCGGTAATGATAGGTCGCGCCCGGGGTGAGCCCAGCCACCCGGCTGGTCACGGCCACATCCGCGCCGCCGGCCCCCACGCTCTGGCGCGGCGTGGTATGGCTGTAGTACGAGGTGGTCAAACCATACTCGAAGTAGTTGGTCGTAGCCTGGCCGCGCGGGTTGATGGTGCCGGTCAGGGTGGCGTTGGTCAGGCCGATGTCCAGGGCATCGCCGGTGGTCACGTCCGGCGGCACGGGCCCGCCGCCCGTGGTGGTGAAGGTGCGGTCCACGCCGTAGCTGGCGCCGGCGCTGTTCTGCGCCACGATCCGGTAGTGATAGGTCTGCGCCGCGGCCAGGCTGGAGATGGCCGCGCTGACCGCCTGGGCCGTGCTGCCCGCGCCCGCGTTGCCGGTCGGCGTGGTGGCGGTGTAATCCGCGGTGATCCCGTACTGGAAATAATAGGTCGTGCTCTGGCCCTTGGGGTTGACGGAGCCGCGCAGCGTGGCGCCGACGTCGGTGATGGCCGTGGCGGTTTCCGTGGTCACGACCGGCTTGGCAGAGGTCCCGTAGGTCACATTGAGCGTTTGCCAGAACAGGTTGTATTCCAGCGAGCCCTGGTAGCTCGACTGCCGGCTGTAGTCGATATTCATTTTCCAGCGCAGGATGCCGTCGGGCCGGTTGCCGGCGGCCGTGCCCCAGCTGTTGACCATGATCCAGTAGGGCTCTGCGACGGTGTCATTGTACCCCACGCACAGGATGGCGTGGCCGCCGCCGCCCGCGTCCCAGGCCGCGCCCTGGGGAATGATGTCCGAGTTCCAGACCGCGGTTTCAGCCTGGTTGCCCCAGTAGGTTTGAAACTGGGTCCAGTACGTCTCCTGCGGCATGAAGAACCCGAACCAGATGGCCTTGTTCTGGTTGAGGATATTCTTGATGTTGCTGATGGCCTGCTGCTGGCCCTGGCCCTGGGTGGCGATGGTCTGCATGGCGATGGCGGTCACCGGGTAGTTGGGCGACGTGCCGATATCGGTGCAGGTGTTATAGCACTGGCCGTTGCCGTTGAGGAAGGACGCCTCCGGGTTGGCCCAGGGCACGGTATAGCCCTTGGCGTTGAAAAAATCCACCACGTCCTGCAGCCAGCCGCCCTGGCAGCCGCAGGCGGGTTTGCCGCCGCAGGTGCACAGGAACTGCACCGACAACCGGTCGTACGTGCCGTTCTGCACCGCCAGCCCGATCTCCATCACCCCGGTGCCGGCCCACGACCAGCAGTTGCCGCAGCTCAGCTGGTTGCGCTCCGCCGGCGTGTAGGTCAGGTAATTCACCAGGTTGACCTCGGCGCGCAGCGGCAGGCGCGGGTCCAGCCGGGCGGGTTCGGCCATCCGGCTGGCCCGGGCCCACGCCTGCACCGTGGCCCAATCCGGCCGCATGATCGGGTAGGCGTGCGCCGGGTCGGCGTTTTGGGCCAGCAGCGGTGCAGTCATGGCCAGCATCCAGCCGGCGGCGGCGATCCAAGCGCGTTTTGTCGTCATGGCGTCTCCTGGGTACATCCCAACGTTCCCAACCTCGGGCAACTCCGCGACACCCCGGGAGGATCGTCTTCCCGCCATGGCCGCTGCAACACAAAAACGATCGTTTTTTTGGCTGGACTTGATGGGGGGCCTGGTTGACTGTTTGACGGTATGCAGGGGGGATTTACAGGCCGCCGTTTCAAGGGGATCCTGATCGCCGTGGTCCTGGCCGGTGGGATCGCCGTGACCGGGACCGTTTTCTTTCTCGGGTATCGGCATGCCCGCCAGGATCTCCACCTGCGGGCCCACGCGGTAGCCATGGATCCCGCGGCCGCGGTCGGTGTGCCGTCGCCCGCGTGGTGGTGGCTGGTTTGGCCCGTAGGCTTGCTGGCCACCCTGGGGCTGGCCTGGATGGTCCACGGCTTTGTCCGCCGCGGCCAAACCGCCGCGCAAGGCGCCGCGCGCCTGGACGAAAGCGAGGCCACCCTGCGCACGCTCATGGAGTCCCTGCCGGTGGCCGTGGCCGTGGTGGACCAGGCGGCCCGCCGGGTGGTGGCCGCCAACCCGGCCGCCGAGCTCCTGCTGGGCCATGGCCATGGCGCGCTGGTTGGCCGGCCGTGCCAGGAATGCCTGTGCGCCAGCGCCACCGGCGAGTGCCCGGTGCTGGCCGGCCGCGAAATCGAAAACGCCGAGCGTGATATCCGGACCGCTTCCGGCGAGGTGATCCCGGTCATCAAGACCGTGCGGCGCGTGGTGGTCCAGGGCCGCCCCTGCCATCTCGAAGCCATGGTGGATAACCGGGCGCGCAAGGCGGCGCAAGCCGACGTGGCGCGGGCCCGCGACAACCTGGAGAACCTGGTCAACAGCATGGCTGACCTGCTGCTGGTCCTGGACAACTCCGGCCGGGTCCTGTTCTGCAACGACGCCGTGATCCGGACCCTTGAATACAGCCGGGGCGACCTGCTGGGCGAGTCCATCACCCGCCTTTACCCCCCGGACCGCCAGGAAGACGCGCGCCGGCTCATGGGCTTGATGCTCACCGGCCGGCAAACCCGCGCGGAGTTGCCGTTCTGCACCCGCGCCGGCCGGCGGATCGCCGTGGACACGCACGTGATGCGCGGCCAGTGGAACGCCGTCCCGGTCATCTTCAGCATCAGCCGGGACTGCTCCGAACTGGTGACGTCCGAGGAGCGGTTCGCCAGGGTGTTTCATGCCAGCGGAATGGCGATGGTCATCATCAAGGAATCGGATGGCCAGAGCGTCGAGGTGAACCAATGTTTTCTTGATCTGATCGGCTATACCCGCGATCAGGTGCTCGGCCATACCTCAAGCGAGTTGAACCTCTTTGCGGACCGGGCCCAACGGGACCGTGCCATGGAGGTGTACCGCCGGGAAGGCCGTGTCCGCAATGCCGAGGTGCTCATCCGGGCCCGGGATGGCCACACGCTGGTCGGCCAGTTCTCGATCGACCGCGTGCAATTCCAGGGCGCGCCGCATGTGTTGACCGTGATGAACGACATCACCGAGCTGAAGCGAGTTCAGCAGCAGCTCGAACAGTCGCAGCAGGCAGCCGAGGCTGCCAACCGGGAGTTGGCCGCCGCCGGCGCGCGCGCCACGGCCCTGGCCCGCCAGGCGGAAAGCGCCAGCAGCGCCAAGGACCGGTTCCTGGCCCATGTGTCGCACGAGGTGCGCATCCCCATGAACAACGTGATCGGCATGACCACCCTGCTGCTGGACACCCCGCTGGATGCCCGGCAGCGCCGCCTTGCCGAGTTGGTGGGCAGCAGCGCCGAGTCCGTGCTGCTGATTTTGAATGACCTGCTGGATTATGCCAAGATCGAGGCCCGCCGCGTGGTCCTCGAAGCCATGGACTTTGATTTGCGCCAGAACCTCCAGGTGGTCAACGAAATCTTCACCCTGCGCGCCCGTGAAAAAGGGCTGGAGTATGCCTGTCAAATGCCGCCGGATCTGCCCTCCGCGCTGCGCGGCGACCCGGGCCGCTTGCGGCAGGTGCTGAACAACCTGATCGGCAACGCCATCAAGTTTACGGCCCACGGCGGCATCCTCCTCGTGGTGCAGCCGGAGCGCATCGAGGATGACCACGTCCGGCTGCGCTTCAGCGTGACCGACACCGGCATCGGCATTGCCCCGCCGCTGATCCCCGTGCTGTTCGACCCCTTTGTGCAGGGCAGTGACGATGTGCCGCGGCAGTATGGGGGCACCGGGCTCGGGCTGGCCATCGCCCGCGAGATCGTGAGCCTCATGGGCGGCGCAATCGGCGTGGAAAGCGAGCCGGGCCGGGGCACCACGTTCTGGTTCACGGCGCGCCTGGCCTTGGCCGCCGCGGTACCGCCCGCCGGTGACGCGGCGCCGGCCGCGCCCGCGGCCGTGGCGGCGCTGCCGGGCAGCGATCGCTTCCGCCTGCTGCTGGTGGACGACAACGCCGGCAACCTCCTCGTGGCGCAGGGCTTGCTGGAGAAGCTGGGCTACCGCGTGGATGCCGTGGTCAACGGGCTGGAGGCCATCCGCGCCCTGGAGCAAACCGAGTACGACCTGGTGCTGATGGACTGCCAGATGCCGGAGATGGATGGGTTCGCTGCCACGGCGGTGATCCGCGATCCGCAATCCCCGGTGCTGAACCACAACCTGCCCGTGGTGGCGCTCACGGCCCAGGCCATGGCCGGCGATCGCCAGAAGTGCATCGAGGCCGGCATGAATGATTTCATCACCAAGCCGCTCAGCCTGGATAACATTCGCAACGTGGTGGGCCAATGGCTGGGCCAGGTGGTGCCGGCCGCCGCTCCCGGTGCGGAAAGCGCGGGTGGCGCGTCCAAGGACGGGGTGGTGTTTGAGCGCGCGGCCCTCCTGCAGCGCCTCATGCACGACGCCGACCTGGGCGCTGCGGCCATGCGCAGCTACCTGCAGGAGTTGCCCAAGGATGTGGCGACCCTCGAGCAACTCGCGCAGGCCGCTGACTGGGCTGGTCTCGAAGCCCAGGCGCACAAGCTCAAGGGCGCGGCGTTGAATATCGGCGCCCAAGCCCTTGGCCGGGCCGCGGCGGATCTCCAGGCGGCGGCCAAGTCTGGCGAGTCCGTGCCGATCCTGGCGCTGGTGCGGCGGGTGCGGGATTGCTTGACCGAATTTGAGCGCGTGTTGCGGGCCGACCCCTTGCTGAGCCTGGCGCCTTCCACGGGCCAGATGCCGAGCGGACGCTCAGCGTTCCCGGGAACGCCAATCGTCTGATGGGCAACGGCGCGGAGCCTTTTCCTTGCCATCCCCGGGGCTATTCATTAGAGTGCGCGGCCATAAGGAGTCGCTATGCCAGACATTACTAAAGCCCGGGCGGCCGACGCGCAGGATCACCGTTTCGTGCTGCCCCATCCCAAGGGGTTCCGGGCCCGCCGCGGGCTGAACTGGGTTTCCCTGGGCCTGCTGTATGCCTCGTACTACATGTGCCGGTATAACTTCCGGTTCGCCACCCCGGGCATGCAGGATGAGTTCGGCTTTACCAAGACCCAGATCAGCGACATGCTGGCCATCTGGTCGCTGGCCTATGGCACCGGCCAGTTGGTCAACGGGTTGCTGGCTGACCGCATCGGCGGCAAACGGTCGATGCTGATCGGCGCGGCCGGCACCATCGTGTTGAATTTGGTGTTCGGGTTCGGCTCGTTCGTGGGGTCGTTCGCCACGTTTTCGCTCATCTGGCTGATCAACGGCTGGATGCAGTCGTTCGGCGCGCCGGGCATGATCAAGATCAATGCCGCCTGGTTCGCGCGGCGCGAGCGCGGCACGTTCGCCGGGATTTTCGGGTTCATGATCCAGCTCGGCCAGGTCGCCATCAGTAACCTGGCGCCGATCATCCTCGCGGGTTTCATGTTCTGGCCGTTGTTCGTGCCGGCCGGCGACTGGCGCTGGCTGTTCCGCATTCCGCCCATTTTTACCGCCGCCTGCGCCATCTTCATGGCCCTGGCCGCCAAGCAGTCGCCGGATGACGCCGGGTTCCCCGGCGCGATCAAGGACGAGCTCGACGACTCGGCGGGCGTGACCGTGAGCCTGAAAGAATCGTTCGTGACGATTTTCATGCACCCGCTGGTGTGGTTTTATGCCGCGGCCTACGCCTGCACCGGCGCTGTCCGCACCAGCTCCGATCAGCTCGCCATCCTGTATTTCAAGGACGAGTTGGGCTTTGACATGAAGACCAACATCCCCGCGGCGGCCAAGATCACGCTCTCGCTCATGCCCATGGTGGCGGTGCTCGGGTCGTTCCTGTCTGGCTGGGTGTCGGACAAGTTCTTCAAGGGTCACCGCTCGCCCGTGGCCATGGGCCTGTATTTCCTCGAGGCGGTGGTGATCAGTTGTGCCGCGATGGTGCTCCTGAGCGGCGTGGTGGGCCCGACGCCCCTGGGGATCTTCCTCGGCTGCATGTTCCTGGTGATGATCTCGTTCACGGCCAACTCGACCCATTCGGTGGTCGGCGCGGCCGCGCCCATGGACATTGGCGGCAAGAAGATGGCGGGGTTCGCGGGCGGGGTGATCGATTCCTTCCAGTATTACGGCGGCGCGATCTCGCTGCTGATCACCGGCCGGGTCCTGGACGCGACCAAGGAGCAGTACGGCTACACGTTCTGGTACGCGATCATGGCCGGGTTCGGGGTGCTGGGCGGCATCGCCATGCTGCTGGTCACCCTCAAGCAGAAACGCATGCGGCTCGCCGGCGCGTAAGCCGGGGTGGCGGCCGCCGTGCTGGCTCATTCCATTTTTGCATGAGGATCGGTACGTATCTGGGCTCCCCGCCTTTTCAAGGCGGGGGGACCCGAAGGGTGGGGCGGTTGAAGCGGATACCTACCACCGCGAATTTGGGGCGCGAACCATCCACAACCACCCCGGCCTGCGGCCACCCCTCCTTGCAAAGGAGGGGAGCTCGTATGCTTGTTCTCAATTCCATGACCAGATGCCTGGTGCCAAGTCCGTTGAGGATTATATACCCAATTTCACGCGGGAATGGTATCAATCGATGTAGTAGCTGCGCCGGCCTTTGAGCGCGGCCGTGGCAAAATCCTGGAACCGGCCGAACTCCTCAAGCGCCGCCAGGGACCACATGGTCACAGGCACGCCGCGCTCGCCCAAAGCCGCCATGGGGTTGATGCCCCCGGCCACGAGGATGCCGAGGCTGCCTTCGGGCACCGGGATATCCAGCAACGGCAGGCCGGGCCGGCCCACGGCGATGATCGCCGGCAGCGCCAGCCGCTGCATCTTTTTCTGCAGGTGCTGCACCGCGGGGAGCGCCACGGAGGGCACCTCGCGGAAGCTGGCGCCGATGATCCCGGACCCGGTCCGGGCGTAGTCGCTCACCCGGGTCATGCCCGCGCGAATGTAGATTTCCAGCGGATCCAGCGTGGTGCCGCGGTATTCCATCAGCTCCACAAACCGCACCGGCGCGTGGTTCTTCATCTCCACCAGGCCGCCAAACCGCGAAACCACCGGGATGCCGTGCTTGAGCAGGATGCCGTTGATGGCCACGCTGCAGATGGTGCCGATCAGCACCTGGCCGCCGGCCACCGTGATCCCGCCCAGGGTTTCCTTTTCCAGCCCGATGGCCAGCTTGCCGCCCAGGCCTAACCGTGGCGCCAGCACTGGTTCCATGAACACCAGGGCGCGGTGCAGGTCGTCGCGCGCGATCGTGGCCAGGTTGGCGATGACCGTGCCTGCGCCCGTGTCCGCGTCCAGCGTCATGCGGTAGGCCAGCGCATCCACCCGCGCGGCGATGAACCCGACTTTGCGCAGGACTTGCGCATGTTCCAGTTCCTCGCGGCCGCGCGGCGTCAGCTCCCGGCCCTGGCGCCGCCCGACGCAGCGGGTCAGCCCATCCCGATCCAGATCAAGCAGGTACTTGCGCACGGTGCGCGGCTGGAGGTGCATGCCCATCTGGGCCAGTTCCGCCGCCAGGCGCGCGGCGCCCGCCGCGCCGGAAATGTTTTCCAGCGCCTTGAGCACCCGGATCTTGATGGTCTCTGATCGGTGCGCCATGCCGGTTCAGTCCGTCGGCTCCACGCGCAGGCGGTAAAACTGCTGGGTGACGCCGTCGCTCGGCAACTGGAACCACAGGGTGGCGCCCGCGCCTTGCAGGGGTTGGGCGCCGGTCAGGTTGCTCCAGGCCGTGTCCGGCACGAGCCGCGGCGTGGCATACACGGAGTATTGCCGCGCCGGCATGCCTTCCCACGCCAGCGTGAGGTTGGTGGCCGCGAGGATCTGCGCCCCGGCGATGGCAAAGAACGAGGTGGCGCGCGTGGGGTCGGTGCCGGCCACGACCTCGTCCGCGTCGCCCTGGCGGTCGCCATCCGTGTCCGCCAGCGGGTGCACAAACTCGTAAGCGCCCATGTCATAGGCGGCCACGCCCAGGTTGCGGCCGTCCAGCGGCCGGGCCACGCCCAGCAGGTCGTCAGGCAGGCCGCTCGCCGTGGCGGCAGTGTCGATGCAGGGCGAGTTGGAGGCCAGTTGGTAGTTGCCGGCCGGCCGATCGACAAATTGCGGATCGTTGGTGGTGTTACCCATCCCGCCGGGGTCCCGGGCCAGGCATCCGGAGGTGAACCGGCCCTGGTACGCGTCGTCCGCCGCCGCGCCGCGCAGGTTGTAAAACGCAATCGTGTTGGCGGCCGCGCCGCCGAACAGCCCGGCGCCCAGGCCGGCGGCCGGCGCGACGTTGTCGCTGATGGTGCAATGGCGCAGGTCGCAGACGCTGCACCCGGCGCCGGCGCCGGCGCGGTTATGCACCACCAGGCAGTTGGCCAGCCGGCTGTCGGCCGCGCCGCCGCCCACGCCGTCCACGGGCGCGGTGTTGCTGCTGAGGGTGCAGGCGTACAGGTAGCTGTTCCACGCGCCGGCGCCGAACTTGGCCGCGTTGTCGCGCAGCACGCAGGAAAACAAGCGGCCGCCGGCCACTCCGCCGCCCGCATCGTTGGCCGCATTGTTGACCAGCCGGCAGTTGCGGAGCTCACCGTCGGTTTCCGCGCGCACGCCGCCGCCGCGCTGGGCCGCGGCCGCGCCGCCGGCCAGCGTGCAGCCGTTGCTGACGGTGAATCCTGCCAGCACCGCGCCGTTGGTCACGTAAACGCCCCGGACCGCGTCCACGCCGATGGGCCCGGCGCCCGCGATCACGGTCGCGGCCGGGCCGTTGACGCTGCGCACGGTGATGGGCCGAGTCAGGGCCACGCGGCTGTTCAACCCGTCCGGCGCAGTTCCGGAGCCGAGGTTGTAGAACCCGTTGGTCACCAGGACCAGGTCGCCGTCCGTTGCCTGGCCCACGGCGTCCTGGATGGCGTGGGCCGCCGTGGCCCAGTTGGTGTAGGGCGGCGTGGCGTCGCCGGCCTGGGCCACGTAGAAAATCGCGGCGGCCGCGCCGCAGACGCGCACCGTGACGGCGCCGCTGTCGGCCGCGCCCAGGTGGTTGGTGACGCGTACCCAGAACGCAACGTCGTCGGCGAGTTGGGGGGTCTGGAACTCCGCGGCGTCCAGCCCCGCCGGTAGGTTGGTGGCGCCGGCCGCGCCTTGGAACCATTGGTAATGCAGGGGCGGCGCGCCGGCGGATTGCGCCTGGAGCCACGTGGCGCGGTTGAACTGGGCCACGGGTTGGGCCGGGGTGATCGTGACGCCGCCGGGCGCGCCGGCACTGGCCATGGCCAGTGCGGTCGTGACCGCGGCATAGGCATCGATCCGGCCATGGCCGAACGTGTTGTTGGGCACCTGCGATCCCGGGACGCTGCCGCAGGTCTGCGCGCTGGTGCGCGGCAACGCGGTTTGCTCCATGATCCTTTCGAGCGTGTCCACGTCGCCGGCCAGGTCGGGGTTGGCGGAGATGATCAGCGCCGCGAGCCCAGCCACGTGCGGCGCGGCCATGCTGGTGCCGGACTTGGTGCCGTAGCCGCCGCCGGGCACGCTGGAGCGGATGCCGGTGCCGGGCGCGGAGATGTCCGGCTTGAGCCGCTGGCTGCCGTCCACGGTCACCGGCCCGCGGCTGCTGGAGGCCGCGATGTTGTCGGAGGAATCCGTGTTGCCCACCGAGGTGCTGGCATCGCTCAGCGCGGGCGGATCATTGACTGAGCTGCAACTGGACCCGCTGTTGCCTGCGGACACCACGACCATGATCCCGGCGGCGCGCAGGTTGCGGATGGCCTGGTCGAGAATGCTGGGATCAGTGCAGCCTTCGGACGTGATGCAGCCCCACGAGTTATTGATCGCGTGCGGCGCCAGGTCCGGGTTGGCGTTGGCGTTGTTGGTGTCCGTGGGCGCCAGCATCCATTGCAGGCATTCCAGGTACATGGCCGGCGTGCCGTAGCCCACGTTCATGCAGCGGCACCCGACCCAGCGCGCGCCCGGCGCCATGCCGATCTGGTTGCCGGCGCCGTCGTCGCCGAGCATGGTGCCCATGGTGTGGGTGCCGTGGGTGTCGTCATCGCAGGGCGCGGGGCTGTTGGCGCCGCACCCGCCGCCGCCGGAGTGCACGGCGTCGTGCCAGTTATAGGCGTGGTCGGCGGCGCCGTTGCTCCAGCCGCGGTACTGGTTCTGCAGGGCCGGGTGGGTCCAGCTGTAGCCCGTGTCCACGCCGCCGAGGACCGCGCCCTGGCCGGTGAACCCGAGCGCCCACACGCCCGTGGCATTGACCTTGGCGATGTTCCATTCGGCGGCTGTCGGCGCGTCCGGCCGATCGGCGCCGGCCGCATCCGGCGGCTCGAGCGCGATGCGCAGCATGGGGTTGGCGTACACCTGCCGCACCTCGGGCCGGCCGGCCGCGGCCGCCAGGGCTGACCGGCCGCCGCGCGCGCGCACGAAGCTGGCGATCCAGAACGGCTGGCATTCCGCGCCGGCGGCCCGCAACTCCGCCAGCAACGGCGCCTGTTCGCGTTCCGCCGTGGCACGCAGGCGGTTAAAAACATAACGCCCTTTTTCGCGCTTGGTCTTGAACTGGAGCGCACCGGCGAGATCCGCCTGACGGTCCATGAGCACCAGGAACTCGACCGGCTGGTCCGTGTTCAGCGCCAACAGCACTTCGGGTGCGACCTTGTCCTGCCAGGCCGCCGCGGCGGCGGGGGCGGGGAAGGCCAGCCCGGCGGCGGCCAGCGCGGCCAGGGCGGTTTTCCAATGTTTGGAAAACCGGGGGTGATTTTTTCCAATGTTTGGAAAATGGGTCATGATTTTTTCCAATGTTTGGAAAACCGGGATTGGGACTGCCAAGTCAAACCACCCCGCCCTTCGGGCACCCCTCCTTGAAAAGGAGGGGAGCTTAGTGGATTGGACCCAATCTGGGCGCTCCTTTCCTTCAAGGAGGGGAGCTTTCCCTGGCGGGATCCTGTCCGGGCTCTCCTCCTTTTCAAGGAGGAGTGGCCGCAGGCCGAGGTGGTTTGTATTCTTCCTTATCGCCCACGATTTCAACAGCCTCTTCACGACGTTATCACCAGCGCGGGTTGAGCGTATAGTCCAGGTACGGCGTGTAAAGTTCCGGCTCGAGCAGGAACGAGTCATGGCCTTTCTCGGAATGGACGGTGATGTGCTGGCAGGCCACGCCGGATTTTTGCAGCGCATAGACTAGGTCGCGCTGTTCTTCCGGGTAAAAGCACACGTCCGAGTCGATGCTGAACACGAGGAACCGCTGGCCGCGGCAGCGCTTGAACAGGGATTGGAACGTGGCGCCGCCGGCGTCGCGGAGCAGGTCGTAATGCTGCCAGGCGTCCATGATGCGGATGTAGGTGTTGGCGTCGAACCGCCGCACGAACTTGGCGCCCTGGTACAGCATGTAGGATTCCACCGGGTGGCCGACCTCGTAGCCCGGGTTGCGCGGGTCGCGCTTGATCACGGTTTTGCGGGCGCGGCGGCCCATGTCCGCGAGCGACACGAACGTCTTGTGGCCGATCATGCGGGCCAGGGCGAGGCCGTCGTGCGGCGGGCTGGCATAATCGTAGTCGCCGAAATTGTACTTGGCGTCGTTTTCGATGGCCTTGACCTGTTCGAGGTTGAGCAGGCGCTGGAGCATGGGCACCTGCATGCCCGAGGCAATGGGGATGACGATCGCCACGCTTTCGGGGTAACGGGTGGCGAGGTTGAGCGCCAGCATGCCGCCGAGCGAGCCGCCCACCACGGCGTGCAGGCGGCTGATGCCGAGGTGGTGGAGCAACTGCATCTGGGTGTCCACGATGTCGTTGGCCGTGATCCATGGGAAGTGGCGGCCATACGGCTGGCTGGTGGCGGGGTTGATCGAGCGCGGCCCGGTGCTGCCGTAGCAGCTGCCGAGATAGTTGGCGCACACCACGAAGAACCGGCGCGTGTCCAGCGCCTTTCCCGGCCCGATGAACGGCGACCACCAACCCTTGTGACACTCTTCGGTCCAGAGCGTGCCCACGCCGTGCACGGACTTGTTGAACCCGGCGGCGTGCTGGCTGCCGGTCAGGGCGTGGAACAGCAGGATGGCGTTGTCGCGCGTGGGCGCGAGCCGGCCATAGGTTTCGTAGGCCAGGGTGATGGGGCCAAGTTTTTTCCCGTAACTCAGCGTGAACTTCTGGCCGGGCTGGTCGGCAAAGTTGAAGAACTGCGTGCGGGTTCTCACGGGGCGTCTCCGGTGGCGGCGCGCAGGGCCTGCTCCAGATCGGCCAGGATGTCGTCGACATGTTCGATGCCGATGGACAGCCGGACCAGGTCCGGGGTGATGCCGCCGGCCTGCTGCTGCGCCTCGGTCAGTTGGCTGTGGGTGGTGCTGGCCGGGTGGATCGCCAGGCTGCGCGCGTCGCCCACGTTGGCCACGTGCGAGAACAGCTTGAGGTGGTTGATGAACCGGGCGCCGGCCTCCCGGCCGCCGCGGATGCCGAACACCACCATGCCGCCGAACCCGCGCGCCAGGTAGCGCCGGGCCACGGGATAGGAAGGGTCGGTCTCAAGCCCGGGGTACCGGACCCAGGCCACGGCCGGGTGCGACTGCAGGAAGCGCGCCGCGGCCAGGGCGTTCTCGCAGTGGCGGGCCATGCGCAGGGGCAGGGTGGCAATGCCGTGGAGGAAGATCCACGCGTTGTCCGGCGCGAGGCAGGCGCCGAGGTTGCGCAGCGGCACCAGGCGCAGGCGCACGGAAAACGCCACGCGCGACAGTTCGCCGAGATCGCGCGTGTAGCGGATGTCGTGGTAGCTGGCGTCCGGTTCGGTCAGCAGCGGGAACCGCCCGCCGGCGTCCCAGTCAAAGCCGCCTTTTTCCACCACGATGCCGCCGATGCCCGCGCCCCAGCCGCCCAGCCACTTGGTCAGGGAATGGACCACGATGTCCGCGCTGTGCTCGAACGGCCGCAGCAGGTACGGCGTGGTGAAGGTGCTGTCCACCACCAGCGGCAGGCCGTGCTGGTGGGCCACGGCCGCCAGGGCGGCCAGGTCGGCCACGTCCAGGCCGGGGTTGCCGATGGTTTCGCAATAGACCAGGCGGGTTTTGGGGGTGATGGCGCGCGCCACGGCCGCCGGGTCGCGCACGTCCGCGAACCGGGCCTGGATGCCGAACTGTGGCAGGATGTCGTTAAACTGGGTGTACGTGCCGCCGTACAGGTTGGTGGCGGACACCAGCTCATCGCCGGCCCGGCACAGGTTGATGACCGTGTAGAAAATGGCGCTGGTGCCTGAAGCCACGGCCACGGCCGCGGCGCCGCCTTCGAGCTCCGCCACCCGCTGCTCAAGGATGGCGGTGGTGGGGTTGCTGAGGCGGGTGTAAATATGGCCTGGTTCCTTCAACGCAAATTGGTGGGCAGCGTGATCCGTGTCGTCAAAGAGATACGCGCTGGTGCGGTACACCGGGACCGCGTGCGCGTCGGTGGCCGGGTCCGCCCGGTAGCCGGCGTGCAGGCAAAGGGTTTCCAGTTTCATGCCATCACTCCTCTCCCAAGGCGATCCCATGCATCGCGCTGGTTTGTTTAATAGTAGCCCGTGGCTGCGCATGGAGACAAGTGCTATCTGGGCGGCCGCGGGCGGGCGGTCTTTTGCTCTGGCCAAGCGGCGCTGTTTCGTACTACAACGCGCGAGGTCCGAAGAAATAAACAATGAACTCCATGTTGCGCCTGGCGGGGGCGATAGACCGCTTGAACGGCTGGGTGGGCCGGGCCGTGTGCTGGCTGACGCTGCTCATGGTATTGCTGGGCGCTTACAACACCGTGGTGCGCTACCTGGGCATGCACCTCGGCGCGCAGTTGAGCTCCAACGCCTACTTGGAAATGCAATGGTACCTGTTCAGCGCCGTGTTTTTGCTGGGCGCGGCCAACACCCTGAAAAACAACGCCCACGTGCGGGTGGACGTGCTGTTCTCGCGCCTGGCGCCCGGCCGGCGCGCATGGATCAACCTGCTGGGCACGCTGCTGCTGCTGCTGCCCTTCGTGACCCTGCTGTTCTGGTGCTCCTGGACCCCGGTGGTCAATTCCTGGAAAATCGGCGAAGGCTCGTCCGATCCCGGGGGGTTGCCCCGGTACCTGGTCAAGTCGCTGTTGCCGCTGGCCTGTATCCTGCTGTTTTTGCAGGGGGTGTCGGAAACCATCAAGCACATCGCGTACCTGGTGAAGCGCGCGCCGGTCGCGGATGAAGGCCTGGGCCGCAAGGCGGAACTATGATGGTCGAGTGGCTGGGCGGCTTGATGTTTGTGGTGTTGCTGGGCCTGCTGTTCAGCGGGTACCCGGTGGCGTTTGGACTGGGCGGCACGGCGCTGTATTTTGCCGTCGTGGGCGTGGCGGCCGGCTATTTTGACTGGGCGCTGCTGATGGCGCTGCCGGAACGGATCCTGGGGATCATGTCCAACTACGTGCTGCTGGCGGTCCCGTTTTTCATTTTCATGGGCACGCTCCTGGAGAAATCGCGGCTGGCCAGCGATCTGTTGACCACGGTCGGCAAGCTGTTCGGCCCGCTGCCGGGCGGGCTGGCGCTGGCCGTGGTGCTGGTGGGCACGCTGCTGGCGGCGGCCACGGGCGTGATCGGCGCCTCGGTGATTGCCATGGGTCTGATCTCGTTGCCCGTGATGCTGCGTTACGGCTATTCCAAGCCGTTCAGCGCGGGGGTGATCCTGTCCTCGGCCACGCTGGGCCAGATCATCCCCCCGAGCGTCGTGCTGGTGGTGCTGGCCGACCAGATCGGGGTGTCGGTGGGGGATTTGTTCAAGGGCGCGATCGTGCCGGGCCTGATGCTCTCGGGCCTGTTTTTCCTTTATGTGCTGGCCGTGGTGGTCTTCAAGCCGTCGGCGGCGCCGGCGTTGCCGCCGGAAGCCCGCGGCGAGCGCGGCTGGGTGCTGGCGCGCCACGTCCTGAAAGCGCTGGTGCCGCCGCTGGTGCTGGTGGTGGTGGTGCTGGGCAGCATCTTCCAGGGCATCGCCACGCCGACCGAGGCCGGCGCCCTGGGCGCAGTGGGCGCGCTCCTGCTGGCGCTGTTCAACCGGCGGCTGACCTGGCGCGTGCTGCGCGAGACCATGGAAAACACGGCCCAGCTCACGGCCATGGTGATCTTCCTGCTGGTGGCTTCCAACGCGTTCACCCTGGTGTTCCGCGGGCTGTACGGGGATGTCTGGCTGGCGCACATGCTGACCAACCTGCCGGGCGGCAAGATCGGCCTGCTGGTGCTGGCCAACCTGGCGATCTTTGCGCTGGGCTTCTTCATCGACTTTTTCGAGATCGTGTTTATCGTGGTCCCGCTGCTGCTGCCCGCGTTCCAGGCGTTCGGGGTGGACATGGTCTGGCTGGGGGTGATGATCGGGGTCAACCTGCAGACCTCGTTTCTGACGCCGCCGTTCGGGTTTGCCCTGTTTTACCTGCGCGGCATCGCGCCGCCGGACCTGGCCACGGCGGACATCTACCGCGGGGTGGTCCCGTTCATCATCATCCAGCTGGTGGCGGTCCTGCTGGTGGTCCTGTTCCCCGGCCTGGTGACCGGCCTGCTCTGAGGCGCCGGGTCAGGACGCGGTGGGGAAGGCGAACTCGCCGTACGCCAGTTCCGCGGTGCCAAACCAGCGGAACGCCTGCGCGCGAAACTGGTTCCACTGCTCGTACACCTTGCGGTACGCCGGGTGGGTGGCGGTGTGGGATTCCAGGATGTCGCGGGCCACGTTGCGGGCTTCGGCCATCAGGTCGTCGGGGAACCGGCGCAGCTGCACGCCCTGCTGGAGCAGGCGCCCGAGCGCCTGGGGATTGTGGTAGTCGTACATGGACAGCATCCACTGCCCGGCCTCGGCCGCGGCGCAGGCCAGCGCCTGCTGGTAGTTCGCGGGCAGGCTCTCCCACGCGGGTTTGTTGATATAGAACGACACCCCGCCGCAGGGTTCCCACCAGCCGGGATAGTAATAGTAGGGCGCGATCTTGTAGAACCCGAGCTTCTCGTCATCGTAGGGGCCGACCCACTCGGTGGCATCGATCACCCCGCGCTCCAGGGCCGGGTACACCTCGCCGCCGCTCATCATCTGGACGGTCACGCCCAGGCGGTTCATGACTTCGCCGCCCTGGCCGGGGATGCGCATTTTGAGGCCCCGCAGTTCCGCCAGCGACCGGATCTCGCGCTTGAACCAACCGCCCATTTGCGCGCCGGTGTTGCCGCCGGGCAGGTTGATGATGTTGAAATCGGCAAACGCGGCGCGCAGCAGCTCCAGGCCGCCGCCGAAGTACAGCCAGGCATTTTGCTGGCGGGCGGTCAGGCCGAACGGCACCGTGGTGTCGAACGCGAAGATCGGGTTCTTGCCGATATAATAATAGCTGGCCGAGTGGCCGGCCTGGACCGTGCCGGCCTGGACGGCGTCGAACACCTGCAGGGCCGGCACCAGTTCGCCGGCCTGGTACAGCTGGATTTCGAAGCGGCCGTCCGTCAGTTCCCCGAGGCGCCGGACAAACTGCTGGGCGGTGCCGAACAGGGCGTCCAGGCTGCGGGGATAGCTGGAGGCCAGCCGCCAGCGGACATGGGGATTGGTTTGAATCGCCGGGCCCACGGGCTCCGATTTCCGGCACCCGCCCGCCAGCAACCCGCCCGCCAGGCCCGCCGCCGCGCTGCTGATAAAATGTCTTCTTTTCATGGTCTATTCGACCCTCCGAATGTAAGCCGGCGTCCTGTTTAATCGACTTGGCGGACAAATGCAACCATCTGCATCCGCATAAATCTGCTTGTCTTCCGGTTCCCAACCGGGCTAAAACAGCCCTTGCTTTTCACGTTGGTACTCAGGAACAAGGATGACCATATGAACATAAACCATGCAGGTTGCCGGGCAGCTGTCCGGCGCCAACCAATGGGCGGGGTGCGGGTATGAAAATCGGCGATTTTAAAATTCCTCAAAGTGTGCCGGAAGCCGTCAAGCTGTTGCGCAAGCTGGGCGAACAGGCCATGCCGGTGGCCGGCGCCACCGGGCTGCGGTTCATGCCGGACAGTCAGGACCGGGTCGCGGTGGACATCACGCGGATTGGCCTGGCCGGCATCGTGCGCGAGAAGAGCCATTACCGGATCGGCGCCACGACCACGCTGGCGGCGCTGGCGGATTACCACGAGGACGGCTGGGTGCTCGACCAGGTGGCGCGCTGCACCGCGTCCCAGCAGATCCGCAACGTTTCCACCCTCGGCGGCAACGTGGCCCGGGTGTTCCCGTGGGCGGATTTTCCCGTGGCCCTGCTGGCCCTGGAGGCGTCCTTTATCATCCAGGGCGGCAAAAAAGAAGTGGTCACGGCCGATGCGTTCTTTGACGGCCAGCCGGTGCGCCTGTTCCAGGACGGCAAGCTGCTGACGGCGCTGAAAGTTCCGGCGCTCAAGAAGGGCACGGGGTTTGGCTACCACAAGGATGTCCGCACGGCCAAGGGGTTCAGCCTGATGACCGCCGCGGCCCTGGTGCACATCCAAAAGAAACAGATCAAGAAGGCCTGCGTGGCGGTGGGCGCGGCCGTGCCGTTCCCGCGCCGGGTCCGGGAACTGGAAGCCGCGCTGGTGGGCCAGGCGGTGGACAGCCTGCCGTTGGCGGCCCTGGTCGCGGAAACCACGCGCGGGATCGCCTGGCAAGGCAAGCAGGGCATGACGGAGGAGTATGGCCGCCACCTGGCGGAAGTCGTGCTCCAGGATGTCATCCAGCAGGCCATCGGCAACGCAAAGGGGGCGGCATGAACGCGACCGGCACGCGCACGATATCTTTCAAGCTGAACGGGGCGGCCCGACAATTTGAGATTGCGCCCGACGAAAAGCTCCTGGACTTGTTGCGGCGCAGCGGCTGCCTCAGCGTCAAGTTCGGCTGCGGCGAAGGCACCTGCGGGTCCTGCACGGTGATCCTCGACGGCAAGGCCGTGTACGCCTGCATCCTGTTCGCGTTCCAGGCCGACGGCCGCGAGGTGTGGACCCTCGAGGGCCTTGGCGACTACGACCGCCCGCACCCGATCCAGCAGGCGCTGGTGGATGCCGGCGCGGTCCAGTGCGGGTACTGCATCCCCGGCATGATCCTGGCCGCCAAGGCCATGATCGATCAGTATCCCCATCCGACGGACGAGCAAATCCGCCAGCAGATGGATGGCAACATCTGCCGCTGTACCGGCTACGAAAAAATCTGGCAGGCGCTCCAGCAAGTGTGCGCCGCCAACCCCTAATCCGGGAGATTACCATGGATACCCCCAAGTTCACCGTCGTCAATCACTCGGTCACCAAGATCGACGCCATGGCCCTGGCCCTGGGCAAGCCCCTGTTCACCGCGGATTTCAAGCCCGCGGACGCGCTGTGCGTCAAGGTGCTCGGCAGCCCGCACGCCCACGCGCGGATCCGGAAAATCGACGTCTCCGCCGCGGAGAAGATGCCGGGCGTCCGGGCCGTGCTGTACCACGGCAACGTGCCGCGCGTGGCCCACTGCACCGCCGGCCAGGGCTATCCCGAGCCGTCGCCCTACGACACGTTCATGTTCGACACCAAGGTGCGCTACATCAGCGACCGCGTGGCCGCGGTGGCCGCGGACACGGCGGCGCAGGCCGAGGCCGCGCTCAAGGCCATCCAGGTCGAGTACGAGGAGCTGGAGCCGGTGCTGTCGATCGATGCGGCCATGCGGCCGGGCGCGCCGGTGATCCACGACGAGCCGGACTCGTCGATCCCCATCCCCGTGCCGTACGAGCCGGAGAAGAACGTGGTCGCGCGCCTGGGCATGCGGGCCGGCCAGTTCGCGCAGGGGCTGGCCGCGGCGGACGCGGCGTTTGACCACACCTACGAAACCCATTACGCCCAGCACTGCCCGCTCGAGACCCACGTGTGTTTCGCCTACATGGACGCGCACAACCGGGTGATCATCGTCACCAGCACCCAGGTGCCGTTCCATACCCGGCGGATCGTGGCCCGCGTGCTGCAGATCCCCGAGCAGCGCATCCGGGTGATCAAGCCGCGCGTGGGCGGGGCGTTCGGCAGCAAGCAGGAGATGATGAACGAGGATATCGTCGCCCTGGTCGCCCTGCGCACCCGCCGGCCGGCATTTTACCAGTACACCCGCGAGGAGAACTTCCTCCATGGCCGCACCCGCCATCCGATCCGTTTGCGCATCCGCACGGGCGTCAAGAAAAACGGCGACCTTACCGCGTTTGGCATGGACGCCGTCTCCAACACCGGCGCCTACGGCGGCCACGGCCTGACGGTGATCGGCTGCTGCGGCAGCAAGGTGCTGCCGCTGTACCGCTCGGACAATATCCATTTTGACAGCCAGGTCATGTACACCAACCTGCCCGTGGCCGGCGCGTACCGCGGGTTCGGCGCCACGCAGGCGTTTTTCGCCGTCGAGACGCAGATCGACGAGATGGCCGACGCCATCGGCATGGACCCGCTGGCCTGGCGCCAGCGCAACCACATCCGCAGCGGCGAAGGGTCGCCGGTGTTCGCCGCGCTGGGCGAGGGCAAGGAAGGCGTGCCCATGACCATCGGCAGTTGCGGCCTGGCCGAGTGCCTGCGCCTGGGCGCGGAAGCCATCGGCTGGTCCCAGCGCACCAGCCACCGCGACAAAACCGGCCGCATCCGCCGCGGCTTCGGCATGGCCGCCCTGATGCAGGGATCCAGCGTGCCGGAAATCGACATGGGCGCCGCCCAGCTCAAGATCAACGATGACGGCTCGTTCAACCTGCACATGGGCGCCACGGACCTGGGCACGGGCAGCGACACGGTCCTCGCCCAGATCGCCGCCGAGGCCCTGGCCACGGACGTCACCAAGATGATCGTGCTGTCCTCGGACACGGACATGACGCCTTTTGACGTGGGCGCGTACGCCTCCAGCACCACCTACCTCAGCGGCGAGGCCGTCCGCAAGGCCGCGGCCAAGGTCATGGGCCAGATCATGGGGGTGGCCGCCGCCATGCTGAACCGGCCGGTGGCCGAACTCGTCGCCGAGAACAGCCGCGTCCGCCTGCGGGACGGGTCCAAGAGCGTGTCGTACGCCGAGATCGCCAAGTTCTCCCTGTACGAGCGCAACCAGTTCCAGATCATGGATGGCGCGTCCCACATCACCCACAAGTCGCCGCCGCCGTTCTCCGCCCACTTCTGCGAAATCGAGGTGGATACCTTGACCGGCAAGATCACGGTGCTGCGCTACGTGGCGGCCGTGGACTGCGGCACGGCGATCAACCCGCAGTTGGCCGAGGGCCAGACCGAGGGCGCGGTGATGAACGGCATCAGCTACGCCCTGACCGAAGAGTATCTGTTCAACGCCCGCGGCCGGATGATCAACGCGAACCTGAACGATTACCAGCTGTACACGATGCGTGATCGGCCGCCGCTGAAGACGATCATCGTTCCGACCTACGAGGAAACCGGGCCGTATGGCGCCAAGAGCGTGTCGGAAATCGGGATCAATGGCCCGGCGCCGGCCATCAACAACGCGTTGTTCAACGCCACGGGCGTGCGGGTCTACACCCTGCCGCTGACGCCGGAAAAAGTCTGGCGCGCCCTGCAAGCCCAAGCGGCAGGTTGAAACACCCCGCAGGCATGCGTATGCGCCCGCGGGGTAGCGACGGGCGGCGCTGGCCGGCCCTGCTCGCGGGCCTGCTGGGGCTCGTTCTGTCGGCTGGCGCCGCGTCCGAGCCGGCGCCGCCGGCCTCCCGCGCCGAGCTGCTGGAGCGGGTGCAGGACGCGGTGCACAACCTGGACCGCGCCGCCCTGCGCCGCCTCTACTACTGGGAAGGCGCCAACTCCAAGATGCGCACGCTGCACGAGCAGCTGTTCCAGGACCTGCTCGCCAAAACGATCCTCGATGTTGAGCTGACGCCCCTGCCCGTGGATTACATGACCGAGGAGGTCCGCGAAGGGGTCAAGATCCAGCTCAACATCAAGCCGCTGGGCTTGCTCGAGATCGGCGTGCTGGATGAAAAAGAGGATCGCGCCGGATCGGTCACCCTGCCGTATGGCAAGGTCGGCAACGCGTACTACATCGGCGCCCTGGTGGAAAGCAAGGCCTCGGCCGCCGACATGCTCAAGAAGCGCTACCGGGTCAGCGTCAATGGCGCGTTGTTCCCTGACCCCACGCCGTTCAAGGCCATTTACGAATACCTCGAGAACGGGGAACGCAGGAAAGCCATCTTCCAGGGGGCCGGCCACGCCAGCCGCCAGTTCCGCGGCGACCAGTTGCTCGCGTGCGTGGTGGTGAAAACCATCCCCGCCGCCTGGGTCGAGGTGAGCATCATGGAAGATGACCGCCTCCTCTTCCGATCCGGCAAGATCGTTTCCCAGGACCCGATCGTGTACCGCTACGAAAACCCCGCGCGCTGAGCGGCTGGCGCTACGGAATCAAGGCGCCGGCGTGGGCGTCAGCGTGATGCGATAGTAGGCAGCCGAGTCCGTGGCCGTGGTGTCCACGTACACGTTTTCCGGGTCCGTGGCCGGGATGCCCTCGGCCAGGAGCTCATACGCGCCGCGCAGGTCCGTGGCCTTGTACACGCTGTATTTTTCGTCCGTCCGGCTCAGCCAGCGGATAGCCATGCCCTGCGCCGTGGCGGCAATGGCGGCCGTGCGCAGGGTGCGCGTGGAGCGGGCGAACGGGCCGTACACCTGCTGTTCGCCGGTGAGTTCATACTCCACCAGTTGGTACCGATACGCGGTGTCCGGCTGGGCGGTGGGATCCTCGACGCAGTAGTCCGCGCCGATGCCGCCGCTGGGCCAGCCCTGGGCCGGGATCATGGCCGGGTTGACCTTGACCCACTGCCCGTCCTGTTCGCGGAACAGGTCGAAACCCAAGGTCTCGCTCTCCGAGGCAGTGCGCCAGCAGGCCTGGATGCCGTCCTCCGCTTCGGACAGGTAGAACTCATAGAGCACCACGGCGCTGAACGGGTAGGCGGTTTGCACGTAGGCCTGGGAGTTGCTCAACCCGATCCACCCCAGGTTCTGGCTCCAGGCATACCCTGAGAAGATGCCGGTCTGGCGGTTGACGCGTGGTCGGCCATAGTTGGTCTCGAAGTTCAGCCAGCCGGTATTGGCGCTGTAGGCATAGCCGACCAGGTTGCTGGCGTAGACGTTCACGCCATAATCGGCGGCCGAATCGTTGCCGTAGCGCAGGCCGTTGGTCGGCGTGCCGTCGCCAAGGCTGATCCACCCGGCGTTGGCGCAATACACGTAGCCGGAGCAGACCTGGTCATTGATGAACAGGCCGTTGTTCGTGTTGGCCCGGAAGTCCAGCCAGCCGGCGTTGGCGCTGTAGGCATAGCGATTGGTGGCGTCAATGTTGGACGCGGCTCCGGCCGTGGTGGCGGCAACTAATGTCAACAGGGTCGCGCAAGTCATTCTTTTCATGCTGCACCTCGATTATTTCCTGAAGTATCTGTCTTCATCTGCTGCCGCCCCGCTGTGTCGGGGCGTCAGCGGCTTAGTCTGTCCAGACGCAGATTCATGGCGCCGGTCCCTTTCCATGCACGGCGACACGGCGCCATGGCTGCGATTGGCCATTCCCTGCGGCAGCGGCGACACTAATACGATATGTTCGCCCAGGGGTCCGTCGAGACAAACGCGGTTCCCGGCGCCAGCACCTGGGCGTCCTTGTTGGCGCCGGCGATGTTGTAATCCCCGGATGTATTACCCGAGGCGCTGTTGCGCACCACCAGGTTGCCGGTTCCCGTGATGTTGAGGCCATACCCATTCTGGCAGACCATGTTGCCGTCAATCCGGTTGTCGACGCCACCCAGGTCGATCCCGTTGCTGCCGTTGGAATAGCACTCGTTATCCTTGACCTGGTTGGTCTTGGTGCCCTTGATGCCGCACAGGGAATTGGTGTTGGCCACGTTGCCGGAGACCTGGCAGCCATCCCGGACAAGGATGCCATTGGCATTGTTCAGGAACAGGGTATTGTTGCGGATGTTGCAGCTGTAAAAGGCGTCGATCCCGTCGCCGTCGTTGCTATTAGCCACGCTGTCGCGGATCGTGCAACTGCTGCCCAGCACGAACCCGTCGCCCACATTATCGTAAGTGGTGCAGTCAGCCACTGCGCTGCTGTTGCCCACGCGGATCCCGGCACTGTTGTTGCCAGTGGCGGAGCAGCGGGTCACCACGCTGTTGGCCCCAGCCTCGATACCATCCTCGACGTTGTAGAGCGCGGTGCAATCGAGCACGGTCGATCCGGCCATCACATTGATGCCGTCGCCCTGGTTGGTGACCACCACGCACCCGATAACCGAACTGCCGTTGCCGGCATTGATGCCGGCAAAAGCGTTGTGCTTGGCCTGGCAGTCGCGCACAACCACGGACAGGCCGGCGGAGATGCCGTAGGCGTTGTGCACCAGGGTGCAGCTTTCAACCTGGCTGTCCGCATTGGCGCTGATCCCGTTGCCGGTGTTGTTGCCGGCGATGCAATTGATGATCCGGCCGAACTTGCCGCATTGCATGCCCACATCATTGGTCTGGGCCTGGACAGCCTCGATGATGCTGTACTGCCCGTCGGCCGAGATGCCGGCGTACCCGCTTTGCAGCCAGTTGCGCACTTTGCCGTTGAAGACGCGGAGATTCTTCCGCGTGCTGGACTGGTTAATCCCATAGCCGCTGTCCGTGCCGGACCCGACCAGAGTGAAGCCGTTCAGGTCAATGGTCACGTTGTCGGCGTTGACGTTAATCCCGTTTTGCCCGGCCGCGGCCTCCAGGTTGGTGGTCAGGTAGTAGGACCCTGCGGCATCAATATTGAAGGGCACGCTCGAAATCGGCGTGCGCGGCTCGACCTGGTCAAGGGTTTTCATCGTCGGGGCTGGCGCGCCGGAAGGCGATAAAGCCCCTTGCGCCCAGACAGAGGCAGGCCAAGCCGCGATGGATACGATGGAAACAATAGCGGTGCTGATCAATCTGATTCTTTTCATTTTTCCCTCTCCTGGTTGCTGTTTTGCCATACTGCCAGTGTGCTCTAGCGTGCTCCTGTTCTCTGTCGCTCCCTCTCTACTGTAGCCGCCCCGCTGTGCCGGGGCGTCTGGTTCTTGGGCCGATGCCGAACAGCCGGCGGCTTTTCGGCGGGTCCGAAGGCCCCGCGCTACCATGTGGTCCTAATAGTCAAAATTCGCCCATGGGTGGTTGCTGACCGTGACGGACGTGGTGCAAGGGGTGTTGTCTATCGGCCCGTAATGGCCGCGGGTGATGTAGAAGCCGCCATTCGAGTTGACGCAGGCCGAGTTGCCGATCATGAGATTGGTGCAGTTCTGGTTGTTGTAGAGGCCGTATTGGCCATTCTGGATCAGGTGATTGCCCTCGATCCGCGAGCCTCCATAGGTGACATAGATGCCATACAGGCGGTTGCCGACACAAATATTGTTCCGGAGCACGGACTGATTGTAAATGTTGATCCCGACGTCGCACCCCTTGGCCACGCAGTTTTCAATGATGGATCCGCTTTGGCCTTGATAGCCGATCGCGTTGATCCCGCCGGTCATGTCGCGGACTACGCAATCGCGCACCACCGACGCGGAACTGACGGAAATCCCGTAACAGGAGTCGGCTGTGGCTTCGCAATCATGGATCACGCAGTTGAGCACGCTCAGCGCCGACCCGCTGATGCCGATGAAATTGCCGTTGGCGCGGGTGCAATTGAAGATTTGGACATTTTCAATGACCCCCTTGAACGCATAGATCCCGTAGCCGCAGTTGTCGATGGCCACATCCTTGATATTAACGGAATCCGACTGGGCGTCGTAAATGGCATAAGCGTCGCTCGCGTTCCAGTTGTACAAGCGGCCATTGAACACCTTGAGATAACGGTTGGCCGACGACGCGTAGATCGCCGATCCGCCGCTGGTGCCCGGCCCGGTCAGGGTGAAGCCGTTCAGGTCCAGCGTGGCGGAGAGCGCTGAAATGAAAATCCCGGTGGAGCCCGCGGCGCAGGTCAGGTTGCTGGTGACGTAATAGGAACCGGGTTGGGTGATGGCGTACGGCAGGCTGGAAATCGGGGTGCGCGATTCGAGCTGGTCCAGGGTTTTCATCATCGGCGCCGGTGCGCCGGAAGGTGCCAGGCTACCTTGGGCTAACGCCGACGCAGTGCCCAGCACAACCAGAATAATCCAAGAACCATGCTGCAGTAATACCCTCATTGCATCCTCCGTGTTATGTTGTAGGGATACCCATTCTTCCATGTCTTGTCAAGGTTGGCGGCCGCGCGGAAGACTGGCCCTTTGACCGCCTGCTTGGCCCCGCGCTATACCCGATCCCGGTGCATGAAATAGCTTGCAGGTCCACCCACCAGGCAGATAATGCGCCTGAAATGCGTACGCGGATTCCAGTAACGGTGGGGGTGTTGGTCGCGATCCTGGCCTTGGGCTGGGCACATGTCCGCGGCCAGGAGGACTCCGGAGGTTTTGCTTATGAGCAGACCCGGCAGTTGGTGGACCTGGTGTCAGATTCCGCTGCCCTGGTGCAGCAGCTGGGCACCAATGCCTTTGCTGAGTTCAGCCGACCGGGATCCCGCTGGCAGAAAAGCGACAGCTACCTGTTTGCCTACCAGCCGGACGGTGTCTGCGCCTACCATGCTTTGAGCCCGGACCTGGTTGGCCAGAACCTGCTGCAACTGCGGGACATGAACGGGAAATACATGATCCGGGAAATCACCACGGTTGGAGATCACCCGGAGCCCGACGCCAGCGGGTGGGTGTTCTACCTGTGGCAGGAGGGCCCGGGCTTTATCCCCAGTTGGAAGAGTTCCTTTGTCCGCAAGGTAACCGCTCCGGACGGCCAGGTGTACGTGGTGGGCAGCGGGCTGTACAACATGCGCGTGGAGAAGGCGTTTGTCCGCGACCGGGTCCAACAGGCCGCGCGCCTGCTGCGGGAGCAGGGCCTGGCGGCGTTCAACGCGTTCCGCGACCCCGCCGCGCCGTTCTCGTTTCTGGACACCTACATCTTTGTGATCACCACGGATGGACACTCGGTCGTCGATCCGTCGTTTCCCACGCATGCCGGCCGCAGCCTGCTCGACTTCCGGGATGCCGTCGGCCACTACGTGACCCGCGAGTTGCTTGACAAGATCCAGCACACCGACGAGGCCTGGGTGGAATACATGTCGCCGCGGCCCGGCAGCGCGGTGCCCGCGCGTAAACTGATGTATGCCGTCAAGGTCGCGCTGCCGCAGGGCGACTACCTTGTCGGATCGGACTTCTTCATGCCCACCCCCATCTGGATGAAAAACTGACATGGCCCAGGATCCCGCCCCGCGCCCCGCGTTGATCTACGGCGTGAACGATCGGCCGCCGCCCGGCGCCCTGCTGGTGCTCGGGTTGCAGCACGTGTTCCTCATGTCCAGCACGCTGGTGCTGCCCGTGGTGCTGGTGACGGAGTTGGGCGGGTCCTTCGACCAGGTGCGGGCCGTGGTGGCCTGCACCATGGTGGCGGCCGGGTTGGGGACGATCCTGCAGGCCATCCCGCGCGGGCCGGTCGGGTCCGGCTACCTGTGCCCCAACCTGTGCGGCCCGAACTTTTTCACCGTGTCGGTCCAGGCGGCCTGGATGGGCGGGCTGCCGCTGATGCATGGCATGATGCTGGTTGCCGGGCTGTTTGAGGTGGCCCTCGCGCGCATCATGCATCGGCTCAAAAGCCTGTTCCCCACCGAAATCACCGGCCTGGTCGTGGTGATGGTGGGCGTGGGGCTCATCCCCCTGGGCGCGTCCAAGTGCCTGGGCATCCAGTACGAAGGCGACCCCATCCGGCCGGCCAACCTGGTGGTGGCGGTGATCACGCTGCTGGCCATGATGGTGGTCAATGTGCGCAGCCGCGGGCGGATGAAGCTCTACAGCGTGTTGATCGGCATGCTGGTCGGCTACGGCGCCTCGTGGGTCAGCGGCCTGCTCACCGCGACGGACTTCCGCCACGTGGCGGCCGCGCGCTGGATCGATTGGCCGGCTTACGCCGGCATGTTCGCCCTGGATTTCCGCTGGTCGCTGTTGCCGGCCTTTCTCGTGGCCTCGCTGTGCGGCACGCTCAAGTCCGTCGGCAACTTGATCGCCTGCGAGCAGGTCAACGATCCCGACTGGCGCGAGCCGGACATGCGGCGCATCGGCCGGGGCCTGATGGCGGACGCGCTGAGCGTGATCGCGTCCAGCACCCTGGGCGGCATGGGTACGGACACGTCGGCCAGCAACGTGGGCCTGAGCAACGCGTCCGGCGCCACGAGCCGCTGGATCGGGTTCGCGGCCGGCGGGCTGTTTATGGCGCTGGCGTTCTCACCCAAACTCTCGGCCCTGCTGGCGGTCATGCCCATGCCGGTGATGGGCGCGATCCTCGTGTTCGTCACCAGCTTCATGCTGTTGGCCGGTTTCCAGATTGTGCTCACGGCCCGGGCCGACCCGCGCCGCGCTTTCGTGATCGGCGTGCCCCTGATCTTCGGGTTGAGCTTGGATATCCTGCCCCAGCTCTACGCCCACGTGGACGCTGATTTGCGGCCGTTCTTCAATTCATCGCTTACGCTGAGCACCCTGTTGGCGATCATCCTGCACCAGGTGCTGCGACCGCCCCGCGCGCCGGAAGCTGGGCAGGCGGCAGGCAAATCCTGAAGGTTGGTGGGCCGGGTGGTGGCGCGATCGGGTTTTCAGCTCTCGCTGTGCGCCAGGTGGTTGTTAAACTTGGCGCTCAGCTCCTCGCGCAGCGCGCGCGCGGCGGTTTCGTACCGCTGTTTCTCATCGGGCGTCAGGGAGTTCAGGTTCTCGCGCTGCAGTGTGCGGTAGGGCGTCAGCGCCAGGCGGAACACGTGCCACAGCCCCTGGAGAATATCCTCGGCGCGCCGGCCGTAGGCCATGGCGGGCAAGGCGCATTCCTTGTTGTCGGTCTGCAGGAACTGGCAGAGGAAGCTCTCCTCCTCGCCCAAATGCAGCTGGTTCAGCATCATCGAGTGCACGGACTGCACGTTGTAGGCAATGAGGTTCAGGAAGTGCAGGAAATCGCGTTCCCGCTCCGATTCCTGGCCGCAGTTGCTGCCCAGCTTGGCGTGCTGTTCGGCCTTTTTCAGCAGCACGTGCACCCGCTCCACGTCCTTGATCCGGGCCGGGGTGTCCGTGGCCGTGGTCGGGGCATACAGCAGGTCCACCGCCTTCTCGAACAAGACGTCGCGGCGCGCCAGGTGCAGGGCGCGGTTGATGCTGGGATACGTTTTATTCATCGCCCGCATGTTACCGCGCGGCGGGCGTGTTTCGCAAGCGTCAAAAATCCGGCGCGCGCCCGTGGTTGCCAGCCGGCCCGCGGTGCGGTACCGTGCCCGCCATGCGCTTGAAACCCGCCTCCCTGGCCTGGATCCTGGGCGTCGGCCTGCTGGCCCTGACCGGCCTGCTGTTCTGGCCTTGCGCGGGCTTTGACTTCCTGGAATACGACGACTGCAGCTTCGTTAAAAACAACATCCATGTGCATGGCCTGTCCTGGGCCAACCTGCGGTGGGCCGTGGGAACGGTGCACCTGAACTGGTGGCTGCCGGTGCTGTGGATCTCGTACATGATCGACGGTTCCCTGTACGGCCCGGGGCCGGCCGGCTATCACGTGACCAACGTCCTGCTGCATGCCCTGAACGGGGCGCTGTTGTTTGCCCTGCTGTGGCGCATGACCCGCCGGCCCTGGGCGTCCGCGTTTGCCGCGGCTTTGTTTGCCTGGCACCCCATGCGGGTCGAATCGGTGGCGTGGATTTCCGAGCGCAAGGACGTCTTGAGCACCTTGTTCTTGCTGCTGGCGGCGCACGCCGGCCTGGCCTATGCGCGGCGCCCGCGCGCGGCGGCGTATGCCCTGGTCGCCATCCTGTTTGCCCTGGGCAACCTGGCCAAGACCATGCTGGTGATGTTCCCGATCCTGCTGCTGATCCTGGACTATTGGCCCCTGCGCCGGATGGACCTGGCCCGGCCGTGGCGGTCGCTGGCCGCGTTGGGGGCCGAGAAAATCCCGTTGCTGTTGATGTCCGCTTTCTTCGCCGGGCTGACCTTGTACACGCATGTGCTGGTGCCGACCGACGGCGAGCCGCCGCCCGCGGCGTCCATGCAGGTGGCGACCCTGTTGCCGCGCGTGACCCTGCATTATGCCCTGTACCTGAAACACACCCTGTGGCCGTTCGGGTTGGGGGCGTTTTACCCGGAACCGGAGCCTGCCGGCTGGTGGCCGTGGCTGCCGGCCATGGGCTTGCTCCTGGCCGTCACGGCCTTGGTGTGGCGGTTGCGCCGCCGCCGCCCGGCGGCCTGGGCGGGCTGGCTGTGGTTCGTGGTGGCGCTGGTGCCGGCCAGCGGACTTATTCCCGTGGGCGCGACCATGCTGGCGGATCGCTACACCTATGTGCCGTCCATGGGGCTGGCCATGCTGGCGGCCTGGGGCGTGGGCCCGGCGAATGGCCCGTCCCGGCGATCCTGGCGCTGGCTGTTCGCGGCCGCGGCCGTGGCGGCGCTGGCCGTTTTAGCCTGGGGCACGCACCAGTACCTGCCGGTCTGGCGCAACACCACGACGCTGTTTGTCCACACCCAGGCGGTCACCGAGAACAACGTGACCGCGCTGATCAACGCCGGCGCCTCGCTGGCGGCCGGCGGGCGGCCGGCGGAAGCGTTGCCGCTGCTCGAAAAGGCGTTCCGGCTGGACCCCATGGCCCCCGAAACCGCCTGCAACCTGGCCATGGTGCTCAAGGATTGCGGCCGCGACCGGGACGCCTTGACCTATTTCCTGATCGCTACGCGAGTGCGGCCCACGGACCCCGTGCCGTTTTTCTGGGCGGGCGTGCTGTATGCCCGCCAGGCGCAGTGGCCGGACGCCATCCGCTACCTGCAGGAAACCGCGCGGCTCAGGCCGGATGACCCCGAGGCCCTGGGCACGCTGGGCAAGGCCTGGTTGCGCGCCGGCCAGCCGCGGGAAGCCGTGGCCGCGCTGCAGGCGGCGCGCGAAAAGGCCGTGGCTGGCGGCCGTGCGGATCTGGCCGCGCGCCTGGCCGCGGATCTGGCCGCGGCGCAAGCCCAGGCGCAGGTGCCTTAGCCGCCCGCGCGGCGGGCGGTCCTGGGATGTGCCCGCGCCGCCATCAAGCCTTGTGGCGTAGCTTCTCGGCGATGATCTTGGCCGTGGTCTTCTGCATGGACGAAGGATGAACCAGGCCCACCAAAAACCCGATGCCATAACTGAGATGCGCGCCCAGGAACGCGGGGATATTCAAGATGAACTCGGCCAGGCCGCCCGCGGTCCGCACGCTTTCCGCCAGCACCAGGGCCAGGTAGATCGCCGCGGGCAGCAGGCCCAGCCGGGTCAGCCATGCGCCCGGCCACGCGGCCAGCATCAGCAGCGCGACCGCCAGGTACAAGACCAGGGCCGCCGGCATCGCATTCCATAGGTAGGCCACCTCGTGCGCCGAGTGGAACAGGCCGCCTTTGTAGAGCCCGTACAGGTAGAACTGCCGCAGGAACGGCCGGAACACGCGGCGCCGGTGGTGATACACGACCACCGCGGGATCGTAGAGGATCTTTTTGCCATGCGCGCGGATGTCGGCGCAGAACACCATGTCGTCGCCCGTGTACAGGTCGCCCGGCAGCAGCACGCCCGGGATCCGGCGGAACACCATGTTGCAGGTGGGCATCTCGGTGACGAACTGGCGGCGGCAGGGCGTGTGGCGGATGTAGCCGCCGCCAAACCCCAGCAGGCTGCGCATGACGTTGCCCGCCACGCGGAAGGGCAGGGGGTCTTCCGGCGGCGTGACGTTGGGCCCGGCCACGACGCCAATATCGCCCTGCAGCAGCGGCACGGCCTTGGACAGCCAGTCCGGCTGCGGGTACGCGTCCGAGTCGGTGAACGCGATGATGTCCGTGGGGCTTTTCTCGATCGCCACGTTGCGCTGGCGCGGCGTGATCATCGGGCCGGTATAAACCACCTTGATCCGCGGATCCTGCAATGCGTCCAGTTGGCGCTGGTATTCGGCCGGCGGCGGATGATCCGGCAGCAACCACACCTCGAAGCTCGGGTAGTCCAGTTTGAGGCAGCCTTGGACGGATTCAATGACCCATTGGTTCCAGTACTTGACCGGAATGGCAATGGTCACGGGAGGGTGGGGCGCGCTTGGGTCCATCGCTGGTTCGAGGCTCGTCAGATGTGGTTCTTCAAGGCGTTGACCAAGGTATCCACGATGGTGGCCATGTCGAACGTGGCACGCGCGGTGGCCAGGGCCGCCGCGCCCATCTGCGCGCGCAGCGCCGGGTTGGTGATGAGCAGTTCCATTTTTTCCTGGAACTCCTTACCATCCCGGGGATCGAAAAGGAATCCATTTTTGCCGTCTGCCACCAGGGTCGCCATGCCGGCCAGGCGCGCGGCCATGACTGGTTGCCCAACCGCGAGGCTGTGCACCAGCGCGCCGGTGAGGTGAAAGTTGTCGGAGAACGATCCCGTGCGCATGGCCAGCCCGATGTCCGCCGCGTTGAGCGCCACGTTGACGTCCTCGGTGCGCGGCAGCCAGCCCGCGAAACGGACCTTGGCCGCGATGCCCAGGTCCGCGGCCAGGCGTTGCAGGCGGTCCAGTTCCGGGCCGGACCCCACCAGCAGGAAGCGCAGCCCGGGATGGGTCTGCATGAGCGGCGCGAGCCATTGCAGGATGCGGTCGTTGCCCTTGTTGGGGTGCAGGATGCCGTGATGGGCCAGCACCACGTGCTCCGCCGCATACCCCCACTGGCGCCGGGCGGCTTCACGGTCCACGGGCCGGTACAGGTTGAAGTCGCACGGGTCCGGCACGGTAACGATCCGCTCCGCAGGCACGCCGCGCTCTTCCAGGATGCGGTTGGCGCTGGGCGCCTTGGTGAACAGCAGCGGCAGGCGGCGCCACGCCGCAAGATCAGCCGCATTGACGATCCGCACCACGGGCTTCAGCCAGGCATGGCGCTCGGCATAGCTCTCGTGCAGAAAATCCGCCACGAACACCGCGATGTTGGGACCGTACAGCAGCCGCGCCAGCGGCGCGCCGAGCGGCAGGTAGTCGTCAATGAAAAGCAGCCGGACGCCCATGAACCGGCAGCGCAGCGCCAGGTACGGCAGGCACAGGTACCACAGGATCCATTTCAGGAGCTTGTCGCGGCCGCTGGTGCGGTCCACGCTCCAGGGCAGGTGGTGGATCACGGCGTGGGTGCGGATGGTTTCGGGCACGGGATGGCGGCCGCGCAGGCCGAAATAATGCACCTCCGCGAACTCCGCCAGCCGCCGGACCAGGTCCGGCAGCACGTGGAACAGCTCCGCATGCTCGGCGGGTCCGTACTTGAACCATAACGCAATCCGCGGCTTGGCTGGCGCGGTGTTCATGTAAGCGGTCCAAAAAAACCACCCCGGCCTGCGGCCACCCCTCCTTGAAAAGGAGGGGAGCCCGGATGGTTCTGGCGTCGACCGCCCATTGGCAGGTATTGATCCGGTTGGCATGGAGGTGATCGGAAGTTGAAAGCAGGCGGGGACGCCTGCACGACATCATTGCTGGCGCCTGATCCGTTAAATGCTCCCCTCCTTTTCAAGGAGGGGTGGCCAACGGCCGGGGTGGTTGAAGAAAAGGATAAAGGATAAAGGATGAAGGATGAAGTTCCAGAACAGCAGGTGCTGATCTTTTCTCCGGCTCCCCTCCTTTTCAAGGAGGGGTGGCCAACGGCCGGGGTGGTTTGAACAGGCTCGGCCTGCGCCCATCCAGTCAGGCTGAGATCGCCGGCGATGGCGAGAGATAAACGATCGCGATTACGAACACGATCACGACAACGACAACGATTACGACTACGATCACGACAACGAACACGACAACGATCACGACAACGACTACGACCAAGACTACGATCGCGATGGCGAGGAGGATGCAAGGTGGGGGGGGGCGCGGCGTTCATCATCACGCGAGGCAGATGCGCTCCAGCGCGCCGCGCGCCACGCGCCCGCCGCCATCCTCGGCTTCAATATAGTAACGGACATCGCCCAGGCCCGCCGGCAGCGCGCACGTGTAGTGGCGGGCCGTGGCTTGCGCGCCGGTCTGGCAGGGATAGTCGCCATGGTCGGTCATCGCCAGGCGCTGCTCGCCACCCCCGGCGCGCAGCACGATCTCGACCCGGCGCAGCCCGGCCACGTCGTACACGAACGTATGCGCGGTGGCGTCGCGCGCCGCATTCTGCAGCCCGCCCTGGCCCCAGGTCTTGCCGCCCGGGTTCTCGGGGATCACCCACGGCGGGAAAATGGTGGGCGGCGTGCGGTCGCGCCCGGCCCGGACCAGGTCGTCCAGCGCGCCGCGGGCCAGGCCGAGGGCGGCGTTGGCGGCCTCGGTCACCTGCTGGTCCCACAGGGTCTGGCCGGTCCAGTACCAGTAGCAACTGGTTTCCGCGGTCAGCAGCAGGCGCTCCACCGCGGCCGGGATCCGCGCGCCGGCGTCTTCGAGGGCGTGGACGATGTTCTGCAGCGCGGTGAGCACGGCCCAGGAGTTGAGGTCGGGCGAGTAGGGCTCGGTGTAGCGGCTGAACCATTTGTGGAACTGGGGGTCGCCGTTGTCCGCGCCGCTCCAGGCGCCGGGCTCCACGTGCACGGCGCGGGCGGGATCCGGCGGGAACCGATCCAGGTAGTCGCGGGCGGTCGTGAGCTCGAAACGCGGGTCGGAGCTCAGCCACTCCACGAGGCGGGCGGTGTTGTGCATGTAATAGGCGTCCGTGCCGCCGCCGTAGTTGTCGCCGTCGGAATGCAGCAGGAAAAAGGGCGGATGCTGCGGATCGTAGGGGCCGTGCTGCTGGAGGTTGCGGTAGAGCTGCTCGAACACGTACGGGTATTGCAACGCGCCGAACCCGCCGCGGGCGTCCTCGTTACCGATGTAGCGCTCGGCCGGGATGCCGATGATCCGGTAGTCCCGGCCCTCGGGATCCACGTACTTGATGTATTCCGGCCGCAGCAGCCCGGGACTGATCTTGGACCCGGACCAGACATTCTGAATCCAGGTCCAGTCGGCCATGGGCGGATTTTCCTGCTCCGCGGGATTGGGCGGCAGCATGCCCTCGGCCGTGCCGCCGTACGGGTAGTCGCGGCAGGTGCGGTAACGGTGGATGCTGTCGTAGATGACCGCGTCCACGCCTGCCTCCAGCAGGGCCGGGATCATCCGCACGTGGAACGCGGTTTCCGGCGGGAACAGGAACCGCGCGGCTTCGCAGCCAAACGTTTCCCGGACCAGGTCGCGGTGGCGCAAGATCTGGCGCACGATGTCGCGCGCCGGGATCAGCGGCAGGAGCGGGTGGCAGAAACCGAACGCGCTGAAATCGAGGCGCGGGTGGCCGAGCGCGGTGCGCTCCATGGCCGCGGCGCGCAGGTCATCGGCCCAGCCGGCAAACGCCCCGCCGCCCAGCCCCTCCCGCTGGCAGCGGTTGAGCTGTTCGATCAGCGATCCGCTCCAACTGGTGCTGAGCCCGGCGTGTGGCAACTGGCCCGCAGCGTAGTGGCGGATGGCGGCGGGAACATAGCGGGTGTACGCGCCGCTGCGCTGGCCGAAAATGCCGTCTTTTTCGCCGTCCCAGTAGCCCGGGTCCGCGGCCCGGTAATAAGGTTGGTGCATGTGCTTGTGAATGCCGAAATAAATCTTCATGTCCGGCGCTGTCCCGGGGCCGGCGGCCACCACGGCGCCGGCGGCGGGCGGGAGCACATGGAAGTCCATGAAAAACTTGATCCAGTCGTGGCTGCCGGCGCGGCCGATGTCCGCCTGGCGGCAGCCCTCGGCCTGGGCCTGGTACTGGCCCACGGGCAGGATCCCGGCCGGAACCGCGGCGTGGTAGGTTTCATCGTCCTGCCGCCGGACATCGCCGCAGTTGTAGATGAACTCGCGCCCGCCACCGCGGATGATGATTTGCGGGAACGGCACGAACCCGTCCGCCTGAAAAGAAAGGTCAAACGCGGGGTTGCACTGGTCCGCGGGCCGGGCCCGGATTTCGGCCGGCACGGTGATTTTCAAGATGCGGGTCAGGATCGGGTTCATGATAGCTCCCCTCGGTTCAAGCCCGGCGCCGCGATCGCTGGTCGCGCGCCCATTATCCGCCGCGCTGCAGGATGAGCATGACCACCTGGCCGTTTTCTTCGTAGCTGCCCGCCATGGCATTGTCAATCACGGTCAGGAATCCCGACGAATGGCTGTTGCCCGGCCAGATGGTGGTGAAGGAAAACACGTTGCTGTTGAGCGACCCGGCCACCACCCCGTACATGCCGTTGTACGTCGAGTATCCCTGGACGCTCACGTTGGATTGCACCAGGGTCATGGTGATTTTGGACCCGACGCTGGTGGATCCGTTCCAGTCGCCGCCGACCTGGATCCCTTCCGGGTCATCGCCGCCCCCGCCGCCGCCGCAACCCAACCCCAGCAGCAGGGCCAGCGCTGCGGCCAGGATGCCGGAACCCACGGTGCACATCATCGGTCGTCTTGTAGCTGACATGGGCTCATGATAGCGACTGGCCTGGGAAAATCAAATATTCTCCGGCGGTCAGCGCTTGGGTTTTTTCAACGCGGGGATCAGGGGCAGCAGCCAGGCGGCATCGTCCGTGCCTTCCTGGTCGATCACAAAATGGGCACCGGCCGCCGAGATGACGCCGCGTCGCGGCGTGGGGACGGGATTGGCCGCCACCGTGTACCTGACCGTGCCCATGCCCGTGCCGGTCTGGCCCGCGGTGACCGTGATCCAAGTGTCCAGGCTGTAGGCCGTCCAGCCGTAGTTCGTGCTGCTGGCGACGCTGATCACGCCGGTCCCGCCCGCGGCCTGGAACGTGGCCGCCGTGGGCGCGATGGTGAGCGTGTAGGCCGGATCGTACACGGTCACCGTGTACTGGAACAGGCGGTTGGTGCCGTTGACGGTCACGTTGGCAATGGTCACATGGTAGGGCGTGTCGGCCCGGGGCCGGGGCCAGTGGTCGTCCTCGCTCATATTGTTGGGGATCCACACGAGCGTGTTTTCGCCGTACCCGTTGAGCACTTCTTCTTTCTTGACCGGCAACGCCTGGCCGTTCTGGTCGACCATGGTGATCACCGCGTCCGCGAAGCGCCCGTCCGGCAGGGACAGCGACCAGCGCGGGAACACCGTCTGGTACGGCACATAACCTGGCGGCGGCCAGGCAACGAAATCGTCGCGGCAGGCCGGCCGCGGATCGCCGTAGTGATCGTAATCAATCACCCAGGTCACCTGGGCGGCCGGGGAGGGGGCCCGCTCCGGGATGTCGCCCTCGCCCATGACTTCGGTTTGCGGGTATAGCAGCCAGCGCCGGTGGCCGACGTAATAGTTGATGTCCCCCGGCTCCCGCATCTGTTCGCTGATCCCGCGCCAGCCGATCCAGGATGCGCCGTAGGACATGACGAGATTCGAGTTGTGCGCCGCGTTGGAGCCCTCCACCGTGTAGCACAGCCAGTCGGGCGTGGGGCTGTGGCTGAGCTGCTTGTTGCGGACCATCATGAGCGCCGCTTGCTGGCAGTAGTACGTCTTGTTGGGATCGAAGCTGATATCGGCCGGCATCCCGGACATGGCGCGGTAATAGTTGATTTGCCGCCGCGTCGATTCCAAAAAATCCGCGGGCATGGAACCCGGCACGCAAGCCGCCAGGTTGCCGGACCAGACCGGCGCCGGCGTGTCTTCGCGGAAGTTCTGGAAATAAAACTGGCGCGAGGCTTCGCGGGTCGCGGGGGTTACCACCAAGCTTGCTTGTGCCCGGCGCGGAGCATGCGTGGTTGCGCGTGCCGGCCCGGCCGGCGCTTCCGGCGGCGGACCGAGTTGCAGGATCTGCCCGCTGCCTGCACCTGCGGCCAGCAACGCCAGCGCCAAGCCGACCCATGCCGGGCTCCGGGCCGCCGCCTTCCGCACGCTCAACGATTGCACACGCATCATACTATATACTTACCTCGTCGGCCGCACCGCGTCAAACGCCGCGCGGTTTCTGCATTGACTCTTCCCTGAGAGCATGCTTAAACGCAAGGCATTTTTTAGCGCACCCAGGGAAATGCAATCAGGTGACCGGCAATGAATAAAGGCAACCAAGCTGCGGCCGCGGGCCGCGAAACCGCCGAGTCCATGGCGGCCCGGCAACGCGATATTTCCGTGTCCGAGTTCTTCCTCAAGAACCGCCACCTGCTGGGGTTCGACAGCCCGCGCAAAGCCTTGCTGACCGCTGTCAAAGAGGCCGTGGACAACTCGCTGGACGCCTGCGAGGAAGCCGGGATCCTGCCCGAGATCCGGGTGGAAGTGACCCAGTCGGCCGCCACCCGGTTCTGCGTGTCCGTGCTGGACAACGGGCCGGGCATCGTCAAGAACCAGATTCCCAAGATTTTCGGCAAGCTGCTGTACGGGTCCAAGTTTCACCGCCTGCGCATGGCGCGCGGCCAGCAGGGCATCGGCATCAGCGCCGCCGGCATGTACGGCCAGCTCACCACCGGCAGCGCCACGCGCGTGTACTCGCGCATCCGCGGCCGGGACCTGGCGCACCGCATGGAGATCCAGCTCGACACCCGCACCAACAAGCCCACGGTGATCAAGGACGAGGAAGTGGACTGGCGGCCGACGTTCCCCCTGCCGCCGGACGCGCCACCCGGCGCCCAGTCCGCGGTGTCCGCGCACGGAACCTGCGTGGAGATCGAGATGGAGGCCGCCTATGTCCGCGGCCGGCTCTCGGTGGACGAATACCTCAAGCAATGCGCCATCGTGAACCCCCACCTGCAGCTCCATTGCCGCGTGACCTTGATGCCGGCGGCCCGGGACACGCCCGCGGCGGGTGCGGCGCCGGCCCCGGAGACTCCCTGGACCACGTTCCAGCGGGCCGTGACCCAGGTGCCGCCGCCGGCCCGCGAAATCAAGCCCCACCCCCACGGCGTGGAGCTCGGGGTGCTGATGCAGATGCTCAAGGACACCCCGGCGCGCACCGTGCGCTCGGCCCTGGCCCAGGACTTTTCGCGGGTCAGCACCAAGACCGCGCAGGAGATGTGCCAGCGCGCGGGCGTGGACCCGGCGGCGCGGCCGGCGCGCGTGGCGCACACCGAGGCGGAGGCGTTGTTCAAGGCGATCCAGGACACCAAGCTCATGCGGCCGCCCACCGATTGCCTGGCGCCGATCGGCGAGGAACAGATGGTCGCCGGCCTGCAAAAAGAAATCGCCGCCGATTTTTACACGTCGGTCACGCGCAGCCCCACGGTCTACCGCGGCAACCCGTTCCAGGTGGAGGTGGCCCTGGCGTACGCCAAGCCCGGCGTCAACGCGGAGCTGGGCGCCGAGGAACCCATCCGCCTGATGCGGATCGCCAACCGCGTGCCCTTGCTCTACATGGGCGGCGCCTGCATCATGACCCGCGCGGTGATCGGCGTCAACTGGAAGGCCTACGGCCTGGCCCAGCCCAAGAACGCCCTGCCCGTGGGCCCCATGGTCCTGGCCATGCACATGGCCAGTGTCTGGGTGCCGTTCACCAGCGAGAGCAAGGAAGCCGTGGCGCATTACCCGGAAATCGAGCGCGAGTTCACTTTCGCGTTGCAGGAGTGCGGCCGCCGGCTGTCCGTGTACCTCAGCCGCAAGCACCGCCAGGCCGAGGCGGATCGCAAGCGATCTTATATCGAGCTCTACATCCCCCACCTGGCCCTGGGCCTGCGCGACATCCTGAAGCTGTCCGAGCCCCAGGAACAAACGGTCAAGAAACAGCTCGAAGACATGCTCGAACGCACCCACCTGCAGACTTGATCGGGGCAGGGGGGGGCAACGGCCGGGCGGTGGGGATCGCCGGAAAACCCGTTTTTCCAAACATTGGAAACTTTGCGGCTGCTTTTTCCAAACATTGGAAAATCCAGACCGTGTTTTTCCAAACATTGGAAAACTCTCCGCAGCCTGTTCGCCGGCCGCGGGTTCGGGTTGCGCGCTCGCCTTGACCATGGCTCGGATCATGGGTATTTTTTCTACATGCAACGGCGCTTGAAATCCGCAGGCCTGGGTTGGCCGCTGGCGGCGATTGTTTGCCTGGCCCTGGCCATGCCGGCCGCGGGCGACGCGATGAAGGTGATGACCTTCAACCTCCGCTACGCGGCTGCGGCCGAAGACCAGGGCTCGTGGAAGCAGTGGGACAGCCCCAACTTTGCCCCGCAGCGGCGGCAGGTGTCCGCGCGCCTGATTTCCATGTACCAGCCGGACCTGGTGGGCATGCAGGAGGGCGAAGCCGTGCAGCTGGACTACCTGCGCACCAACCTGCCCGCAGCGTACGCCATCCAGCAGCAACTCCCCAGCGGCGGCGCGGGCACGGAACACGCGGCCTTCGCCTACAACACCAACAAGCTGGCGCTGCTGGACCGGGGCGCGTTCTCCCTGGGCATGAGCCCGGGCGGCGGGTACTGGAACAATCCCGTGGGCAGCAATTTCTATCCGTACGCATTTTTCTCCGGCATGGGCATGGCGTTCCCGCGGCTGTCACTCTGGGGCCATTTCCAGTGGCGGGCCACCGGCGCCGAGTTCTTTTTCTACACCACGCATTTTGATTTCAACAACACGCCGCAGCTCGAAAGCGCGTACCTGATCATCGACGACGCCCGGACGCGCGCCGGCCGCCGGCCCATGTCGCCGCTGGCCATCGTGGTAGGCGATTACAACAGCACCCAGGCCAACGACGACTGGGCCATGTTTACCGGCGCTTACACGTACCGGGGGCTGGCCGGTGACTTCACGGACAGCTACTTCCAGGTGTACACCAACTGGACCTATTCCGGCACGATTCACGGGTACAACGGCGGCCGCGTGTCCGCCAGTTCGCGCATCGACTGGATCCTGCACCGCGGCGGCTTTGCGGCCACCCAGGCGCTGATCATCACCAACTCCTGGATCAGCACCAACCTCAGCACGCACGCCACCACCAACATCTATCCCTCGGATCATTACCCGGTGCTGGCGGCGCTCGTGTTCCCGGACTGGCCCGCGGACTTTGATCGCGACGGGTTGCCGGACCGCCTGGAAACCAACTCCACGTTGTCCCTGGCCACGGACCCGGACACGGACGACGACGGCCTGCTCGACGGCCAGGAAGATCTCGACGGCGACGGCGTGGCCGATGGCGGCGAAACCCGGCCCGACACGGCCGGCGACACGCAAAACCCGACCGATATCCGGAATTATGCGATGGACGGCATCCTCGATTATCCCGCCACCCGCGTGGCGGCGCATGGGTTGGACCTCTATTATCGTTTCGACGGCCGGTACCTGTACGTGGCCACCCAGGATGCCGGCGAAGGCAGCGACCATTTCATTTTCGTGGCCGCTGACCCGAACGACGCCGTGGCCGCGCCCTGGGCCAAGGCCGGCCAGGTGTCGCGGTGGCTGGCCTATCTCGCGGATGAGAACAGCATCGATTATTGCGGCTGGTTCAACGCGGCCGGCAGCGAGATCACGGACACCGGCCAGGCGCGTAAAAGCACCTATTACCAGAACGGCGGGTACCTGGAAGGCGTGCTGGACCTGGCCGCGATCCGCGGCGCCGGCTTCACCAGCGCCATCTACCTGGCCGCGGCGCCGTTCGACAGCGCGGATGGGGGCATTTTGTACGCCGTGGCCCAGGCGCCCGAAGGCAACGGCGACGGCAACTTGCTCGGCCCCGCGGAATACGTGCGCCTTGATCCCGGCGACCGCGATCGCGATGGCATCAACGATGCCGCTGATCCGGACCGCGACGGCGACGGCCTGCCCAACGCCTGGGAGGACGAGTTCGGCTCCAACCCTGATTCCGCCGCCGGCGCGGACGGCGCGGGCGGCGACGCGGACCTGGACGGCGCCACGCAATGGGACGAGTATCGCGCCGGCACCAGCCCCATCAGCGCCGCCTCCTGTTTTGCCGCGCAGCCCGCGCTGGGCGCGGGCAGTTTCACGGTGGCCTGGCCGGCCTGCCAGGGCAAGGACTACTGCGTTTACCGCGCGACCAGCCTGCGGGGCGCCGGTAACTGGCAGTGCGTTTTCACCAACCGCGGCAACCTGGTTTTCCCGCTGGCCACCAACACCTACTCCGGATCAGCCGCGGCGACCGAGGCGTACTTCCGCGTCGGGATGCTGCCATGAAAGCGGTGTTTCTCGGCACCGGCACGTCGCATGGGGTGCCGCTGATAGCCTGCGACTGTCCCGTGTGCACCTCGCCGGATCCCCGCAACCAGCGGCTACGGGCCAGCCTGCTGGTCCAGGGCGCCGCCAGCCAGGTGCTCATCGACACCACGCCCGACCTGCGCACCCAAGCCTTGCGCGCCCAGATCCGGCGGGTGGACGCCGTGCTGATCACCCACACCCACGCGGACCACATTTTCGGGTTCGACGACCTGCGGCGGTTTTTCCAGCTCCAGAAGGCGCCCATCCCGATCTACGGCATGCCTGACGCGCTGCAGCGCATGGCGGATATTTTCTCCTACGTGGACCAGCAACACCCCACCGGCGCGTCCGTACTGCGCGTCGAGTTCCGGCCGGTCACCGCGGCGTTTGAGCTGCCCGGCCTGATGGTCACGCCCTTGCCAGTGCGGCACGGTCAGCGGGAGATTTATGGCTACCTCATCGAGGAAGGCGGGCGGCGGCTCGGGTATGTGCCGGACTGTAGCGGCATGGATTCAGTGGTCGTTGACCAGTTGCGCGGCGTGGACGTGATGATCCTGGACGCGCTGCGCAAGGAGCCGCATCCGACCCACTTCACCCTGGCGCAAAGCCTGGCCGTGCTGCGCGAGATTGGCGCCGGCGTTTCCTACATCACCCACCTGTGCCACAAGCTGGAGCATGCCGCCACCCAGGCGGAACTGCCATCCGGAGTGTTCGTGCCGCAGGATGGCTTGGCGGTTGACATCTGATTTGAATGCTGGCCTTGGTTCGAGTTGTGTGATAGCTTGCGCTCAAGGTCGCACTAACCAATGGAGGACCCTATGAAGAAGATGATCATCATGGCCTTGGTAGCGGCAGCGTGGATGGTGTGCATCGGAAATGTTGTCGCCCAGGATGCGGCGCCTGCCACCGTGGAAATCAAGAAGCAGACCATCTGCCCGATTATGGCCGGCCCAATCAACCCCGAGGTGTATACGGATGCCCAGGGCAAACGGGTGTACTTCTGCTGCCCGGCCTGCCTGGCTGAATTCAACAAGGATCCCGCCAAGTACATTGCCCAGCTCGAAGCCGAGGGCGTCACGCTGGACCTGGCTCCGGACGTGGACCCCGTGCCGGGCTTTGATCCGGGAGCGGCGGCAGAGTAGAGGAGGATCTCTTGTACGGTGTCCTGACCGTCCTGTTCATCCTGACGACGATCCCTGGCGCTTGGGTTTTTGCGGCGAGTGCGCCGGCCGCCGTGAGCGTGGACCAGTTGGTGGCCGAGGCGCTGCAGGATAATCCGCAGCTCGCGGCGTTGCGCGCCGGGTGGGAGGCGATGCAGGCGATGCCCGCGCAGCAGCGGGCCTGGCCCAACCCCATGGTCTTTTACAAGGGCATGGACACCGCCAACCGTTTCCCCGGCACCGACGAGCAGCGCTACGAGGTGGAACAGGTCATCCCCTGGCCGTCCAAGCCCGGTCTGCGGGCGCGGATGGCGGAGCAGGACGCGGCCGGGGCGCAGGGGGAGTATGCCGACATGCGCCGCGAGGTGGCGCGGATGGTGCGCGAGATGTATTACGAGCTGGGCATGGCGCGCCAGTCGATGGCCATCCTGGAAGAGGACATGGCGGCGTTGAACCAGATGGTCCAGGTGGTTCAAACCCGGTACGCCACCGGCGGCGCGGATCAGCCGGACGTGGCCATGGCCCGGAGCGAGCTGCCCATGCGGCAGGCCCGCCAGTTGGAATGGCGCGCCCGGGCAGAGGTTGCCCAGACCCGGCTGAACGCGCTGCGGAACCGCCCGTCCACCGAGCCCCTGGCGCTGGTCGTGGCGGCTCCGGTCCCCGCGCCCGCGGAAGACCTCGATCCGCTGCTGGCCGCGGCGCAAGCCAACCGTCCGGAAATCAAGGCGGCCGGGGCGCAGGTGGCGCGCGGCACGGCCCAGCACACGCTCATGCGCCAGGAATACCTTCCGGATTTCGCCGTGGGGTTCGAGTACCGCCAGGTCACGGCCGGCGACAACATGGCCATGTTCATGGTGGGCCTGGATCTGCCGGTGTGGTACCCGAAGAATGCCGCCGGCGTGATCGAGGCCGAGCGCCGCATCGCCGCCGGCCAGTCCGCGATCGAGGCGGCCCGGCGCGACGTCGAGTATGACGTGCGCGCGGCCTGGGCCCGGCTGCGCGCGGCCCGGGATACCCTGGCCCTGTATGACCGGGACCTGTTGCCCCAGGCGGAAGCGCGGTACCAGTCCAACGAGGCCGGATACCGCGACGGCAAAGTGGATTTCATGGACTTGCTCGAGAGCGAGCGGTTCCTCTTGAATGCGCGCCTGATGCGGGTCATGGCGGCCGGCGAGGTCGGCATGCAGCAGGCGCGGCTCGACTGGGCGGTGGGCGGGGAGCCGGATGATTCACCTCCATGATGAGGTTTAACATGAAAAGAATGCTGCTCGTCACCGCGATCGTGGCCCTGGCCGCGGGCTGGATGCTCGGCCGCGGCTGCCAGCACCCCCAGCCTGCCGCGCCTGCGGCGCCTGCGGCCGCCACGGTCCAGCAGGCGCAGATTTGGACCTGCTCCATGCACCCGCAGATCCGCCAGCCCAAGCCCGGCCTGTGCCCGCTTTGCGGCATGGACCTGATCCCGGCCGGCGGGCCGGAGGCCGGTGCGGCTGACGATGGCCCGCGCACGTTAACCCTGTCGGCTACCGCGCAAGCCCTGGCCGAGGTGGAAACTGCGCCGGTGGAACGCCGCTGGGTGGACGTGGAGGTGCCCATGGTCGGCAAGGTCGGGTTCGATGAAACCCGGCTTGCCTACATCACGGCGCGGTTCCCGGGCCGCATCGACCGCTTGTACGCCAACGTCACCGGCACGCCGGTCAAGCCGGGCGAACACCTGGCGGACCTTTACAGCCCCGAGCTGATTTCCGCTCAACAGGAACTGCGCCAGGCGATCCGGGCCGCGCCGGAGACGGGCGCGGGCCGTGACGCTTCGCAGGCGTTCATCCAGGCCGCGCGGGACAAGCTGCGCCTGTGGGGGCTGACCCCGGAGCAGATCGCGGACATCGAGCGCAGCGACAAAACGCAGGACCATTTGACGTTCTATGCGCCCATCGGTGGCGTTGTGGTGGAGAAGGAAGCCCTGGAGGGCCTGTACGTGGAGCCGGGCATGCGCCTGTTCACGGTCGCGGACCTGAGCGCCGTGTGGGTCAACCTGCAGGCCTACGAGTCGGACCTGGCGTGGGTGCGGTACGGCCAGCCGGTCGAGTTCGCGGCGGAAGCGTACCCCGGCGAAACGTTCCGTGGCACGGTCGTGTTCATTAATCCCGTGCTCGACCCCATGACGCGCACGGTGGGCGTGCGGGTCAATGCCGAGAACCCGGCCGGCCGGCTCAAGCCGGGGATGTTTGTGCACGCGCGGATCAAGGCCCGCGTGGCCGCGGATGGCATCGCCTTGCCCACGGACTTGTCCGGCCGCTGGATCTGTCCCATGCACCCGGAAGTCCTGGAATCGGCCGCCGGGACCTGCCGCATCTGCCAGATGCCGCTGGTGCCGGCCGCGGACACGGCCTATGGCGCGCGGGCGGCGGCCGCCTCCGTGCCGCTGGTGATCCCCGCTTCCGCCCCGCTGGTCACAGGTACCCGCGCGGTGGTGTACGTGGCCCTGCCCGGCGCCGCCGGCCGCTTCGAAGGCCGGGAGATCAGCCTGGGGCCGCGCGCGGGCGATTTCTACGTGGTGCGGGGCGGGCTGGCGGAAGGGGAGTTGGTCGTCACGCGCGGCGCCTTCAAGATCGACAGCGCTCTGCAGATTGAAGGCCGGCCCAGCATGATGCAGCCCGCGGAGCCGCCGCCCGCCGCTGTGGAGCCTGGCCCTGAGCAGGGCGGGGCCGGTGTGCCCCAGGCGCTGTGCCCGGTCATGGGCGGCGCGATCAACAAGGACTACTACGCCGACTATAACGGCCTGCGCGTGTATTTCTGTTGTCCGGCCTGCAAGGAGCCCTTCCTGAAAGATGCCGAGACGTTCTTGAAAAAGATGCGCGCTGCGGGCGTGGAGCCCGAGGTGTTGAAATGATCGGTGATCCCGCGCCGGGGTCCAGCCCGACGATCGTGGACCGGGTGATCCGCTTTTGTCTTGAGCAGAAGCTGGTGGTGGCGCTGCTGGTCCTGTTCGTCGTGGCCTGGGGCGTGATGGTCGCGCCGTTTGACTGGAACCTGCCGTGGCTGCCGCGCCACCCCGTGGCCGTGGATGCCATCCCGGATATCGGCGAGAACCAGCAGATCGTGTTCACGGAATGGATGGGCCGCTCCCCTCGGGACGTGGACGACCAGGTGACGTACCCGCTCACGGTGTCCCTGCTGGGCATCCCGGGCGTCAAGACCGTGCGCAGCTACTCGATGTTCGGCTTCTCGATGATCTACATCATCTTCGAGGAGGGGGTGCCGTTCGAGGCGGCGCAGAACCGGATCATCGCGCGGCTCAACGGCCTGCCGTCTGGCACGTTGCCGGCCGACGTGAAACCCGCGCTCGGTCCCTTCGCGACCGCCCTGGGCCAGATTTTCTGGTACACGCTCGAAGGCCGCGACCCGGACGGCCGGCCCGTTGGCGGCTGGGACCTGGCGGAACTGCGCACGATCCAGGACTGGACCGTGCGCTACCACCTGCAGGCGGCCGAAGGCATTACCGAGGTCGCGGCTGTGGGCGGGTTCGTGCAGGAATACCAGGTGGACGTGGATCCTGACGCCATGCGGGCGTACAACGTGACCCTGGAGGACGTGTTCGCGGCGGTCCGCAAATCCAACCTGGACGTGGGCGCCCGGCAGATCGAGCTTAACCGCGTGGAGTACCTCATCCGCGCCCGCGGGTTCCTGCGCAATGCCGGCGACCTGGAACAGGCCGTGGTCAAGGTCACCGACAACGTGCCCGTGCTCGTCCGCCACGTGGCGCGCGTGACGCTCGGGCCGGCCATGCGCGAAGGCGCCCTGGACAAGGAGGGCGCGGAAGCCGTGGGGGGCGTGGTGGTGGTGCGCAACGGCTACAACCCCCTGGCCGCCATCAAAAACGTGAAGGCGCGGATCGCCGAGATCGCGCCGGCGCTGCCGGCCAAGGCCGTGGCCGATTACACGGTCACCTCGCGCGCCGCGCTGGAGGCGTTTGCCGCGCAAAACGGGTTCACGGCGTTCGCGGGCGCGGCGTTGGATCAGCCGGCCTGGCTGGCCTGGCTGCGGTCGCACCCGCGGACGGCGTGGCCGGCGGGAGTTACCCTCAGCCAAGTAACCATCGTGCCATTTTATGACCGCACTGGCCTGATCCAGGAGACGCTGGGCACGCTCAACTCCGCGCTGTACGAGCAGGTGCTGATCACGACGATCGTGATCATCCTGATGGCGGGCCGGTTGGGCATGTCGCTCCTGATCAGTTGCGTGATGCCGCTGGCCGTGTTCCTGGCCTTCATTGCCATGAAACTGTTTGGCGTGGAGGCCAACCTGGTGTCGCTCTCCGGCATTGCCATCGCGATCGGCACGATCGTGGACATGGGCATTATCATGTCCCAGAACATCGTCCAGCACCTGGCCGGCGCGCGGCCGGACGAGAACCGCCTGGAGATCGTGTACCGCGCCGCCAGCGAGGTGGGGGGCGCCATCCTGACGGCCATTGCCACCACCGTGGTCGGGTTCCTGCCGGTCTTTGTCATGACCGGCGCGGAAGGCCGGCTGTTCCAGCCGCTGGCGTTCACCAAAACCTTCTGCCTGATCGGCTCGGTCATCGTGGGGATCACCGTGGTGCCGGCCGCCGCGCACTTGATCCTCGCGGGCCGCGCCCCGCGGCCTGCGGCGCGGCGCGCGCTGGCCGCCGGCCTGGTCGCCGTCGGCCTGGCGCTAGGACTGGCTTTCGGATGGTGGACCGCGGGTTGGACGCTGGTTGCGATCGGGCTGTACCAGGGCCTGGCGCCGCTGGCCCCGCCCAAGCTGCGGACGCGCCTGCCGTGGCTGGCCAACGCGCTGGCGGTGGGCCTGGTCGGCGTGCTGCTGACCGGGCACTGGACCCCGCTGGGGCCGGGCCAGGGGTTCTGGCGCAACCTGGCCATGGTGGCTTTGCTGATTGGATCGTTCCAAGTGCTGTACTACGTGATCGGCCGCCAGTACAGCCGCATCCTGCGCTGGTGCCTGGTCCACAAGTTTGCGTTCCTGGTCCTGCCGCTGTTGACCATTGTGATCGGGTACCTGGCGTTGCTGGGCGCGCCGCGCCTGCTCGGGTTTATTCCGGCCGCGGCCGGCAAGCTGGGGATCGCGCCCGAATCCATCACCCAGTCGCGCCCGTGGTCGGCGGTGGTCCACAAGTTCCCGGGATTCGGCCGGGAGTTCATGCCGCCCCTGGACGAAGGCTCGTTTCTCTACATGCCCACGACCATGCCCCACGCCTCGATCGGCGAGGCCCTGGACGTAATTGCCAAGCAGGACATGGCCATCCGCACCATCCCGGAGGTGGAGTCCGTGGTCGGCAAGATCGGCCGCGCGGATACCGCCCTGGACCCGGCGCCGGTCAACATGATCGAGACGGTCATCTCCTACAAGCCCGAGTTTGCCACGGACGCGTCCGGCAAGATCCAGCTCTTCGCGGTGGACCCGCAAACCGGCGACTTTGTGCGGCGCGCCGGTGAGCTGGTTCCGGCCGCGCGCGGCCGGCCGTACCGTCAGTGGCGGGACCGCATCCGATCGCCGGACGATATCTGGCAGGAGATCACCCGGGCCGCACAGGTGCCGGGCAGCACCACGGCCCCGCGCCTGCAACCGATCGCGGCGCGCCTCGTCATGCTGCAAAGCGGCATGCGCGCGCCCATGGGCGTCAAGGTCAAGGGCCCGGACCTGGACAGCATCGAACGCGCCGGCCTGGCCATCGAGCGGTTCCTCAAGGAAGTGCCCATGGTGGAGCCGGCGGCGGTGATTGCCGACCGGATCGTCGGCAAACCGTACCTGGAGATCGATATCAACCGCGCGGCCATTGCGCGCTACGGGCTGAACGTCATGGACGTCCAGGACGTGATCGAGGTGGCCGTGGGCGGCGTGACCCTCACCCGGACCGTCGAGGGCCGCAAGCGGTTCCCGGTGCGCGTGCGCTACCTGCGCGAGTTGCGCGACCGCATCGAGGCCCTGGCCCGGATCCTGGTGCCGGCCATGGACGGCGCCCAGGTGCCGCTGACCCAGCTGGCGGATATCCGCTACGTGCGCGGGCCGGAAGCGATCAAGAGCGAGGACACGTTCCTGATCAGCTACGTGCTGTTCGACAAGCGGCCGGGGTTCGCCGAGGTGGACGTGGTCGAAGCCTGCCAGCAGTACCTGGACGCCAAGCGCCGCAGCGGCGAGCTGCAGTTGCCGCCGGGCGTTACGTATCACTTTGCCGGCAGCTACGAGAACCAGATCCACGCGCAAAAGACCCTGTCCGTGATCCTGCCGCTCACGCTGTTCATCATCTTCATGCTGATCTATTTCCAGTTCCGGTCCGTGGTCACTACAGGGCTGGTGTTCTCGACCATCTTTGTCTGCTGGGGCGGGGGATTGGTGTACCTCTGGCTTTATGGACAGCCGTGGTTCCTCGATTTTTCTGTCTTGGGAGTCAACCTGCGGCAGATGTTCCAGGTCCACCCGGTCAACATGAGCATCGCCATCTGGGTCGGATTCCTGGCGCTGTTCGGGATCGCTTCCGACGATGCCGTGGTGATCTGCACCTATCTTGACCAGCGGTTCAAGGGCGCGCAGCCCAAGACCGTGGCGGATATCCGCGAGGCCACGGTGTACGCGGGCCAGCGGCGGGCACAAGCCTGCCTGATGACCACCGCCACCACGGTGCTGGCGCTGTTGCCAGTCTTGACTTCCACCGGCCGCGGCGCGGACCTCATGGTGCCCATGTCCCTGCCGTCGTTCGGTGGCATGCTGGCCGAGGTGATGACCATGTTCCTTGCGCCGGTGCTCTACTGCTGGGTGCGGGAACGTCGGCTGGCGCGGTCGTAGTCCATTTCTTTGCATTCGTTGTCGTACTCGTGATCGTTGTCGAATTTCTGTTGGTTTTCGTACTCGTTTTCGTACTCGTACTCGTTGTCGTGATCGTTGTCGTGATCGTAGTCGTGTTCGTTGTCGAATTCCTGTTCGTTGTCGTAGTCGTGTTCGTAATCGTAATTTCTTCTCGATCTGGTTCCGATCTCGATTACGACAACGATTCCGATCTCGATTACGACAACGATCACGATCACGACAACGATAACGATCGGGACCCAGATTTCTCGATCACGACAACGATCCAAACCAAGATCACGACAACGACAACGATCACGACAACGACAACGATCCAAACCAAGATCGCGACAACGAAGGCGCGCGGCTTATTTGAACCCCATGGCGAGCCGGTACCCCCAGTTGGCCAGGACCAACCCGCCGAGGACGAGGACCACCACGAGAACTCGTCCTTGCCAGAAACGCAGGCGCTGGCCTGGCCGCAGCCGCACGCCAGCCAGCAAAGCGATGACGTTCCACAGGAAAACCAGCGCCACGACCACGAACAGCGCCGCCGCAAACGGGGAGTTGGTAAGCGCTGCGTCCCAGTCGCCATGGGCCATGGACCGGAACGCGCGGCTCGCGCCGCAAAACAGGCACGGGTAGCCGGTCAGCCACAGGAACGTGCAGGCGCGGACCGGGACCCAAGCCGGCGGCACAAACGCGGCCACGGCCAGTACCGCGCCGCACACCGCGGCCCATGGCAGATGGGCCACCAGGACCTGCGCGTACCGCGGGCGGTCCGCGTTAAGCCAGGCGCTGCCCATCAGCCCGCGACGGGCGGGACAGCCGGTGGGGGCGGCGGGGTCATCGGCGGGGGTGGCGGGGCCGGCGGAACTTCCGTGGCCGGCACGTCGATCACTGGCCCGCCGGCGGCCCGCGCGGCCATCACGTCGCGGTAGGCCACGGCCATGGCGGCGTAGTAGATGGGCGCCGTCAGGATGACGCCGATGCCGCAGGCAATGGCGCCCAGCGACGAGATGATCGAGCAAACAATGGCAAAGCCCAGGAACGGCCAGAAATTGGTTTTGACGATGTTGATACTTTCCATGGACGCCGCCCAAAACTCCATCTTCTTGTCCACGATCAGGAACAGGCCGAACATCAGCAGGGCCTGCAGCGAATAGCTCAGGAACATCGAGGCCAGCGTGCCCACGCAAGGGATGAAGCTCAGCAGGATGGCGGCCACGGCCGAGAGGATGCCCCATACCAGCAAGAACAGGAACGAATTTGCGAAAAAGCTGAACCCCTTGAACAAATCGCCGACTTCCGGCTTGGGGGTTTGCTTGTCCACGAGCGCGAGCACGATGATCACCATGCCGGACAGCATGGGCCCGGCCAGGATCCCGATGGTGAACAGGCTCAGGACCATGGACACCAGCGATGCCAGCACCAGCACCAGGAAGTTGTCCTTGTACAGGTTGAACCCTTTTTCCAGCCAATCGCCAAACTTTACTTCCATTTTGTACATGTTGCTCCTCCTCATGTTGGGGATGACGTGATGATGCCGGATCGAAAAGCAGACGGCGGTTGAATGCAAGCATATTCGGAAGATTTGGCAATGTTGGCCAAGGCCGGCCGCGATGTAGCGCAGGCGTTCCGCCTGTCCGTAGATGCTGGGGTCGTAGCCGCCGGCGTGAGCCGGTGGTCGCCGGGTTCGCCACGGGCTTGCGTCCACGGCTACTGACCGCGCGTGGCGCCGAGGCGCAGCAGCGGCAGGATCTCGTTCTTCACTTCCGGGTCGAGCTGGAACAAGACGAACCCGGCGGCGCCGTACTGGCGCGCGATGCGGATTTGATCCAGCACCTGGTCGCCGGCCAGCTGCGACTCCGCGGCGGTGATGCCCAGCCCGGGGTACAGCCGGCCGGGCGCGTTGGGCAGCTTGACCTGGGCGTAGACCATGTCGGCGAACGTCTTGGCCGAGGGGGTGTAATTCATGGGGCAGACGAAGTCCACGTAATCGTTTTTCAGCCAGGTGCCCCAGTCCTGGCCCACGCCGCGGATGCACTGGGGGTAGCCGCCGAACACGGCGGCCGAGAGCTGGAGGCGCGGGTTGATGGCGCGGACGGCGGCCCGCACCTCGCGCACAAAGGCGGTGATCAGTTGCGCCCGCCAGCGCTGGTACTCCGGCGCCAGCGGCCCCGTGCCGGTGACCGTGCCGTCCCAGTCGGTTGCGGGCCGGCCCAGCCATGCCTCGAACGCGGCGCGGGTGGCGGGGTTGTAGCCGGCCTTCTCCACCGGGTAACGGATATAGTCCAGGTGGATGCCGTCCACGTTGCCGCGCCGGGCGATCTCGCGGCATACTTCCAGCATCTGCGCCCGGTTGGCGGGGACCGCCGGATCCAGCCAGGGGATGGGCTGGCCATCGCGCAGCAGTTGCAGGCGGCCGGCGCGCCGCAGCTTTTCGAGGTAGGCATCATCCGCTCCATCAAGGTTCCAGGTCAGGATCCAGGCGTGGACCGCAAGGCCGTTCTTGCGCGCCGCGGCCGCGCATTGCGCCAGTTGGTCGCCGTACAGCTGCACGGTCTTGGAGCGCGGCACGAAGAGGCTGGGATAATGCGCAAAGCCGGCGCCGGCCAGGTTGGGGAACACGGCGGTGAGCCCGAACAGGCGCAGCTCGCGGCAGGTCTGCGACCAGTGGCCGGGGTACAGGCCCACGCCGCGATGGTCCCAGATGCCGCGGAATTCCGGCTGGCGCGGGGACTGGGCGCGCGCCAGGGCCTCGGTCAGCGTGGCCTGCAGCTTGCGCGCGCCTTCCACGGCCGCGGGGTACCGGCCTTGCTCGAAGTCTTGCAGCATTTGCTTGAACAGGCGCTCGGCGGAGGTCAGCCAGGGGGCCACGGCGTCCTCCGTGCCGCCGGCGCGCGCCTGCTGGGCGATGCCGGCGATGGCATTCGGCAGGCTCTCAAAGGAGGCCACCCGGCCGGCGCGGTGGACCATGTGGCGTGCGGCCGGCGCCCACAGCGCAGGATCCAGGTGCGCGAGCATGGCCTGCAACATCATCTGCTTGTCGAGCGCGTCGTCTTCCAGGAGGATGTGGGTCATCCACAGCCCGCGCGGCGTGGCCACCCAGGCCGGGTCGCGCGTCAGGCGGCCATCCATGTCCGCCCACCAGGCGATGACCTGGCCGGCATCGTCGGCCGGCTGCACCGGGTGGATGTTCCACGACTCCTGGTACACGCGCTTGGGCAGGTGCCAGGCCACCGAGTTGTTGAACACGAACGAGGCCCATTGGCCCTGGCGGCGCGCGGCCGTGTAGGTTCCCAATTGCACCCCCATCAAGTCAGCCAGCGCCGGGTCGCTGCCATAGCACACCACCAGTTGGCCGCCCTGGCGCGCAAACTGCCGCAGCGCTGTCAGCTCCCCGGCCGGCAGCCGGCCGGGATAGCCGAGGATGGCGATGCGCGCCTGGTCCAGGGCGCCGGCGGCGACGTCCTCGTCCTTGATCACGCCGTGGGGGATGCCCAGCTCGGCCAGCCAGCGGCTCAGCCGGGTGGCCACGCGCTCGGCCACTTTCCGGTCCGCATCGCTGCCGTGGGACGCCGTGCCCTGCACGATGTAGATCGCGTCCACCTGCGCGCGCAGGTCCAGCAGGGTGAGCTCGGCATGGACGGCCAGGCCTTTCCACGGCGACACGCGCAGGCCCTCGATGCGGTCCCAGCCGGCGGGCGTGCCCTCGGTGGTGCAGGTGTCCTTCTGGATGATCAGCGCCTGGCGGCCGGGCTCGTTGAGCTTGGTGCTCCACACGTACCACCCGTTGCCGCTCTTGAAGTAGAGGTACAAGGCGCGGAGGGCCTCGGGCTGATCGCAGGCCAGGTTGAGCGCCAGGCTGGTGCAGCGCGAGAGGTCCCAGGCGCCGGCGCGATCCCAGTAGTAGCGGTCCACGTCACGGGTGAAGGGCAGGGGGAACACCACCCCGCCCCCGGCCTCGGCCAGGCGCACCGCGGGCGCCGCCTCGCGCGGCTGCCACGCGGCGCCGGCGGCCGCGGCGGAGGGGTAGTCAAACGATTCCACCGTGGCGGCGGGCGCGGGGGCGCCGCCGGCCATCGCCAGCAGCACCAGCCATCCGGCCATGGCGCGGCGCAGGATCATTTCTTGATCAGCTGCAGGAACTCGTTGCGCGTGTTGGTGTACTTGCGGAAGCTGCCGAGCATGGCCGAGGTCACCATGCTGGAGTTCTGCTTGCCCACGCCGCGCATCATCATGCACAGGTGGTGGGCCTCGATCACCACGCCGACGCCGCTGGGCTGGATGTTGCGCATGATCGTTTCGGCAATCTGGTTGGTCAAGCGCTCCTGCAGTTGCAGGCGGCAGGCAAAAGCGTCCGCCAGGCGGGCCAGCTTGCTGATGCCGACCACCTGGCCGGTGGGGATGTAACCGATGTGGCAGCGGCCGTAGAACGGCAGCAAATGGTGCTCGCACAGGCTGTAGATCTCGATGTCCTTGACGATGATCATGTGGTTGGCGTCGGCCGCGAAGAGGGCGGATTTCACGATCGCGTCCGGGTCTTCCTGGTAGCCCCGGGTCATGTGCGCCCAGGCGTCGCTGACGCGTTCGGGCGTGCGGGCCAGCCCCTCGCGGGCCGGGTCCTCGCCGAGGTTCTGCAGCCACTGGCGTACCAATTGGTCCATCATGTTGCGCTCGTTGTTGGGCCGGACTTTATGCGCAAACCGTGGCGCCGGGCAAGCGGATATGTGCGCCGGCGGGCCTAGTAATTTTTCTCGTACTCGCCATGGCCGAGACGCTTGAGCTTGTGGAAGCCGGCGGCCTTGGCGCGGTGGTCCAGCCCGGTCCGCGACAGGCCCACCGCCGGCGCGGAGATCAGCCGGCGCACGGGCGCGCCGCAGCAGGGGCACTGCGTCAAGGGCGCGGCGCTGACCGCCTGGAACTCCTCCCAGCCCTTGCCGCACTGCGCGCAGCCGGGCTGCCCTTCGCCCACCTGGTACTCATAAATAGGCATATGACCATGCACCTCCTGGCCGCGGGCCAGCCAGCCCTGCCGCCGGCCCCAGCATACCTCGCGGCGTCAAAAAAACAAGAAAACCGCCTTGCCAGACGCGGGCCACGAGTTCTAATGTGAAACAGATACGCCCGCGGACGGTGTCCGCGCCGCGGCAGGCACAACCCCGGAGGCGACGATGGCGGAGCAGGCGCAGGAGAAAGTGGCGGTGGACAAGAACGCCTTCGTGTATCCCATGCCCATGGCGCTGGTGGGGGTGGTGGTCAACCAGCAGGTCAATTTCATGGCCGTGGGCTGGGTCAGCCGGGTCAACCACCAGCCGCCGATGATCGCGGTGGCCCTGGGCAAGTCGCACCTGACCAACGTCGGCATCCACGCCAACCGCGCGTTCAGCGTCTGCGTGCCGGGCCAGGATTTGCTGGAGAAGACCGACTGCTGCGGCCTGGTGTCCGGCGAGAAAGTCAACAAGGCGCAGCTCTTCGACGTGTTCTACGGCCAGATCCCGGCCGCGCCCATGATCAAGCAATGCCCGTTGTGCATGGAGTGCAAGCTGGCCCATGCCGTGGACCTGCCGTCCAATACCTTGTTCGTGGGCGAGATCGTGGCCGCCTACGCGGAGGCCGCCTGCCTGGTCGATGGCCAGCCGGACATCGCCAAAATGCGCCCGTTTACCCTGACCATGCCCGACAATGGTTACTGGGCGGTCGGGCCGCACCTCGGCCGGGCCTGGCACGCCGGCCTTGATCTGGCGCGCACGCTCCGGAGCGCGGCCCCCCCGCCGTCGCCCCCCCCACCGGAGGCCCCATGAACCGCGACGAGATCCTCGAGTTCCTCAACGCCAACCCCGCCTGTTACCTGGCCACGGTGGAGGATGACCAGCCCCGCGTTCGCGCCATGCTGCTCGTCCGGGCCGATGACAGCGGATTGCTCTTCCATGCCGGCAAGGACAAAAAACTCCTCCGCCAGATCAAGCGCAACCCGCAGGTGGAAGTGTGTTTCATCAACTTCAACCAGGGGATGCAAGCCCGGATCAGCGGCCGCGCGGTCCTGGTGGACGATGCGGCCCTGCGCAAGGAGATTGCGGCCAGGCACACGTTCATGCACACGTGGAGCGAGGCGGAGGGCCTGGAGCAAATCGCCGTGTTCCGGGTGATCCAGTGTCGCGCCGCGCTGTGGTCCATGGCCAAGAATGCCGAGCCGATCAACTACGACCCGCAGTTGACCCGGCGGCGCGGCCTCTGGCCGCGGCGCTGAATCGGCCGGGCCGCGGCGGTGAGGTCGCCCCGGCATTGCGCGTGACGCCTCAATGTGGGCCGCCCCTTTCTGCGCGGCAGGCTCTGCTCAGCGAACTGCCGTCGCCTGGGATCCGTCCCCATGCTTTTCGCTGCCGGAACGTCTACGGGCGGCACAAAAAAAGCAAAAAAACCGCTTGTGATCCCGGGGCGGTTTTCCCTTAATAGCGCGGCGCATAAAGGGCGGGCAAGAAGCTGATGAGCGATTATCTGCAGTTTGAAAACATAACCAAGCGCTACGGGTCTGTCATGGCCGTGGATAACGTGTCGCTGGCGGTCAACAAGGGCGAGATCTTCTCGCTGCTGGGTCCGAGCGGCTGCGGCAAGACCACCCTGCTGCGGATCTGCGCCGGGTTCGAGCAGCCGGACCAGGGCCGGGTGGTGCTGGACGGGCAGGACCTGACCGATCGGCTGCCCAACGAGCGCAAGGTCAACACGATCTTCCAGAATTACGCTTTGTTCCCGCACATGACGGTCTGGGAAAATATCGCCTTTGGCCCCAAGGTGGCCGGCTGGTCGCGGGCGGACGTCAAACGCGAAGTGGACCGGATGCTGGCGCTGATGCAGATGGAAGACCAGGCCTACAAGAAGCCGGCCCAGATCAGCGGCGGGCAGAAGCAGCGCGTGGCCATTGCCCGCGCGCTGATCAACAAGCCCCAGGTGCTGCTGCTGGACGAGCCGCTGGCGGCGCTGGACCTGAAACTGCGCCAGCGCATGCTGATCGAGCTCGACCAGATCCACGACGAGGTGGGGATCACCTTTGTCTTCGTCACCCACGACCAGGGCGAGGCCATGAGCCTGAGCGACCGGATCGCGGTCATGAACCACGGCAAGATCGAGCAGATCGGCACCCCGGCCGAGATTTACGAGGCGCCGCGCAGCAGCTTCGTGGCGGCGTTCATCGGCGACACCAACTTCTTCGAGGGCCAGGTGATCGAGCAGCCGTCCAAAGACTACAGCCGCCTGCGGATCGAGGGGTTCCCGGACGTGATCTGTTTCAATGACAAGCAGATGAAGCCCGGCAACCTTGTCTATATGAGCATCCGGCCGGAGAAGTTCCGCATCTCGCGGGAGAAGCCCAACCTCGAGGCGTTCCACAACATGGTCCGGGCGCGGGTCGAGGACGTGGTGTACCTCGGATCGCAGACCAAGTTCTGGGTGCGCGCGCAGGACTACCGGATAGTCCTCAGCCAGCAGCACAGCCGGTTTTTCCTGGACGAGAAACCGGTCACGTGGAACGACGAGGTGTGGATCTGGTGGCATGCCGATGACGGGTTCATGCTCGAGCGGTACAGCGAGACGGACGAGAACCTCATGGAGCTGCCGCCCGACAATGTCGGCACCCCCGAACCCGCGGCGGCCCCGGCCCCGTGAAAAAGGAAGCGCGAGCGCGGTGGAACGAGTGGCTGGTGACCCTGCCGTCGGTGGTCTGGCTGCTGCTGCTGTTCGTCATCCCCACGCTGATCGTCTTCGGGATCACCTTCAAGCCCGCGGACCCGTACGGCGGCATCGGCGCGGGCTGGACCCTGGACACGCTGCGCAGCCTGGCCAACCCCAACTACCCGGCAATTATCTGGCGCACGGTGTGGCTGAGCCTGGTGACCACGGTGATCTGCATCCTGCTGGCCGTGCCCATGGCCTACCACATGGCGCGGGTGTCGCGGCGGGTGCGCCAGTTGCTGTTGCTGCTGGTGGTGATCCCGTTCTGGACGAGTTTCCTGATCCGCATCTTCGCGTGGAAGGTGCTGCTGCACCCGGACGGGTTCATCAAGCAGGCGCTGGTGTTCCTGCACCTGGCCACGCCGCAAACTTTGCTGCTCTACAACCCCGGCGCGGTGCTGCTGGTGATGGTCTACACGTTCCTGCCGTTTGCCGTGCTGCCGATTTACGCGGCGGCGGAGAAGTTCGATTTTCACCTGATCGAGGCGGCGCGCGACCTGGGGGCCAAAAGCCACCGCGCGTTCCTCGCGATCTTCATCCCCGGCATCCGGCGCGGGTTGCTGACCGCGGTGCTGGTGGTGTTCATCCCCGCCTTGGGGTCGTACGTGATCCCGGACATTGTCGGCGGGCCCAACTCCGAGATGGTGGGCAACAAGATCGCCCAGCGCACGTTTGTGGACCGCAACCTGCCGCACGCCAGCGGGCTCTCGGCGTTCCTGACCCTGGCGGTGCTGCTGCCGCTGGTGGCCGCGCTGTACCTGCAGGACCGCCGCGTCCAGCCGGCGCCGGTCATGAAGGAGGACGCGTGAGGCACAGCCGGCTGCCGCTGTTCACCACCCTCGCGGTGCTGGTGTTTTTTTACCTGCCGATCGGCGTGCTGGTGGTCAACTCGTTCAACGCGTCGCGCTTCGGCGGCACCTGGGAGGGGTTCTCGTTCACCTGGTACCAGAAGCTGTGGGCGAAGACCGAGATCTGGCTGGCGCTGAAAAACTCGCTGCTGATCGCGGTGGGCGCCACGGCCGCGGCGGTGGTTTTGGGCACCACCGCGGCGTTTGCCCTGCACCGTTACACGAGCCGCCTGCAGCGGCTGCACTACACGTTGATCTACACGCCGCTGGTGGTGCCGGAGATTCTCATGGGCATCAGCCTGCTGCTGTTTTTCGTGGCGATCGGCATCAAGCTGGGCCTGTTCACCATCTGGCTGGCGCACGTCACCTTCTGCATCAGCTACGTCACCATGGTGGTGCTGGCGCGGCTGCAGGACTTTGATTTCTCGCTGATCGAGGCGGCCCAGGACCTGGGCGCGGGGTGGTGGACGGCCACTTGGCGCGTGCTGCTGCCGCTGCTGGCGCCGGGCATCGTCGCGGGCGGCCTGCTGGCGTTCACCTTGTCGATCGACGACTTCGTGGTCTCGTTTTTCGTGGCCGGGCCGGGGTCCACCACGCTGCCCATCCGCATCTACAGCATGATCAAGCACGGCGCGCCGCCGCTGATCAACGCGCTCTCCACGATCCTGCTGGTCGTCACCTTCACGCTGGTTTGGCTTAGTCAATATCTAACCCAGGAGAAGCCCCATGCCGCCAAGTAACCGTTCCCGCCGCGCCGCCCGCCTGGCATCGGCGCTGCTGTTGGCCGCCGCGCTGACCGCCAGCGCCGGCCAGCCCACCCTGCATTTGTACACGTGGGCCGACTACATCAAGCCCGAGATCGTGGAGCGGTTCCAGGAGGAAAACGCGTGCCGGGTGGTGATCGACACGTTTGACTCCAACGAGGCCATGTACGCCAAGCTCAAGGCGGGCGCGCGCGGCTACGATGTGCTCTTCCCCAGCAGCTACATGGTCAAAATCCTCAACGACCAGGGCATGCTGCTGGCCTTGGACAAAACCAAGCTGCCCAACCTGGCCAACGTGGACCCGGTCTACCTGGCCATGGGCATCGACAAGGACATGCACCACAGCGTACCCTACATGATCACCATCACCGGCCTGGCCTACCTGCAGAGCCGGGTCAGCGACTTCCAGCCCTCGTGGAAGCAGCTCGACCGCACCGACCTGGCCGGCCGCATGACCATGCTCAACGACATGCGCGAGACCATCGGCGCCGCGCTCAAGCTCCTGGGCTACAGCCTCAACACCACCAACGACGCGGAGCTGGCCGCGGCCGCGGAGGTGGTCAAGCGCTGGAAAAAGAACCTGGCCAAGTTCGAGAACGAGCAGTACAAGACCGGCCTGGCGTCCGGCGAGTTCCTGCTGGTGCACGGCTACAGCGGCGACATCCTCCAGGTGCAGGAGGAGAACGACGACATCGCCTTCGCGGTCCCGGCCGAGGGCGCGGCGCTGTCCTGCGACGACATGGTCATCCCCCAGGACGCGGAGAACGTGGACCTGGCGTACGCCTTCATCAACTTCCTGCACGACCCCGAGGTGGCCGCGGAGAACACCGAGTTCATCAGCTATCTCTGCCCCAACACCGCGTCCTACGCCGTGCTTGGCGAGGAGGCGCGCCAGAACCCGACCCTGTTCCCGCCGGACAGTGTCAAGTCGCGCTGCGAAGTCATCCAGGACCTGGGCGCCGACAACGTGAAGTACACCCGGACCTGGGACGCCATCAAGGCCGCGGAGTAGCGGGCCGTACCGGGCAGGGTCACGCGTGGAGGATCGCACGCCGGGCTTGAAAATTGCCGGCGGCCGGGGTATAGTGGGTGGAAATAACAGCCTGGGATCCAGGCGGGAGGCATACATGAGCAAGGGTTTGAAGCATATTGGTGCGACGTTGGTTCTGGCAGGCGCCGCGGCGCTGCTGAACGGGTGCTCCATGTTCCAGGCGTCCACCCAGAACGTGGATGTGGACAACATGAACCAGTACAGCGCGGACTACGACGCCACGGACATGCGCAAAATCACGCAGCAGGTGGTGGACCAGTTGCTCGCCAGCCCCTTCATGGGCGAGGAGACCACGCCGCCAATCATGATGATTGCCGGCGTGCAAAACCGCTCGGAAATCTACGTGGATACCAAGAACCTGACCGACCGCATGCGCACGCTGCTGTTGCAGAGCGGCAAGCTGCAGTTCGTCAACGAAGCCCGGCGCGAGGATCTGCTCAAGGAGCAGGGGTACCAGGCGGCGCACGCCACCGCGGAAAGCCAGACGGCCATCGGGCAGCAACTGGGCGCCAAGTACATGCTCAGCGGCTCGCTGACCGAGATGCGCCAGTCGTCGCCCCGCGAGGTGCGGATTTCCAAGAAGCGGCTCAACTATTACAAGCTGACAGTCGAGGTGACCAACCTCGAGACCGGCCTGATCGCCTGGACCACGGAAGTCGAGTTCGCGCGCCAGGCCAGCGAACCGCTCATCGGCTGGTAATCCCATGACCCGGGGCGCCGCCCAGCGGATCGTGGCGGTCCGGTGCGGCACGCTGCTGCTGTGCGGGCTGCTGCTGTCCGGCTGCGCCACCCATGGCCTGCAGCTGGCGCGCAGCCAGTTCTACGCCGGACGCCTGCCCGAGGCCGAAACCGCCTTGGGCACGAACGACGTCGACACCCAGGACAAGGTCCTGGTGCTGATGGAGCGCGGCATGGTCCGGCAGGCGCGCGGCGATTACCCGGGCAGCTCGGAGGACTGGATCACCGCCTACGACGAGACCGTCCGCCTGCGCACCTACAGCGTGTCCAAGGGCGCGGCCAGCTTCGTGGTGAACGACAACGTGCAGCCCTACCAGGGCGTGCCGTTCGAGCGCACCATGCTGCATGACTTCACCGCGCTCAACCACCTCGCGCTGGGCGACTGGGATAACGCCGCCGTGGAGTCGCGGCGGATCATCACCTCGCTCAACGAGGAGTTCCGCGGCGACTACCCGGACGACGCCTTCTCGCGCTATGTCGCCGGGTTCGGCCTGGAGATGATCCATGACGACTCCAACGCCGCGATCCAGTATCGCCACGCTGGCGCCCTGGCCCCCCGCCTGGTCATTGATGAAAACACCGGCCGGATTGCCCCGCGCACCGACTACACCAACGCCGCGGTCACGGGCGTTACCGCGACCGTGATCGCGCCGCTGCCCCCGGGCACCCCGGCCGAGCCCAACCCCTGGCCGGAGACGAATCGGTGGCCGGCGCAACTGGTGTGCTTCGTGCTGCTGGGGCGGTCGCCCTCGGGCGCCTCCTTGTCCGGCGGGTACCGGCCCTACGCCTTCTCCGAGTATGCGGAGCTGTACGCCGGCGGCCAGTACCTGGGCCGGTCCTATACCCTGGCCGATGTCGCCGACCTGGCGTTTGACACGGAGGCCAAAGAGGCGGTGCGCAAGGCCCTCAAGGCCGCCGCGCGCGTGGCGGTCAAGGAGGGCATTGCCGTGGCCGTGGACGCCAGCACCGACAACCAGGGCTGGGGCGACCTGGTGCGCCTGATCCTGATGAGCCTGGAGGAGCCGGACATCCGGCGCTGGGAAACCATGCCGCGCTGGCTGCAGGTGGCGCGGGTTCCCTGTCCGCGGGACCTGAAAGAGTTCGAGGCCCGGATCCGCAACGAGTATGGCGGCACCCGCCAAACCCTGGTCATCACCGCGCCCCTCACCCGGCGCGGCAACACGTTCTTCTCGTTTTTCCGCGACGTGGCCGGGCCGGCGGCCATGCCGGTGGGCCGGCCGACCGACTGGGGCGCGCCGGGCAACACCAACGTGGTCCGGCTGTACGCGCCGGACTAGCGCGCGTTAAACCATCGTAATCATCAGACGGCGTCGACGGAGCGCCGCTCTCCAGCTGATGAATAGTGATCGCGCCGGCGGCGCCCGGCCGGGTAGTGAAAAAAGTCGGACGCCGGTTCATTCGGGGTTGCGGTTCCCCGGTTGGCGTGCTAGTACAGCCTGAGATTATGCGTCATGTTTCTACTGGAAATTGATTTAAGCGTGCTGTGGAAAGGCCTGTTCATTGGCCTGCTCATGTCCGCGCCGGTCGGTCCGGTGGGCCTGCTGTGCATCAACCGCACGGTGATGGGCAGCCTCAAGAAGGGATTTGCCACGGGCATGGGCGCGGCCACGGCCGACACCTTTTACGCCATCATTGCCGCCTCCGGCCTGACCTATGTCCACGAGTTCGTGGCGCGCAACATCTACTGGTTCCGCCTGATCGGCGGCGGGTTTCTGTGCCTGTTCGGGATCCTGTTCCTGATGGCGCTGCCGCACGAGAAGAACCGCGGCCGCACGGAGACCAGCATGGGCCGATCGTACACGTCCGCGCTGCTCATCACCCTGACGAACCCGGTAACGGTCCTGGCGTTCATGGCCCTGTTTACCACCCTGGGGCTTGAAGACCTGCATGACCTGTTCCTGGACCACCCCTACGAGAACCGCATCGCTTCCGCGCTGCTGATCGTCGGGGTGTTTCTTGGCGCCAGTTGCTGGTGGCTGACCCTGAGCTACCTGAGCGACCGATTCCGCAGTTGGTTCCAGCACCCCAACATGATCATCCTCAACCGGGCGCTGGGCGTGATCTTCCTGGTGTGCGGCCTGGCCACCCTGTTGCTGATCCACTTCAAGAACCCGGTCCATTGACCGCCGCGGCCGGCGCCCGCGGCGGCATCCGGGCCGGTCAGGGCGGCTCGATGAAGTTTACCCCGTCGTGGCTGACCCAGATGGTGTAGTAGTTCGTGGCGCCGGAGGCTTGGTCGGAGTGGGTGTAGACGCGGTTGGTGCCTGCGTAGAGCTCCGTGCCATGGCTGAGCCCGGTGGGGTAGGTGGACGGGTCGAAGCGCAGGTGCACCGCGCCGTTGGACAGGCCGCTGGCCTGCGGGCTGCTCCAGCGCAGGACCACGCTGTTGGTCAGCGCAAAGGCATTGAACGTGAATCCCGCGTACAGGCTGCGTTGGTAGAAGTTGCTCCACGCCACGCCGATGAAATTGGTGGCGCTGGTCGCAAACAGCCACGTCGAGGTGCGGTTGCCCAAATCGTTGGGGTGCGAGTCTCCGGACGCGCCCCCGAACTCGTAGCGCAGGCGGTTGGGATGCAGCGAGTGGTTGTCGGCATAGGCCAGGAAATTGAACCAGTCAAAAACCGCGACGTTCCGGTTGGTGGGATGGCGCGCCCAGTAGTTGGTCTGCCAGTCGAGCTTGAGCCAGTTGTTGAACAGGCGGGCGCGGTGGGCGTCCGCATCGGATATCGCGCTGTTCCATTGCGGCGGGGCGGTCACCGGGATGAACAGGATGTCCGGGTTGGCGGCGAACACGTCTTCCAACGCCTTGTAGATATAGCCGGCCTGGGTGTACACGCCGCCCGTGGGATGCCGGTACACGGCCTTGTAGTTGGCGATGGTCTTGGTGTCGCTGAACGGGTCGCCGGGTTCTGCGCCGGTCGCCGCGATGTTGCTGTTGGGAAAACAGCTCTTGAACAGGATGATGCGGTTGGTGCCGCTGGCGCAGCCGTAGGATTTTACCCGCCGGACATAATCATTGAACCACAGGATCCAATGGTGCATGTCCGTGTTCTCACCCGGGACGCTGTCGAGCGAGGCCGGCCGGCCGGAGTCCGGGGAAAGCGTGGTGCCGTACGTGATCTCGTTCACTTCGTCAACATAGGACTTGGCATCCAGGGCCGTGCGCAAGCTGTTGTCCAGCCAGTTCTGGCCACAGGAATGATGGATGAACATCAGGTCGTCGGTGGTCGCTGCCGCCGCGGGAAACGCCACCCAGGCGGTAACGATCACGCTGCCCAGAAAAATGAAAAACTTCAAATCCCTCATCCGTCCAAACACCTTCATTTGGAAGATAATATACCCCACGCGGGTTGTTGGCGATAGAGCGTTTTTCGTGGTTTTTCAAAAGTTGTTCCGGCGGCCGCACGGACAACCGGCAGGAGCGCCTCGGGTGGCCCGCCTGGACACTTGCACTTGGCCGGCGCGGTGGTCCTACTTTTCCAGGCGATAGAACATCACGGTGTTGGTGACCTGGTTGGTGACCACCACGTAGGAGTCCACCAGGATGCGGGGGTCGGTCACTGCGTGCCAGGCGGGGCCATTGATCGAGGCCTGGCTGAACAGGTTGAACGCAGCCTCCGCCAGTGGCCAGCGCAGCACCACCGCGTCGGGGTTGCCCGAGTTCAGGATTTCAAGCGTGGTGCGCGGGTCGCGGTCCTGGACGATGCTGATCAGCAGGTAGCTGCCGGGGTCGGTGCTGGTGTTGAGGTGCAGGAGGTTGTTGCCTATGCGGTCCTCCAGGGCAAAGCCGTACCCGGTGGTCAGGCCGTTCAGGTTGCGCGCGTAGGTGTGGTAGTTTTCCGGCTGACCGGGCTGCGCCTTGTCGAAAACCAATCCCTGGCCGGCGGGCGTGTCGGCCAGGTTCGGCTTGACGCCGTTGGTGAGGATTTGGCCCCACCAGGCGGCGCTGGGCATGTCGCAGATGGCCGTGCCACGGAAATCCACCGTGCTGCCCAGGAACCCCCAGCTCAAGCCGGCCATCACGTCGCCGACGACCCAGCCGTAAAAATCGTTCTCGATGCCGAGCGTGCGGTTGGTGACGCCGTTGTTTATGGTGGTGTAGGCCGGATTGTTGCCGTAGATGCCGACGGCGGAGTTCAGATCCGCGTAAGCAACCCAAATCGTGACGCCGGAGTCGCCCACGCCGGGTCCCTGGATGATGGGTGGGATGGCGGCGGAATAGCCGTTGCCGGAGCCCGGCTGGCCGACCAGCAGCGCGTTCCCGGCGGCGTCGAACGTGATCCGGAAATCATAGGTTTGCTGCTGGGTCGCGGGAACGCCACTGGGCTGGTTGCCCACGCCGGCGAAAATCCCCTGGATGATGTTGGTTTTCCCCTGGAGGGTGCTGCACAGGTAGTTGGTCCACCCGTGGAAATCGGCGCCCATGCCCAGCTGGGGCGAAAGGACACGCACGAAATTCGTGCTGGGGAGGATGTCGCCGGGCGATGGAATCACGGTGTTGCTGGGGACCAGGCTGCTGTTGGCCGCCGCCTGCGCCATGGTGATCGCGTCGACCACGGTGAGCTGGGGACTGAATTCGGCATGCGGGGCGTTGATCGCCCGCATGGACATGGGAATGGCGGTAAAGTCAATGTACGAGAGGTTGATGTGGGCGTCGTCACCATAGATGGTGGGCTCCAGGTATTGGTAGCGGACCAGGTAGTTCGGGTCGCCGGCAAAAGTGGCATCGGGGAAATAGGCCCCCCCCATCCCCGTAAGGCCGTTCGTCCCGAAGTTGATGTAAATCCGCCCCGAGTACAACGCGGAAATCATGAGCGCGGGCTTGTTGCTGGGCACCCCCGCGGCGAGCGCGTATGGGCTGCTAACCAGGTCCGCCAGGCGGTACCCGGTGCTGGTCGCGAGGCTATGGTAAGCACCGGCGGCGTCACGATAGTAGCCGGTGATCGAATCTGCCGTGTTGAGAAACTGCACGAAAACGTTGCTCGCGCTCACGCCGGTCGGCAGGTCGAACACAATGGGAACTCCTTGGGCACCGGCCAGAAAGGGAATCGTCAACGCCAAGCCAACGGTCAAGCAACATGTTCTCATGTGGGCTCCTTGGGGCGCGGCCCCGCCTGCATAACTACTCAGGTACCAAGCCACAGTGGGCGGACACCTGAGGAAAATAATCCGAACCATGTCCAACAACATGGAATATCGTATATCCCCGTCCCCCTTGAACAGAAGAATCTTGCCACCCTGCGCGGCTGGCTGGGCGCCCGCACGATCTTGGATTTTCACCCCTGAACTTGGGCGCAGCTAAAACCACACCGTGGCATGCGGATTGCTAACCATAGGCCATGATAGGTCACTAAACACAACGCGCTATTTACCAAGAAGTTGTACATCATGAAAATCAAGAGTTACCGCGGCCGGTCGCTGGAGAAACTGTATAAAACCGTCCAGGGCGAACTCGGCGCCAATGCGGTTGTGGTGTCTTCCCGCGTTAACTCCGGGGCCTTGGGCGGCCTGCTGCCGTTCGGCAACTCTTATGAAGTCATCGCCGTGGCGGATGACGAGAGCGCGGAGAAACAGATGGCGGCCAACTCATTTGGCCAGGAAGCGTGGGAACGGTTTGCGCAGTTCCAAACCACCCAGACGCGCCAGGTCCAGCAGATGGTGGACAAGTTGCGCGAAGACATGAAAAAGATGCTGGGCAGCAGCCTGTGCGCGGATCCATCGCGGGCGGGCGCCTCGGCGGGGGAGTCGTGGCCCGTTTATGCCCGCGGCTGGGATGAGCGGTTCCTCAGGAAGTTGCTCAGCCGCACCCCGGCCTTTTTCGAGCTCGGCGATCCCCAGCAGACGCGGCGCGCGCTGGCCGCGATGCTGCGCGTGGAAGAAGATTTCCCCGTGGTCCAGCAACCCAAGAAACCCCATGTCGTGGTGCTCGCGGGGCCCACCGGGTCCGGCAAAACCACCACCCTGGCCAAGCTGGCGGCCCAGTGGGGCCTGGACAAGAACCTGAAGGTCGGCCTGATCACCACCGATACCTACCGCGTGGCCGCCGTGGACCAGATCAAGGAATACGCCACCCTGCTGGGCGTGGAGCTCAAGATCGTGTTCTCGGCCGGCGAGGCTTCCCGCGCCGCGCGCGCCATGGCGGATCGCGATGTGATCCTGGTTGATACCGCGGGCCGCAACCATTATGATCAAATGAGCTTGAAGGGCCTGCGCGGCATCCTGGAAGCCCTGGGGGCGTTCACGGTGCTGCTGACCGTGCCGGCCACGCTGGATCGCGCGCAGGTGCCGGAAGTGCTGCGTAATTATGATGTGCTGAAGCCCAGCTACCTGGTGGTGACCAAGGTGGACGAGACCCACAACTACGACGTGCTGACCGTGGCGGCCTGCGAATCCGCCTGCCCCGTGGCCTACCTGACCAACGGCCAGCGCGTGCCGCAGGACATCCAGGTGGCGCGCGCCGCGGACCTGGCGGACATGCTGCTCGCCAAGGAGGAGTTGCTGGTGTGATGGACCAAGCCGCCGAGTTGCGCCAGGGGGCCCCGCCCGTCGCCCGGCCCCGCGCCCGGTTCCGCTGCCTGGCCGTGGGCAGCGGCAAGGGGGGCGTCGGCAAAACCATGGTCTCCATCGGCGTGGCCTGCTGGCTCGCGCGCCTGAAATACAACGTGCTGCTCATCGACGCCGACATCGGCCTGGCCAACGTGGACTTGCAGATGGGGGTGGACCCGGTGTTTACCCTGCAGGATGTCGTGTATGGCAACTGCCCCATCGAGGAGGCGGTCATGGCCACGCCCCACGGCCCGGACCTGCTGGCCGCCGCCTCGGGCGCGCCGGAACTCGTCGAGATGGGCGGCGCGCGCCGCGAGATGCTGGTCGGCGAACTGATGCGGTTTGCCAGCCGCTACGATTTCCTGATCATCGACGGCGCCGCCGGCATCGGCAACTCGATCACCGATTTCCTGGCCGCCGCGCCGGAAGTTCTCGTGGTCGTGGCCAACGAGCCGACGTCCATCATGGACGCCTACTCGCTGATCAAGGTCCTGCGCCAGCGCGCCAGCCCGCCGGCCCTGAAGCTGGTGATCAACATGGTGCGCACCCTGGACGAGGGCGAGCTCCTTGCCCGGCGGCTTAACGACATCACGGAGAAATTTTTGCAGCTGCCCATCCCCGTGGCCGGCATTGTGACCTATGATCAGATCGTGGGCGACGCCATCCGCGCCCGCCAGCCGCTGGTGTCTTATGCCATCCGTTCCGCGCCGGCCAAGTGCCTGGCCGATGTCACCAAGTTCCTGCTGACCAGCGACCGTTTCGGCCGCGACGGCCAGCCGGACAAGGCCAGTTTCTTTGAGCGCCTGGCGGCCCTTGGCGGCGCCGCCGCGGGTGGGGAACCGCCGGCATGAGCTCGATCCTCAAGCAACTGGCCCTGCTCATCGGCGGGATCCTGTTCCTGGTGGCGTTGGGGCTGGCTTTGCTGAGCGGGGCGCCGCTGCTGGAGGCCTTGTACCGCGCGTTGATCGTGCTGCTCCTGGGCAGCGTGGCCGTTGCGCTGTTCTTCCGCTATTTCGCGGGTATCCTGTACAAGTTTGTGATCGAGCGAGTCACGGAGCCGCCATCGCCCGCCGCCGAAACCGCGCCGCCGCCGCCACCCGGGGCCCCGGCGGACAAGCCGCCGACCCCGCCGCAGGCCGGCACGGCCAAGCCGCCGCCCCCACCGCAGCCCGGCCCGGCCAAGCCGCCGCCGCCCCCGCCGCCGCGCAAGCCGGCCCCCGCCAAGGGCGGCTGACGAGCGACGCGGTTCGCGGTCCCCTCCGGCGCGGATCAAGAACTTGGTTGCCTGATACTATGCCATCGGAAACTCGTGCGGAAATGGTGGGCGCCCGTAAATCCCCCTTGCCTTGGGGCCATGGCTGCCTGTATTGATCGGCCCCGACTGCGGCGTGGGCCCGGATGTTCCGCGGTGCTGCGCCCAAGGATTTAAGGAAGGGAGCCGTCACATGCCTTTCGAAATGGGGGCCATCGGGGGCCGGATGTTCAGCTTGGGGCGCAAGCTGCCCAAGGACGCGGTGGAGCGGTTTGCCCGCCGCGCCGCCATTCCGCCGACGCAGGTCAAAGACGCGCCGGTGCGCGGTTGGGTCACCGGCCGCCACCTGCTGGACCGCAACATCACCGAGGAAACCGCCCTGTACGGCGGGTACCTGCGGCTGACGCTGCAAACCGCGGAGCGGAAGATCCCGGCCGCGCTGCTGCGGGCGGAGTGCAAGATGGAAGAGCTGGCGCACCTCGCGGCCACGGGCCAGGCGTTCGTCAACCGCAAGGAGCGCAACCGCATCAAGCAGGAGATCGCCGAGCGCCTCCTGCCGCAGATGCCGCCGCAGATCCGCGGCCTGCCCATGGTGGCGCCGCCGGACGGCCACCGGCTCTGGGCCGCCGCCGGGTCCGCCGCCCAGTGCGACGTGTTTTCCGCCTTTTTCCAGGACACCACGGGCGTGCCGCTGCGGCCGCTCATCCCCGAGGTGGCGGCGCTCGAGCGCCAGAAGACCCACGTGCGCGACTGGACCCCGGCCAGCTTCGCCCCGGACATCCCGGACGCCGCCATGGAAGTCCAGCCCGGCCGCGATTTCCTGACCTGGCTGTGGTTCCGCTCTGAAACCGGCGACACCATCGCCGTGGCCGGCGCCGCGCCCGTCGCGGTGCTGATCCAGGGCCCGCTGGTGTTTGCGCACGAGGGCAACGGCGCGCATGAAACCATCGTGCGCCACGGCGAGCCCGTGGGCAGCGCGGAGGCCAAGACCTGCCTGCTCGGCGGCAAAAAACTGCGGCGGGCGACCTTCCTGTTCACCTGCGCCGAGCTGGTGTGGAGCGCGGGGATCCAGGCGGACGAGTTCGTGTTCAGCAGCCTGGCGTTGCCGCCGCCGGACGAGGCCCTCGATCCCGTGAGCCGGTTCCAGGAACGCATGCGCCACCTGGACCAGTTCGGCGACGTGTTCCTCGGGCTGTACGATGTGTTCGTGGCCGAGCGCAACCAGCCGGCGGGCTGGCACAAGACCTGCCGGGCGATGCAGCAATGGATCAAGGATCGGGCGGCGCGCAAATGATGCCGATCAACAGGATTGCGCGCCGCGGCGGGCTGGGCTATAGTCGCCGGGCAAAGCAACCATGAAAATGGATCCGGTCATGGCCAGGCGCCTGCTGGGCTTGTTGCTGGCAGGCGTGACAGTGGGCGCGGCGCTCGGCGGCCTCGTCCTGCTGGGGGTCC
>CAZAYP010000010.1:0-92626 GCA_964489425.1 uncultured Verrucomicrobiota bacterium | reverse complement strand
GGGCGGCGGGGGCGGCGGGGGCGGGGCGGCAGTGGCTTTCCATGGGTTGAGATCAATCATCTTCTTCAGGTGCCCGGCCAGCAGCTCCCGGCATAGCTCCTCGAAGCCCACCGTGGAGACAAACGTGTCGAAGGTGTGCTGGGCATCCTTGAGGATGCGGCAGGCATCGCTGCCGGTGGTGATGCCGGCCAACTCCTTGAGCGCCGCGCCAAAAGCGGCGGTATCGGCCTCGCCAAGCTGGTCGGGGATGTCGCGGTCCAAAATACTTTTGAGCTTGAGCACCGGCTCCGGCAGCGTCAGCGCCTGCGGCGCCGCGGTCTTGGCCCGGCGGCGCATCGTCGAAATGATGCTTTCCAGCTCGGACACCAGGTTCTTGTGATCCGGCGGCAGGCGGATGGCGATGTTGTCCAGGCGCGGGATCAACTCGTCCCACAACAAGTCGCCGGCCGGCTCCTCGGTGCGGGCGGCGGCGACCAGGCGGCCGACCAGGTCGTTGAAGGCCGCGGCATCGGCCACCTCGGGCTGTCCGGCGCGGGCGCGCTGCAGCATGCCGCGCAGGTTGTCCACGCCATCCAGCAGGACCTTGACATTGACGGCATTGGGCCGCAGCTTGCTTTTGCGGATGAGGTCCAGCACGGTTTCGCCTTCGTGCGCCAGCTTCTTGACCTGCAGCAGGCCGAAGAACGCCGCGTTGCCCTTGAGCGAATGTACCGGCCGGAAGATCTCGTTGATCAGGCCCAGGTCGTCCGGGCGGGACTCGAGATCGATCAACAGCTTGTCGATGCCGGCAAGGGCCTCCGTGGACTCGTCGAGAAACTCGACGAAGATTTCCTGGTCCATGTCGCCGGCCGGTCCGGTTCCGCTGGCGGCGGCGTCAGCCATGGCCGGTCTCATCCAAGCTGGGCTTCATGCCGCGCAGTTCGCGGATCTTCCGCTTCCAGCCGTTGATATTGGCCATGGCCTTGTCCACGGCATCTTCCAATTCGCGCAAATCTTCCAGGGGCTTGAACACGCACGTGTCCGCCTTTTCACGCATGCAGGCCAGCAGGTTCTCCTGGGTGACAAACCCGGTGACAATGATGACGTGCATCATCGGGTATTCGCGGCGGATCGTTTCCAGGAGCTTGATCCCGTTCATGACCGGCATCTTGATGTCGGAGATGACCACGTCGAACCGGCGCTGGAGCAGCATCAGCAGGGCTTCGGCGCCGTTGGCCGCCAGGTCAACTTCGTAGTCCAGGAACCGGAAGTGCCGGGCCAGCATCTCCCGGATTTCCAGCTCATCATCCACCACCAGCAAGGAACCTTTTGTCATAATCCACCTGCCCGCTGCCGGGCCATCGTTGCGGTTGATCGCATTGCCACGTGGTATTACCACAGCCGTGGCGTTGCGCCCACCATATTTTTATCCTACGCCCGGGCCGGCCCGCCGGCCGGCAGCCGCAGGACGAAGCGGGCGCCGCCCTGGGCCCGGTTTTCCACGGCAATGGTCCCGTTGTGCGCGGCAATGATGTTCTGGGATATGGACAATCCCAGGCCCGTGCCTTTGCCCGCCTCCTTGGTCGTGAAAAAGGGATCCCAGATTTTACCCAGGATGTCAGCCGGGATGCCCGGGCCGGTGTCCTCGATGTAGACGCAGGCCCGCTCGTCCATGTAGATCGTCGAGACAATCAGTTTTTTGGCTGCGCTGCGCTCCATGGCTTGGGCCGCGTTAATGAAGATATTGATCAGCACCTGCTCGATTTGCTGGGCCGTGGCCAGGACGGGGGGCATGCTCTGGGCGAGGTTCAGCACCACCTCGACCTCGCCGTGCCGCAGCGTCGTTTTGGCCAGGTTGAGCGCCTGCTGCACCATGTCGTTCAAGGCACAGGGTTTCTTTTCCTCGGACTCCTTGCGGGAATACGCGTTCAGGCTCTTGACGATCAACGCGGTGCGCTGCACGCCCATCTGCATTTCTCCCAGCAGCTTCGGCAGCTCGCGCAGGATGAATGCGCGCTTGTGCTGCTCGTCCGGGTCGGCCTGGGGCGCGGCCTGCAGGGCCCGGTCCACGTAGGGCCAGAACTTCTGCATGGTCTGGACATTGCCGGAAATCATGGCGGTGGGGTTGTTGATCTCGTGGGCCACGCCGGCGGCCAGGGTGCCCAGCGAGGCCAGGCGGTCGGCATGCACCAGCTGCCGGGCGCGCTCGGCCGCCAGCTTTTCCATCTCGGTGGCGTAACGCCGCAACAGCTCGTTCTTGCGGGCAATGTTCTCCTCGTAGGCGACAATACGCGCGCCCACGGAGAGCCGGCTGCGGAGCTCGTCGGCGTCCACCGGCTTGTGCAGGAAGTCGTGCGCGCCGGCTTCCAGGCCGCTGAGCTTGTCGTTTTTCTCCTGCTTGCTGGTCAGCAGGATCAGGTAGGTGAACGGCTGGCGGTTGCGGCCCACGAGGCGGCGGCAGATTTCGTCCCCGTTCAGGCCGGGCATCATCCAGTCCAGGACGGCCATGGCCGGCGGCGTGTCGCGGGTGAGGATCTCCCAGGCGCGGTCGCCGTCCGCGGCGGTCAGCACCTCGTAGCCCCACTGGCCCACGAGATGCCGCAGCGTGAGCAACGTGGTGGGTTCATCATCCGCCAGCAGGACCTTCATCGGGACCGCCGCGGGCGCCTAGTCCAGCACGTGCAGCTTGCGCATCTGCTCGTACAGCTTCTCGCGCTCGATCGGTTTGATGATGTAGGCCTCGCATTGCTCGCGGAACGCTTGCATGACGTTGCGGGCGTCGTCGAGGCAGGTGGTCATGATGATCTTCACCCCGTCGCCGGGATCGATGCCGGCGTCATCTTCCAGGGCCCGGATGGCGCGCAGCGTGGCCTGCCCGTCGAGTTCAGGCATCATGATGTCGAGGCAGATCAGGTCATAGGGCTTTTTGTCTTGCAGGGCCAGCTTGACAGCTTCGGCGGCTTCCTTGCCGTTGACCGCGATGTCGCATTCGCCCAGCGGCTGGAGATAGGTCAGCAACAGCTTGCGGGCGCCGAACTCGTCGTCCACCACCAGAAACTTTTGTTTTTTCTGCATCGTCGTCTCCCGGTTGCCGGAGTCTGGCCGGTTGTTACAGGCGTGCATAGCATGGGCCGGGCCCGGAGTCAATGGCCGGGCGCTGGCCGCACCGTGCCCCGCAGGTAGGCCTGGCGGCGCGGTTCGGGAAAGCGTTCGATGGCATAGCGCAGCATGGTGCGCGGCATGCGCCGGTAATGGGCCCGGAGGAAGGTTTCCTCCACGGCCAGGTCGCGCTTGCCGATCTCGCGCAGCATCCAGCCCACGGCCTTGTGCAGCAGGTCTTCCGGCGCCGCCAGCAGGCGTGCGGCCACGGCCAGGGCGTCGGCAAAGTCGTGGCGCTTGATGAAGTGGAACGTGGCCAGCATCGCGATCCGCCGCGCCCAGAGGGACCGTGCGCCGGCCAGCGCATGGATCGGCGCCCGGTCCCGGTCCTGCAGGTGGGCGCCGACGATGTGCGGCGCGGACAGATCGACCAGGTCCCAGTTGTTGATGTGCGCCACGCTGGCCAGGTACAGGCGGTAAATGCGCTGGCGCTCCGCCGGCGTGCCGCGCTGGAACCGGCCGATGAGGATCAGCAGCGCCAGCAGCCGCGCCTCGTGGGTGCGCGCGGCCAGGAGCCGGCGCGCTGGCGCCAGCGGCAACTCCGCGTGGCGCCGCGCCAGGCGGCGCAGGTCAGGGACGGTGATGCCGATGAACACGTCGCCGGCCGCATACTGGCCGGGGCCGGTCTTGAAAAAACTCTGCAGCACCCGGGCGCGCGCCGGGTCGGCCATCCGGGCCAGGTCCTGTGCGATCCCCTCCGCGGCCCCGGCCCGCGGGCTCACGCCGCCGGCCCCGCGGCTGGCGCGGCGCCGGGTTCGGCGGTGTACTCCACGCCCAGCAGGCACACGTCGTCCAGGAATTCGGCCACGCCCGAGAAGATGCAGGCGTCGTGCACCATCTCCTCCAGCAGCTGGGGCAGGGGCATGTCCAGGTGCGTGTTGAGCAGGCCGAACATGCGGCCCGAGCTGTAGTATTCCAGGTCGCGGTGGTTGGACTCGGACAGGCCGTCGGTGTACAGGATCACCGCGTCGCCGGGCGTCAGTTCGTGGTGCAGGGTGGTGTAGGCGGCTTCTTCAAACAGGCCCAGGGCCGGCCCGTGGATATTACTGGGCACGGTCATTTCCAGGATCCGGCCCTGCGACCGCTGCAGCCAGATGGGGAAGGGGTGGCCCGCGCACCCGTAGGCCAGGGCGCCGCTTTGCGTGTCCAGGATCAGGTACACGGCGGTGGCGAACACCACCTCGTTGATTTGACCGAAGATGGAGTTGTAGTTGCGGTTGAGCGCGGTGAGGAACTGGCCCGGGTCGTTGGCCACGGGCGCGAGTTGCTCCAGCAGCCCGCGCAGCGCGGCCACGACCAGCGCGGCGCGCATGCCGTGGCCCATGACGTCCGCGATGAACACGCCGGCCCGGGTGGGCCCGAGCGGGACCACGTCGAAGAAGTCGCCGCCCAGGGTGCCGCTGGGGATGTAGACGTGGCTGAAACGCAGGCGGGTGCTGCGGCCCGGCTCATCGTGGCGGAACGCGGGGAACTCGCGCGGCATGAACGCCTGCTGGACTTCGCGCGCCATGGCGAGGTCGTTCTCCATCTGGGTGTTCTTCTCGGCCATCTGGCGGGCGTAGTTTTCGAGCTGGCGCTGGGCCTCCTTCTGGGCGGTGATATCCAGCATGGAGATCACCATCCCGGTCAGGTTGCCGTCGGTGTTGAAGTTGGCCGCCAGCGAGGCGTGCACGTCGAGGAACGACCCGTCCGTGCGCCGGATGGTCAGTTCGCTTTCCCACGTCATGCCGTGATCGACTTCGGCGCGGATGACCTCGAACTGCTGGGGGTCGGCGAGGAAGTCGCGCAGGTGCATGCCGGCCAGGTCGGCCACGTTGGTCACGCCCCACAACCGGAGCATGGCCGGGTTGCAGAACTCCAGCACCCCCACGTTGTCCACGATGGCGATGCCGTTGCCGGAGTTCTGGATGGCGTTGTAGCCGGTGCGCAGTTGCTCCTCGGCCTCCTTGCGCAGCGTGATGTCGCGGATGAAAAAGCTCAGGTAGCGCTGGCCCGACAACTGCAGGTGGTTCACCGCCACCTCGGCCGGAAAGATGCTGCCTTCCATGCGGGTCAGGTAGGCCTGGATCAGGACGTACCGGTCGTTTTCAAGGTTGTGCTGGATTTGGTCCACCAGGCCGGGATCCGCGCCGGAGACCAGTTCCATGACATTCACGCCGCAGAGCTTGTCGGAGGTATACTGCAGGAACTGCAGGGCGCGGAAGTTGGCGTTGACGATGCGCCCATCGAGCGTGGTGACGATCACCGCGTCGTAAATGTGCTGGAGCAGCTCCTGGAAGTCCGGCCCGCCGATCGCCACCACGTCGCCGCGGCGCGCCGGAATGCGGATGACCGTCGGGTGCGGGCGGCCGATCATGACCGGCGCCTTGGGCTGGGCCGGCGCCGCGGCCTCGCGCAGTTGCGGCGCGATGTCGATCCGCATCGTGGTGTGGAAACCTTGGCCGGGTTCCGTCATGCGTCCGGGCCCTGCTCATCGCCTGCGCGCTGTGCCGCCTTCATGGGGCTATTTATAGGGTGTTCCGGCGGGGCAACGCAAATGTATTGTGGCGCGCGGAAAAAGTTGCGTGGCCCGGGGGTTTATATTAAACAAGCGAAGCCGGGCCGGAACACCGGCAGGAAACAAGGCGCTGAAACCCAAGTACCAGGGGCGGGGCAAGACGGCGATCCGCTGCGCGGCGGGTCGCGGGAGCGGCATATGAAAATTAAATCGTCCTCGCTGGATCGCTGGAACAGCGATAAGGCGGCTGAGCTCTACGGCGTCCGCAACTGGGGCGGCGGCTACTTTAACATCAACGAGCGCGGCGAGGTGGCCGCCACCCCGCGCGGCGCGCCCGGGTCGCCGGCGGTCAGCCTCTACGAGGTGGTGCAAGGCCTCAAGGAGCGCGGCATGAACATGCCGGTACTGCTGCGGTTCGGCGACATCCTCGACTCGCGCATCCAGATCCTGCACGAAGGGTTTGCCCGCGCCATCCGCGAGGCCGGCTACCAGGGCGGCTACCGCGGCGTGTACCCGATCAAGGTCAACCAGCAGGAGCAGGTGGTCGAGGAGGTGTCCCGCTACGGCGCGCGCTTCCACCACGGGCTGGAGGCGGGCAGCAAGGCCGAGCTCATCGCGGCCATCTCGTTCATGCAGGGCGACCAGGCCCTGCTGATCTGCAACGGCTACAAGGACCAGGAATACATCGATCTCGGCCTGTATGCCCGCAAGATGGGCGTGCAGTGCGTGCTGGTCCTGGAAAATCCGCGCGAGCTGCCCACTATCCTGGCCCGCGCCGCCGCCCTCAACGTCCGGCCGATGATCGGGATCCGCATCAAGATCGCCACCCAGGCCAGCGGGCACTGGACCGAATCCGGCGGCGACCGCAGCGTGTTCGGCCTGAACATGGCCCAGGTGATCGAGGTGGTGGACCTGCTGCGCAAGGAAAACATGCTCGACTGCCTCCAGTTGCTGCACTTCCATCTCGGGTCGCAGATCACCAACATCCGCGACATCCGCACCGGCGTGGCCGAGGCCTGCCGCGTGTACGCCGGCCTGGTGCAGGAAGGCGCGGCCATGGGCATGCTTGATCTCGGCGGCGGCCTGGCCGTGGATTACGACGGCTCCCAAACCAACTTCAAGTGCAGCAGCAACTACAACCTCGGCGAGTACTGCGTGGACATCATCGAGGTGGTCATGACGGTCATGAACGAGGCCGGCATCCCCCATCCGCTGATCGTCACGGAGTCCGGCCGCGCCACCGTGGCCTACTATTCCGTCCTGCTGTTCAACATCCTCGACGTCGCCCGGTTCGAGGCCAGCTCCCGGCCGGAGGAATTGCCCGCCGACGCCCATGAGCAGACCCGCAGCCTCGTGGACGTGGCCCGCGCCCTGACCGGCAAGAACGCCCAGGAGTGCTTCAACGACGCGCTGTTCTACCGCGACGAGATCCGCCAGCTGTTCCGCGTCGGCGCCCTGGACCTGCGCGAGCGCGCCCGCGCCGAGCAGATCTTCTGGTCGATCGTGCTGAAGATCGCCGACTCGATCAGCAGCCTCAAAACCATCCCCGATGAGTTCGAGGACCTCGACCGCGTGCTGGCGGACATCTACTACTGCAACTTCAGCGTGTTCCAGTCGCTGCCGGACGCCTGGGCCATCGAGCAGTTGTTCCCGATCATGCCGATCCACCGCCTGGGCGAGGAGCCCACCCGCATGGCGATCCTCTCGGACATCACCTGCGATTGCGACGGCAAGATCGACCGGTTCGTGGACCTGCACGACGTCAAGCGCGCGCTGCCCCTGCACGAGCTCCGCAACGGCGATGAGTATTATCTCGGCGTGTTCCTGGTGGGCGCCTACCAGGAGACGCTCGGCGACCTGCACAACCTGCTCGGCGACACCAACGTGGTCACCATCCGCGTCACCGATGCCGGCGAGGTTCAGTACGCCCGCGAGATCGAGGGCGATTCCGTGGCCGATGTGCTCTCCTACGTGGAGTACGACATCAAGGCCATGGAGGCGCGCGTGCGCGACCTGGCCGAGCAGGCCGTGCGCAAGAACCTCATCAGCGCCCAGGAACGCCGCAGCCTGATGGAAGCTTACCATGCCGGGATCCACGGCTACACCTATTTCGAGCGCTGATCCCGGCCCTCTGTCTGCATCCATTCCAAGGAGTTGAACCATGCCTAACGTCATGATTATCGGGGCCGGCGGCGTGGGCGCCGTGGTGGCCCACAAGTGCGCCCAGGTGCCCGAGGTGTTCACGGAGATCTGCCTCGCCAGCCGCACCCGGTCCAAGTGCGACAAGATCGCCGCGGAGCTGCCGCGGCCGGTTGAAACCGCGCAGATCGATGCCGACAACGTGCCGCAGCTCGTCGCGCTCCTCCGGCGCGTGCGGCCGGCCATGGTCATCAACGTGGCGTTGCCGTACCAGGACCTGCACATCATGGACGCCTGCCTGCAGGCCGGGGTGGACTATCTCGACACCGCCAACTACGAGCCGCCCGCCGAGGCGCGGTTCTGCTACCAGTGGCAGTGGGAGTACCAGGCACGGTTCCGCGCCGCCGGCCGCATGGCGCTCCTGGGCTGCGGCTTTGATCCGGGCGTGAGCAGCGTGTATTGCACCTGGGCGCTCAAGCAGCACTTCGACGAGATCCGCGAGATCGATATCATCGACTGCAATGCCGGCGACCATGGCCAGCCGTTCGCCACCAACTTCAACCCGGAAATCAACATCCGCGAAGTGACCGCCAAGGGCCGCTATTTTGACCGCGGCCGCTGGGTCGAGACCGACCCGTTGTCGATCAACAAGTGGTTCGAGTTCCCGGACGGCATCGGGCGCAAGAAAATCTACCTGCTCTACCACGAAGAGCTGGAGTCCCTGGCCAAGTTCATTCCCGGGGTCAAGCGCATCCGGTTTTGGATGACGTTTTCCGAAAATTACATCCGCCACCTCCAGGTGCTGCAGAATGTCGGCATGACCCGCATTGACCCGGTGAATTACCAGGGTCACCCGATCGTGCCGCTGCAATTCCTGAAATCCCTGCTGCCGGATCCCGCCTCGCTGGGCCCGCTGACCAAGGGCAAGACGTGCATCGGCTGCCTGATCAAGGGCGTCAAGGACGGTCAGAAACGCACCTATTACGTGTACAACATCTGCGATCACGAACAGTGCTACGCGGAGGTCAAGTCCCAGGCCATCTCCTATACTACGGGGGTGCCGGCCATGATTGGCGCCAAGCTGATGCTTACCGGCCAGTGGCGCAACCAGGGCGTGTTCAACATGGAACAGTTTGATCCCGCCCCGTTCATGGCGGCCCTGAACCAGCACGGCCTGCCCTGGCAGGAAGTGTTCCTGGACTAGGCTCCGGGCCAGGCCCGCCGCCGGCCTTTGTCGCTGGCGTTAAAAATCACTCAACAAGAACCGTTGGCTTGCGTATGATATACGTACCGTGGATGCGCTGGGATCACTTTTTATGACGTGGCGACCAGGATGGGTGTATGCCCTCCTGGCCGCGCTGCTTTGCTCCGGCGCCGCGGCCACGGGCCCGGGCGGCGTGTTCCAGATGGGGGATCCCTGGGGCGGGACCCCGCGGGCCGGGTTCAGCGATGAGCAACCGCACCACGTTGTTACCAACACTCCGTTCCTGGCGGATGCCATGGAAGTGACCAAGCAGGATTGGGATCGCGTGCGCAGTTGGGCTCTGACCAACGGGTACCCGGACCTCGCCGTGGGGCAGGGGGGCTCCGCGGGCGGGCCGGGGACGGACAGCCATCCCGTGGTGAATGTGTCATGGCAGGATTGCGTCAAGTGGGCCAACGCCCGCTCCGAGCAAGCCGGCCGGATCCCCGCGTATTACGCCGATCCTGCATGCACCGGCGTGTACCGTGCCGGGACCGCCATGCTGGACACCCGCATGGTCCGGTGGACCGCCGATGGGTTTCGCCTGCCCACCGAGGCGGAATGGGAACAGGCCGCGCGGGGCGGCTTGGCGGGCGCTTATTTCCCCTGGGCCAGTTTCAATGGTTTTTATCCTGACCATCTGGAGTTCGGCCGGGCCAATTATTGGGATGCCAACCACCCCGAAGAGAACGGGACGCGGCCGGTCGGCTACTATAACGGCCAGCAGCAACCGCCTGGGCCGGATATGGTGAATGGCTATGGGTTATATGACATGGCGGGGAACGTTTCCGAATGGTGTTGGGACTGGTATGACGGCGCCTGGTATGGGGCTTGCGCCAGCAATGCCTGGCCCGGTGATCCGTCCGGCCCGGAGGTGCCGCCGGCCTCCAGCATGCGCGTCACCCGCGGCGGGTCATGGTACGTGGACGGCGCGGACCTGCGTTGTTCTGCGCGCGATGCCGCCCGGCCCACCGACGCGAACCTTTTTCAAGGGTTCCGCTGCGTGCGGCGGGAGTTGCCGACCAACCAGGTCGCGGTGCTCGGGTTCAGCACGGCCCAGACCGGTTCTGGCCCGGAGGTGCGCTGGCAGGCATGGCAGGATGTGCCGGCGATGGGCTTTAACTTGTACCGGTACGCGGATGGCCAGTGGCACAAGTTGAACCAGGAGTTGATCCAGCCGTTGGCGTACCTGGTCGGCGATCAAACCTACACTTACTTGTTCGTGGACTCGGGCGTGGGGGTGGACCAGGCCTATGTGTGGATGCCCGTCTTGGTGACCGCCGATGGTCGGGAACTGGAGGGGGGGCGGTTTTATGCGTTTGTCGCCGCGGCGCCGGATGTTTCTGCGCCCGTGGCCACTAATATTTTCGCGGAATCTGCCGACCTCGGGGCCACCATCACGGCGACCAACGGCGCCACGGTCATCCAGCGCGGCGCATGCTGGAGTTCAACCAATGGGTTCGACCCGGCGACCGCCGCCGGATGCGCCAGCGAGTCCGGGGCGTGGAGCACCGGCGTGTTTAGCTTTGCGGTTAACGGGTTGGCGCCCGGCCGTACCCACTATTTCCGTGTGTTTGCCGTCAATGCCGTGGGCACCAACTACACGGCTCAAGCCGCGTTCCTTGCCCGCCCCGCGCCGCCCCAGGTTCTCGGCGCTACAGAGTTGACCAGCAGTGGCTTCACGGCTCGTTGGTTGCTGGCGACCGGGGCTACTGAGTATTTTCTCGATGTGGCGACCAATGCCTTGTTCCAGGCGGACGACTTCGTGCCTGGCTACCAGGACCGGAGCGTGGGGGATGTCTCCGAATATCCCGTGACCGGTGCGGTGCCTGGCATCACCTGCTATTACCGGCTGCGGGCGCACAACGCAACCGGACCGGGAACGGACTCGGCCACCGTGGCCGTCACCCGGGCCCATACCCTTACCTTGGGCATCAGCCCTGCCGGCGCCGGAATCCTGAGCCCCGCGGCTGGCACCCATATGATCCCGCATGGCGAATCCGTTTCGCTGGCCGCCACGCCGAGAGCGCCTTACGTGTTCGGTAACTGGCACGTGGCCGGCGCCGGCGCGGTGGCGGATACCAACCGCGCCATGAGCAGCGTGATCATCACCAACGACTGCGCCGTGACAGCCTGTTTCCGCAGGCGACCGTTGAATCCGGGCATTACGATGTTGCTGCTGCCGATGGGGAGCAACATGTGGAGCAGATGACCCGCGGCGTTGGTTTACAAAAACGAATAATGCGGTTATCATGATATGTAATGCAATGAGCCACACTCCCAGATCCAAAGCCCGGTGCTGTCGCCCATGGCCCATGCGGTGGGTGCTGGCGGGCTGGTTGCTCGGCGGCTTGAGTGCTGCGCCCCAACTGGCCGGCGCGGTGGCGCCGCCGCCGGCCGTGCTGATCGGCGCGCCGACCCTTGGCGCAGACAATGGCCAGGTGGTGTTGGCCTGGGAAACCCTGGCCGGCCCCAGCATCCTCGGGTTCAGTATTCTGCGCCAGGACCAGCCAGCGGGAGCCTATGTGCGGTTGAATCCGACCCTGCTGCCCTACAGCCCCGAAGCGATTGAGGGGGGACGGTGCCGGTTCGTGGATGCCACCGGCCAACCAGGGCGTGAACATCGCTACAAAATCCTGGTTTATCTTTATGGCTGGGATGAGCAACCCTATGAATATGGCCCCTATGCCATCCAGTGGCCGGTCGGCGCTTCCGCCCGTGCGGCCGCGGAGCCGTTCCGGTTCACTGTGGAGCTGCCACCGCCGCCGCCCTTGCCTGCGGATTCGCCCCTGGCCACAGCGCGCCGCGCCGCTGCCTCCAAGGCCGCGACGTTAACCGGCGACAAAATGAAGGTCGCGCTGCGCAACCATGGGTTCTATTTTGTAGGCGCGGATCAGATCGCCGCGAAACTTGGCAAGAGCCGCGATGTGATCACCAACCAGATCGCCAGCCGCTTGCTGCGGCTCTCAACCCAGGGCAACAAAACCGCGTGGATCCCGGCGCCCACCAACAGTGGTGTATTTATTTATCAGCCGCCATTTTTCAGCCCGTTCACCTGGGACAATATATTTTGGCTGGAACAGGGTCGGGGGCTGGTGGTCCCAGCCCTGACGGGAGCGGCGCCCGCGGAGATTTTTACCGACCAGTATTTTGAAGACACCCTTCATTTCAAGCAGTTCCAAACCTTTGATGTTGTCACCTTCACCGATCCCCGCCAGGATATCTGGCTTTGGGCCGGCTACCTGTATGCGCCGCGCTTTACGAACCTGCCGTTTTACCTGCATGGCGTGGCCCCCGTGGCTGCCACCGGGTCCGTGTGCGTACACATGTGGGGCGCCAACAGTACCAGCCCGGCCACCACCAACCACCATGTCCAGTTCAGCCTCAACGGCTATCCGCTCGGCGAGACCTTCTGGGTGGGCAAATCCTCGAACACCTGCTATTTCAGCTTTCCCCAATCGTGCCTTAGCAATGGTAATAACACCCTGACCGCGACGTTGTTCCTGGAGAGCGGCATCCTGGCCAGCATCGTAAATATCGAATCGTTCGACATTACGTATGCACGGAGCTACGCGGCCGTGGGTGACCAGTTGGTGTTCCGGCCGGATGCCTATGCCGCCCTCACGGTCCATGGGTTCACCAACCAGGACATCTATGTCTGCGACGTCACGGCCTCGTCCATGCCGCGCCAGGTGGCCGCCATCAACGTGCAACCTGAGGCCGGCGGGTACTGCGTGTCCATGTATCCCGAAGCCGGGCGCCAGTACGCCGCGTTTACCGGCCTCGGGGCATGGGCGCCCTCCAACACCTGGGCCATGCAGCCTACCGGGTTGCGCTCCGGAACCAACACGGCCAATTATATCATGATTACCCATGCGGCCCTGACCGGGGAAGTCGAGCGGTTGGCCCAGTTCCGGGCGGGTCGGGGTTGGCGGCCGTTGGTCGTGGATCTGGAGAACATATATAATGAGTTCAGTTGGGGCGTGGAAACCCCCTATGCCATCCAGAATTTCCTGGCGTACATGTGGCAGTACTGGCCGGCGCCTCCCGAATTGGTGCTGCTGGCCGGCAATGGCAACCTCGACTACAAAAACTATCTTGGTTATGGCCGGTGCGTGGTGCCCGGCGTCATGGTGCATACCAGTTACGGCATCTATTATTCCGACAACATCATGGCCGACGCGGATTCCGACAACGTGCCCGAGTATGGGATCGGGCGCCTGCCGGCCTATACCCTGGCCGCGCTGAGCAACCTTGTAACGCGTGTGATCAACTACGAAAACGAGCCTTCCGGCCCCTGGTCTTCCAATGTCCTGCTGGTGGCCGACAACCCGGACGAGGCCGGCAACTTCACCGCCACCAGCGAGTCCGTGGTGCCCTACATTCCGGCCAGCTACCGGTTGGCGCGCGGGTACCTCGAATACGCCACGCTGGCCGCGACCCGCGCGGTCTTGTTCAGCAATCTCAACAGCGGCGCCGTCCTGTTCAACTACGTCGGACACGGCGCCACGACCCGCCTGGCCACCGAGGGGATCATGACCACCGCCGACATCCCCGCGCTGACCAATGCTTCGCGCGGTTCCGTGCTGCTGGGCATGACCTGTTCGATCAATCGGATCGACCACCCGTCCGCCACGGCGCTGGGCGCCGAGTTGCTGCGCGGCGCCAAGGGCGGCACCATCGGCACCTGGGCGCCCATCGGCCAATCTTTCAACTCCCTGGCCGAGATCATTGACCAGTTGTTCATGCAGTATCGCTTTGTGGACGGGCGCACCGTGCTGGGGGATATCGTGCGCCGGACTCTGGATGACTACATCACCCAGGGCAATGATCCTTTAGAGGTCGAGATGTTCATGCTGCTGGGCGATCCCGGCCTGGTGTTGAAGTGAGGGGCCGTTGCCGGCGCGGGGGGGATCATGTTTTGTGAAGTGGTTGATCTGAACACGCCGGACGCGCGGTTCTGGAAAAAAGTCCAGGAGCGCGCCAACCGCGAACAGATCCCCATCATGGGCGGCATCGAGTTGACGTCGCGCTGCAACCTCGCCTGCCGGTACTGCTATATCCATACGCCGGAAGCCCGCATCGAAAACGAGTTGTCCCCGGCGCGCCTGCACCGGTTGGTGGATGAACTTACCGCGGCCGGCAACCTGTTCGTGGTGGTCACTGGCGGCGAGCCGTTGCTGCATCCCGCGTTTGCGGAGCTCTACCGCCACATGCGCAGCAACGGCCTGTACGTCATCGTGTTCACCAACGGCACGCTGGTGGATGACGCCGTGGTCCGCCTGTTCCAGGACCAGCCGCCCCTGGATGTCGAAATCACCTTGTACGGCGTGACCGCGGCAACCTACGAAAACACCACGCAAGTGCCTGGCAGCCACGCGCGTTGCCTTGACGCGATCTACCGCCTGCGGGCGGCGGGCGTGCCGTTGACGCTCAAGTGCATTGCAACGACATTGAATGTCCACGAATACCCGAAGATTGAGGACTTTGCCGCGCAGTTGGGCGTGCCCTTCCGTTTTGACGTGCTCCTGGCGCCCAGCCGCGCGGGAGATCCATCCGGGCAATCATTCCGTCTGCCGCCGGACCAGGCCCATGCGCTTGAGTTTCGTCGGCCGGAGCGCGTGGCGGAACTGTGCGATGTGTTCGCGCGCCGCTCCCGCCAACCCCGCGTGCCGCAGCTTTATCAATGCGCTGCCGGGCGGTCGACATTCTATGTGGATTGCGACGGGTTCCTGCGTCCCTGCGGCGCGGCGCGGCACCTGGGCTATGCCTTGGAAAACATGGATTTTAAGCCCGCCTGGCGCCGCATGGCCGTGGACATGGCGAACCTTAAAATTCCTGAAAAATTACCTTGCCTCCAATGCGCCAATATAGCAACCTGCAAATATTGTCCGCCTCGTTTAGGGTTTGAACGAGGGGAGAGCGGCGGGCCGGCGCCATATGATTGTCGCATCGGAACTCTCCGGGGCGAACGGGCGCGAATGTTGTTGAAAGAAAAAGGAGTCAGAACATGAATAAGATCGAGATCCAAGTGGTGGAAACTGCGAAGCAGGCGTACGAGAAGCCGGTCGTCAATGCGATTAAACTCTCTGCGTACGAAGTCCTTGGCACCTGCGACAACCTCGGCGGTTGCGGTACCCCCAGCGCCTGACGCGCGGGTGGCCGTGGCTTCCGATGCCGGCGCATGATAACCGGCAGATTGCATGTTTTTTAAAATTGGTAATGTGGCTCTTGCATTCGTGTGCAAGAGCCCCATTGTTTTCTGCGAACCTCCGTTCTCCATTTACCATGACTTCCTGCACACGCGGGAAGACCTGCCTCCAGATGCCGTGCTCGTCGATTTGATCGCCGGATGGCCCGCGGCGTTTGAGACCCTGGCTGGTGACCGGCCGGATGAGCAGCGCGGGGTGATATTCCGGCGTTCCCCAGGGCATTTGCTGCTGGGATGGCGGTCCCGCCTCCAAGGCGAACAATTCCTGTGGTGGGCCGATTGGCCGGAGGCATCGGCGCGGGTGGCCGTGCATTACAACGAGCACTTTGTCCGTAAGGTGGATGGCCGGCAGCAGATTGCCAAACGCATTTACTATCCCCTGATCCAACTGCTGTTGTCGGCGTACCTGGCAACCCATCGCGGCGCGCTGCATCACGCGGTCGCCGCCTGCCATGCCGGCCGGGCGTGGATTTTTGCGGCGCGGTCCGGGGTCGGCAAAAGCACCCTGGCCAAGTTGCTGGCGCAGCATCCGGCCTTCGAGGTGATCAACGATGACCGCGTGATTTCAAGGCTGGAGCCGGACGGCTACCACGTCTATGGCACGCCGTGGCGCAGCACCGCGGGCGTGGCGCGCAACGTGCGCGTGCCGCTGGCTGGTTTCTTCTTCCTGCACCAGGCCCCGGAGCACCGCATCGAACCGCTGCCGCCGCGAACCGCCTTGGCCCGGCTCATGCCGGTGACCGATATCGCGTGGCCGGATGCGGATCTCTCGCGCCAGTCGCTCGATTATTGCTCCCTCCTGCTGGGCGATCTGACCTTCCATGACCTGCACTTCAAACCCACGGCCGACGTGGCCGATGTGCTGGACCGTTTCCTCGCTGTGCCGGATGGGGTCGCCCCGGTGACTGGCTGATACCATTTTCGCATGAGAACAAGCATACAAGCTCCCCTCCTTTGCAAGGAGGGGTGGCCGCAGGCCGGGGTGGTTGTGGATGGTCCGCGCCCCGATATCACGGTGGGTGGAACCCGGAACAACCGCCCCACCCTTCGGGTCCCCCCCGCCTTGAAAAGGCGGGGAGCCCAGACAAATACCGATCCTCATGCGGAAATGGTATGATGCGTTATGGCGGCCCCGCGCGAATTTGCCGAGTTGACCGCTACCCTGCTTTCCACGTGTAACGAACTGCGCTTTCAAGTGCACGGCCAGAGCATGTTCCCGTTTGTCCGGGATGGTGATATCGCGGTGGTGGCGCGGATCGATCCCCGCGCCTTGGCGTTGGGCGATGTGCTGGCTTGCACCACGGCCGGCGGCGGCTTGCTGATTCACCGGTTGGTCCGGATCGTGGCGCGGCCAGGCCAGGAGCTTTTGCTGATCACCCGCGGGGACGCCCGCCGGGTCGCGGACGCGCCCTGCGTGGCTGCGCAAATTCAAGGCCGGGTGATCCGTGTCGAACGGGATGGCGTGGCGCGGGTGCTGGCTGGCTGGCGGTCGCGCTGGCCCGCGGCGCTCTGGCGCCTGGGGTTCCCGGTGCCCCAGTTGGCGCTGGCCATGGCCCGCCGTCTGAAGTTGCTGGGCCGGGCATAGCCCGGTTCACCGCGGTCAAAAGAAGTACGTGGCGCCCACCAGGAACTCCTGGGAATAGGCGGTTTCGTCCACGTATTCCCACTCCGTGCCGTCCGGGAACCGGGACGTGTACGAGAAGTCATCATACTGCGTGGCGCGGTATTCAACGAACACGTTCCACGGCGCGCGGACCTGGTAGCGCAGGCCGCCGCCATAGGAGTACGCCGGCGTCCAGCGTTCGTAGCTGTAGGAGGTGCTCGCGTCGGAGTTTTTAACCGCGCGCACGTAGCCGTGTCCGATCCCCACCTCGCCGTACACGGCCAGGTTGGTGGTGAAATACAACTCCGGCGCCAGGGACAGGTTGTAGGCATAAGGGATTTCCGCCTCCAGGCTGGCGGCCCCGCCCCGGTTGGCCTGCGGGAACCAGTCGACCACGTCCAGCTTCCAGCGCGCGTTGTTGGCCGCCACGCGGGCTTGGGCCGCCACCGCCAACTGCGGGTGGAAAAACAACCGGTATCCGCCCCGCGCGCCGACCGCCGCACCATAGGCGTAGTCGGTGTATTCGTCGTTGACGCCCGCGGCGTAGCTGTATTTCGGCTTGAACGTGTGGGTGATGTAGCCCAGTTCCCCGCCCGCATACCAGCCCGCTTGAACATTCAGGGCTGCGGCAACGACCGCGACCACGCCCCCAACCATCAGCTTGTTCGTCATGCGCATTATCTCCTGCCTGGAGCTGCCGGGCAGCCTCCTAATAGGTTTTCTGGTACCTGATTTTGCATTGTCCACACCAGACCGCGTTGTCAACAACGATGCCCACGTCCTGGCTGCTGATGAGCAGCGCATCTTTATTGATCTGTCCAAACCCGGAAGCGAAGACTTTGGTCTGGGTGTGTTCTGCGCACACGGCTCGACCGCAGAATTGACAAATCGCCTCGGCCGCCGCTGTGCATTGTGAGCACTTCATAATCTGTTCCTAAGGCTCTTGACGGATCGCCGCCCCTTGTGCGCGATACAGACCCGAATCCCGACTTGCCGGTTGGCGGCTGATTCGTAGCTGGCGCTCAACCCGCCGCAGGCTTGGGCGGTGTCGGGGGCGTTGGCCGCGAATCGATCCGGTGGACTGGACCCCCGGGCGGTGGCGCTTCCGATTCCTTGGGCGTTTCCCGCTGCTTGCGTGCACTGATCATCATGACCAGGTTGCGGCCGATGAACTTGGGCGTCTGTTCGATCACGCCAAAGGCTTCGCAGTCTGCGGCCACCCGGTTAAGCACCGCAAATCCCATGTCCTGGTGGGCGTTTTCCCGGCCGCGGAAATACAGGGACAGCTTGACGCGATGGCCTTCCTGCAGGAACTCGCACGCGTGGCGGACCTTGGTCTGGTAATCATGGTCGCCCACGTTGACGTGGAACTTGACTTCCTTGACCCGCACCATGGTCTGGTTCTTGCGGGCCATCCGCTCTTTCTTTTCCTGCTCGTACTTGTACTTGCCAAAATCCATGATGCGGCAGACGGGCGGATCGGCGGTCGGGGACACCTCGACGAGGTCGAGCCCCTTTTTCATCGCCATCTGCTGGGCGTCGCGGGTGGCCAAAATGCCGATTTGGTTACCGTTTTCGTCGATGCAACGAACTTCCGGGGCGCGGATGAAACGGTTCCGGCGCACGCGGTCATACTTCGAGTCACTGGATGAGTGGATGGACAACCTCCTTGGTGGTGGGTTCAGGGTTTCACGGCAACGGGGTCGACCGCCTTGGCCTCGGTCTCGGCGCGCAAGCGCTGGATGGCGTCTGCCAGCGGCATGGCCCCCTGGTCGCCGGCGCGGCGGTGGCGCAGCGCCACCACGTGCCCGGCTTCCTCCTGCGGGCCAAGAATGAGCATGTAGGGCACCTGCTGGACCTGGGCGGCGCGGATCTTGGCGCCGATCTTGTCCTGGCGCGTGTCCACCGTCACCCGCAAGTCCGCCGCGCGCAGTTCGTCGGCGACCTGGGCCGCGTACGGCTGCTGCTTCTCGGTCAGCGGCAGCACCCGGACCTGTTCCGGGGCCAGCCAGAGCGGGAACGCGCCGGCATAATGTTCGATCAGGATGCCGAAGAACCGTTCCAGGCTGCCCAGCAGGGCGCGGTGAATCATGTACGGCTGGTGCTCCTGGCCGTCCTCGCCGATGTAGGTCATGGCAAAGCGTTCGGGCAGGTTGAAATCGAATTGGATCGTGCTCACCTGCCACTCGCGGCCGATGGTGTCCTTGACCTTGAGGTCGATCTTGGGGCCGTAGAACGCGCCGCCGCCGGTGTCCACGTCGAAGGCCAGGTTCTCGGCCTGGAGCGCGTCCTCGAGGGCGCGCGTGGCCAGCTGCCAGCGGGCCTCGTCGCCCACGGCCTCGGCCGGCCGCGTGGCGAGGAACGCGGAGATGTCGGTGAAGCCGAACGTGCGCCACATGTCGATCGCGAAGGTCAGCGCGCGGCGGATCTCGGCCGCCACCTGGTCCGGGGTGCAGATGATGTGGGCGTCGTCCTGGGTGAACCCGCGCACCCGCAGCAGGCCGTGGAGCACGCCCGCCTTCTCATAGCGGTACACCGTGCCCAGCTCGGCCCAGCGCAGCGGCAGCTCGCGGTAGGAGCGCTTTTGCGCCTTGTAAATCTGGATCTGGAACGGGCAGTTCATCGGCTTGATGAAGTACTGCGCCTCGTCGATCTCCATCGGCGCGTACATGCTCGCGCGGTAGAAGCCGAGGTGGCCGGACGTTTCCCAGAGGTGGGCGCGTCCGATGTGCGGCGTGTAGAGCAGCTCGTAGCCGCCCTTGAAGTGCTCGCGCCGCCAGAAATCCTCGATGATCGCGCGGATGCGGGCGCCCTTGGGATGCCAGTGCACCAGCCCGGGGCCCACGTCTTCCTGGATCGAGAACAGGTCCAGCTCCTTGCCCAGCTTGCGGTGGTCGCGCTTGCGGGCCTCCTCGATCTGGCGCAGGTGGACCGCCAGGTCCTTGGGCGTCAGGAACGCGGCCCCGTAAAGCCGCTGCAGCATCGGGTTGGTTTCCCGGCCGCGGTAATAGGACCCGGCCACGGACATGAGCTTGAAGTTCGCCACCGCGCCTGTGTCGGCCACGTGCGGGCCACGGCACAGGTCCACAAACTCGCCGATCCGGTAAAAGCTGATGGTCTCGCCTTCGGGAATGTCGGCCAGGCGCTCCAGCTTGAAGCGCTGGGCGCGCTCTTCGAGCAGGCGCCGCGCCTCGTCCCGCGCCAGCTCGAACCGCTCGAACGGCAGCCGCGCCTTGACGATCCGGCCCATCTCTTCTTCGATGCGCGCGAAATCTTCCGGGGCCAGGCGGTGGGCAAGGTCAAAATCGTAATAGAACCCGTTGTCCACGGCCGGCCCGATGTCCAGCTGCACCTGGTCGAACACGCGGCACACCGCCGCCGCCATGACATGCGCCGCGCTGTGCCGCATCTTCAGCAAATTCTCGTTTACTTCATGTTTCATTCAGGCCGTCCACTGTAATCCCCGCCGCCGGTGCGGCGCGCCCCGGATTTCCGGGGCCAGGTGTTTCCTTTGGGAAAACAGGGGGATTATGGGAAATAACCCGCTGATTGCAAGACCGGATTGGTTTTTTCTGGCGGCCCGCCCGGGAGCGTTGGCCCCCGTGGCGCAACGGGCCGCGCCGGGTGGTCGGTGGCCGCGCCATGGGCCGGTCCGGTGCGCGTGGCGGCCGAAGAAATCCCCTTGAAACCGTTGCGTTGCCGGGCCGGATTTACTAATCTCTGCTCCATATTTACGGCCGGAAGGTCGTGGCTGGTTAACCCGGGGATGGTGGCTATGGTCAAGACGATGGAAAAGACAGACGGTCCGAATTGGTTCCTGCGCGGTGACGACGGTAAAGTGTTCGGCCCGCACGCCCTGGCCGAGCTGCGCGAGTGGGCCGAGGATTGTCGCATCGCGCCGGATAGCGAGATCTCCACGGACCGCAAGAACTGGGTCGCCGCCTCCACGGTTCCCGAGCTCGAGATGTTCTGGAAAGTCACGCTGCCCGATGGCAGCGAGGTCGGCCCGCTCAACCTCTACGCCCTGGTCGACCTGGCCCAGGCCGGCGAGGTCCCCCTGACCGCCATGCTCACCCATGTCCAAACCGGCGAGCGGGTGCCCGCGGCCGAGCGCTTGAAGTCCATGATGGGCGGGGCCGAGTCCGCCATTCCGCCGGCGCCGCCCCGGCCCGAGCCCGTGCCGGAGCCGGCCGCTGCCGCGCCGGAGGCGCGGGAACAGGAGATGGCCCGGGAGGTCACGGAGTACCAGCACCGCCTCGAGGAGCAGAACCGCCAGATCGCGGATCTCAACCGCGAGGTGCACGATCTGTCCGCGCGCGCCGGCCCGGCTGATGCGCCCGCCGCGCCGGATGGCGAAACGGTACGCCGCACCCTGTCCCTGACGCGTCGCGAGCAGGAGTTGGCCAAGCAGGTCCAGGCGCTGGAGAGCAAGCAGGGCGCGGCCGCAGCGGAGCCGGCGGCCACGCTGGCCCCGGCGCGCGAGCAGGAGCTGCTGGCCGAAGTCGAAAAATGGAAATCGGGCCAGCAGGACCGCGACAAACGCCTCAAGGAGCTGGGCCGGCAAATCGACGAACTGAAGAAGCAGGCGCAGATCTCCCTCAACACCGTCGCGGAAAAAGAGCGCCGGCTGGCGCACTTGGATCAGCAGTGCCGCGAACTGCGCGAGAAAGCCGCCCGCGAGGAGAAAGAGCGGGCCGCCCAGGCCAAGGCGCAGCCGGCCATCAGCGAGTTGGAGCGGAAGCTGCAAGCCGCCAACGACGCCCAGGCGGCCATCGCCGGCCGCGAGCAGGAGCTCCAGTCGCAGGCCGCGGCCCTGCAATCCCAGTTGGCCCAGGGTGAGGCCCGCCTGCGCGAACTGACGACCCAGGTGGCCGCCCTCCAGGAAGAGGCGCGCGCCGCTGTCCAGGCCGCGGCCGAGAAGGACCGCCAGGCTGCCGACCTGCAGCGCCGCTGCGCGGAGCTGCAGGCCCAGCGCGCCCAGGACGAGTCCGGCCTGGCCGGCCAGCTCGAAGCCCTGCGCCAGCAACTTGCCGGCGCGCAGACCGCGGACCAGGAAAAGGCCGCCGAACTGGCCCGCCTGCAGGCGCAGCTGGACGCCCTGCGCACGGCGGCGGCGCAGAAGGAACAGGACCTCCAGGCCGAGCTCCAGGAGCTGCAAGCCAACCGCGCCGTGCGCGAAGAGCGCATCCGCGAGCTGGCCGGCCAGGTGAAGGAATGGCAGGAAAAATTCCACGCCACGGTCACGACCCTCAACGCCAAGGAAACCCAGCTGGCGGAGCTCGAAAAGCAAATCCAGTTTTACAAGCAGGAGCAGGCGCCCCAGATCCATGACTTGAACCGGCGGCTGGAGACGGCCGCCGCGGAGAGCCGCCAGAAAGACGCCGAACTCGAGCAGCAGCGCAAGCAGTACCGCGCGCTCCAGGAAGCCACCGGCAACCGCGAGAAGGAACTGCTGGCCAGGATCGAGACCCTGGCCGCCGCGCGCCGCGAGGCCGAAGAACAGATTGCCACGCTCAGCGCGCAGGCCGCCGCGGCCGGCGACGTGGCCGAGCGGGACCGGCAGATCAGCGCAGGGCAAGCCCGGGTCGCGGAGCTCACCGCGGAGATCGCCAGCCAGCAGCAGGCCCAGGAGGAGCTGCGCGCCGGCGCCGCGCGCCAGGAGCAGGAGCAGCGTGCCCACATCGAGTCCCTGGCCGCCGCCCGCGACCAGGCCGCGGCCCAGGTCGCGGCGCTCAACGAGCAGCTGGCCCATTTCGCCAGCCGCGAGCAGGCCATGGCGGCCACGCTGGAGGAGCGGACCCGCGCGTTGGACGAGTCCCGCAACACCATCGCCACCCTGGAACACCAGCAGCAGGCGCAGGCCCGCGAGTTGGCCGGCCGGTTGGAACTCTTGCAGGCCACGGGCGCGGATAAGGAATCGCGGGTGCAGCAGCTCGCCGCGGAGCTGGCCGGGGTCCAGGAACAGGCCCGCCAGGCCCAGGCCGATCTGGCCGCGAAGTCCACCCGCCTGGAAGATATCCAGCGCGAGTTGGCCAACCTGCAGGTCACGGATTCGGAGAAGGAATCGCGGGTACAGCAACTCGCCGCGGAGCTGGCCGGGGTCCAGGAACAGGCCCGCCAGGCCCAGGCCGATCTGGCCGCGAAGTCCACCCGCCTGGAAGATATCCAGCGCGAGTTGGCCAACCTGCAGGTCACGGATTCGGAGAAGGAATCGCGGGTACAGCAACTCGCCGCGGAGCTGGCCGGGGTCCAGGACCAGGCCCGTCAGGCCCAAGCTGACCTGGCCGAAAAGTCTGCCCGTTTGGAAGAGATCCAGCGGCAACTGGCGGACCTGCAGGCGGCGGCCGAGGCCCGCGGCCAGGACCTGTCCGTCCAGGTGGCGCAGTTGACGTCCCAAGTGGCCGCCGCCCAGGCGGAACGCGCGGCGGCGGCTGCCGACTGGGCGCGGCTGCGCGAGCAGCAGGCCGCGGTTGCGCAAGCCGCGGCCGAGCGGGAGCAGCAGCTGGCCGGCCAGGCCGCTGCGCTGGCTATCGAGCGCGATGCCCAGGAAGCCCGCTGGCGTGAAGTCCAGCAGCAGCTGGACCAGTTGCAACAGCGCCACGCCGAATCGGTGGCGGCCCTGGAGCAGGCGCGGCGCGATCACGCCGGCCTGGAGCAGCAGCGGGAAACCGAGCGCCGCGAGGCCGCGGCGCGCCAGGGCGACTTGGAGCGCCAGGTGGCCGAGCAGGCCGCGCAGACCGAGGCCGCCCGCGCTCGCGCCGCCGACCTGGACGCGCGCTGCGCCGACCAGGCTGCCCGGCTGGCCGCGGTCGAAGCCGCGGCCGCGACGCAGCGGAGCGAGCTGGACACGGCCCGCCAGCAGCTGGCCGCCCGGCAGCAGGAGCTGGAGCAGCTCACCCGCCGCCACGACATCCTGCGCGAGGAAAGCGCCCAGCTGGCCCAGGCCTGGGCCGAGCGCCTGAAATCCGGCGCCCAGCGCGATGAAACCCTGGGCCGCACCGAACAGGAGCTGGCCGCCGCCTTGGACGTGCAGCAGCAAATGCACCGCGAATTTGAGGAAAAAACCGCCGGCCGCGAAAAGGAATGGCAGGATCGCCTGGCGGTCCTGCAGGCCGAAGCCGGCGCCCACGAAGCCCGCTGCGCCGACCTGGCATCCCGGCTCGAACAGGCCGCCGGGTCCGCGCAGCAGCTCACCGCCCGGCTGGAAGAGCGCGAACGGTGGATCGCATCCCTGGAACGGGACTTGGCCGCGCTGCGCGCGGAGCAGGTCCGCAAAGACGCGGCCGCGGCCGATCTCCAGCGCGAAACCGTGGCGGCCCATGCCGCGGCGCTGCGCTCGGCCGAAGAAGCCCACGCCGCCGCGCAGCGCGCGGCTGGCGAGGCGCATGCCGTGGCCCTGGCCGCGGCCCGCGAGCAGGCCCGCCTGGCCGAGGAGGCGGTGCGCGCCCGCGAACAGGCCCTCGCCGAAAAAGAGCAGCAGGTGCAGGCGCGCCTGGCCGCCGTGCAGGTCGAGAGCCAGGAGTCCGCCGCCCGGCTGGACAAGATGTCCCGCCACGTCGATTTTCTCATCGAGCAGTCGCGCCTTTCCGCCCAGCGCGAGAAAGACCGCACCGTGGAGCTCCAGGAGCAGGAGCGCCGCTACGAGGCCCTGCAAGGCGAACGCCAGCAGCTGGAGCAGGAGCTGCAGGCCCAGGTACAGGCGCTTCAGGCCCAGCTCGCTGCGGCCCAGTCCGGGCTGCGCGACAGCGAGGCGCGCCTGGCCCGCCAGCAGGAGCAGTTGCAGGCCGACACCGCTCGTTTTGCCGCGCGCGAAACCGAGCTCCAGTCCCAGGCGGCCGATCACCAGGCCCGCCTGGCCGAGCAAGCCCGCCAGATCGAACAACTGACTGCCCAGGCCGCCACCCTCGAGGAAAAGACCGGGGTCACGCTGCGCGCGATGACCGAGCGCGACGAAACCCTGGCCGACCTGCGCCGGCAGGTTTCCATGCTGGAGCAGGAGCGCCACGAGCTCCAGTCCCAGGCGGTGGCCCGCGAGGCCACCCTGCAGGAGCAGGCCACGCAGATCGGGGAGCAGGCAACCCGCGCGCGCGAGGTCCAGGCCATGCTGGACGCGCTGCGGCAGCGCCAGCAGTCCGCCGCGGCCGAGGCGACCAACCTGCAGGGCCAGCTCGCTGCGGCCCGGGCCGAGCTCGAGTCCACCCGCGCGGCCCTGGCCGACAAGGAGCAGGCCGTGGCTGGGGCCGAGGCCCGGTACCAGGCCTTCGAGCAGGAGACCGCCCAGCGCGAGTCCGACCTGCTGGCCAAGCACAAGGCCATCACCGAGAAGGCCCGCGCCGTCATCGCCGCCGGCCAGGAAAAGGCGGCGGAGATCGAGCGCCTGAAGGCGCAGTGCACGACGTTGCAGGAAGAGTCCGCGGCCCGCGAGAAGGAGCTGCAGGATCTTGTCGCCACGCTCAGCCAGCAGAAGCAAGAGCAGGAGGCGCGCGTGGAGACGGCCCAGGCCCAGGCCGGCCGCGTGGAGCAGGAGCTGCGGCAGGCCCAGGCGGCCCTCGCCGAGCAGCAGCGCCAGGGCCAGGCCCTGGCGGCTGACCTGGCCGCGGCGCGCCAGGCCGGGCAGGCCCGCGAGACCGAGCTGACCGCCCAGATCGCCGACTTGCGCGACAAGGCCCGGGCGATCATTGTCGCCGGCCAGGAAAAAACGGCGGAAATCGAGCGCCAGAAAAACCTCAACGCCACCCTGACCGCCGAGAAGGAAGACCTCCAGCGGCGCTGGGACGAGGATGCGGCGGCGTTTACCAGCCGCCTCGACGAAGGCCGGCTCAAGGCCGACGAGTTGCAGCGCCAGATCGACATGCTGCTCGAGCAGACGCGCACCCGCCAGGAGGCCCTGGACGACCGCGAGCAGCGCCTGCAGTTGCAGACCGAGAAGGTCACGCGCCTGGAGCATGACCTGCAGGAATGGCAGGCGCAGCACACCAGCGCCATGCAGCTCGCCGAGGACCGCGCCCACGAGCTCACCCGCGCGCGCACCGCGCTGGCCGAACTCGAAGACCGCAGCGCCACCCGCGAGCGGGATTTGACCGCCGAAATCGCCGGCCTGACCTCTCGCCAGGAGGAGAAGGATCGCCTGCTGACCGAGCGCAGCCAGGAGCTCGTGCGGCTGCAGGCGCAGGTGGCGGCGCTGGAGGAGGATATCCAGCGCAAGGACGCCCACTACGCCGAGCGCAACCAGTATTTCAAGGCCGTGGTGTTCGACGAGATCGCCCGCCGCGAGACCGACCTGAGCCGGCACCAGAACCTGCTGCGCAACGTGCAGGAGACCATGCTGCAGCTCAAGAAGGAGTACAACGCCGCGATCGCCGAGATGAAGAAGAACATCGAGGGCGATTTCGGCGAGCAGAAGGTGATCTACGACCGCCAGCAGCAGGCCGTGGCCCGCCTCCTGCAGGTCGAAGAGGAGCTGCGCCAGCTGCGCACCCAGCACCAGGCGGCGCACGCCGCCGCGGAGCGCCTGCAAGGCGAACTGGACCGGTTGCAGGAGCGCACCGGCCACGAGCGCGCGTCGCTGCAGTCGGCCCTGGACAGCACCGTCCGCGAACTTGAAACCCAGAAGGCAGGCTTTATGGAACTCCAGGAACGCAGCCGCAAGGTGGAGCAGGCGCTCAACCAGCGCATCGAGCGCATGCAGGCCGAGGCCCAGGACCTCTCCGCGCGCCTCGCCGATCTCCAGCTCGAGCTGGACGAGAAGATCAAGCGCGAGAAGGATGCCGAGGAGCAGCTCCAGCAGAAGGAGGCCGACCTGGCCGACCTGCGGGCGGCCCACGACAAGCTGGCTGAGGAAGCCCGCGCCAAGGAGCTGGAGATGGTGCGCAAGGTGGCCGAGCTGCAGGCGCAGCACGAGATCAGCTCCCAGCGCGCCCAGCAGATCGAGTGGGATCTCCAGCAGCAGCGCACCCAGTGGCAGGAAGAGCGCACCCAGATCGAGGAGGCCAAGGACCGCCTGGAAGGCGAGCTGCTGGACCAGCAGCGCGCCGAGCACGCGGCCCGCACGCTCGTCGAGCAGGGCAAGCTGCGCCAGGACAACCTGGCCCGCGAGTGCCAGGCCCTGCGCACCGAACACGAGCTGCGCGAGCAGCAGTGGAAGCTCCAGCTTGACGATGCCCGGCGCCAGCAGCTGGACCTCGCCGGCCGGGTCGAAACCCTCACCCGCGAGCTGGCCGAAATCCAGGCCCTCAAGGAGCGCTTGCAGTCCACGCTCGCGGCCCGCGACCAGGAAGTGACCACGCTGGCCGAGCAGCAGACCGGGCTGCAGCAGAACCAGCAGCAGGAGCGCGAACGCCTGCAGCAGCTGATCGCCCAGCAGCGCGACCAGGCCGCCTACCTGGACACCCAGCTCGACCAGGCCAAGACCGACCTGGCCGCCGCCACCCAGCGCGCCCTGGCCCTGGCCGCCGAGGTCAGCGCGTTCAAGCTGCAGCAGGCCGAAGACCAGCGCCGCGTCAAGGAGTTGGAAACGCAGCGGACCGAGGCCCAGAAGATGCTGGACGACGAGAAGATCCGCCTCAAGCGCCGCGAGGAGGAAAACGCCGCCAACCGCAAGGCGTTCGACCAGGAAACCGCCCGCCGGCACCAGCTCGAGGAACAGTTGCTCGAGAAAGAGCGCCTGCTGCACGACGTGCAGGAGCGCCAGCAGACGCTGGAGAACGATCTCGAGGCGGAGCGCGCGGCCCTCAAATCCGCGCAGGAGACCGCCACGTCCGAGCACCAGGACCTGGCCACCCGGCTGGAACATCTCCAGGAGGATTACAAGAAGGTGCAGGCGGACCTCGCCCAGGCGGCCCACAACCTCGAGCAGCAGTCGTTTGCCATAGAGGACTCCCAGCGCCAGTCCGGGCTGCGCGAGGAGGATCTGGTGAACCAGGTGGCGCAGCTCAAGCAGGACCTGGCCGCGCAGCAGGCGGAGGTGGACCGGGCGCGCGAGGAAATCGAGGGGGCGCGCACCCAGGTCGAGGAAGCGCAGGAAAGCCACCGCATCGAGACCGAGGAACTAAGCCACCGCCTCGACCGGCTGCAGCAGGAAACCCAGTCGCTCACCCTGCGCCTGGACCAGCAAAAGAAGTTTTACGAGGAGGAGCGCGAGCAGCGTCGCCAGAAGGAGCAGGAGTTGCAGCAGATCCGCAAGGCGTACAACGACGTCAGCAACAACCTGCGGCGCAAGGAGCACTCCACCGACCAGCAGCTCAAGCATTACGAGGACGAGATCGCCCGCCTGCGCCAGAAAGAGGAGATGCTCACCAAGCGCATTGAGCAGTTGCAGACCGAGTGGCGCGACTCCGTGGGCCGGGTGGACCGCGCCGAGCGCGAGATCCTCCAGCAGAAAAAGCGGCTGACCCTGGAGCCTCGGGACACCGCGGCGTCAGGCGCCGGCGCTTTTCCCGGCATGGAGCCGGACGCGATCCCGGCTTCCGAGCCGGAAGCGCTTGAGCCGGTCGAAGCGCCATCGGCCCGGCCTGCCGTTGGGGTGCGCCCCGTGGTGCCGCGGTCGCCCGCGATGCCCATGCCCGCTGAATCGGCGCGGGAGACCCCCTCCGTGGCGGAAGCGGCGGACGGGGGCGTGGACAAGAACGGCCGGCCGATCAAGCCCCGGATGGAGCCGTTTGCCTCAACGGGCAAGAAACCCCAGATCCGGCTGCAGTGAGGTTGCCCATGGTCGGGGCAGGGGCCCGGATCGGGGGGGGCCGGGCAAGCTGTTTTACCTTGAAAGAGCTGGCCCCCGACCCGCGGTTGGTTGCGCCCTTGCGCGCGCGGGATACCGCCCGGCTGCTTGACGATCGGGGTCCGCTGTATGAGCCGTGCCGCGCCGAGCACCAGTTGACCCAGTGGGCGCGGTCCGGAGACTGCCAATAGAAAGGGCGGCTCCAGGCCGCCCCTTCTGCGCGCGTTAACCGCGACTTTTAGTATTGGAAGCTGCTCTTGCCGATAAACTCGCGCAGCAGCGAGTTGGGCGGCACGCGGTCCGGCGCCACCACCAGGAAGTTGGCCAGGAACTGCTGCAGGCGCAGCGCCTCGGCATACTGGGGATGGAACGGCTTGACTTCGGAGAGCAGCGGCTCGGCATACGGCCGCAGTACGGCCAGCTCGTAATCCAGGGCGGAGTTGAAGGCCACGTCCGCATGCTGCTGGTACGGGAAGATCCACTTTTTTTCGCCCGCGCGTACCTTGGGCCACATCTTCAGCGTGGTGAGCGCCGTGTTGCCGCGGAAGGTGTTGTCGCGCACGATGCGCCGGATCAGGCGGTTGTCGGTCGTGGAGATCCGGTTGTTGAAGTCCAGGTTAAGCTGGGTCAGGGCGCTGATGTAGATCCGGAACTTGTGCTGCGCCGGGATCTGGTGGGTTAGCCGCGGGTTCAACGCGTGGATACCTTCCAGCAGGACGATATCGTCTTTGCCCAGCTTCATCTTCGTGCCGCGGAATTCCCGCGCGCCGGTTTCGAAGTTGAAGTAGGGCAGCTCCGCCTCGCCGCCGGAGTCCAGCGCCTTGAGGTGCTCGTTCAGCAGCGCCAGGTCGATGGTCTCCAGGTGCTCGAAATCGAACTCCCCGTTTTCATCGCGCGGCGTGCGGGTGCGGTCGACAAAGTAGTTGTCCAGCGAGATGCTTTGTGCCAGCAGCCCGCTGGCCCGCAGCTGGATCGTCAGGCGCTTGGTGAAAGTGGTCTTGCCCGACGATGACGGCCCGGCGACCAGGATCCACTTGACGTGCTCGCGCCGCGCCGCCAACTCGTCGGCCAGTTGCGCGATGCGCTTGGTCTGGTAGGCCTCGTTGACGTCGATAAAATCGTCAATCGTGTGCCGGGCAATCCGCTCGTTGAGGTCGCCCACTGTGCGGACGTTGACCGCCTTGCCCCACTGCTTGTGTTCCTTGAAGATCTGGAACAGGTACGGCGCCGGATCAAACGGCGCGAACTGGCCGGGCTTGTCCCGTTCCGGGCCAAGGAATACGAAGCCGGACGCATACGGCGTCAGCTTGAACGCCACCAGCGCGCCCGCGGTCAGCGCCAGCGGCGCGTGGGCCAGGTCGAGGAAGTCTCCGCACTGGTACACGGCCACCTTGGACGGATTCTTGAACTGCAGCAGGTTGACCTTGTCGGTCTGCTTCTTGGCCTGGAAATGCTTGAGCGCATCCTCGAAGGTTATCTTGAGGCGTTCAATCGGCAGATTGTCGGCGATGGTCTTTTCAAGGTGCCTGGTGATGGCGTCCATCTGGTCCGGGGAGATGCCCGGATGGCCGTTCTGGCTGAAGCTGCAGTAGATCCCGCTGGCCAGGGAGTGCTCGACGGCAAACTGGGAACCGGGAAACAGGTCCTGCACGGTGCGGGCCAGGAGGAACGCCAGGGTGTGCCGGTAAATGCGCTCGCCGTACGAGTCGTTGTAGGTCAGGAGGCGCACGTGGCTGTCGGTTTCGATCCGGTACTCCAGGGATACCAGCTCATGGTTGACCAGGGCGCCGAGGACCGGCGCACTGTCCTGCGCAACGCTGGGTTGCTGCTGCAGCAATTGGCAGATGGTGGTGGCGGGCGCGGCTTCAATGCTGGCGCCGCCTTCGATCTGGATCTTGATTTTGCGATTCGGCATGACGTGCTCCTATTTCTCTTTAGACAAAAATTACGGTCGCCAACCGACCGTAGTACCCGCTTAGATTACCACAGGCGGAGGGAGACGCAACGTCTTTCAGTCGATTTTTAGCGGGCGCGGACTGCAGCGCCGGGATGCCGGGGGCGCCTCATGGCGCGTCCATATCCCCCGGCGCGCCGGGGTCCAGGCGATAGTGGCAAATGACGCGGGCGCCGGCGCCGGGCCGGGCCGCGATCTCCAGGCCGCCGCCCAGCAGCGAGGCCCGGTAGCGCATGAGTTGCAGGCCCAGGCCGTCCGTGGTTGCCTGGGCCGGATCAAAACCGCGGCCATCGTCGCTGATTTCCAGCCGGCCGTTGGCGTCCGGCTCGGTCAGGGCGATGGTAATCCGGGTCGCCTGCCCGTGGCGGACGGCATTGCTGATGGCTTCCTGGGCGACCTGGTACAGATGTTCAGCCTGCTTGAGGTTGGCGCGGGACCCCACGCTGCCGCTGGAGAATTCGCATTCCACGCCGTACAGCTCGGAGGCGTCGCGCGCCAGCTGGGTCAGCGCATCGGCCAAGCCCTCGGCGCCGATATCCACCGGCGCCAGGCCGCGGGCGATGCGCCGGGTCTGGGCCACGGCTTCCTTGAGCGTGGCCGTGATGCGCGCGGCGGCCTCGGATTCGGCCGGCGCGGCACCATCATGCAGGCGCTGCTGCAGGGCGCGGCTGAGGTAGATGGCGCCGGTCAGTTGCTGGCCGAGCGAGTCGTGCAGGTCGCGGCCCACCCGTTGCTGTTCGCGGCGGCTGATGGCGCTGATCTCGCTCTGCAGGTGCAGGCGTTCGCGCATTTCCTGCTCCAACTGCGCGTGGGCCTGGCGCAGGGCCGCCGTGCGCGCATGAACCTCGCGGGCGATGCGCCGGGTCCGGTCGGCCATGACGCCGAGCAGCACGGTCAGGAGCACGGTAACCAGCAGCCCGGCCGCCAGGATGATCTCCGGCTGGCCGGAGCGCAAGCCGTCCAGGTAAGCGGGTCCGGCCGCGCAACGCAGGCGCCAGCGCTGATCCGCCACCGCCACTTCGGCGTCATACTCGAACGGCCCCGGCGTGAACCGGGCCTGGGGCGCGTCGGCCAGCATGCAGGTAATGCCGCGCAGTTGGGTGCTGCGCAGCGCGCGCGCGAGCAGGGGCGCGGGCCGCAGGATGGCCACGGTGAAGCCGACCAGGAACCCGGCCGGCGCCTCCTTGAACTGGGGGTAGAGGATCGGTGCCAGCGCGTACCAACCGCGGGACTCGGCCTGGCCGGTGGCCTGGCCCAGGGTGGCGTTGCCGGAAGCCGCGGCCCGATCAATGGCGGCGCGGGTGACCGGATCGCTGCTGAAATCAAAGCCCAGCGGCAGGCCCAGGCCGCGATCCGGGTTTTGGTAGGTGAGGGGATAATAATCCGGCTGATCCGGCGCCGGCGGCCAGCGGTTGCCCGTGCCGGCCGCCGAAATGACGAAATCCGGCATGCCGGAGTCGCGGTATGTTTTTTCAAACGACGAGCGCAGATCCCGGCTGATGCGCTGGGCAAATCCATACGCGCCAAGGATGCTTTGCTGGTGATGCAGGCCCTTCGTCGCCATTTCCTGGAATGCCGCCGGGCTGATGCGGTCGGACAGGCTGTGCAACTGGCGCAGCGAATCCAGCACGTCAAGAAACAGCGTGATCTCGCGGCTCACCACGGCGCGCAGGTTCTCGCACTCCAGGCGGAACTCGTCGGCCGCCACCGCGGTCTCGAGCCGGGCCCGCGAATGCCAGGCCGTAACGCTGAGGCCCACGCCAGCCACGAACGTCAGTCCGGCGAGGAGGAACTGCCAGGCCGCAGGCTTGCGGATGGGCACCGGCTTGTTCATGGCCGCGTGGATCGGAACCGGCATTCCGGTGCGCCCGGTATCCCGGGGCCCCGCCTGGTTCGCGCCGTTACTCGGCGCGCATGGCTTCCTTGTCGATCAGCTTGCCGTGGCTGACGACATGCAGCGGTTCCTTGTGATACCACAGCGCCTCGTAGACCGATTTGGCGTCCAGCACCACCAGGTGCGCGGGCGCGCCGGCCTTGATCTCGAAGTCTTTCAGGTTGATCGCCCGCCCCGCGTTGACCGTGATCATGTCGTAGATGGTTTCCATCTCGGGGAAGGTTGTCATCCACAGCATGTGCACGTTCAGGAACCCGACTTCGAGCATGCTGTTCTGGCCAAAGGGGTAGTAGGCGTCGGCAATATCGTCCTGGCCCAGGCAGACCAGGTTGCCCTCGGCCAGCAGTTCCTTGACCCGCGCGTGCAGCGGGCCGGTATGCGGATCGCTCACCACGCCCATCTGCGCTTTCTTCAGCAGGGCCGATATTTTCTTGAAGTACGGGTCGGGATACAGCGCCATGGCGCGGGCATGATGCGCCAGGGACCGGCCGTTGCGGCCTTCCTTGATCGTCTTGATGGCCAGCATTTCCAGCGTGCGCAGGCCGGGGTCGCCGGCATCGTCCACCAGCATGGAGATGTCCGCGTCATAGGCCTTGGCCACCTCCATCATCTGGTCGATGTGCGATTGTTCGTCGGCCTCGGTGTACTCGATCCACGGGATGCCGCCGACCACATTCGCGCCCAGGTCCATGGACTGCTTGACCAGGTCCGTGGTCCCGGGTTCGCGCACCACGCCGTCCTGCGGGAACGCCACGACCTGCACGTCCACGATGCCCTTGAATTCTTCGCGCGCCTTGATCAGGGACTTGACGCCGATCAGCTTGGCCTTGGAGTCCACGTCGGCAAAAGCGCGGATGTGGGTGCAGCCGAAGAGGGCCGCCTTTTTCAGCGCCCGGATGACGTTGGGCACGATCCACTTCTCGCTGTATTTCTCCTTCACGCGCGCCGCCTGCTCAATGGCCGTCATGGCGGCGCCCATGGTGCCGCTGTGGTAGGCTTCCACCGCCTTGGAATCCTGCATGGCAAAGGTGTAGACCTTGCACAGGTGCAGGTGGGTGTTGACGAAGGTCTCGGTCACCAGGTTGCCGCCGGCGTCGACGATCTTGCCGGCCTTTTCCTTGATGCCGGCGGCCACTTTCTGGATCACGCCTTTTTCGATGGCGATGTCCACCTTGCCGGTCTTGCCGCGGAGTTGCGCGTTGCGGATCATCAAATCATAGGCCATGGGTTTTTCTCCCTTGTTGCATGTTGAGTTGCTGCGTTCCAAATCGTCAAGCCCGCTTTGCCTGCATGTATTTCTGCGCCAGGTGGGCGCCTTCCAGGATGGCCTCGTAGCCGGTGCAGCGGCACAGGTGGCCTTCGAGCGCGTCCAGGATCTCCTGGGCGCTGGCGTCGAGGTTGCGGGTATACAGGGCGTAGAGTTCCATCACGATGCCGGGGATGCAGTAGCCGCACTGGACCGCGCCGGCATCGATTAGCGCCTGCTGGATGGGGTGCAGATCCGGGCCCTGGGCCAGGGCCTCGATCGTGACGATGTCGGCACCGTCCGCCTTGCGCGCCGCCATGCGGCAGCTGCGCTCGGCCTTGCCGTTGATGACCACGGTGCAGGCGCCGCAGGTGACGTCGTCGCAGCCGCGCTTGGTGCCGGTGAGGTCGAGCTTGTCGCGGAGCACGTCGACCAGGCGTTCCCAGCCCTCGATTTCCACCGTGCGCGAAGCTCCGTTGACCGTCAGTGTGATTTTATCAGCCATGATGACTCCTCGTGATCGCTCGTTGATGGGATCGGTTACTTGGCGGCCTTGCGTTGCGCCAGCGCCAGCTTGATTTTTTCCGGGGTGACCGGGAGGTCCAGGAAGTCCGCGCCAATGGCGTCATGGATGGCGTTCAGGATGGCGGGCGCCACCCCAATCACCGGATGTTCGCCGATGCCGCGCGCGCCGAACGGCCCCACCACGTCGGGCGACTCCACCAGTTCGACCGTCTGTTTCTGCGGCGCGTCCTTGATGGACGGGAAGCGGTACTTGCCGAAGAAGGGGTTGAGCGCCTTGCCCTCCTTGTCGTAGCGCAGTTCCTCGTGCAGGGTCGCGCCGATGGCCATCATGACCCCGCCGCAGATCTGGCCGCGGATCTGGCGTGGATTGATGACCTGGCCCACGTCGAACGACGAGGCGAAGTGGTCGACCAGCACCGCGCCGGTCTGCTTGTCGATGCGGATCTGGCAGCCCTGCGCGCCGAACGTGTAGGACACGCCGAGGTTGCCCTGGCCAGTCTGCGGATCGGGCGCCGAGTACCGCGGCAGGCGCGCATCGGACGTGCTCATCACCACCTCGCCGATGGTCATGCCGTTCTCGGTGATGTACCCATGCACCAGGCGCGCCACTTCCACGCGGGCGGCCGGATCGTTGCGCAGGAACACATACTCGCCGTCGTAATCCAGCATGTCCTCGTCGCAGCGCAGCACCTGGGCGGCGGTGCGCTTGAGGGTGGCGATGATCTTCTGGCAGGCCCGCACCACGGCGCGGCCGCCCTGGGTGGTGAACATGGACCCGATCGTCTGCCACTCCCAGGGCGAGAACTGGGTGTCAATCTCGGTATAGACCTTGATTTTTTCCGGGGGGATCTGCAGCGCCTCGGCCGCCACCTGGCGCGCCACATTGCGCAACCCCTGGCCGACCTCGGCTCCGCCCATGTTGACACAAGCGCTGCCGTCGGTGTTGAGCTTGATGTAACAGCTCTTGGACGAGAACGGCGCGCCCTTGGGGGTCTTCATCACGCCGGCGAACCCGCGGCCGTACACGTAGCGGTCGTCCTCGGACGGTTTGTCGCCGCTGTAAATGGCCTGTTCAACAATGGCCACGCACTTGCGGATATCGCCGTTGGTTTCATACAGGTTTTCGCCGAGCGCCGACTGCTTGCCGGGCACAAGATAATTTATCGCGCGCAGTTCGAGCGGCGACATCTTGAGCTTGCGCGCCAGCATGTCCATGAGCCGCTCGGTGGCAAACTGCGATTCCTGGTGGCCGTACCCGCGGTACGCGCCCACCGGGGTGGTGTTGGTGTAAACCAGGTAGGACTCCAGGCGGCAGTGGGGGAACACGTAGGCGCCCGCGGAGTTGTGGCCGGCCGCGATGGAAACATGCAGGCCGGTGTCCGCGTAGGCGCCGCCGGAGTGCAGGACCGTGGTCTGCATGGCGGTCAGCTGGCCATTCTTCTTGGCGCCGATCTTCATGCGGGTGCGGATGCCGTGGCCCATGAGCGTGCTGAGGAAATCTTCCTTGCGCGTGGCGATCCACCGCACCGGCCGGCCCGGCACGAAATGCGCGATCCAGGCGACGGTTTGCTCCACGGTGATGTCGGACTTGTAGCCGAAGCAGCCGCCGACTTCCGGAATGTGCACGCGCACGTCGGAGATGGGCCGCTCGTACACGCGGGCGATGTCCTCGCGGATGATGAACGGGCAGATGGAGGACGACCAGACCTCAATGGTGCGATCCTCGTGGAACCAGGCGATCGCGCCGTGTGGCTCCAGCGCCGCGCAGGAACTGTAGGGGTAGTTGAACTCGCCCTCGACCACCACATCGGCCTCGGCCAACCCCTTTTCGACGTCGCCTTTGGTCAGGCAGTAGTAGTTGGCAATGTTCGTGCCCGGCCGCGGCCCCACGCCCGGCAGGTGCCAGTAGTCGCCGCTGCTCTCGTGGATCAGGGCGGCGTCGGGCTTCATGGCATCGCGCGCGTCCACGTACACCGGCAGCGGCTGGTACTCGACCTTGATCTTCTTGACCGCTTCGCGGGCCTGGTTGATGTTTTCGGCGATTACCGCCGCGACCGGCTCGCCGATGTAACGGACCTTGTCGATGGCCATGGGGGGCCAATCGCGGATATTGTCGCCATACAGGAAGTTGCAGCCCTTGCCGGTCACCACTTTGACTACGCCGGGCATTTTTTCGGCCTCGGCCGTGTCGATGGACAGGATGCGGGCATGGGCAAAGTCCGGGCGCAGGATGGCCGTGTACAGCATGCCGGGGAGCTTGATATCGCCCACAAAGCGCACCTTGCCCGTGGTCTTGTTGACCGCATCCGCCCGCTGCACGTTTTTGCCGACGTACTTGAAGCCCACGACTGCCTCCTGTGGTTTCGAGTTCCTATCCATGACCATCGCTAATGCGGAGTAAATTAGTGGCCGCTCTGCGCATTGTCAATGGCAATGCTCCCGCCTGGGATTGTCGGCGCCGGGAGGGTTGACTTGGCGTCGTGCTCAGGCCGGTTCCAGCCAGGCGCTGTCCACTTCCACGGCCACGGATTGCTGGATCATGTCCACGTTCAGCACCACGCGCGTGTGGCCCTTGATGCGCGTGATGATCCCCTCCAGGCCCCGAAAGGGTCCGGCCACGACCCGCACCGGGCGGCCGGCCTCGAGGAACGGCAGCACTTCGACGCAGTCGCCGGAAGCCAGCGCAATGCGAATCTGACGCAATTGATCCAAGAGGCGCGCTTGATCGACCACCGCCAGCAGGTTGGCCACGTGCCGGTTTTGCCGGACATACGCGGCGCGCGCGGCGGGCACAATGCCGAAGAGATACCCGGTAAACAGCGGCGAGGTGAACGCGCGGATGCGGCTCCCGTACTGGTGGGTTTTATGCCGTAACGGCAGATAAACAAACCACCCCTGATCCCGGCACCAAGTGGCCAGTTTTTTTTCACACCGCGGGCGGGAGTGCAAGACGCACCAGGCATGGCCCTCCGGCGGCAGCGTGGGGGGGAGTTCCTCGATGGCCGGGGCCTGGCCATCCATCTCAGGCGGTTTGTTCATGCCCGGATTTGGGCGGAGAGAAATCCAGCGGTGGCGCCTCGGGATCCTGGTCCGCTTCATAGTCTTTATGATGTCGCAGGCCTTGCAGGATGGTGCGGAAGGTGCGCAGGAGGATGAAAAGGTCGAAGAAGAAGCTCATGTTCTTGATGTAATGCAGGTCGTATTGCAGCTTGTACTTGGAGGATTCAATACTTGCGGCATACGGGTATTTAACCTGCGCCCAACCCGTTATGCCGGGTGGAACCAACAGGCGCTCCTTGTAGAACGGGATGGCCTGCGCCAGGGTTTCAATGAATTCAGGGCGCTCGGGCCGGGGGCCGACGAGGCTCATTTCGCTGCGCAGGACATTGACCAGTTGCGGAATCTCGTCGATGCGCCATTTGCGCAGGAAACGGCCCACGACCGTGATGCGCTGGTCGTCGCGCTGTGACCAACGGGCCTGGCCGTCCGCCTCGGCATCGGCGCGCATGGTGCGGAATTTCCAGAGCGTGTAGGGGCGACCGTCCAGGCCCGCCCGCAGCTGGCGATACAGGACCGGTCCGCGCGAGGTGAGTTTGATCAGCACAATGACCGCCAGCGAGATCGGCAGGGTTACGATGATGCCGATCCCGGCCACCGCCAGATCCATGATGCGCTTGATCTGCCGGATATGGATGCGCGAACTGTTCATTGCGGCGTTCATCAGCCACTCGTCGTCGATATGATCGACGGGAATGGCTTGCGCCAAATCCTCGTGCAGGGCGACATAATCGAGAATCTCGACCCCGGCATAGCGCAAGGGGCGCAGAACTTTCAGCAGGGAAAATTCCTCCACCCGCGAGGTGGACACGATCAGCGTTTCGATGTCATAGGCATCCACAAAATCCCGGATGGTGTCCAGGCCTCCGAGCACCGGCACGCCGAGCACAAATCGCCCCGGTTCGCCATGGCTGCAGGTGACCACGCCATAGAGCGCGTAACCGGATTCGCCAGCCTTCTTAATCAGTTCGATGGAAGCCTGGGCTTCGTGCGCGTCACCTAAAACCAGGGCTTTTTTCAAGAACAGGCCATAGCCGATGCCGCAACGGAACAGCCAGCGCACGCCCCAGAGGCCAATCAGGATGATCACGCTGGCCAGCATCAGGATCCCGCGGCCGATATTCAGCTTGAAGCGGGCATAAAACAGGAGGATGACGATCATGACCGCGATGGCCACCACGATCACCGGCAGGCGAAAGAATATGCCGCGGCGCATGATGACCTGGCGTTCGTACAACCCGCCGGCATAAAACACCAGCAGGAAGACCGCCGCGGAACCGCTCAGCGTGAGCATGTGCTCCAGCACGTAATGCCACCCATCCGTCGGCCCGAGCCGGATCATCGCGGCGACAACCACCGCCGCCAGCACCACGATCGCGTCCAGAAGGAACAAGGCGATGCGGCCTTTCGGCAGGCGGGTGCTATACCCAAAGTACATATCGGTACAAACTCTCCGCTACCGTGGTCGGTCAACCCGGTTTGGGCGCCGCCGGTTCCCGCTCATAGTGGTAATCATAATAACCATAATAGGTGGAATAGTAGTAGTAGCCCACCCGACCGAACTCCAGGTTGTTCAGGATGCAGCCCATGATCGTGGCTCCGCGTTCCCGGAGAATCTGGAGGGCCAGGCGGGCCAACTTGCGGGAGGTTTGGCCGGCCCAGACCACAAAGATGACCCCGTCCACCAGCGAACACAGGATGCCGGCCTCCGAAACCGCCATGATGGGCGGACAGTCAAAAATAACCCGGTCATACGTGCGCTTGGCATACTCGGTAAAATTCTCCATTTCCGGCCGCAGCAGCAGTTCCGCCGGATTGTTGGGGAAGGATCCGGTAGCGACCAGGTCAAGGTTGTGCAAACGCGTGCGCTGGATGACCGATTCGGGCTTGATTTGGCCGGCCAGCATTTCCGAGAGACCGCGGCCCGCTTCGAGCCCGAGATACTTGTGCAGTTGTCCGCGGCGCATATCGGCGTCCACCAGCAAAATACGCGCGCCGCCCTGGGCCAGGCTGATCGCCAGGTTCAACGCGGTGGTGGTTTTGCCCTCCCGTGGGACCGCCGACGTCAGCACGATCGTCTTGGCCTGGGCGTTGGTGGCGGAGAACAGCAAGGCAGATCGCACGTTGCGGTAAGCTTCTGCAATGCCACTTTTTTGATCGATGTTGGCGAGCACGTGGCTGCTCAAGTCGCTGGGATCCCATCCGGCGGTGGGGATGACGCCGAAGAAAGGCAGCCCCATACCGCGGGTAACCTCGTCGGGATAGCGAATGGAATCGTCAATATACTCCAACCCGAACACCAGGGCCAAGCCCACGCCTAATCCAATCAGGGCCACCACGAAAAGTTTTTTCATTTTCCGCGGACGATCCGGAGCGCCGGGCGGGCGGGCCCGCTCCATGAGGCGAATGGATTGGGGCTCGATGCCGATCGAGATATCGATTTCCTTGAGCCGGTTGAACACGAGGTCGTACAAGGCCTGGAGCCGGTTGACGTTGCGCTGAAGGTTCGCGTATTCATGGGATTTGCGCGAAACCTCCATCGCCTGATCCTCCCATTCCAATTCCACGCGTTTGGCCGCTTTCTCCTTGATCGCCAAGGCGTCCAGGTTGGCTTGGTAATGCTGCAACGTGACCTGGACTTCCACAGACAGATCGCGTTCGATGCGGCTGAGCGCTTCCACGTTGCGCTGAATTAATGGATGGGCATCCTTGTAGGTTTGGCGCATGTAGGCCAACTCGGCGTCCAGGCGCTGTTTCTCGCGCTGCAGCCCCTGCCAATTTTCGCCAACAATCAGCCCCTTTTCCAACAGCATCTCCTGGCGCTGGCCTGTAACCATGACGTCATTGCTGCCTCCGGACCGGGCTCCGGCGGCGGTCTCGGTTTCCCCGAAGCGGGGGGCCATGGCGGGCGACAGGGCCATTAAAATAATCTCGTCCGAAGCCTGGTTGATGAGGGGTTGCTGGGCTTCGAGCAACATGCGGTCAGTCCGGTATTTGGCGGCTTGCGACGACAGATCGGCGAGGATTTGGGCGGCGGTGTTGCCCCGCTCGCTGATCGCAATGACCTTGTTTTCTTTTTCAAAGGCCACGACCCGCTCTTCGGCTTTCTTCAATTCCTCCCGCAGGCGGTTGGCCTGCTGGGTAAGGCTGATCGCCGTGGCTTGGGAGGTGTCCATGCGCTCTTCGGCCTTGAATTCGATGTATTCCTCGGCCAACGTATTGGCAAAATCAGCGGCAAAAACCGGGTCCAGGGCGGTGACCGAGACGCTGATGAACGAGGTTTGGTAAATGCGGTTTACGCCCACGTTCAGCAGCAAGCGGCTGACCTCCTCCATGGGCATGCCCATACGTTCCTTGGCGCGTTGCATGAGCAACGAACTGCGGATGATTCTTTCCTGCGTGGCAAAGAAATCGCTGCCCAGTTCCGAACTGTCGCGATCGCGCATCCTGAGCGGAACCGGCAACCCGCCGCTGATCAAGATGGTGGCCGTGGTACTGAACACAGGAACCTCGCGTACCATCATGACCACGGCAATGGCCAAGGCAACAACAAAGCACAGCGCCACCAACCAGATGCGCTTGACCACGACGTGAAAATACTGCTTCAGGTCCACGATGTCGAAATGCTTGCTTTCCGCGGCGGCGGTCGCCGGAACTGCATGCTCGGTGGGTGGGCGGGGCGGGGTCAGGATGTTCTTCTTCATATGGCGGTTAGAACCCCAGCATGCTTTCCGGAACGATAATTACATCCCCGTTCTGCAGGGGCACGTCGTCTTCAAAAGCACCGGTTTTCAGAATTTTCCCGACATTTACAGCCAGGGTTTGTTTGGTTCCGTCGGGGGCCCGTCGCAGGATTTTCACGTTGCCGGCATCCGCATATTCCCCAAAGCCGCCCGCGCCAAGAATCGTGCGGGCCAAGGTAACCTCCCGGTTCAGGGGCAGGTTGATGGCTCCTTGGCTTTTCACCTCTCCCAGCAGGTAGATTTGGCCGCCTGTGGCCTGCTGGGCCGAAGGCACAAAGAGGATGTCCCCCGGCTGAATGGCGATGTTCATGCTCATGTCAGCAGCTCCAAGCAGGCGGGTGAGATCGATGGGGATGGGCGTGAAGTTGCCGTGGCCATCGGAACGCAGCAGGCGCACCGCGTCCATTTGGGCTTCATTATTGATGCCGCCCACCTGGGTTAGCACGCGAATAATATCCATACCCTCGGCAAACGCGTGGAACCCGGGGCGACCCACCTCGCCTAAAACAAGAAACTCACGCTTGGCGCCCTTTTCCATCTGGCCCAAGGTGGGGACCATGATTATATCGCGCGGCCGAAGAAATTGATCCTTCTGGAAATCCAGGTTGTTAAACATGGAGCGGATGTCAACGGTCAGGACTTCACGTTCCATGCCGCCGCCTTCCCCCCAGCGCAGTATTTTAACCTCGTTTCCCGCGGCATCCGCGCGCAGACCTCCGGTCAGGATGACCGCCTCGACGAGCGTGAGCAGTTGATCCCCCTTGAATGGAATAGCACCCGGAGATTCAACCGCCCCGACCACCATGATGGCGCCTTCGACGAACTCGGCCACGTCCAGGGACACGGTGGCTTGGCGAAAGTACGATTTCTCCAGTTCTGTTTTGATCAGCTGGGCCGCAGCGTCCGGAGTTTGATTGGCGATCATTACGCGCCCAATCATCGGAAAGGCAATCGAACCATCTCCAGCCACGGCAAATACTTGATTGAGGTCCGGCTGTTCCTTGATGGAAACCCGCAAGCGGTCTCCCACCATGATTCTGCGGTGGCCGGTTGCCTCGGATCCTGCACCGGGGATTGCGATGGCCCCTGCTGACAAGAACATCCACAAAGCGCTCGCGCAGGCAAAACGGAACAGGATTGCCGTCGGCCGGCGCGAACCGAACGTTCTGGCAAGCAGGCTATAGATCATAAATGAACGCCAGAACCAAGCGGTTTTCTTCCATTGGCTTATCATGCAGATTGGATTGTTCATAATGGAATTCATAGCTTAACTCCCGGTGGAGCTTGCGCGTCAACGCCCGGCGATGGGTCAGGATGAAATCCGCAAGCCATTTGCGCTCCTCGGGGCCGGGTGCGGCGTCGTCCGTGCCCAGGGGTTTATCTTGTTCCCAGCCTAAGTGGATGTCCATATCGAGGTTGTAAATGAACAGGTTTTCCTTGACAAAAGAATAGCCGACTTGGGTTTGTTCGGTTTTTTCCGTGGATCCGAACGTGTTGATAGGTTGCTGCATGACGGTCAGTGTCTGCCTGGCCGAATGCGATATCTCGTGCTTCAGCGTGCCGCCATAAGTAAATTTGATCTCGTCCGGTTCTTCCTTGTTGTTCGTCGTCACCCGGCGCTTTTTGTAGGTGTAGGTTACGTCCAGCGTCAGGGTCAGATTCTTGTTGCCGAACAATTCCATCGGCGGCCCGAAGCCTAGGTCCACCGTATACTTGGGCTCCCATTCGGGGTCGTATTCGTCATCTTGCTCCGTATCCTGTTCAAAGCCGGCGGCAACATCCAGGGTCGGGCGCTTGTGCTCCTGTTTGAGCGGCAGGATTTCCACATCCGCATAAATATAATGCTTGCGCCCCCACACGGGCTTGTCCGGGGTCGCTGCCTGCCGGGGAAACACGTCTTTCTTAAACTCACCATCATAATTCAGGCTTAATCGGCGCAGCAGTTTCCACTCGGCTCCCAGAACAATGGTGGTTCTGTCTTCATCGCCGGTGCGCATTTCTTCTTTCTGGTAACGTTTCTGGTTATAGTCGTAGCCCGCGTCAAGAGTCAACGCCTGCCAGGACCAACCCCAATCGAATCCATAGGTGAATTCGGTATACGTGGTGGAGTTCTTTGTTTGCCCGGGAATATAGGTGCTCGAATCCGCCTGTGATTTTTTCTCGATGCTGATATCCGCGCCAATCTGCGAGTGGCGGTAGGGGATCTCAGCGCTCAGGGCCGCCTTGCCCAAGGGGTTGTTCTGATTGTCCAAATCGGGGCGCTTAAAGTGTTTTTCCAGGGCCACCCCGGTATCCAGGTTGGCCTTGACCTTCTGCCCTAGGCGGGCGATGCCGTTCACATCCAAGGCGGCGGTGACGTAGTAGTCTTCCGGCGACAGGGTGACCTGATCTGGATATTGTTGTTCGATGTTGCTGGAGTATTCGCCCGCCAACTCTGTTTGGGCATTTAAATCAAACGGACCAACGCGCATCAGTTGGGCATATGCCGGTTTCAGAAAGAGCAGGACCATCGGCCCGATGACAAGCGGCCCCCACCGCCATCGGGAGCGGTGCGTCGGGTTTGCCTGGCGATGAGGAAAAATGATCGGGATCCCTTGCACTTTGCCAGATCACGCCGGCGCGTGGCACCCATTGGGATTTCGTTGCAGGACCTTCCCTTGCCAGCACAGCCGGGCGCTGCTATTCCTAGCGCAATACCTTCTGTTCAACATACTCGCCCACCGGCACCTGGCTTCCCGACTGCCCCATGAAATCTCCTGGTTCGCCCCATTGCACCAGCTTGCCACTCTCAAAGTAGATCCAGAATGTTTTAGGATTCCAGCTGAACGGGGGCGGCAGGTATTCCCAGATTTCCGCCCATTCTCCGTTGTCGTACGTCTTGGCGGCTCTTATGGTGTAAGGATCTCCTAACACCTGGCGTACCTCTTCGGGGGTCATCCCCAGTTGCACACTTTTTAGTTTTTGCGAGGTGGACGTGCACCCAATCAAACATAGTACGCCCAGCATCAAGCAAGTCACCATCAGCCTGTTCATGCCCATGCTCCTTTCTGCTTTGGAATGGATATCTTCCATAATGCAAGGCGGTTGGCAAGATTAAATCGAACGACCTTGCCAAAAAAAAACACTTGGGGTATTTTAAACGGCATGCAAGGTAAACAGGAAGGGGCGCTATGAAAGCGGTACGGTATCTGCAATGGGGCGTTGGATTGTTCAGCTTGGCGTTACTGGTAATCACGGCCGGGGTGGGCTATCGCGTCTACCGCGTATGGTCGATTACCACGTCTGTGCGGGACCAAATCCGCTACCTGGTTGAAAAAGGGGAACCCATCGAAGGCACCGAAGCCTCCAAGGTCTTTGGCGACGATTATCTGGCTTCCATCATGAGCGACGATCCGGCCCTGCTGGCTCAGTTGAAAAGCGTCATTAATAAGGGGTTGGAACAGTCGCCCCTGCTGAACCTCGGGGAAGTGTCGGCCATGAATTTAACCTACCATCGTGGCCCGGATGGTCAGGTGCGCGATTTTGTCGCTTATGTTACAGGCACGTTCCCCCAGGGGGAGCGGCCTACGGGCTTTCACATCGACGGCTATTTCAACAATCTGCTGGATGCCGATGCCTACAAGATCGGGAACAATGCCGTACGTTTCTTGGGGCGGGATATCATCTTTTTTACCGAGGAATCCAACATCGCGGAACAGCAGCATTTGCTGGAATCAGTGCTCAACGGCAATATCATGCCGCTGGTCAGCAACCTGAGCGAAACCCTGCACTACTCCACGGTCATCCCCAACCCGACGGATTTGTTGCCGCCTCAGTTGCAGTCGCATATCCAAGCCGTGGTAGTCAAGGGCACTTTGAGCCATGCGCGTGGGAGTTGGGATATCATTGCCATTGCCAGGTCGGAGCGTTCGGCGTCCTATGCCATTTCCATTTTTCAGGATTTAAAAACTTCGGCGGAGGTGATCTTGGGCGCGGTGCTGGGCGGAACTCCCCGGCAGGGGCAGTGGGGGGAGCAATACATCTGGTGGGCACGGGCCATGCTGAACACGTCTCGTCAAAGCCAACTGCAGCAAGACGGCAATCTGGTGCGTCTGAAAGCGGTTTACCAGCGGGTGATGGTCAATGCGGTGCTTAAGAGTATTGAACGCATGGGGCGCGATATCGCCGCCCAGCGCCTGCGTGCTGCGGAAAAAGATCCGCGGCTGGCCCGTGCGCTGCGCGAGGCTAATGGCGCCAATGGTCAGGATACCAGCCCGCTTTCCTATTGGAGTCAGGAACATGTATGGGGTCCGGATTGGCCCATTTCGTTCGGCACGAGCAACGCCCCGGTTCCCGACATAACCGCCGCCGGCGAGCAGACTGGCACTGCGTCTGCCGAGCCCACGGCGGTGCCTACACCTGCGCCAGCGCCTGCGCAGCCGTAGTTGCTGGTCGGGCGGGCCGCCGCTCGGTTCGTTCGCTCCCGTACCTATGCCTTGGCCGGTTGCGGGAATACAATGATGTTGGGTTGCCAAAGGGCAATCCGGATGGTTCCTCCGACATCCAGTTGATGGCGTTCCTTCATGTATTCCGGGCACCGCACCTCAAAATCGAACGGGCGGGGGCTGCCTTTGACTTGGACCATCAGCACGCAGTGTTGAGGCAACAGGTATAACTCCCGGATCGTCGCCGTGTAGGTGTTGGCCGCCAGTTGCTCGTCCAGCGGCATGCCGTCCCTGATGATTTTGACATCCTGGGGGCGGACACAGACCCCGACCAGGGCGGCCTGGGGCAGGGGCGTGTGGACGCGGATGGTGAACCCGCCGACATCCAGAATCGCGCCTTGGCCGGTGACCTCCGCCCGGCCATGAAATATGTTGCCGTAATTCAAATAGCGGGCCACCGGTTCGTCCGCTGGTTGGTGGAATACGGATTGACAGGTGCCGGACTGGGCCAGGCGGCCATGGATGAGGACGGACACCTCCTCGCCCATGGCATACGCCTCGTCCAGGCTGTGGGTCACGTGAATGGTCGTGATGCCGATCTCACGGACCGCCCGCTTCAACTCGAGCCACAGGTGGCGGCGTGCGCCTTCGTCGATCGCCGAGAATGGTTCGTCCAGCAGCAGCAGTTCCGGGCGTATGGCCAGGGCCCGCGCCAACGCTACCTTCTGCCGCTCGCCGCCGGACAGGCCGGCGACCCGCCGCGGCAACAAGGCGCCCAGGGACAGCAGATCAATGGCCCGCCGGACGGCGCGCTCGGCCGCCTCGGCATGCCGGCCGACCACACCGAAGCGGATGTTTTGCTTAACGCTCAGGTGGGGAAACAACGCATGATTCTGGGGCACATAGCCAATGCCGCGCTGCTCCGGCGCCAAGCCGGAAATGTCCCGCCCCGCCAGCAATATCCGGCCCCGGGCCATGCCCTGCAGGCCCAGCAGGCATTTCAGCAGCGTGGACTTGCCGCTGCCGGTGGGCCCCAGCAGAAGGTGGTAGCTGCCGTGCTGGACCGCCAGGTCCACCGCCCGGAGGTGAAATCCGCCCACCGTGCAGGCGAGCCCCGTCACTGCGAGATGCGGCTCAGGCATGGGGCACCAACCCGATCTTGCGCACGGCGTACAGCGTGGCCAGGGAGACGCCAATGAGGATCAGGATAAAAATAATCATGCCCCCCACGTCCGCGGACTCAAAGCTGAGATAGATCGCCACGGGGATGGTGGCGGTTTTCCCGGGCATGGCGCCGGCCAGCGTTACCGTGGCGCCGAATTCGCCGATCGCCCGCGCCCAGACCAGCAACGCGGCCGCCAGCACCCCGCGGCCGGCCAGGGGCAGGGCCACGCGGCGGAACACCTGCATGCGGTTCAGCCCCAAGGTGCGGGCCAGCTTTTCATAATCCGGGTCCACGCCCTCGAACGCGGTTTTAAGCAGGCGGATGGCGAGCCCCACAACGACCATGAACTGCGCCAGGATGATGCCGCGCACTTCGAAGACAAACGGGCCGGTTACGCGTTGGATGGCCCGCCCGGCCGGGGTGCTGAAGAAAACCAGTAGCAGCGCCCCCAGCGCCACGGGCGACAACACCAGCGGCAGATCCAGCAGCGTATCCAGCAGGTTTTTGCCGCGGAACTCATGGCGCGCCAGTCCATAGGCAATGGGCAGCGCTACGGCCACCGCCAGCAGCGACGACACCGTGGCGGTATAAAGGGACAAGCGGATGGCCAGCCAGATGACCCCCGACCGCGGCGGCGCTACCAGCGTTGAGCGGGCCAGCTCAAACACGGCGCCGGCTACCAACGCCAGGAGAAACAAGGCCAGTGCCGCGATCGTCGCGCCCACAATCAAATTAAAGCAACGGTTCAATCTACGCCTTGCTCGGATTGCCCGCTGAACTGTGTCCGCAGGAGTTCGTAGTACTCTTCCGGCAGTCGATACTCTCCGCCGATCGTTGCCGCGGGCGCATACTTCAACGCCTCGTCGCGCTCGGTTATATAGCCGTATTTTTTGTAAGCCGCCACTCCCGCCGGGGAGAGCACATAGTCGATGAAGGCGTGCGACATTGCCAGATCGCGGGTGCATGCGGGAATGGCAATCGGCACGTAGGATATGCGGGGAATCCGGTCCGGCCGGATGGGGATGCACTCCATGCGCGATGGATTCCAATCATGAAACACGCTCCAGCCCAGGATGGCGTCTACTTGACCCATGGCCGCCAAGTTGGCCGTCCGCGAACAACTGCCGGCCAAGGTCACCACATGGTTCATCACCGCCGCTAGCAGTTTGTTTTTCTCCAGCAATTCAATGCCATATAAGCCCAGGCAGACGGTTTCAGGATTGCCTAGTCCCACCCGTGCCTCAGGCCGTGCCAGGTCCTCCAGATCCTTGATTCCGGCGGGGTTCCCCGCGGGGGTAATGATCGCCGGCACCAGATAGGCTACAATCCGGTCAGACTTTGCGATCAACAGCTTTTGGCGTTCTCCGATGATGATGTAATCCGGCGATCCCGGCAGGTAAATTTCGCCTTGGCCAGACAAGGACATTTGCGCGAGCAGGGAACCGGATCCTCCAAACAGCAAATCCACTTTTATGCCGGTCTTCTCTTGGTAGGCCGCGGCGATTTCTTCCATGGGTGGCTTGTTGGCTGAACCGCAATATACTAGCAAGCGGCGGCGTGCGTCGTCTCCCCTTGCCAGGCATGCAGCCATCAGCAAGGCCAGGCTCAACGGCACCCATAGTTTGTGTTTTTTACTGTGCATGGTCAGCTCCTTTTGGTGTTGGTGTCTTGCATGTCTGGCGGCGTAATCCCTTGTTGGGGCGGTGCTTCAAGGCCTTTTCGCAGCGCTGGAATTTACGTTCAGCGCAGGCCTGGACCTCCCGGCGCAGGCGCTCGAACTCGCGGACCAGGCGGTGGGCGAGGGGGGTCAGATCGGAGCCGCCGCGGCGCGCGCCGCCCTTGGACCGCGCGAGCAGTGGCTGGCCCAGGTTGGCCTCCAACTGCTTCAGGATGCGCAGCGCCTTGACATAGGACAGGCCCATGTCACGCGCCGCCTGGGCAATGGAATGGAAGCGGTCGATCCGCTCCAGCAGCCAGACCAGGCCGATGCCCATGAACGCGTCCCCGCGGTCATCCGTGATTACCAGGCGCGCCTGAACTTTCATGTTCCGATATATAAATAAATATATATCGAACGTCAAGCCGGATGCGCGGCGGGCAATCTGTGACGCCCCTCCCCGTTACTGCGGCTTGGGCGTGGCGATGAAGTAGTAGGCCCGGACGCTGTTGACCGTGTCGGTGTAGCCGGTTTGCTCGCCGCCCGTGGCCACAATGTTGGACTGCACGACTTGGAAGGCGTCGAACTCCATCAGGTTGGTGCCGCGGTACAAATTGTACGTCCGGCCCGGCACGCTATACCAGCGCATGATATAGCCGGGCAATTGCGGCGCCACGGGGCTGGATTCGCTGATGGCGAAGAACGAGCGATCGTTCTTGGGGCTCGTGCCGCCATAGTACTCGTTGCGGTCGCTCACGCCGTCGCCGTCAAAGTCCGAGGTCGCCGTGGGCGTGTAGCTGCCACCCCAATAGTATTGCTCGTAATCGTCAGGGATACCGTTGCCGTTCAGGTCCACGTTGGGCCGGCCCATCTCCAGGCCGTTAAGCGTGACGAAGTTGTAGGCAAAGCTGCCCCAATCGTCCTTGGTGCCGCTGGTGGTGTTGCGGCCGAGATATTTCCCGGAGATGTAGCGGTCGTTGCCGCTGGTGGACGGGCTGACGATCAGGCCCGACAGGTAACAGTTGCTGACCGAGTAAATATTGTTCGACGCCCCCAGGGTGGTCCACGGGATGCTGCATTCCCAGCGGGTCATCGCGCGTGAGGGCGCCGAGTCCCAGGTGCCGCTGCAGGGCGTGGTCGCGGAGCCGTCAAACTGGGCCAGGCGGGCCGTGGCCACGGGCACGAAGTTGCTCGTCCGGGTGTCCAGGAAGAACACGCCCTGTCCGTATTCTGGCGCACCGTCGCCGCCAAATACAAACTCCCTGAAGTTGCCGTCACCCCACTGATCGCCCAGCAGGATGGCGATGTCCACGGCCGGGGTAAAGGCCACGTTGTGCAGTTTGTCGAGCAGGGCCGGGGCCGTGTTGGTAAAGTTCCAGACGTGTTCGGCATTGTACGGCAGGGTATTGAACTCCAGGAACACCACCATGGCGTTACGGTTGGTCCCCGCGCCCTCTTCAGGCAGGTTGACGTCGTAGCCGCCGACGTAGAAGTTCGTGGGGTCATAGTTGACATACACGCGGCCCAGGTCGCCGAATCCGGTGGCCCCTTTGTTGGTCCCGCCATACCCGCCGGTGGTGACAAGGTCAAAGTTGTCGCCCGCGTTGTTGGGCGTGCCGGCGCCGCTGATGACTGGCGTGCCGGGCGCGAAGCGCACGTTGGACCAGCCGCCGGTGGTGCAGGCCGACACGCTCACGGACCAGTTGGCGCCCGCGTTGTCATCGACGGTTCCCGCGCTGGTGTTGGTGCGGAAGTTCACTGTGGCCATCTGGCAGCCCTCGGGGATCGCCGCGCCCAGGGTCCACAGATCGGCGCCCGCGGCGGTCATGAGCCGGCTGGTGTAGCTGGACCAGTTGTCCATCGTGGCGGTCAGATACATCTGCGGCGCGCCGGCCAAGCTGCGGCCGGCGGCATTGTACGTGACCGTGAGGGTGTCGCAGTCGCGCGGCGCGGCCGGGCTGAATGCGACCACCGCGTTGGTGCTTGAGCAATTGATTACGCTCACGCTCCAGTTGGGGCCGTTGTTGTTGTCCCAGGTCGGGCCGCCGTCGTTGAAGCAGGCGTTGATTTGGTAAGCGCCCACGGGCGGATCGTACCAGTACTCCCAGGTGCCCGCGTGGTTGGTCATGGCCGGGTCCGGGGTCACCACGCCCTGCCACAGGTTGTAGCCCACGTGGAGGTAGATCGGCGCGTTGGTTTTGAGCACGCCGTCGTTGGGCGTGTAGGAGATCAGCACCGGGTCGCAGCCGTTGGGCGCCGCGGGGTTGAAGGTCATGACGGCCGGTTCCACGCAGTCAGAGATGCTCACGCCCCAGTCGGCGCTGCTGCCCTTGTCCCAGGTGGCGCCGCTGCGGAACCGCACCCACACGCTGGTGGCCGCGCCCGGGATGCTGTTGGTGCAACGCCAGATGCCGCCGATTGTGCCGGCCATGGCATACTCGTTGGACGCCGCCCAGTTGTTGAAGGTGATCACCAGGGTCACGGGGTTGGCGCTGCTCAGGCTGCGGCCGGTGGCGTTGTAAATGCTGACCAGGGTGCTGTTGGTGCAGGCCTGCGGCTGGGAGGGCGAGAAGGTCACCGGCACGGTGTTGCTGCTGTTGAATTCGCCGATATACACGTGCATGATATCGCTGCGGCTGACGTTGCCCTTGCCGTCGGTCGCGTGGATGTAATAATCCACCAGGACATCGTGCTGGCCGGTCACGCTGGCGGCGTATTTCCGGGCCCGGCAGGTGGGGGTGGGCACGATGTTGTCCGGGCCCTTGACCGTGGGGTCCCAGGAGGCGGTCATGCTGACCGTGTTCCAGTTGTTGACCTCGTCGCCGCCGGCAAAGGTCTCGTTCTGGACGGACACGATCGGGTTCTGGCCGTCCTTGTCCGTGCGCCAGTACAGTTCCACGGCGCCCAGGTTGCTCACGTCGTCCACGTAAGACCAGACCTCAAAGTCGGACGAGGCCGGGGTCGCCTCGTTCCACATCTTGCCGCCCGGATTGTAAGGCGTGCGCTGGGGCGTGAAGATGCTGGGGCCCTTGGCGTCCACGCCGGGGTGACGGGCCAGGACCTTGGCGGCCTCGGCCACGGCCATGTTGCAGGCGCGGGTGGGATTGCCATCCCAGGGATTGGCGCGGTCCATGTCCCAGTACCAGTAGCAGGACGTTTCGCCGTTGAGGTAGTAGTGCCAGGCCTTGGCGGTGTCGCTGCCGATGCCCCACTCGACGTCGTTCATGGTGTAGGTGTTTTCCAGGGACTCTGCAAGGATCACGCGGTTTTGCGCGGCCACCAGCACCGACCAGGACCAGCGATCCGGGCACTCGCCGCTGACGTAGGTGGAGCTGAGCCATTTCTCAAAGTAGGGCGTGCCGCCGTCAATGCCGATCCAGCTACCGGGCTCGACGTGGATCACGTCGCTGGCGCTGGGCGGAAACTCGGTGAGGTAGTCCTGCACGGACATGTGGTCGAAGTCCGGGTTGCTCTGGCACATGGACAGGAAGTTCTCGTGCTGGCCGTGCCAGGCGTCGGAGTTCTTCAGGCCGTAGTTGTCGCCGTCGCTGTGGCACAAAAGCAGCATCGGGTGGCTGGCGTCGGTGTTGACCGAGGCCACGTGCGCGCCCCAGACGTTTTCCGGCTTGAACGCGCCGTAACCGCCGCGGCCGTTCTCGTTGCCCTCGTAGCGGCCGGCCGGCACGGCGATGATCTTCTGGGCCACGCCGTTGGTCGGGTTGACCCACTGCACGTAATGCGGCTGGTACGACCACGGCGCCAGCACCTTGGTGGGCGCCCAGATGTTCTGCAGTTGGACCCACTGGCTGCCCAGCGCGGACGAGGACGGGTTCTGGATCTCCGCCGGGTTGGGCCGGCAGGAGCTGGCGTCCGACCACGGGAAATCCGGCACGGTGCGGAACAGGTGGCCGTTGTCCACGATCACCCATTCCAAGCCTTCCTCGACCAGGGCTGGGATCATCCATTCGGCAAAGGCGCATTCCGGCGGCCAGAACCCCTTGGAGTAGGTCCCGCCCGTGTCCCAGATTTCCTTGTACTGCTCCTTGTGCAGGCGGATTTGCATGACCATGGTTTCCTTGCACGTCAGCGGCATGAGGCTGTGGTGGTAGGCGATGCCGACGCAGTCCAGGCGCGGGTTGTTGTGCTCCGTGCGCAGGCTGTTGCGGGCCCACTTGTACGCGCCGTTCCAACTCAGGTATCCCCAGAGATTGTTGCAGTTCTCCGCGAGCGATCCGGAGAAGCTGACCTGGGCGCCCGCGTTGACCATGCCCCGGTCGGCGCCATACTGCACGGCGTCCTTGGGCCACGCGGTGTACGCGCCTTGGCGGTCACCGTCGAATACGCCGGCCACGCTGAAGTTGAATCGGCCGTAGTTGTCCGTGTCCCACAGGCTTTCGTAGGGGTAATAGATGGGCTGGTGCATGTGCCAGAGGTAGGTAACGTTAATGGGCACCGCGCCGACCTGGCCGGCGCTGAGCGCGACCATCAAGCCGCTGAAAATGCCAAGGAAAACTTTGATCTTGTTCTGCATGTCCGACTCCTTCATGGCTATCCTATCTCCGGCCGCATGGGCCGCCGTGTAAAACGTTTTACCTTCGACGCCAATCTAGCGCATTCCAACCCAGCGTCAACCACCAATATATGCCATGCGCCCTTTTTTGTTGAGCCGGATGGTGAAAGAAAACCGGCCCATGCATCGGGATGTGGCATGGGTGCGCTCCATGATCGCGTGGCACCGGCACTGACGACGGGTGCGCATGCGGCTCTGGGTGTAGCCGCCCGGCTGTGTCAGGGCGCGCTGGTTGCCAGACACGTCGGCATAGCGACGTGGCTACAACGTCGGATGGCGTTGCAAGTCGGTGGGGTGTTGTTGCACAACACGCTGCCGCCCAAAATGGTGGAGGCGGGGGGAATTGAACCCCCGTCCGAATAAGAGTCACCGCCGCTTCTACGCGCGTAGTCCGTCTTTAAATCTCGCCGCGATCACTGCCGCCGGACAGGCCATGACCTCAGCCAGCGCCCACGTAAAAGTTTCATTCCCGCACCCGGGCACGCGGTGCCGGAACTATCCTGCTGTCGTCGCCTCAGCCACCTAGCAGGCGTCGCTGGTGAGACGTCGCGACTCTAGTTAGGCCGCGAGAGCCAATTCGTCGTTGGCGTTTAGTTTGTTTTTCCGGGAGTTTTACGAGGCCAACCGGAGTCCTCGGCGCGCCACGCCGGCTTCAACCTACCCGTCGATACCAGTCGCCCCCGGGTACTGCCGTTGTGACAACATCCATAACATACCGCAGCCGCGCGGAATTGTAAAGGGGCTGGCCAGCAGATTTCGATCAATACGCTGCCTGGCGGAGAAGGAACGAAACCGATTGCGCGTCCCCGCCGGTGCCCGCGGCCGGGTTCCAGGTGGCGCGCAGGCGGTTGGAGTACACCCCGCTGCTCAACAGGTAGGCCACGGCCGCGGCGGCCCGCTGGGCGGCCAGTTCCCGGTTGGCCTCCGGGTCGCCTTCGGTCCGCGCGTGACCGCGGACTTCAAGATAATAGTGAGGGAACGAGGATAGTTGGCGCGCCAGTTGGTCCAGGTGCCGCTCGCTGGTGACATGCAGGCGCGCCGCGCCCCGGGCGAACGAAAGGGGCGGGACGCTCATCTCGCCCACCATGGCCAGGGCGTCCCAATCCGCCGGGCTCAAGGCCGGGAGTTGCCGGGTGACGCGGATGGTCTCCGCCTCGGCGCCGGCCGGTTCCGGTCCTCCGGCCAGGATGTTGATGGCGCGGCCCGGATGGAACTGCTGCTGTTTCAGCTCGCGCAGGATCCGGTCATAGTACAGCGCGCTGGCTTGGCCGGCGATGGGGTCTTTGGGGAGCGCCCCGGTGCGGGCCAACACGTCCGCGATTTGCAGGATCATGTCCTCAACATGCTTCAGCCCCCGCGCATCCGCTGCCGGCAACAGGCCGAAATGCGCGTAGTTTTCCAAGGTGTTTTTCCAGGCGATGCTGCCCACAATCTGGCGCGCCTGCTTCTCGCCGATGGCGCGGTCGCCGGCCTTGCGCGCATCCGCCAGCACCACGGCCTCGAGATCCGCCGGCCCGCGCCGGGCATAGGCCGTGCGCAGGTAGGCCTCGACCACGGCCGCGGCCAGGTCGGGTTGGTCGCGCAGGAACTCGCGCTGGGCCACCAGCACATCCACGATGTAGCCTTCCAGGCGCGAGCTGTCCAGCAGCACGTGGGCGCCGGGCTCTTCCAGGGCGCGACTGACGTACGGTTCCCAGAGCACGTAGGCGCGGCGCGCGGTTTTGTCGGCCGCGCAAAAGCTCTTGAACACCTCGGCGGCGCCGTTCTCCGCCTGCATCCATTGGGCCGGCAGCCGTGGCAGGTTGAAGTTCGCCAGGGCCACCCGGGCGAGAAACTCGCTGGGCGACTGCGGGGTCAGCACGATGCGCCCTGCCGGGTCGTTGAGATCCTGGAGGTTCTTGACGCCCTGGGCATACGCCACCATGGCGTCCGCGCCGCGGGTTTCGTCCAGGATCAAAACAATGCTGGCGGGGAACTCGCCCAGGTCCGCGCCGGCGCGGATGAACGAGTCGATGGTGAACACGGCCAGATCCACCTTGCCGTCGCGCAGCGCCTGCATGCGTGCCGGGTAATCCGCGCCGTCATCGTCCAGGACCAGCTGGATGCCGCGGGCGTCCAGGTTCTTCTGGAGCTCAGCGGACCGGAGCAGGGCGTAGCCGGAAAACGAGTCCAGGGCCAGCCTGACCTGGTGCTGGTAGCGGCTGGCGGACCCCGTATCCTGCTGCAGCTTTTTTTGCAGGCGCGGATGCACCCAGTAACGGTAGGCGACCGCCAGGCAGGCGAAAATCCCCAGCCAGATGACTGCCGCAACAAAGACGCCCGTGGGATTACGCTCGCCCATGGGTTATTTCCCGCCGCCTTTTTTCGTTTTTTTACGGAACACGATGATCGCCGCCACCACCACGAATATCCAGAACCAGAAGGCGCCGCGGCCCTTGGTCCCGGTGGGCGGGGGCGTGCCGGCCTGCGCGTCCGGGGCGGGGGCCGTCGCGCCGGCGAACCCGGGGTCGTCACCGATCGGCCGGTTGTTGGCGCGCGCGAGCGCCGCGAGCATGGCGGCGGCCACCTCGTCGGGGATCGGGGCCAGCAGGTCAAAGGCTTCCTGCCCGGCGGCGGCGCTGTCCGCGGCCGACACCTCGGCCAGCACCTCGGCGATCGCTTTCTTCAGCGCGGCCGGATCGTCCGCCGTGCGGTAGGAATGCGCCAGGCGCGCCAGCGTGTGGCGCGCGCGCATGTCCACGCCGATGACGTCCAGGCCCAGGCCCCGCGCCACGATCTCCGGGGCGTTGCGCTCCATCACGTCCTGGTCCGTGGCCTCGCCGTCGGTGACCACCAGCAGCCGGTACGTGCCATAGCCCAACTGCTTTTCCCGCTGGGCCAGGAGGTGGTCGGCGGCTTTCTTGAGATACTCGCCCAGGGGCGTGCTGCCCTCGGCCTGCACACGGTCCAGATCCTTCAGGAGCGCGGCATCGTCGCGCGGGCCCAGGGGGAACACCCAGTCGGTGCGCACCGAGTCGCTGAACACCAGCAGGCCGACCTGGGTGCTGGCCGGCACCGTCTTCAGCACGGCGCGGATGGCATTTTTCGCGGCCGCGATTTTCTCCATGTTCCCGAACGGCTCGCCCATGGACCCCGAGCCGTCCAGGATGATGACCACGTTGTCGGTGTACACATCGCCGGGGATCGCGGCCGTGGCGCGTCCGGCAAGGGCCAGCAGCCCGATCGTCAGCCACAGGGTGCGGTGCATGCGCGGGGCCATTAGAAGTCAAAGTCCGATTCGGTGGCGGCTTCTGGCGACACGCGCAGCAGGCGGAACTCGACCCGCATGTTCTGCTCCGCCTCGGCCATGTTGCGGGGCTTGGCAATGAACGGCTCGCGGATGCCGACGCCCAGCGGCTGGATCTGGCTCTGGTCCAAAGCCGTGCTGCTCTGGCCGGCATAGACGATGATCGCCTGGCGCACCTGCTCCGCCCGCTGGCGCGACAGGTTCAGCGCCGCCTGCATGGTCTCGCGCGGGTTGTACTCCGCCACGCCATCGAACGCGCCGACCTCGATCATCTTGGTGACCGCCTCCAGGGCCTCGATATCGAAGGGCCGGCCATTGAGCGCGTACGAGTAATTGCCTTGCGCGCCCGAACGCTTGAGCACGCCTTTCTGCATGCCGGCCTTGACCAGTTCCATGAGGGTCTTGGTGGGGTCCGCGTGGCCGCGCACCGCGATCACCGCGTTGCCGTACTTGTCGGCCAGCTCGATCACCCGCTTGAATTCCGGCCCGTACTGTTCGACGCTGAACTCCTTCTGGTTGGGCTGGAAATGGATGGTGAACTCGTAGATCGTGCGGTCGTCCAGCCCGCCGCCGGTGCTGAGCTGCTCGATCTCCTCCAGCACCGCCTCGGCGCGGAACCGGTCGGTCTTGACCGTGTCGGTCTTGCCCAGGTAGTCGCGGAACGCGGCCGCGTTCCAGTCCAGCGAGGACGGGATCAGGCCGGCGCGGATCGCCGCGTAACCCTGCTGCACGGCGAGGTCGAGCGCGCTTTTCTGGAACGCCTCGAACCCGTGCAGGTTGTTGGCCTGGGTAAAGAACGCCACGTTGCCCGGGTAGCCCACAAAAGTGCAGTCGCACAGCAGGCCGTGGGCATCTTCTTCAAGGGTGGGGATCACGTCCTTGCCGTAGATGCCCTGGGTGAGCTTGAGCAGGTCCATGTACGCGGTGCTGCCCTTGGCCTCGTACTGTTTCTTGAGGTCGATGACTTCCTCGCAGGCCTTGAGGTAGCCGGCCGCGAACTTGGTGACCAGGTCGCGGTGCTGGTCATAGAAATCCTTGCGGCACACGTATACGTCCGCAATCGAGCGCGACAGTTCCGCGGTCGAAACCAGCACCCGCGCGCCCTTGACCGTGCCTTCGGCGCCGCTGCCGGTTTCCGTCAGGCCGCCGGTCAGGCTGATCATGTCCGGCGAGATCACGAAGCATACGTCCGCGTTGGGGTTCTTGCGGAAGATTTCCGCCGGGCTGGCGGGCGTGGCGGTCAGGTCGTCTGCCCAGATGACCTTGATGTCGTTCCACGAGAGCTGGGCGGTCTTCAGGATGTCGTCCAGCAGGCCCACGTGCGGCCCGCCCTTCTGCAGCACCACGGTGGCGCCTTTCAGGTCCTTGACCGTCTTGATGTGGCTGCGCGCCACGCAATGGTCGCCGGCCGACCAGGTCATCTGCAGGAACACCACGCCCTTGGTGCGCGGGTCCGCCCCAATCGCCTCGGACGCCATGCCGATCATGTGGAAGGTGCCGCGCAGGAACGGGCTCTTGCCGGCCAGGTAATCCTTGACCTGCTGGCTGAAGTTATCGCCCGGTGTCAGCTGGAGGTTCAGCCCCTGCTTGGCAAAGATCGTGCCGGGCTTGGTTTTCAGGCCGCCGTTGGCATAGAACGTGGCCATGTCGCCGCCCCAGGTGATGAACGGGACCTGCAGCGGATCGAGCTGCTTTACCTCGCCCACCCGGACCGCGCCCAGCGTATCCTTGAACGATTCCGCCTGGGCCGCGCCCGCGAGCATCACCACGCCCAGCCCCACCAGCATTTTCCTGATCATTGGATATCTCCCTTCTTGTTGAACCTACCCGCATTAGCAGCCTCCAGCGCGGGCAAGTCAAGCGATTTTACCCCCCGGCAAGGGCCGGACGGTCCGCCATGGCGCATGGCCAGCCGCCGGACACTTTTTCCAAACATTGGAAAATTTCGGCGGCGGTTTTCCAAACATTGGAAAAAATCGGGCCTCGTTTTCCAAACATTGGAAAACCCCATCGCCTCATACCATTTCCGCATGAGGATCGGTACGTATCTGGGCTCCCCGCCTTTTCAAGGCGGGGGGGACCCGAAGGGTGGGGCGGTTGTTCCGGGTTCCACCCACCGTGATATTGGGGCGCGGACCATCCACAACCACCCCGGCCTGCGGCCACCCCTCCTTGCAAAGGAGGGGAGCTTGTATGCTTGTTCTCATGCGAAAATGGTATCACTCGTAGTGCGTCCACATCCGGAGGACCTTCACCGTGTGGATGTCGTCCAGCACCTGGTAGACCAACCGGTGCTGGATGTTGATCCTGCGGGAACAGGCGCCAGCCAGATCGCCGACCAGTTTCTCGAAGGGGGGCGGCGTCTGGTAGGGGTTTTGGGCCAGGAGATCAAGGAGCCTTTGCGCTTGGGGCTTCAGCCCGGAGCGGGCGAGCTTCTTCGCGTCCCGCTGGGCCTGCTTCGTGTAGACCAGCGTCCAAGTCACCAATCCAGTTCCCTGGCGCACTTGTTGACCGGCGTTTTCAGCCCCTTGAGAATGGCATCCCGCATGCCGGGCACGCTGGTGAGATGCAACGTCTCCTGGATGGCGCGCCAGTCCTCCTCGGCGACCAGGACGGCGGAATGGCGTTTGCCGGCAATCTGCACCGGTTCGTGGGAGGCGGCCACATCGTCCAACAGGCCGTACAAGTGTTTGCGTGCTTTAGTGGCGGTTATGCTGGTCATCGTGCATCCTCCATTGCGTACGGGATAACGTACGCCAAGGTGGGTTGGGCGTCAAGGCGGTATTGGGCGTTCGCGTCTCAAGTCCGGCCGCCGGACACTTTTTCCAAACATTGGAAAATATGGGCGGCGGTTTTCCAAACATTGGAAAAAATCGGGCCTTGTTTTCCAATCATTGGAAAAGCCCATCCCGGTGGCCGTGGCGGCCTACTTCTTCTTCAGCACGTAGTATTCTGGGGGCGTCCCTTGGGCCATGTATTCGCCAGCCTTCCATTCCACGAACAGGTATTGCGTGCCTTGGATGGTGCGGATTTCATAGCGGCTGGCGGTTTGGTCGTCCTTGTGAATCAGGACACCCTTGGTCCATGTCCACCAGTCATCGGTGGTTTTGCCATCGTTGAGAAAGGTTAATTTTTTCAGGTAAAGCTCTTCAGAGAATTGCTTTTTCCCGGGCACAAAGTCGCCGGGCTGGGTCACAAAATCAACGCTTTCCCAAGTGCCGAGCACCTCGGAATCGTTCTCAAATGGTAAATTCAGATCGTCACGAACTTGGGCGGTCACCGGGATGATCAGGACGGACAGGGCCAGCAGGGCGGCGGGAATAAACTTGCTCATGGATAATACCTCCTCCTTTATCAGGTTACGATAGCTCAACCTGCCATGGTGCACAAGCGCGCGGTGTTGCATGGCCGGCTTCATTATCTTTTAGAAAAAGCAGCAACTCCAGTCCTGGTCGACCGAGGTCTCGATAAAGAATCGGCCGTGGAGCGAAAGTTTCTTAAGAATCGCGTTCAATCCGTGGTGTAAAGAGCGGTGGATGGCCAGCCGGTCCGGGCCCGTGATCTGGCCGGCATACACGTTCTGCGGCAATTCTACGGGACCTCCTTCTGTCGATTTGAGGTGCTGGCCAAGGCCAAGAGTCTGCAGCTCTTCTGCCAGGGCCGCGCGGTCCAGTTTTGCTTTGTCGTCAAAACTCAGGCTAACCGTAGCGAATAGTGATGTCATCGGGTTCCTTGGTCCATCATGCGATAACGTACAACCATCGGCCGTGAAATCATTCCCTGGATGATATGCCTCCAGGGGCGCATTGGAAATGCGCGAGTTGCGTGGCAGATCCAGGCCGCGGTCAACGCCCGTGGCTACAATTCGGGCCGGTAGCCGACGGCGATGACGTTGGCTCAGCGTTGTCGCTACCGCGGCCAGGAGCGCAGGTCGTCGGCGGTATCCGAGACGCGGTCCGGTCCGCAGGACCAGACTGCCATGCCGCAGTCGGGGATCAGCCCGTAAATGCTGTTGCGCATGTCGCACAGGTTGTCCAGGTCCGTGTCCATGACGACCTGGTAGGGTTGCCCCCAGGGGTCAAGGAAATCGCCGGCCGTGGTGATGCCGGAGTAACCCGGGCGCCAGGCGGGCGCCTCCAGGAAGACGATCCGGCGGCGGTTGATCGCATGCCCCGGGTTGCCGGCGCCATCCCGCGCCAGCAGCGGGTTCATGACGTAGCGGTTGGGGTCACCCCGCCCGTAGCGGAAGTCGCCGTATTGGCCGCTATGTTCGGAGGGCCAGACGCCGTACTCCTCGAAAAACTGGTTGCCGGCCTCCAGCAGGGCGCGGATATCGGCCCGGGCCGCCAGTTGCTGCTGGCGCCGGCGATCCGCCTCCAGGGCTGGGAAGACGATCGCCGCGGCCATGGCCAGGGCTCCGGCCAGCACCGCCCATTCCGGCCAGGACAGCAGCCACCCGGCGCGCCGCGCGGGCGGCGGTTGGCCGGCGGCGGCGGCGGGACTGGGGGCCGGGGTCAACTCAGGCGGCCGATGATCGTGATCAGGGGCATGAACAGGGCGATGACGATCGTGCCCACGATCAAGGCCAGGAAAATGATCAGCAGCGGCTCGATGATGGAGGTCATGCCGGCCACGGCATTGTCAATTTCCTCGTCGTAGGTGTTGGCCACCTTGATCAGCATGTTGGGCAGTTCGCCGGTTTCCTCGCCGACTTCCACCATGCTGATGACCATGGGCGGAAACACGCCGCAATCCTCGATCGGCGGGGCCATGTTTTCACCTTCCTTGACGCTGTCGTGGATGCTCATCACGGCTCGTGCCAGCACCTCGTTGCGTGAAGTGTCGCGCACGATCATGAGCGCCTGCAGCACCGGCACGCCGGCGTTCATCAGGGTGCCGAGCGTGCGGGCGAAGTTGGCGATCGAGGTTTTGCGGGACAACGACCCGAAAATCGGCAGGCGCAGCTTGAACTTGTCGAGCAGGTACCGCCCCTGGGCCGTGCGCCGCGCCAGCTTCCAGAGCACGATGACCCCGACGATGACGACGATGGCGTAGGGCGCCCGGGTGGTGAACAGCGTGCTCGAGTCCATCACGAACTGGGTGAGCGGCGGCAGCCCGGCGTTGCCCAGCAGGTCCTTGAAGATGTCCTGGAACTTGGGCACGATGACGATCATCAGGAACGCCAGGATGCCCAGCGCCATCGTCAGCACCACCACCGGGTACACCATGGCGGAAATCACCTTGCCCTTGATGCGCTCGGCTTTTTCCATGAATTCCGCGAGGCGGTCGAGAATCTGGTCCAGGATGCCGCCCATCTCGCCGGCCTTGACCATGTTGACGTAGAGGCGGTCAAAGATGCGCGGGTGCTGGGCCAGCGACTCGGCCAGGGTGGCGCCGGCCTGGATCGAGTCGGCGATCTCCTGGATGGCATGCTTGAGCGCGATGTTGCGCTCCTGGCGCACCATCACGTTCAGGCTGCGCAGCAGCGGCAGGCCGGCGTTGATCAGGATCGACAACTGCCGGGTGAACTCCATCAGCTTCTTGCTGTTGACCCACACCAGGAAGCGCGGCATGCGGAGATTGATTTCCATGCCGCCTTTTTTCTTGCCGCTCCGGCCGCCGGTTTTCTTGGTGCCCTCGGCCTCCTCCTCGACCTTGGTGGGGAACAGGCCTTTCTTGCGCACGGCGGCCAGGGCGGTGGCCTGGTCATTGGCCTGGAGGGACCCCTGGGTTTCCTTCCCCTTGGCATCCATGGCGGTGAATTTGAACTTGGGCATGGTGGTGTCTCCCTTGGTGGGCCGGCGGCCGCTCAGGTGTACTTGAGGACTTCCTCCACGGTCGTGATCCCGTCCAGGATGCAGCGGATGCCGTCCTCGCGCATCGTGCGCATGCCCAGTTCGATGGCCTTGTCGCGGATGACCAGCGTCGGCTTGCGCTCGTGGATCAGGTCGCGGATGGGATCCTTGATGCGCAGGTACTCGTAAATGCCCTTGCGGCCGAGGTAGCCGTTCTGGCTGCAGTGCGAGCAACCGGCGCCATAGTAGAACGGGCGGTCGCCCAGCACCTCGGGGGTGAGGCCCAGCGAGCGGACCACGTCCGGCTCGGGCGGGTACGCGGTCCGGCAATGGGTGCAGACGGTGCGGATCAGGCGCTGGCCGAGGATCGCCTCGAGGGTCGAGGCGATCAGGAACGGCTCGACGTTCATGTCGATCAGCCGCGTGACCGCGCCGGCGGCGTCGTTGGTGTGCAGGGTGCTGAACACCAGGTGGCCGGTGAGCGCGGCCTGGATGGCGATCTGGGCGGTTTCCAGGTCGCGGATTTCCCCCACCATGATGATGTCCGGGTCCTGGCGCAGGAAGGCGCGCAGCACGCGCACGAAGGTGACCCCGATCGCCTCGTTGACCGGCACCTGGACGATCCCGTCGATGTCGTACTCGACCGGGTCCTCGGCGGTCAGGAGCTTGCTGTCCACGGTATTGAGCGTGTTGAGCGCCGCGTACAGGGTCGTGGTCTTGCCGGAACCGGTCGGCCCGGTGACGATCACGATGCCGTTGGGTTTCTGGATATCGTCGTGGAAGTCGCGCGAGAGATCCTCGGCCATCCCGAGGTTGTCCAGGTCCAGTTGCACGTTGCTGCGGTCCAGGATGCGGAGCACCACGCTCTCGCCGAACTGGGTGGGCAGGGTCGACACGCGGAAATCGATCAGCTTGTCGCCGATGTTGAGCTGGATGCGGCCGTCCTGGGGGATGCGGCGCTCGGCGATGTTCAGGCCGGCGATAACCTTGATGCGCGAGGTCACCGGCAGGGCCAGGTGCTTGGGCGGCGGGGCCATCTCGTAGAGCGCGCCGTCCACCCGGTAGCGGATCTTGAACTCGTTCTCGAACGGCTCGAAGTGGATGTCCGACGCGCGGTCCTTGACGGCCTGGTACAGCACCAGGTTCACGAACTTGACCACCGGCGCCAGGTTGGCCGCGTGCTCGATATCCTCGAGCGACTCCTGCTTCTCGCCCAGGTCCATGATCTCGCCGGCGTCCTCCAGCTCGGCGCCCAGGGCGGTGAGCATGTCGCCGACCGAGTCGTTCTCGCTGCCGTAATGGTATTGCAGGCGGGATTTGATGTCGTCCTCGCGGGCGGCGGCAAAGCTGACCATGCGGGAGAGCACGAAGCCCAGCTCGTCCACGGTCTGCGGGCTGAGCACGTCGTAGGTGGCCAGGGTGATGGTCTGGCCGTCATCGGCGATCGGCAGCACGTTGTAGAGCCGCGCGACGCTGCCGGGGACCAGCTTGATCATCTCGGGCGCGATCTCCTGCTCGGCCAGGTCCACGATCTGGCCGCCCATCTGCGCCGCCACCACGTCGAGCAGCTCGTCGCCGGTGGCGACGCTCATGTCCAGGAGCACCTGGCGGATGGGGCGGCCGGTGCGCTCGTGCTCGTCGATGATTTCCTCGGCTTGCTCCGTGTTGAGCCGGCCCGCGCCCAGCACGTACTGGAGGTAGGGATCGTGATATTCGTCGGCTCTCATTGCTCTTCCGCTTCTTTCTTCTTGAGGCTTTCGAGACTGGCGCGCACCTCCTCGGCGTCCTGGGCCTTGGTGATCAGGTCCTCGTAGCTGATCAACCGCCGGAGGTAGAGCTCGATCAGGTGGGCGTCCAGCGTCTTCATGCCGAACTTGCCGCCGGTCTGGATATCCGAGGTGATCCGGTACGTCTTCTTTTCGCGGATCAGGGCGCGGATCGAGGGGGTGGCCAGCATGATCTCGAAGGCCGCCACCCGGCCCGGCTGGTCCGCGCGCGAGAGCAGCAGCTGCGAGATCACCGCCACGATGCTCGAGGCCAGCTGGGTCTGGATCTGGGCCTGCTGGTTGGTGGGGAACGCATCCACGATGCGGTCCACGGTGCGCGCCGACCCGGTGGTGTGCAGGGTGGCAAAGACCAGGTGGCCGGTTTCCGCCGCGGTGATGGCGGCCTCCATGGTTTCCAAATCGCGCATCTCGCCCACCAGGATCACGTCCGGGTCCATGCGCAGCGCGCGGCGCAGCGCCTCGGTGAAGTTGGGCACGTCGACGCCAATCTCGCGCTGGGTCACGATGCTGCGCTTGTGGTAGTGGAAATACTCGATGGGGTCTTCGATGGTGATGATGTGGCAGTCGCGCTGCTCGTTGATCACGTTGAGCATGCTGGCCAGGGTCGTGCTCTTGCCGGAGCCGGTCGGCCCGGTCACCAAGACCAGGCCGCGCGGCTGGTAAAGGAGCTCCTCCACCTTGTCCGGCAGGCCGATGTCCTGCAGCGAGAGAATGGTGGAGGGGATCAGGCGCAGCGCCATGCCGATCTGGCCCTTCTGGCGGTACAAGCCGACGCGGAACCGGGCCTGGTCGCCGAAGGCGTACCCGAAGTCGCTGCCGCCGCCCGAAGCCAGCTTCTGCTGGTGCTCCTCGGGCGTGATCTGGCGCATGAAGTATTCCGTGTCCGCGGGTTTCAGCGGTTCGGCGTCGAGCGGGTGCAGCCGGCCGTGCACGCGCAGGATCGGGGGCACCCCCACGGTGACGTGCAGGTCCGAGGCGCCCTCGTCGACCACCAACTGCAGCAGCTCGTTGATTTCGATGCTCGATGACCGGCCGTCGCTCATGCCTGTTCCTCCGGCGCGGTCACGAGGCATCCCCCATGGTCACGCGCAGCACTTCGTCCAGGGTGGTCATGCCGGCGGCCACCTTGCGCAGGCCGTCCTCGCGCAGGGTGCGCATGCCCAGCTCGCGGGCGCGCCGGCGCAACTCGGTGGCGCTCACGCGCTCGTAAATCATGTGCCGCACCTCGTCGTCGATGACGAAGATCTCGAAGATCCCCAGCCGGCCCTTGTAGCCCGTGAGGTTGCAGTCCGTGCACCCGCGCCCCTGGTAGAGGCGCGCGCCGGCCATGTGTTGCGCGGCCGGGCCCAGCAGGCGCAGCTCGACATCCGTGGGGGTGTGCTCGTCCTTGCAGCGCTCGCAGATCTTGCGCACCAGGCGCTGGGCCATGATGGCGCGCGTGGACGAGGCGACCAGGAAGGGCTTGATGCCGATGTCGATCAGGCGCGTGACCGCGCTGGGCGCGTCGTTGGTGTGCAGGGTGCTGAAGACCAAATGGCCGGTGAGCGAGGCGTTGACCGCGATCTCCGCGGTTTCCATGTCGCGAATTTCACCAATCATGATGATGTTCGGCGCCTGGCGCAGGATCGAGCGCAGGGCGGCCGCGAAGGTCATGCCGATGTCCGCGTGCACCTGCACCTGGTTGATGCCGCTCATCTGGTACTCGACCGGGTCCTCCACGGTGATGATCTTGCGGTCCGGCTTGTTGATCGTGTTGAGGCAGCAGTAAAGGGTGGTGGTCTTGCCGGAGCCAGTCGGGCCGGTCACCAGCAGGATGCCGTCGGGCAGGCGGATCAGGCGGTCGAACGTCTGCTGGTCGTCGGTCATGAACCCCAGCTGCGGCAGCCCCAGCTTGAGGCTTTCTTTTTCCAAAATACGCATGACGATGCTTTCGCCATGGTTGGTGGGGATCGACGACACGCGCAGGTCCACGTCGCGGCCCATGATGTTGATCTGGATCCGGCCGTCCTGCGGCACGCGCTTCTCGGCGATCTTCATGTTGGCCATGATCTTCACGCGGCTGATCACCGCCGGCTGCAGCTTGCGCGGCGGGCTCTCCACCTCGTGCAGCACGCCGTCCACCCGGTAGCGCACCCGGAACTTTTTCGGCAGCGGTTCCAGGTGGATGTCCGACGCGCGGCTGCGCAGGGCCTCGATGATGATCAGGCTGACCAGCTTGATGATCGGCGCGTCGGCCTCGGTGACGTCCGTGTCATCCACCAGCTCGTTGGCCTGGGTGGCCACCGCGACCGTGCCCTCGGTGATCTCCTCGAGCATCGAGTCCACGGTTTCCGTGCGCAGGGTGTAATAGTGGTCCAGCGCCTTCTCGATTTCCGCGGGCAGCGCCACCACGCCGGACACGTCGAACTTCAGCACGTAACGCAGGCCGTCGAGCGCGTCGATGTCCAGGGGGTCCCCCATGGCCACGGTCAACGTGTTCTCGTTCTTGTACACCGGGATGATTTTGTAGCGGCGGGCCACCTCGGCCGGCACCAGGTCGATGACCGACTGGGTGATGTCCATGTTGCTGAGGCTGATCATCTCCATGCCGAACTGGCCGGCCAGGGTCTTCAGGCTGTCCGCCTTGGTCACGAGGCCGGCCTGGTCCAGCACGTCCACGATGCCCAGTTGCCGTTCGTCGGCCAGCGCCCGCGCCTGGGTGGCCTGGTCCGGGGAAATCAATCCTACGCTTTGAAGGATTTCCAGAATATATTCATCATTGGCTGTCAAACCGGTCGCTCCTTGGGGCCATGACTGCATATTGGCATGGGCGGATGCTACCTTAGGTTGCCTGCGGCTGTCAACGTGCCCGCGGGGGAAAATGGCGGCGCGGCCCCGGCCCCGGCGCAAGTTAAACCGCGGCCGCGAGGGCAGGGACCCGGGGCGGGAAGGTTTTGGTTTCCTGCGGCCCCGCGGTTTGCTATTTTCCTTGGCGTGGCTAAGCGCGGGCGGCCGAGCATGGCGCCCCTGGGCGTAGTAAAGCAGGAGATGGAATGCCGTGAAACGGTGCTTGCGGTGGCTGGTAAAGAAGCCCGGTGGTGTGGCCGACGCTCCCGGACGAGATCGGCGCGTATCGCCAATACCTGAAGGGGCGGGTGCTGAACGCGGGGGCTGGCGAGCGCGATATTTCCGCCCTCATCGAGGGCGAGGCGCTACACCCGCGACGGCATCCGCAAGCTGGTCGCGGACCGCGGGCTGACGGTCGAACGGGTGGAGTGCGTGCACAACGTATATGTTACCTTGGCGTGGATCATTGAGCGCTGGCTCATGTCCCGCTCCACGCCGGGCTATCACCTGTTGCGTTGGGCCATTTTTCCGTGGCTGCGATGGAAAGCACGCGCCTCCACCGCGCAGGTGGACAGTATTGCTTCCGCGTATCGCGTGCTGGCGCGCAAGCCGGCGGCGCACATCCCGGCCATATCGGCTGTCATCCAAGGGAGGGCATCATGAGGTCTTGGTGGTGGATGGGTCTGTTGGCGTTGGCCTCCATGCCGGGGGCGTGGGCGGACGGCGGGCCGCGCAAGATCGATGCGCTGGTCGCCGACTGGCTGGAGGATAACAACGTCGAGTCCGTTGCCGTGGGCGTCATCCGCGGCGGCCGGCTGGTGCTGGCCGCGGGCTACGGGTATGCCGACCGCGAAAAAGATCTGCGCGCCACGCCGGACACGGATTACATGCTGGCCTCGGTTTCCAAGCCGTTTGTTGCGCTCGCGGCCTTGAAACTCGTGGAACAGGGGAAGCTGGACCTCGACGCCGACATCTCGCGATACCTGGGCTTCAAGCTGCGTCACCCCTGGTTCCCCCAAAAGAAAATAACCCTGCGCCAGTTGCTGACCCACCGGGCGGGGATCAAGGATGCATCGGACGAGGAAGTGGAGGACTATCCCGCGCTGGACCCGGACCAGTCCCTGGAGGATACCGTGCGCGCGGCGCTGCTCCCGAGTGGCCCGGAATACCGCCGGGGCGCCTACTGGCTGAAAAAGAGCCCGCCCGGCCGCCGATTCGAGTACGCCAACCTGGGCGCCGCGCTGGCTGCGCTGGTGATCGAGAAGGCCGCGGACCTGCCGTTCAACGAGTATTGCAACCAGGAGTTTTTTGAGCCCCTCGGCATGAAGCGTACCCGCTGGTTTTACCGCGAGCTGCCCAAGGGCACCCCGGTGGCCATGCCCTGTGACGAGGACGGGGAGCCCTACGGCCTTTACAGCTTCAACGACTATCCCAGCGGCTCGCTGCGCTCGTCTGTGCACGATCTGGCGCGCTTCCTGCAGATGCTCCTGGGCCGCGGCGAGCGGGACGGCGCGCAGGTGCTGACGCCGGCTTCGATCCGCGAGTTCGAGACCCGTCAGGCCGCGGCCGAGGATGGCGAGTGGATCGGCCTGAACATATATTCCCAAGACGGCAAGGAGTTTTCCCATGACGGCGGCGAGGCGGGCGTCTCCACCGAAATCCGCTACTGCCCGGCCCGCGGCGACGCCATCATCCTGTTATCCAATACCGACGACGCGGACTTCGATGAGCTCTTGGAAGTCCTGTGGGATGGCAAGGATGACGGGGATGACGGATTCGACGAGGAGGTGGAAGAGGACGACGACGGTGACGACTGACCGTGCGTCTCAGGGTGCGGAGGGCTAGGGCGCGCGCCACCGGGCGTGCGCGTAATTGACACCCCGATCCATGCTGAATAGGATATCCGCCTATCCAATAGGTATGGCTAATGCACGAAGCGCAAAAAACGGTTGGGCGGGCGCGGCCTGTGGCCGTCGTGGACCTGGTGGGCAATCATCGCCGTGCGGTTCGGCTGATCCAGTGCTTGAACCATTTGAATCCATTCCCCCGGCCCCGGGGGTTTGTTTTCCGGGCCGCCACATGGGAGATTTATGAGCAATGGCGCCGACAACAAGCCAATCCCCGGCTGTGGTGACGCAAGCCCCGGGCCCGCGCGGGATGATTTGGCTTATGTTTGCGGCCTGCTGAACCAGCAGGTCGCGCGGTATCTTGTGGCCGGCGGTTGACCAAAAAATCAGGCGGCCGCGGTCGCGGGCGGGGCGGCCGGCTTGGGGGGGGGCGGCGGCGGGCCCTCGACATGCACGGCGTCCTTGGTGCGCTGCAGGGCCGGGGCCGTGTACTGGTTGACCAGGGTCAGGCACTTCTTGGGGCAGGCTTCGGCGCAGGCCCCGCACTGGATGCACAGGAACCGGTCGATCTCCCACGTGTGGCCGGGCCGGTCGACGCGCAGCGCACCGGTGGGGCATTTCTTGGCGCAGATTGAACACAGGATGCACTTGGCGGCATCCATTTCGATGCGGCCGCGCGTGTTGGGGTAAACCTTGCCCGGCTGCACCGGGTACATCCGGCAGGCCGATGGCCCCAGCAGGGCCTGGGTCACCGTCCGCGTCATCTTCATGAAAGGCCAGCGGCGCATGCGTCACCTCACCGTTCCGTGCAGCTGATGCAGGGGTCAATGGACAGGATGATCACCGGCACGTCCGCGAGCTGGCACCCGGCCAGCATGTGCACCAGGGGCGCGATGTTGGCAAAGGTGGGCGTGCGCACCCGGAACCGGTCGAGGAAGTTGGTGCCGTTGCCCTTGACGTAATACAGCACCTCGCCGCGCGGCTGCTCCAGCCGCGCAAAATATTCGCCCTGCGGCTTGCCGGTCACCTTGACCTCGATCGGCCCGGCCGGCAGCTTGGCCGCAGCCTGGCGGATCAGGTCGAACGCCTGGTGCACCTCGCGCACGCGCACCATGGCGCGGGCCTGGCAGTCGCCGTCGGTCTCCACCACGGGCTCCACGCGCAGCGCGCCATAGGCCGCGTAACCCAGCAGCCGCGTGTCCGTGGCGTGGCCGCTGCCGCGCGCGCACGGCCCGACCGCGCCCAGCCGGTACGCGTCGTCGCGCGTCATCACGCCCACGCCCGCGAACCGGTGGCGCATGGAGTAGTCGTCGCGGAACACTGCGGCGATCGGGCGGTAATCCTCCTCGATCTCCGCCAGCCGGGCGAGGATCCGCGGCAGGGTGTCGGCGTCGATGTCCTTGCGTACGCCGCCGATCTTGGAGGCATCGAAGATCACCCGGCCGCCGGTGGTTTCCTCGACCACGTCGAGGATCGCCTCGCGCACGCGCCAGCAGTGCATGAACAGGCTTTCGAACCCGGCCGCGTCCGCGGCCAGCCCCAGCCACAGCAGGTGGCTGTGGATCCTCGACATCTCGCTCCACATGACCCGCAGGAATTTCGCCCGCTCCGGCACTGCGACGCCGGCGATTTCCTCCACCGCCTGGCAGAACCCGAGCCCGTGGATCATGCTGCAGATCCCGCAGATCCGTTCCGCCACGTATACCATCTGGTGGATGTCTTTTTTGGAGACCAGGCTTTCCAGCCCGCGGTGGACAAAGCCCAGCGAGGGGATGGCTTCGACCACCAGCTCGTCCTCGATCACCAGGTCCAGGTGGATCGGCTCCGGCAGCACCGGGTGCTGCGGGCCGAACGGGATGACCGTGCGCCGGCCGCTCATGGCGCGCCTCCGGGGGCGGCGGGCGCGGGGGCGGCGGGGGTCGTGGGCGGGGTGGGCGATGGCGTGGCAGGGGCTGGCGCCGGCGCCGGCGCCGTGGATTTGGCCGCAGGCAGGTTGCGCCAGGGGAACTGGGCGGCCATGCGGTAGAACCGGCCCTTGTAGTCCGGGTTGAGCCCGCTGAACGTGACGCCGAACAAGTCGTGGATCTCGTTCTCGTAGGTGAAGGCCGCCGGGCTGAGGTTGCTCAGGCTGGGCAGGGCCGGGGCCTCGCCGCCCACCTCCAGGCGCAGGTGAAACAGGTGGTAGTCGCGGTCAAACGAGTAGGTGAGCTGCAGCGCCTGCTCCAGGCGCGTGCAGCAGATCTGCACCAGCCGGTGGCCGGACGCCAGCCGCTGGCGCGCCTGCTCCAGCAGGGCGTCGGGCGCGATGACGATGGTTTCCTGGTATTCGCTCATGCGGGCGCAAGCAGGGCTGCTGTGTGCTTGTCAATATTCTTAACAACCTTTTGGACACAGTCCACTTCCGGTTCGTCGAAAAAGGCTTCGCCACACTGCGGGCAAACCCAAGCCGGCAGGCGATCAAAATGCAGGCGGTATCCGTTACGTTCCAAGTCCAGTGGCGCTACGCCTCTTTTGAGTTTACCGTTACAAAAATGACACTTCATGACCGGCTCCTCGTTTTCCAATCTTGTTCCCATTCGTCGGGCGTTGGCACGTAGGCCGTGATCACCGCCAGGTATTCGTCCTTGGGGGCGCAGACCACATGAATCGGGCGCTGGCCGTCTCCCCGCCCGAGCAAAAGGCAGCTCACGCCCCGCCGATCCCGTGGATACTCTTCGATAACCTCGCCGTGAAAAATGACCCGCCGAACTTCGGCCCGGCTGATCATCCTTTCTGGCCGGGCCATTTGCCGCACGGCGTGGGGCAAAAAAAGGATCCGGTGGCGGGCCGCCATTCGAACTGCGCGCAACGTGGTGGGCGGCAAGTTCACCGGTTCATCTCGGGATTAAACGCCTTGCGCTTCTCTTCCAGTTTCTGGAGGGCGAGGACCACGCCGTCGATGATCGCCTCCGGCCGCACGGCGCAGCCGGGCACGTAGACATCCACGGGCACGACCTGGTCGGCGCCGCCGAGGGTGTTGTAGCACTCGCGAAAGAAGTTGCCGCTGGTGGCGCAGATGCCCACGGCCATGACCACCTTGGGCTCGGGCATCTGGTGGTACAGGATCTTCACAACGTCCTGGTTCTGGTGGTTGATGGCGCCGGTGAGCAGGAGGATGTCGGCGTGCTTGGGGTTGCCGGTGTTGATCGCGCCGAAGCGCTCGATGTCGTACATGGGCGTGAGGCAGGCCAGCACCTCGATGTCGCAGCCGTTGCAGCTTGAGCCGTCGTAGTGCAGGATCCAGGGTGATTTTTTCAGGAAAGGCATGGCATGGCTCAGGGGTGGGGTCGCAGCCAGTACAGGAGGAGCAGGTTGCCGCCGCCCAGGACCAGGGCCGCGAGCCACGCGGATTGGGTGGTCCATTGCCAGCGGAACCGCGCGTGGGTGTTGTCGATGAGCACTTCCAGGAAGTAGACCGCCGCGACCACCACCAGGCCCAGCAGCGGCCACTGGCCCCACAGCAGGAAGACAAAGCCCAGCAGCAGGATGGTTTCGTACCAGTGGGCCACCTCGAACATCGCCAGGGTGCGGCCCGACAGCTCGGTCGTCAGCCCCTTGACCAGTTCCTGGTGCGCGTGGTGCGAGGTGGACAGATCAAACGGCGACTTGCGCAGCTTGATCGTCAGCACGTAGACCAGGCCCACGAACACGCCGGGCAGGTACAGGACCGCCGGCAGTTGGCCGGGCGCGAGCATGGCGCCGACGTCGAAGCTGCCGGTGACCGCGTACAGGCCCACGGCGGTCAGCAGCAGCATGGGCTCGGCCGCCACCACCTGCAGCAGCTCGCGCTGCGCGCCGATATGGGCGTAGGGCGTGTACACGCTGCAGGCGGACATCACCAGGAACATGTCCGCCACGGCCATGGCGAACACGGCCATCAGCAGGTCGTCGCCCGCGAAAAAGATGCTGCCGCTGAACAGCAGGAACACGACAAAGCAAAACAGGAAGTAGCCGGCCGCGCGGTTGACCACGATGTTCTGCTTCTCGCACAGCTTGAACACGTCGAAGAACGGCTGCAGCGCGGGCGGGCCGTAGCGCCCCTGCATGCGCGCGGTGACGATCCGGTCCAGGCCCGCCAGCAGGCCGCCGGCCAGCGGCGCCAGGACCACGAACAGCACGATGGCCAGCCCCGGGCTCATGCCAGCGGCCCCCTGGCGAGGATCAGCCACAGCACGCCCGTGGCCAGGTTGGTCAGGGGCAGCAGGCGCCCCTCGCTCATGTACGCGCCCAGGTAGTAGTTCGCCGGCCGCCACGCGCGCGGCTGGCCCATGGCGTCGGTAAACTCGTCCTGCCCGCCGGAGTTGGCGCCGGCCAGGTAGGGCATGACGCGGCGCACCTTGCGCCAGTGCACCAGGAACCCGAACGGCAGCACCAGCGCGAAGCTCAGCATGAGGAAGATCATCACCAGGTGATCGTGCGACATGATCGGGTCGTGCTGGAACGCGGGATACACGGACTCCACGTACGGTTGCACCAGGCGCACCGCCGTGACCGGGAACAGCAGGCACACCCCGATGGTGAGCGCGGCCAGCGCGCCCAGGCCCAGCCACTGGCTGGCGGGGATGCCGGCCTGTTCGCCCTGGTACTCGCGGTAATGGGCCACCAGCGTGCCCATCCATTTGCCCCAGAAATACATCATCAGCGAGCCGCCGAAGATGACAAAGATCGCCAGCAGCGGGTTGCGGAGGGCGAGCGCTTCCAGCACCGCCCACTTGCTGATCAGCATGCCGAACGGCGCCAGGAACATACCCGCCATGCCGATGATCATCATCGTGCCCACGGCCGGCATGCGGTTGACCAGGCCCCACATGTCTTCCACGTCCAGGCTGCCGAGCTGCTGGTCCACCACGCCCACGCACAGGAACATCAGCGCCTTGGCCACCGCGTGGAACACGATCAGCATGGCGCCGGCCCACAGGGCCTGCTCCGACCCCACGCCGGCGCAGAGGACGATCAGCCCGAGGTTGGCGATCGTGGAATAGGCCAGGATTTTTTTGCCGTGGCTTTGGCCGCAGGCCAGGGCCGAGGCCATGACAAAGGTGATGCCGCCAATCAGCGCCACCACCAGGCCGCTGGTCGTGTCGTGCAGCACGGGCGCGCAGCGCAGGCACAGGTACACGCCCGCCTTGACCATGGTGCTGGAGTGCAGCAGGGCCGACGACGGCGTGGGCGCCACCATCGCGCCCAGCAGCCACTGGGAAAAGGGGAACTGCGCGGCCTTGTTCATGCCCGCAAAGCACAGCAGCACGACCGGCCACAGCACCACGGCCTTATTCTTTAGGATGAGCTGGCCCAACTCGATCGTCTGGATCCCGGGGGTGAACGCCATCATGATCAGCGCCACGGCGAACGCCAGGCCGCCCAGCAGCAGCATCCACAGCGCGCGGAACGAGTTGTGGACCGCCTCTTCCGTGCGCGCGTACCCAATCATCAGGAACGAGCACAGCGTGGTGACTTCCCACGCAAAGTAGATCCACGCCAGGTTGTTGGAAAACACGATCCCGAACATGGCCGAGAAAAAGAGGAACACCGCAGCCAGGAACTGGTGCGTGCGGTCCGGGATGTCCGGATGCTCCGCATGGTAGCGCTTCATGTACCCCAGCGTGTAGATCGTGATGCATCCGCCCACGATGCCGATGACCAGCGCCATCAGGATCGCCAGGTTGTCCAGGAACAGGCTCTGCCGCGCCTCCGGGAACTGGCCGGATAATTCAAAATAGATGACCGGCGCGTACTGGGCCACCACCAGCAGCGGGATCCACGCCCGGCGCAGCGGCAGCCGCCGGCACACGAACAGGAACACGCCGGCCAGCCCGATCTCCGCGATCATGACCAGGTGTTCCGCCAGGGGCGTGGCAAAGCTGAAATACTGCTGGCCCGCGCGCGCCTGGGACGCCGCCAGCATGACGCAGGCTCCCATGATCAGCGCCACCGCGCCCAGCACCACCGCCCGGCGCAGGGCGGCCGAGCGGGCCCGCAGCAGCAGCGCCGCCGGCACCAACGGGAACAACATTAAAAACAACATCAACTTCATGGGCCGCTACGCGGTTTTCCCCGAGGCCTATTTAAAACCCTTGGAGTTGAAAAAGGGCCATACTTTTTGTCCACCACCTTATTGCCATGAGTCGTAACCCGCAGGATATTCGCCTGCGCCGGGAAACAACTCTTGATGTTTATGTATATCCGGGGCCGCCGGGACACAAGCATAAAGGCGCAACATGTCACTTGCTCCTGATGCAAACAGCCAAGGTCCCAACCGCTACAGACAGGCACCCTTGTCTGGCGCCGCGGCAGGATTGGTCACGATAGGAACCTTGCCCCCGCGGCTCATTCGGCCGCATCAGCCGCACCCCTGCTCTCGTTGGCCATTGGGGACCTTGCGCTCGCCGGGCGCCGGAAATATAGCATTGTTCTTTGGGGTCAACTTTATTAACATGGCTACAAGAAGCTGTCCCCCAAAGTGTGGGAAATTTTAGGAGATACTTATGTTGAACGATGACCAGTTGCGTGTGTTGTTGCGCTGCAAGCTGTTTGCGGGGATGGCGCCTGAGGTGGTGGCCGCGTTCGCGAACCGGTGCACCGTGTTGAAGGTCTCCACGCGATCCTGCATATTCAAGGAGGGTGACAGGACGCGCCAAGTGTATATTATTCTGCATGGCGAACTTGGCGTGCGCTGTCACATTCTGGAGGAACAGGTCGCCCACGTGCCCTTCAACCCGGTGGTCGTAAAATTTGGGCCAGGCGAAATAATGGGCGAGTTCCCCCTGGTTGACGCCCAGCCGCGGTCCGCAGATGCCATCGCAACCCAAGACAGCGAACTGCTGATGATCGATCCGGCTGAATGGGACCAAGCTATTCAAGAGGACCCCAAGTTGGGCTGCGCGCTCCTGCGCAATCTTAGCGCGATCTTGGCCGCCCGCATCCGCCGCACCAGCAAACAGTTGATGACGGCCCTCGAATGGAACTGGAAAACAGCCAAATTTGACCAAGTGTAAGCAAGGCAACCCCGCCAAAGCTGGCGCCGTTCTTGGGTTGGCTGGGTGGTGGTAATCTTCGCAGCCAACCGCGCGTTGGATCATGGCGCGGGTCTATTCTCTTCCTGTTCAGCACAATAACGCAGAAGGTCGGACAATTCCAGTGGCGCGGGATTGATCCACTCCGGCGCCAGCGTAATCCCTTGGATGCGTAAAAGGTTGGCTCTGGAAATGACCGCAGCCCCGTGCATCAGATTCATCGCCACGGTCACTACCCGCCGCTGCTCGCGCGCTTCAAGAAACGAACCTTTGACCCACTCGTTGAAAGCGCCCATGGCGGGTCCACACCAGATCTGGTAGTCCACCTTCCGGTCCGGAATCCCGCGCATGGCCCAAGAGGTCGCCTGGCCCAGGTACCACTTGAACAGGAGCGCCATCTTGTGCTTGGGGTTGGCCTCGGCCTTGGCAATCTGGGCGGGATCCCGCTCCTTGAAATACTCAACGGTTTGTCGCCAGATCTCCGCGACGGGTGCACGGAAAATAGATTTTTCGATCTGGGCCAGCTCAGCGGCCGGGATTTCGTCGATCGCGGCATAGCCTCGATAAAGCTCGTACAATTTTGACGCGCGCATGGGGAACAAGGAGCCCCGCTTGAGCACCTGGACCTTGGCGCCGGCCTCGAACATATCGGTGGACACGGTCATGGCCACGTCCGCCTGCTGGGCTTGGGCCAGCATATCCCGGACAAGATCGGATGTCCCGGATTCCACACAAGCTTGGTTCGCGGAGCCCGTCATGACATAGGCGGCCCCCATGGCATACGCCGCCGCCACGGCGTTGGGCGTGGCCATGCCGCCCGCCGCCCCCACCCAGAGTTTTGCGGTCAAGCCATACTGCTTGCGCAGGCGGTCCCGCAAGGCCAGCATGGTGGGCAACAACGAAACGGCCGGCTGTTTATCGGTATGTCCGCCGGAATCGGCTTCCGCAGTCAGGGCATCCGCCATGGCGATCGCACCGGCCAGGCGGGCCGATTCGGCCGTGATGGCGCCGGCCAGGACCAGGTCATGCAGCAGCCGTTCCGGCGGCGGCGACAGAAACTTCTCGGCCACTTCCACGCGCGACACCTTGGCGATTAGCCGGTGGGGCGCGACAACGTTCCCGGCCCCATCGCGGTAGAGGCCACCAACCCGGTAGCGGACCAGGGCGGGCGAGAGATTGACAAAGGCCGATGCCTCGATTAACCGGACACCCTTATGGATGACCAGATCCACCAGCGCTTGTTCCTTGTCGGGTTCATGCGGCATGGCCAGGACATTAACGCCGTAAGGTTGCCGGCCCAGGCTGGCGGCGAGTTGATCAAGGGCGCTTTCAACCACCTTGAGCGGCAGACCGCCGGATCCAAAAAAAGCCAGCAGGCCGGCCCGCCCGAGCGCTTCGACCATCGGGACGGAGGCGATGCCGTGGGCCATGGATCCGGCCAGGCACGGGAAGCGTGTGCCCAGCGCCGCGCTGAACTCCGGATCCCCCAGATGGTCCAATGGGCAAGCCGGAACATACGCCTGGATCGGCAGGGCCGTCGGCGCGGGACACCGCCCGCCTAACTGCGCGACGCCACCTTGGGCCACGGCCAGCGCCCCGTCTTTCTGGACCAGCGCAAACGGCCGGAGCACTTGCCGCAACGCTTCATTAACCGCCACGGCGCCTGGCGGCGCGTTGGCGCCATCGGGCCACCACCAACCCAGCGGACGATCCATTCGGACGGTTGATTCCCCCATGCCGGCTCACCTCATCCTTTGCTTTGGTCACTTTTACAGCATGCTACCATGGTGGCCCGTGATTGCCAAGATATAGGGCGCCCGCGAAAAACGCGTTGTGGGTGCAAACACGTGCCAGCCCATGGGCGTTTCACAACCCAGGCCCGCCGCCCAAGCCGGACCAGGCCAGTGCCGTAAGCACGTGGCCTTCCGCCATGAGATAGCGACCGTTCAAGCTGGCCGTCCCGTCCGCCATCCGCGCCAGCGCCGGGGCCAAGCGGACGTGGAAGGTGCCGTCGGCTCGCGGTTCAATCTCCGCCTCATCAAAACCGATCGCCCGGCCGGCGCGGGCATACAACCCCTTAAACAGGGATTCCTTGGCGCTGAAGATCAGCACCAGGCTGCGGTGGCGTTCGCTGGCGGGCTGGGTGTTCAACCAGGCTCGTTCTGGCGCCCCCGTAATCAGCTTGACCACAGTGTCAGACAACGGCGTGACGATTTCAACGTCCAGCCCGAGGACCGCGAAATCGCCGGTCCGGGCCGCCGCTGCCACACAGAAATCGGCGCAGTGGCTGATCGCCCCCACGAACCCGGCCGGCCAATCCGGTGCGCCGTCCGGCCGGCGGGGCAGTGGCCCGACCGGCGCTCCCAGCCTGGCCAAGGCTGCGTGGGCGTGAGCGCGTCCCGCCTGGTACAGGCGCCGGCGCTCAACGCAGGCCCCGTTGACCGCCGCAGCTTCTTCGGGAAACAACGGAACCAACTCCATCCCGGCCACCGGTCCGCCATGGACCACGACGCCGGGCGGGAATAACTCCGCCAGGCGGTCAGCGAGCACTGCCAATCTTGATCCCGCGGCCTGCATGATCCGCTTGATTGGTACCACAACCACCAACGTTGGCCAAGAAACGATCGGCTGGCCGGCGGTTTGGCGGCGGCCCATTCAAGCATCACGGCGGCCCTAACCCAGAACTGTTTTGAGCCGCCAAGACGGCGGCTGCGGGCGGATTGTCTTGTAGTATTTCCATCCACAATGCTATGTTTTTTTTGTGCCTGCATTGCCACATTTGCGGAACTCAGCGCCGGGCGCCGCGGAGCCATGTGGACCCGCCTTGGCCGATCCTCGGGTTGTGGAAATCACCGGCCAACAAGGATGTTTTACAAAGGCGGCGATCGTTTTAGACTATCCTTTGTTGGAAAAGGGCTGGGCGGCATGGGGGCCGCAGATCCCATGGGCGATTGCGCTGGAAGCCGCGCCGGCGTTGGGCCGCCTCTTGAGTTTTCTGGGCGTTGATCTGCAGGATGGCGGGCTGCACGACGTGCGGATTACAGATGGTGCCATCACCGTTTTTGACCAGCCCCCGGGCACGCCCGAAGACCTGCGTTGTCAGTTGTATTTGGACGGCGAGTCGCAGCTCGGAGCCCGCCGTTTGTTCTGGTTCCATGGTGAATGGCTGGTTGGGGGCGCCCGCTGGATCCGCCTGGACGATGGGTGTGCGGGGATTGTTCGCGTCGGTCAGTTTGGCCAGGGGCAGGAACTTGGGCCCCGGACAGGCAAGATGCCTTGCGCTGAAGCGCTCGTTAAAAAAGCGTGGGACCCGCCCTTGATTTGCCAGAAAACCGAGTTTGCCAAAGAGGAACTGCAACTCCTGGCAACCGGGGACGAGGCCGGCTGTTTCGGCGACCATTTCCGCCGGGATGGGTTGCCCGCCGCTACGCCGATCGCCTGGGGCCAACCACTGTTGTTAGACCGGATCAGCCTGGTCGAACCGCTGGGTGGCGCGCGCGGCTTGGGCCGGATCGTGGCGGAAAAGGAACTGAACCCCACGGATGAGTGTTTCAAGCGTTCCGAGAACGAGCCTGGCGCCATGCCGGCGGCGCTGCTGATGGCGGGCGGCCTCCAGTTGGCACAGTTTTTTCAGTTGTACCTGGGGGCCCAGACCCTGCTCCGCGAACCCGTCTTCAGGCCCATGCCCGGCGTCCGGCAGATCCTGACCCTGCGCGGCGAAGTCGTCCCCGCCCGCGCAAAATTGGTTTATACCTTCGAGGTCCTGGAGTTGGGTTGGGATGAAACCCCTTTCCTGAAAGGCCTGGTGGAGATCCGCCTGGCCGAGCGCCTGATCGCCCGGGTGATGAACGTTGGTCTGCAACTGCAAGAGCGTGACCCGGCCTTGGCCCTTGCGCCGCGGGCCCACCCGCCGGCCCGCCATCATGTGGCGACCGCGCCCCTGGTCACGGATGAGCAGGTGCGCGAATTCTGTGTCGGCCAGATCTCAAAATGCCTGGGGCCCCAATATGCTTTTTATGATTCCGGCACGATCAAGACCTCCCGCCTGCCCAACACCCATCTCAATTTAGTGAGCCGGGCCCTTTCCCTTGAGGGACAACCCGGCGTGTTCAAAGGCGGCGAAACCGTTGTTACCGAATACGACGTGCCGTGCGACACTTGGTATTTCCGGCACAACGCGGTCCCGGATTTACCCTATTTTATCTTGATGGAGATTGCCCTGCAGCCCACGGGCATTATATCCGGCGCCATGGGGACCACCCTGCTGTTCCCGGATGAAAACCTGTTTTTCCGCAATCTTGACGGCAGCGGGCGCATCATGAACGCCCTGGATGTGCGGGGCAAAACGCTGACCAATGTCGTCCGGTTGCTCTCGACCACCAAAGTGCACGGCGTGATCCTGCAAGCCTTTGATTTCCACCTCGCCTGCGAAGGAACCCCGTTGTACGAAGGAGAGACCACTTTCGGCCACTTTATCCCGGCGGCCTTGGCCAACCAGGTCGGCCTCGACGCTGGTCGCAAGAGCCTGCCTTGGTATGCAGACCACCCGCCGGCCGCGGGAACGGCGGTGGACCTTGATTTGCGGGAACCGGAGCTGCGCGCGCGGTTTTACTGCGCCCCGCCCGGCAAACCGGGTTACCGGCTCGGACACCATCAACTGGACCTGCTGGACCGCGTAAAAATCATTCCGGCCGGCGGCCGGCATGGGCAAGGTTACGTGTATGCCGAGAAAACCGTGCAGCCTGGGGATTGGTATTTCCGCTGCCATTTTTTCCAGGATCCGGTGATGCCAGGGTCCCTTGGCGTTGAATCGATCCTCCAGGCCTTGCGGGTCTTTGCGTTGTCCCAGGATTTGGGCCGGCCGTTCCAGTCCCCCTGCCTGACATATCCCCAGGATCACCTCGTGCGCTGGAAATACAGAGGCCAAATCCCCCATGCCCGGGCCACGATGGCCGTTGAGGTTCATGTTGCGCGCCTGGTTCAAACGCCGGGCCAGTGCGTGGTGATCGGCGATGGCAGCCTGTGGCGTGATGGGTTGCGCATTTATGAGGTCAAGGACGCGGCCATCTGCTTGCGGGAACAGGCGCCCGCGCCCGCGGCTGGAGCGGTTGCCGCCCCATGATCCGGAGCGGCGTTTTGGTTTATGTTGATCTGGACGGGACGCTGACGCGCACCAATGCGTTCCAGCATGTACTGGCGCTGCGCCGCATGCTGGCGCGCCAGCAACCCTGCGGGAAGCACCACCTGGCTTACCTGGCGACCATCGGCTGGATGCCGTGGCTGTCATGCCTGCTCGGGCTGGGCGCCGCGGCCATGCGGGATCGCGGCACCTATCGGCTGTACCGCGGCATACGCGTAGAAACCTTGGCGGCTTTATGCCAGGATTATTGGCGCGCGATCTTCCCCCGGAGGCATCACGCCTCAGTCGTCGCGCGCCTGCGCGCCTTGGCGGCGCGCGGCCATGACGTGGTGGTCATCTCGGGCTCGATCGAACCGATCGTCCAGGCGTTCGTGGACCAGGCCGGGTTGGCCGGCTGCGTCACGGCCATCATTGGCGCCCGGTTGGCGGCGGATGCCGATGGCGTGCTGACCGGGCAGTTGTTGGGGCCGCCCATGGTCGCAAGCCAGAAAGTCGCGGCAGCCATCGCCTGGGAAGCCGCGCGGCCGGCCGCGTACCGGGAGCGAATCTGCATCAGCGATTCCAGCTCGGATTTACCGTTGTTGGAATATGGCCAGCAGGCCATTGTGGTGGCACCTGGCCGGCGGCTGCGGCGGCTGGCCATGGCCCGGGGTTGGGAAGTCTGGGACCCGGGATAATCCGCTGCCGGCGTGAATCCGGGCTGGTCTGGTTGCGCGCGCCGAGATCCGGTAAGGTTTGGCGCCCATCCCTCAAGCAGACAGCCAGCGGTGGAATCCAGACCACCAGGGTTGGGCGGGGCCAAAACCGTCTGCGCCCCCGGCTTGCAGCGCTTCCCACAACGTCCGGATTTCCGGGATGGCCGGGTCCAAATCCTGCAAGACGTTGCAGAATACCGCCTGCACCTCGGGCACACCATGCCGGGCGCGCCATTCGCTGACGGCTTGCGCGAAATAGGGGTCGGGAGGATTGGCCTCGGCCGTAGCCAGATCGCCACCGAGCTGGTTCAAGCGCTCCAAAAGGATCTGCTTGCGCCCGGCAAAGGGCAAATCCTTCAACATCGCCGCCGGCAACGCCGTGCCGATCCAGTAATCCTGATACGTATAACCGACCGGAAAGTCGGTGCGCTCCGGCAGGGGCGCACCCGGCAAGCCCCCCGTGAATTTTACCGGGACGATCGGCATGCCCAGTTCAATCGCGAAATCAACAAATACCGAACTGAGCTGGGTTACCGGCTCCCGCGCGCTTAAGGCGCGCGTCCCCTGGACGTGCACCATGACGGAGCCGTGCTGGCGCGTCACCACCTGCTTGATTTCCGCGAGCAGCTTGAGCATGGACGCCTGGTCCGCGCGGTCAAAATAGAAAAGCAGTTCCGGATCGGTGATGCCCGGATAAGAGTAAATCAGCTTCAGGAATTGACTCATCCAGCTCTGGCGGTGCTCCATCTTGGCAATGCCGCGCACCAGGCTGTCGCCCAACCCGGACAGTGCAAAGGCGAACAGCACGGACTCCAGGGCGACCTGGTGGTTGGCGATATAAAGCCGCGGCTGCCCGCGCAGCGCCTGAAAATCCGCTTCGTTCTCCATCCGGATCTGACCGGCGAAACGGCGGAACAGCGCGGTGAACAAGGCCTCGCCAAACCAACGGCTGACGCCCAGTTGCCGGTCCCAAAAAGGCAGGATCCGGTCCAGTTCCGCTTTTTTGGCGGGGATGAACAGGGTCCGGTTCAGTTGGCGGTTGAGGGCAACTTCCACGGCCTCCATCCGCATATAAACCTGGCCGGTGGCGCTGTAGGCCGTGACATCCGCCACCAGTTTGATCGCGGTGTTGGCCCTGATTTCCGTGGTTATGTAAAAGGGAGTGCCGGGCGGGATCGGCTGGTATTGCTGCCACCGCTGGCAACCCAGCGGCAGGCCTGCGGTTTGGTGAAAGTGCCGTTCCCAAATCAGCATGCCCTGCAGCATGGTATCCGCGACGGCCGGCTGGAATGCCTGGGGGGGAAACTGGCCCCACCGGCTGGCCGCGATGTCGGGCACGCGGCAGCGCAGGGTTAATTTTTCCGGGCTGATCCGGAGCACCTGCTGTATTCCTTGGAAGGCGGGACCATGGAACAGCGTACGGTTCCGATACGGATCGCAAGCCCGCCATTCCGGATCTTCCGTGAGATCGGTCACGGGATATACGGGCGGTGCGGATAACGTGGGGGTCAAAACCAGATGCGCCTGGTAGTGAAACCGCACGGGCCCGGCCTCGGGGGTACTGGCCAGGGACGCCACCAGGCGAACATCCGCCGTGTCGGCCGCCTCTTGTTTCAACTCCAGCATATAGGTCTGTTGCCGCAGATCGTCACCGGTCAGGCCTTTCAACACTTGCAGTTGGGTGGCCTCGGCAAAGCGGAAACCGGGACACACCTGTTCCGCCGCATTGGCCAGGCGCAACAGGGCGCAGACCATCGGCAGCACCGGGTTGGCGCCCAGCACGTGATCGTTCAAAAACGGATTGTGCACAAGGTTAACCGTGCACTGAATCCTGGCCAGCGCGGGCGCGGGGCCAGCCGGATGCGGCGTTTCCGGCAAGGGATCGCCCACGACGAGCTGGGCTTGGTGGCCACCGCCAGGCTCCAGGTATTCCGCCATGATCCGGGCGCCTTCGCCGGGGGGGATCAGGCGCACGTGCCGATCGGCCAGTACCTGCTTCAGTTCCGGGGTGACCATGCCGCCATCCCACGGCCCCCAGTTGAACGACACGACCTGGATGGCGGGATGCAGGCGCTGCACCTCGTGGGCCCATTTATTGAGGATCTCGTTGGCCATGGCATAGTCGGCCTGGCCGGCATTGCCATAGAAGGCCGCCACCGACGAAAACAACACCACCTGCCGGAGGCGGGCCACGTCCACGCAATCCAGCAGGTTGCGCAACCCCGTGATTTTGGCGGCGTATACGGATTCAAAATCGCGCGCGGATTTATCGGCCAGGCGCTTGTCCGCCAGTACGCCGGCCCCATGAATCAGGCCGGTAACGGGACCGTAGGTTTGGATCAGCGCCGGCAGTTGCCGGCGTGTGATCTGCTGATCCGTGACATCCAAGTCCTGGTAAACAGCCTGGCCGCCGGCTGCTTGGACCGCCTGCAGCGTGGCGGCAATCTCGCGGCGCGCATGGATGCCGGCCAGCACCGTGCGGATCTGCATGGGCGTCACCTTGGCTTGCCGGGCCTTGGCCTCGTTCAAAAAACGTTGCTGTAGTTCGCGTGGGTCGTCACAACCTTGCGCCCAGGCCGACTCCGGTTCCATGGCCGTTCGGCCCAGCAGCAGGAAAGTTCCCCGCGTGCGGCGGGCCAGCTCGATGACCGCCTGCGCCGTGATGCCCCGCCCCCCACCGCTGACCAGGAAGATCGGGCGCGGCTCGGCGGGTTGCGCCTGGGTTGGCGCGGGCGCCGGAGGGGCGGCGGCTTCGGTCGCAATCGTCACCCGTTGTTGCGCCGTCCGGCCCACTTCGATCAACGAGGCATCCGGGTCATGGAGTTCCGCGATAATGGCCTGTGCCACGCTTTCCGCCGCCAGGTCGGCGCTGACATCCAGGGCACGGCAATATACGGCGGGCCATTCCCGGCGCAAGGTTTTCACCAATCCGCAAACCCCGCCGGTCAAGGGTGAGCTGGCGAGTTGCCCGCTCAATCCCAACTGCCCGTCCAGGCGCGTGACGGCCATGAAAAAACACCGCAATGCGCCGGATGATTTTTCAAAAAAAGGCGCCAAGTGCTTTGCGAGCAGAAAAATATGCCGCAGTTGGGTATGCTCCGGTTCCTCTGCAAACAAGACCTTGGGCGTGTACTTCGTCTCCAGGGGCAGTTGAATGAGCCCCACGATCGGCCCTTGGCGGGCGGTCAAGTCCTGGAGAGACTTGCCCCACCCGGCCTCGTCGTCCGCGGCCAACGTCAGTGCATCGGGCGCCGCGGGCTCCGGCGGCGAGGCTGGTTTTTCCACAACCCGCACCGGCACAACCTGCCAGCCTTCGTCATCCAAGGCGCGGGCCAGCTCCTTGCCCACCGCGCTGCCTTGATCCATTAGCAAACATACGGGCCGCTGGGCCAGCGGTAGCAGAAGATAATCTGGCGGTGGCAGGGATTGCAGGAAGGGGCGCTGAACCGCGACAGGTTCGGCGGATAACGGCGGAACGGGCGCGGCGGCCGCTATGGGGCCGTCAGCTCTTTTTTTTTACCCGCGGCCAATTGTTCCTCGATATAGTCGCCAATCTGGCGCAGCGTGGTCAGCGTGGCCATGACGTCGGGCTTGAAGGGCGGCAAACTCGGGAACCGCTCCTGCATGGCGCCCAGGATCTGCACGCGCTTGATGGAATCGATGCCCAAGTCGGTTTCCAACGCCATGTCCAGGTTCAGCGTGTCGATCGGGTACCCGGTTTTTTCGCTGACGACGGCCAGCAGGGCTTGCGTCCCGGAGGCACCCTGGTCCCCCGCAGGGGCCGGCGGGGTCGGGGGTGGGGGCGGGGCAGCGACCACGCTGGGGGCCGGTGGTGGCACTACTGCGGCGGGTTTGGCGGGCACAGAAGCCGGCGGGGGGGGGATGGTCGTCGGCACCGGCGCGGGCGCGGCCAGCGGAGCGACCGCAGGCGGTGGCGGCATGAGCGGCGCGCGGGCCGCCGGCGGCGCCCCAGCGACTGCGCCACCGCCCAGTCTCGCAAGAAATTGGGCGTGATTCTGATGGAGTTGGGTTTGATCGTCGTGGAAGCGGGCCAGGCTGCGTTCAAAACTTTCCATCATGGCCGGCGTGCAATGAGGGTTGGCCAGGAGTGCCGCCTGCTGCTGGAGCAACTGCCGGTAACATTGGACGCCTTCGCCAATAATGCGCAAATACTGTTGATGTGTTTCCATGGATTCTCCTTCCTCAAATGCGGGCATGCTCATGCCATCAGGAACTACCGCGGCCACCCCAGGCGCCCCGCCCTGATTCAATTCCATCCCGGCCGCCAGGGTCCGTGGCGCGTCGTCGGCAAGCATGGGCAGGTTCCGATATGCCTCCTCGCGGGCCGCGATGGTTTGCGGGCTGACATAGGTTGTGCCAGTCAAAATAATATTCAGCGCCGGCTTGGCCGCGGCCGCCGGCAGCCGCTCACGTGCCGGCGGGGGCGGCAGGTCGAGCCCCGCGACCCGCAATTGCGCCAAAGCTTCGGCCAGGCCATGGTACGGCCGGCGGGGTGGTGGCGCAGGCTGGTCGGTGGCGGTCACGGCGATCCCCGCCAGCCATTCCCGTTGCCCGGCGTCCGGCATAAACTTTACATTGGCCGCGGCGCCCTGGCGCCAGACCATGCGGCCGGCCACCCAACCGTCCTCGGGTGCGCCGGGCGTGAGCAAACGCACGCGCAACGTGGTGCCGGGTGTCCAGGCGGCCGGGCTATCCATTAAACCAACGCCCCACGGCGTCAGATTTTCCAAGGCCAAGGTCAGCGGTTCGTCCGGTTCGCGTTGAACCTGGCACTTGCGCGCGGTCGGCCCGCGTTCCATTGGGCGTGGGGGGGGGCGGTTCAGCGCTATGACTTGATGGGGCCGATCGGCCAGGATCCGCGCCACCAAATTGGCCAACACGGGCCGCGGCCCGAGATCAACGAAGATCCGGCCCCCGGCGGCATACATGGCCTCAATTTCCTGCTGGAACTGGACCGGCTTGACGATGTGTTCGGCCATGATGCTCTTGATGGCGCGCGGATCGGCGGGGTGGGCCTGGGCCGTGGTATTGGAATACACGGGAATTTGCGGGGGCTGAAACACCACCGGTTCAAGCGCCGCGGCAAACGGACGTTGGGCATGCCGCACGAACGCGGAATGGAACGCCGCCGAGACGCGCAAGCGGGTAACGGTCAGGTCGGGCTGGTTCCAAGTGGCTTGGGCTTGGGTAATCGCCTCCGTGGAACCGGCCAGGATCACCTGGTCGGGAGCATTCCAATTGGCGACCGTCAGCCCGGGGTGGGCTTGCAGCATGGCGGCGCAGTCCGTCACCCGACCTTGGACGGCCAGCATGGCGCCCGCATCGCAGGCGGGATCGACCGGCGCCGCCATGGCCTGGCCCCGGGCATGGACCAGCTTGAAATAATCATCCTGGGACACCACGCCGGCAGCCCAGAGCGCCGTCAACTCGCCGAAGCTATGGCCGGCGACCAGGTCGGGCGTCCACCCGGCTTGCCGCAAGAGCGTAAACATGCCGGTGCTGAATGCCGCGAGCGCGGGTTGGGCATTTTCCGTTTGTTGCAGGCGGGCGGCCTGGATACTTTGAGTATTGGCATCCCCCCCGGGAGGCGGGTACACCACCGCGGAAATGGCCGGCCGGCCCTGGTCTTGCAACACCCGGTCCACGGCGGCAAACGCCTGCAGCAGGGGCGGGGCGCTGATGGCCGCTTCACTGCCCATGCCTAAAAATTGTGTTCCCTGGCCGGGGAACAACGCGACCGTGAGGGCCGGCGGGGCGAACCCGGTGCGTCGATAGTAGATGCCGCGGGCGTGTTCCCACGCCGCTTTGTCCTGGCTGGCCCGCAGCGTTTCCAAGGCCAGTTCGAGCAGGTTGCAAGCGTCTTCCCGGCCCTCCGCCACAAAGCCCAGGCGTGCGGATTCCTGCGGCGCCGGGCGGGCCGCTTCACCACCCAGGTACCCGGCATAGGCTTGTTCCCCCACTGGGCCACGCCATTGCGCCCAGAGCGCCGCGCCCTTGTCCAGCAACGCGGCGGGCGTGGCGGCCTGCACCAAGAGCACCGCCGGCGGGCAGGCCCGATCCGCGGCGGGCGCCGGATCGTCGGAATGTTCCTCGAGGACCACATGAAAATTCGAGCCGCCAAACCCGAACGCGCTTACCCCGGCCCGCCGCGGGGTGTTCGGCAGGGCCCGGAACCAGGGGCGGGTCGTGGTGCTCAAATAAAACGGGGATCCGGCCAGTTCCAGCCGCGGGTTGGGCGCGGCAACGTGCAGGGTGGCCGGGAGGATTTTGTGGTAAAGCGCCAGCGCGGTTTTGATCAAGCTGGCGGCCCCGGCGGCCGCCTTGGTGTGGGCAATCTGGGACTTGACGCTGCCGAGCGCGATATGGGGTCCGGTAGCGGCGGCGGCGGGGAACACCTGGTGGAGCGCCTTGCACTCCTCCGGGTCGCCGGCGGGGGTGCCCGTGCCGTGCGCCTCCAGCATGCCCAGGCTTTCCGGGGCAAAGCCGGCCGCGGCATAAGCCCGGCGCAAGGCCTTGGCTTGGCCCTCGGCGCGGGGCGCATAAATGCTTTTAAACCGTCCGTCGCTGGCCGCGCCCATGCCTTTAATCACCGCATAAATGCGATCGTGCGCCTGCTCAGCGTCGTCCAGGCGTTTCAGCACCAGCATCCCCAATCCTTCGCCCACCATCATCCCATCGGCCTGCTGGTCAAACGGCCGACTGGCATTGCGCTTGGAAAACGCCGGCGTTTTGCTGAAACACATGTAGGCAAACGGAGAGTTGTCCAAGTCGATGCCGCCGGTGAGCATGATGTTGTGGCGGCGGCTCGTCAACTCGTTCACCGCCATGTAAACCGCGCTCAGCGAGGCCGCGCAAGCCGCATCCGTAACGCAGTTGATCCCGCCCAGGTCAAAACGATTGGCGATCCGGCCCGCGATCACATTGGCGAGGAGCCCGGGAAACGAATTCTCCTCCCACTTGACAAAGGCGGATTTCATCGCCGCGATCACCGGCTCCAACTGCGCTGCGGGCACGCCATAGCGGCGCAGCACCCGTTCCCAAACCGGGTATTGCAGCCGCGCCCCGAGCGAGGTGATGATTTTCTGCCCGCCGCTGATGCCCAGGATGACCCCCGTGTGCTCCCGGTCAAACTGGGCCTCCCTGGCATCCCCAAGGCAGCCGGCATCCTGCAAGGCCTGCCGCGCCACGACCAGCGCGAGCAATTGCGAGACATCGGTGACCTCCAACACGTTGGGGGGCAGGCCGAACTCGATCGGGTTGAAGGGGATATCGGGGATAAATCCGCCCCGGTAGGCATAGGTTTTATCCGGGGTCTCGGGATCCGGATCGTAATAGTCGGCCAAGTTCCAGCGGTTGGCCGGCACCGGTGTAACGCAATCGATTTCCTTCAGGATATTGTCCCAGTATTCGCGCGGATTGCAGGCTTGCGGGAAAATGCACCCCATCCCCACAATGGCCACTGGAACTTGCGGCCCCGGGTTTCCTGAGCCGGCGGAAGGGTTGGTGGTCGCTTGGGTCATGGGTTGGGCGGCGCTCTGGGAACAGCGTTGCCGAATTCCCTGGTTTGCTCAACAAACCAATTGTTCCGGGGTTCCGATGCCCAAGATCATATCTTCGGCATGCCGCAGACGGCTGCACAGGTTGATCAGCAGCCGTTGCATCAAGGCCGGGTGCTTCAACAGGACCCGGTTGAAATCATCCCGGTTCAATTTAAGAAACAGGGAAGGGGCCGTGCATTCAATGTCGGCTGAGCGCGGTCGCCCGTCCAGCAGGGCGATTTCGCCCACATAATGGCCGGGCTCAATATGATTCAGCACTACGTTTTGGCCATAGCGTCCGGTTAATTGCACGAGCGCCCGGCCTTCAATGAGGATGTACAGTGCATCGCCGACATCTGCGGCACGAATCAAATAGTCGCCAGCCTGACATCGACACGTCTGAAAAAGCGCGGAAATATCCCGCAACTCCTGCTCGGTCAGGTTATTAAACAGGGGAATTTTGCGTAAAATATCGAGGTGATTTTCCACGAACGCCCTCACTACGGCTGGGGGTTGACAGCAATGGATTCAAAAAACACCGGGTGGATGGCCCAGAAACTTGTCGGTTGCCCTCAATCGCTACTTGCACATGCACGATGGCAATATGGCTGATGGGAATCAGCGGAGCAAGTCTAAAAGGAACAAAAGGGCGCATCATCTTCACTTTGGCTTAGTATGCCGCCATGAACGTGGATGCCATGCTGACCGCGTTTAACGCCGCCGGCGTTGAGTACATGCTGATCGGCGGGATGAACTACCTGCTGCGCCATGACCCGGTGTTGACTTTTGACGTGGATGTTTGGATCAACGACGCCGAGGGTAACCGGGCGCGCTGCTGGCCGGACGTTGACCGCTGGCGTGTGCTCCAGGAAACCATCACGTGGGCGGAACAGCAGCTGCCCGTGCGGCGCAACTCGCCGCGCCGCTGCGCGGAACTGCAGGCCGCCCACAACGCCGCGCCCGCCCCGCACCGGGCGCCTGCCGGCGGCCAAGGGTAGGGCGAGGCCGCCGGACCCGCCGGCGCGCGGTTTTTCCAATGTTTGGAAAACCCGCCCGCAAAGTTTCCAATGTTTGGAAAACCGGGCGCAAAAGTTTCCAATGTTTGGAAAACGAGGCCCGGATTTTTCCAATGTTTGGAAACCCGGCGTCAGACCAGCATGCCGGCGATGACCGCGGTCATGAAGCAGGCCAGGGACCCGGCGATGAGGGAGCGGATCCCGAGCTGCGCCAGGTCGGACCGGCGCTCGGGCGCCATGCCGCCGATGCCGCCGATCTGGATGCCGATCGAGAGGAAGTTGGAGAACCCGCACAGGGCGTAGGTGGCGATCACGTAGGAGCGGTATTGCAGCGGCTGGGCCGGGTGCGCCCCGACATACTCGGCCATGTGGGTGTAGGCCACGAACTCGTTGAAGAACGTCTTCTCGCCCATCCAGCGCGCCACCTCGTCGCAGTCCGGGCCGGCCACGCCCATGATCCAGGCCAGCGGCGTGAACGCCCAGCCCAGCAACGTCTCGAACCCCACCTCCGGGTGGCCGAACCAGCCGGCGACGTGGTTGACGCCCCAGTTGAGCATGGCCAGCAGGGACATGAACGCCAGGAGCATGGCCGCCACGTTGCCGGCCAGCTTCAGGCCGGCGGTGGCGCCGTTGGCCGTGGCGTCGAGCACGTTGACGCTGGGGTCCTTGTAGGTGATGGCCACCGTGCCCATGGTCTGGGGCTGGCCGGTTTCGGGCAGCAGCATCTTGGCCATGACCAGCGCCGCGGGCGCGGACATGACCGAGGCCGCCAGCAGGTGGCCGGCAATGTCCGGGTAATAGCCCCGGAGCATGCCCACGTAGGCGGCCATGACGCCGCCGGACACGGTGGCCATGCCGCCGGTCATCACGCACAGCAGCTCGGAGCGGGTCATCCCCGCCACGTACGGGCGAATCAGCAGCGGCGCCTCGGTCTGGCCCACGAAGATGTTGGCGGACGCGGACAGCGCCTCGGCCCCGGACACGCGGCAGCTCCGGGCCATGATCCAGGCAAAAAACAGCACCACCTTCTGCATGATGCCCAGGTAGTAGAGAATGGCGATCAGCGCCGAGAAAAACACGATCGTGGTCAAGACCTGGAACGCGAAGAAGAACCCCAGCGAGCCCGGCTCGCCCGGCGGGACGGCCAGCCCGTTGAACACGAACTGGGCGCCGGCATACTGGAAGTTGAGCAGCACCATCACCGCGTGGTTCATCTGCCGGAACAACCACTGGCCGGGCGCGGTCTTGAGCACCAGCACCGCGAAGAGCAGCTGCAGCCCCGTGCCCCAGAGGATGGTGCGCCACCGGATGGCCTTGCGGTTGGCGGAGAGCAGCCACGCCAGCAGCAGCAACGTCACCAGCCCGAGAATCCCGCGCGCCATGGTCCACATCCTTTGGTCAGGTTGTCCGCTTCGCGCCCGGATCGTTCCGGGCGTTGCGTCTTATACCGCCCGGCCGCCGGGATGCAAAACGAAAAAAAACGCCGGGTTGCGGGCCGCGTGGCGCGGGGCTCCTGTCCCGCGGCCGGTCTCCGCGGGTATCGGCAACAGGAAGCTTGAAGCGGGAATGACCCCGTGCCATACTCGATTCCAATGTGAGTGGGTGCCCTTGGCGCGCGACGGCGCCGGTGCCCGGGATCATTATTTATGCAGCAGGCAATCAAGGATGGCCGGTTGACCATCAGCATGGCCGACGGCTTGCAGACCGCTACGGCAGCGGACACGGCGCGCGCCTTGAAGGCCGGGCTGGGGTCGGCCAACGGCGTAACCGCCGTGACCGTGGACCTTGGGGCGGCCGCCGCGTTTGACACCGCGGGCATGGCCGTGCTGGCCGGCCTGGCCCGGGAATGCGCGCAGCGGAACTGGCCGCTGGCGGTCACGGGCGCCGGCGCCGGCGCCCGCCAACTGATCCGCTGGTACCACGCGGAAGCCCTGCTTGGACTGGAGGAGACCTGACCCGCGCGCCATGGCCACCTTCAATCCAGACCACCTGGCCCTGTACCTTGAGGAATCGCAGGAACACCTGGCGGAAATCGAGCGCGACCTGATCGCTTTGGAGCGCAACCCCGCGGACACCGGGCTGATCAACTCGCTGTTCCGCCGCGTCCACAGCGTCAAGGGCGGCGGCGGGTTTTTCCACCTCGACGCCCTCACCGAGCTGTCCCACGCCATGGAAAACCTCATGTCGCGCGTCCGCGACGGCGAAGCGCGGCTGGACCAGGAGTCCATCGACGTGATGCTGGCCGGCGCCGACAAGCTGCGCAGCATGATCAAGGATCCGGAGCACTGCGCGGCCGTCGATACCGCCGCCGAGATGGAAAAGCTGCACATGCTGCTGTCCCGCTCCTGCCAGCCCGCGGAGGTCCCGGCGGCGGCAGCAGCGGACGATCCCGCGCCCGCCAAGCCCAAGAAGCCGGAAAAGCTGGCCGAGGCCAGCCTGGCCGATCTGGCCACGCAGTTCCGGCTGCCGGTCGCCCCGCTGCAGGAGGCGGTGAAGAAGGGCCTGTTTGTGTACCTGGCGCGGATCGATACCCGCGCCGACCTGCGCAGCCAGAAGAAGGACCTGGCCGAGTATTTCAAGGGCCTGACCGCCCTGGGCCAGATTTTGGATGCCCACGCCGACGTTGCGGCCGTCACCGGCCTGGACAACTGCCTGGACGTGGAGGTGCCGCTGCATTGCCTGTTCAGCACGGTGCTGGCGCCGGACATCATTGCCATGGCCATGGAGATCCCCGAGGAACACATCCAGCGCATCCCCGTGACCCAGGTCAAAGAATACCTGGCCGGGTTGGCCGCCCCGCGTCCGGCCGCCGCGGCGCCGGCTCCGGCCCGGCCAGTGGCT
>CAZAYP010000009.1:0-102348 GCA_964489425.1 uncultured Verrucomicrobiota bacterium | reverse complement strand
GTGGCGCGACGGCGCCAGAACGATGTTGCCGCCCAGGAACAGCTCGAAGGAAACCTTGTCGGTCAGGTTGCCCTTGAGCTTGCGCTCCTTGCCGGCGGCGGCGATGACGGCCGCGGGCACGTCTTCGCAGACGAGGTGATAGTGCAAGCCGCCGGCCGTGCGTTCGCAGGGCGCCGCGCGCAGCGCTTCGCAGGAGGCGTCCCAGGCCATGACGCTGGCGCCCTGGTCCGGCTTGGAGTCCAGGTCAATGGTCAGTTCCGGCAGGCGGTTGACCTTGCCGAGGTTGTGCTGGCTGTCGTTGCCGAAGTGCCGCTCAATAAAAGCCGGCGTGACCGCCGCCGGCGCAAGGCGCGGCCAGCCCTTCAGCACAGGGCGTTTGCCGCGCTCCTGCTCATCGCCCCGCGCCGGGCCGTAGAGCGGGTGGACGGTCCAGCCGAGGTGCTCGCGGTAATAGCGGGCGGCCTCGATCAGGCTCAGGTCATTGATGTTGGGCGGAATGATGTTCTGGTTAGCCACGACCAACCTCCATGTTCAGTGATTTGCGGGGGTCATACCCCTTGATATGGCGCCAAAGGGCGCAGGCATGCTTGAAAGCCTCGTACAGCGCGGGAATGTCTTCGTGCTTGCAGACTTCCATGCGTCCCGGCTCCGTGGTGCTGATGAAGATGTTGGCCGCGAGCACACGCGGCAGTTCCTGTTCGCCGTAGTGCGCGGCGGCATAGGCCGCCAGTTGCATGCCCTGGCCGTCGTAAGGCGTGACCTGTTCGCCAGGCCTGGTCTTGCGGGTCTTGTAATCCAGCACGCCGATGCCGCGCTGGCCCCAGCGGAACAACACGTCCGCGCAGCCGGCGTAGCCCTCGGCGGCATTGACCAGCACCTTCTCGCGCTCCACGATTTCGATGCCGGTCTTGTCTTTCCACGCCAGCACGGGCGCCACGTGGACGCGCAGCGCGTCGTCATACGGGTCGCCCGCCATGGCGGCTTCCAGCGCGGCATGGATTTGCGAGCCCAGGTCGGCGGCGTCCTCGACCTGCTTGAACGCCGTGTCCATGACGCGCTGGCTCCAGTACTCGATGGATTCATCCTGCTGGCGCGGCGTGTTGCCGGCCGCTAGCACGGCCTGGCTGACCTTCCAGTTGTTCAGGCCGGGCTTGTCGAAGATCGAGAGGATGGACGTGACTGAAGGAAGCAGCCCCAGCCGGACTGCGTCCGCGATGCGGGTGGGGCGCTGGCCCCGGCCATCGCGGGCCGCCTGCTGGTGGGCCGGTTTGCCGTCCGGCGTGTACCAATGCGATGTCTTGAAAGTTCTGCCGGTGGTCAGAATAGCCATATCGTTCTCCTGGAAGTTGCGCGGGGACCGGGCCAACCGGTCCCCGCTGGTTGTTGGTTGTTCAGAACGGCAGCGGTTCGCTCTCGGCCTCGACTGCGGCCGGCACAGGCTGGGCCACAGGCGCCGGGCCGGTGGCGACCACCGGCGGCGGCTGCAGGAATCCCTCGGGCAGCGGGCTGATGCTGACAATGTCGGCAAACAACAGTCCGGGCGTCTTCTTGGATGGTGTGTGATCCACCGAGATCAGCGCCTTGCGGCCCTTCAGATCCATGTAATCCCATCCCATGCGCGGCGACTCTCCCAGCCAGGACTTCAGGAACGCGATCAGGTTGCTTTTCTCATTGCCGCTGATGCGGAACGAGCGTGACGCGATCATGAACGGCTTGCCGGCCTTGTCGCGGAACCCGAACAGGAACGCCGTCAGGTTCACGGTTTCCATCTCGTCCGACTGGTACTTCCTGCGCTCGACGCCGAACTGGTCCCGGATGTCGATGCAGGTGGCCACGAACGTGCCCCTGGGCGCCAGCTCGGGGCCGGTGTCGAACATTCTCTGCGACTGCGTTGCGGTCAATACTGCCATACCGATACCACTCCTTTCTTATGAGGGTTATGTGTTGCTGCTTCCGTCCGATGACGAAACCTGTTGCGCCAGCGCCCAGGTGAGGATTCCGAGGGCGTCGGCGGTTGAAAGCGTGATGCGCAGGTGCGGATATCGCGCCTGCATGAGCGATTTGATCGCGGTCTTGCGCGCGGCCTTGTCGGCCGGCAGGGCGCCCAGCACCTTCATCCAGACCGTGGGCGCGACCTCGATGAGCGGGATGGCGAGGGCCATGACCGCGCCTTCGATGCAGCCGCAATGGCGGGCGAACTTGCAGGCCGCGGGCGCGCTGTTGCCGGGAACGTAGCCGCCGGTTTTTTCCAGGTACACGGTCGGGGAACGGCCCATGACCTTGAGGGTGTGAAGCTGGCCGATGATGTCGCCGGCCGTGTCGGGCATGGGGCAGCAGTTGACGATGCCCTCGTCATCCTGCCAGGCAATGCCGCCGCTCATGCCGGGATCGATGGCGATAATCATTGGGGATTCACCTTGCCGCCGTTGGCGACGTAAGCGATCAGGTCGGCGCGCCGCACACGGTACACGCCGGGAAGGATTTCAAGGCGTGGAATCAGGCGCGCCTGGAGCATGCGCCAGAAGGTGGTGCGGCCGACGCCCAGAAACTTCGCGCCGGCAGTCGTGCCCATGAGCAGGGGGCCGGTGACTGCGGCCGCTTCCTGGGCCGGTGCGCCACGCAGTGCCGCCACGGCCGCATAGCGGGCCGCGGGAGTTGCCGCCAGGATTTCCCGCATCAACGTTTCAATGTCAACCGCACTCATGCGACTGCCTTTCCCGCGAATGAAAGTTCATATTCACGGGGGCAGTATTGCGCGGCCATGCGGCGGCCGCATGGAAACCAGAAGGGAATCTACGGGAAACTGTGGAATCTACTGGAAAGCAGGATTCACGCCAGTTTCATCCTGAACACTTGGTTGGTCTTGTCGATCGTCTCGAATAGGCGGTCGAAATCTTCCTGCTGGCCTTTGAACAAATCATCGTCCATGCGGTCGGATTTGATTTTGCTGGGGGCGGTGCGGTTATAGTCTTCAACGACGGACTGGTAGCTGAACTCGCCCAGCTTGCCGGCACGATGAAGTGCATGGAGATATTTGACGAGACCGCGCCGTTTGGCTTTCCTGGTGAAATCGATTTCCGTTTTGTCCGACAGGATGATCTTCTGGTAGTCGCGAACAATCTTGGGCATTTTTTCATTCCTGATTCGCAACTCCTCCTTGCCAATGCTCTGCCGGTCTTCCACGGAGGTGAGAGATACGGAAACATAGGCCGGGTCGAGACGGCCACGCCAATCGAGCTTGGCATCCAGATATACGCCCAAATCGCGGACTGGCGTTATGACACGTGATGGCAACTCCTCTGCGGCTTCGGGCGCGGTGCTGCGAATATCCATGGTCATGCCGCGGTTGACCAACGCCAGGCCATATTCCGTGATCAATATGTCCTTGTCTGGCCAACCATCTTGATTGTAGCGCAAGACCTCTTCGGGTGACTTCGGGTGGGTGCGGACAACACGGGATGTGCGACGAGGGGGAAGCTGGGATTCAAAAAGATCGCCGTTCCATTGAACCGCGGCACCGTATGCGAATGGGCTTTTGTTAACCATAAAACCGTCTCCTTACCCACTCGCAGCAGGCGCCTTTTTCCGCTGGAAAAAGGACCATCGAAAGATCCTTTCTCCCTCTGCGCCCCTGCGAGGTAATGTAACAGTAACAGATGCCTATGTCGAGACAAGGATTTTTTCGCGGGTCGGTTAAAATAGTTGCAACCAACTAGATACAAGGTTGTTACGAGTCCATTTTGTGGCAATAATGCTGATCGTCGACTTTGGCGAGCGACCGGAAGGCGGCAAGATTGCCACCCTCGGCGGGGTGATGCCGATGCTGGCCAGGAAAGCCGGTTCGGGTAGATGAAAAACAGATTGCGCGGTGAGGTGTCCCACCAAGACAACGGACCCTGCGACTTAAATCGCGGTGAGCAGTTGGCGCATTTTAGCGGCGTCCTGTTTCCACGTCTTCGCCGTCATGCCATCGAGGATCGCGATTGCTTCCTCCTTGGGCGACTTGCTGCCGTTGGTCAGAAGCTTGGGCATGGCAGATTGCAGAGCGCGGCGGAAGTCTTCGCGGCCTGGGCGGAAGTAGTGCTTGAGGACGATGTCCACCGTGGTGTGCCCAGTGATGCGGCGGACCAGTTCCATGGGCAGGCCGGCTGACAGCGCCAGCGTGATGAACGTGGTGCGGAAGCTATGCCAGCCACGCAGGCTGCCGCGTTTCAGGCGCTGGCCGACGCCGTTGCTGTAGAGGGTGCCACGGATCGCTGCTGCGGGAGCCGCACCCTTCCGGCGTATGACGGCGGCCTTCAGGTGCTGCTCCAGCTGATTGAGGTGAGCCGATGCCGTGCCCTGGCCGACTTTCAAGCTGGCCGCGATATCGGGAATGGTGTGGCCATCCAGATACGCGGTGAAGATGGCCTTGGCCCGTTCGCGCTTGGGGGCCGTCATGCGAATGGCATCGAGCGCCGCAAGGCCGCGGGCGCGTAGTTCATCGGCTGGCAACGATGGCAGCGCGGGTTCCTGGGGTTCAGCGGACCCGTCCGACCCCGCATCAACGAACCCGGCGGCAGTGAGGATTTCCTTGAGACGATAGTTCAGGCCGTCAGCGGATTGCTGGTACAGCTTGGCGGCCTCGGGGAAGACGTATTCATTCTTGCCCCGCTTGATGGCCATGAGTTCATCGCGCAGCAGCGGCATGATTGGAATTTCCACGGTCTCGCCGGTCTTCGACGTTTTCACCGTGATGAAGCCGCCCTTCAAATCCACGTCCGCCCACTTGAGCATGGCGCAGTCGCCGCGGCGCATGGCCGTGCAAAGGGCGGTGACGATCAGCGGGCGCATGAGCTGGTCATTAGCCGCGGTAGTCAGGATTGCGGCGATTTCCTCGGGCGTGAATGGCTGGCGGTGGACGGAGTCCTCCGTCTTGTCGGGCACCTTGGCGAAGTAGTTGCGGTAGGCGTCAGCAGATGGGTCCAGATGACGGAAGGCCGATCGCAGCAGCCCCTTGGATTGGTTCCATGTCCTGGGTGTGATTCCACGGCGTTCTTCAGTGTCCATGAATGCGCGGGCGTGGTTGGCGGAAACATCGGCCAGGACCTTCACGCCGGGGTGACGGTCGTGCAAGAAGTGGACGAAGCGGTCCAGCACATTCCTCCCGCATTGGAGGTAGAAAGCGCCGGGCTTGCGCTTGCGGGGAATGGCGGCCCAGGCATCGGCCAACGATGATAGCGGGGGCGATGCGTACTGGTCGCCGGTCTTGATTTCAACGAGGCGCTGAACGATTTTTTCGGCGCCGGACTTTTTCCGGGCCTCTTCGACCATCTGGTCCTGCACCGTTTGAGCGCGGCCCTTGGAAAGCAGGAAGGCCTTGCTGCCGGGTTCGCCCTCGATGGCGATGCCCGTGGAGACGACGTGGCGCCGTCCCTTGACCTCAAAAACGGCGTACCAGAACTGGCTGGCCAGAGACCCGTCTTTGTTTCGACGCACCTGTACCGACATACCAAACCTCCTTCCATGCCCGGCTGGAACAATAGGAACACCCTAGAACAAAAGCGGGTGCCGGACAAGAAGAAACCGCACAAGTTTCCGCACAAGTCTGGGGCCGTGAAAATGGGCGGCGGGGGCAAAAAGTCCAGAAAACCTTGATTTTACTGGGGATTTCTGGTGGGCGTTACTGGACTCGAACCAGTGACCTCTTGCATGTGAGGCAAGCGCTCTAACCAACTGAGCTAAACGCCCGCGAATTGTGGGACAGCATAGGCGGCGTGCTGTGGCGTGTCAAGTCATGGGGCGGTTTATTTCGCGGCGCCGTACTGCAGGTGAGGGTTGCGGCGGGCGGCAAAGTCGCGCAGTGGCTTGTCCCATGCGCCCCAGATGGCGGCCAGGTCGGCCCCGGCTTGCAGGCCTTCACGCACGGCGCAGTGGCCCATGAGTTGGTCGAAGAACCCGGGCCGCGCGCCAGGCGCGGTCCAAAACGCGTCCCGGCCCCAGGCTTCCTGCAGGCACTGTACCAGCGCCACGGCAGCGCGGATGGGGTGGTACGGGCCCGGGCGGCGGAGCAGGCGCAACCCGTGGACCTGGCGGCCCGCATACGGCGGGGCTTGCGCGGTGTACGTGCAAGGTTGGAAATCCACGCCGGGCAGGCCCGGCGCCGCCAATTTGGCGCCAGCCGCTTCGGCCGGGAACCCGGGCCAGCCGCACTGCTGAAAAATAAATTCCGTACCGCGGCCATAATCCACCTGCGCGAACGCCTCGAGAAAAACGGTGACCGGATACAACTCGGCGGTCATCCAGGTCCGGATGCCGGGCGACGGCGGAGTCCAGGTGAAGCCTGCCGGCGCAGGGTCTTGGCGGGAGTACCCGTCCATGCGCGCCACGCGCAGGTCAACGTCCAGATGGATCGCATCGCGGAGGTACAGCGCCAGTTCGCCGGAGGTCAGGCCGTAGCAGACCGGCACGGGTGCCAGGCCCACAAAGCTTGCGCAGGCTGGATCCAGCGGCGGGCCGTCCAGCGTGTTGGGCAGGGGGGCGGGCCGGTCGGCCACGATCAGGGTTTTACCGTTGGCGGCCGCGGCTTCCAGCAGGTACTGGAGCGTGGCGGAATAGGTGTAGCAGCGGATGGGCAAATCCTGCAGGTCGAACAACAAGACGTCGACGGTCGTGAGCATTTCCGGCGTAGGCCGCCGCGTGGGCCCGTACAGGGAGAACACCGGGATGCCGAGGGTGGGGTGGACCTGGTGGGGCACGTCATCGCCGGCGCCGGCTTGTCCGAGGTACCCGTGCTCCGGCCCGAACAAGGCTGCGAGTTGCACGCCGGGTTCGGCGGCCAGGCGGTCCCAGGCCGGACGGCCGGCCTGGTCGCGGCTGGCGCCGTGGGCGACCAGCCCCAAGCGCCGGTGGTGCAGCCAGGCGCGGTGGCGTTCCAGCAGCACGTCCAGACCGCAAATAAATGTTGTGCTCCCGGTCATGTTTCATTATGTATGGCGGAAAAATGAGCTTGGGTCAGGCAGAATCCGCTCTTTTTTCGGATTCGCTCTTAACGAATCCGGGATGGGTGGTATAATAACCATTGTGCCGGGCAACATAAGTTGTGCAGTAATCAAACCGCGGGATGTGCGCTATGACGGTGGATGACGAAACCGGGTTGTACAGTTTATTGCAGGGGTGTCCCGTCCACGGCGATGAGGATATCCGCGAGTGCTCCATGTGTGGCGTTGAGTTCTGCGGCCTGTGCCAGCAGCGGGCGGCCGTCTGCGAGAACTGCGCCGAACAGGCAGAGGAAGAGGAAGAGCCGGAGAGCGAGCCGGATTTCGAGGATGTGGCCAACCTCGAGGCGGTCACTGGATCGGACGAGGAAATCGAGCGGGTGATCGAGGATGCCGAGCGCACTCCGCCCCCCGCGGATTTGTCGCACCATTAATCCTGGCCCGGCGTCCCGGCCCGTGACCCGGCCGGATCGCGGCGGGTTGACACGCGGCCCCGGCCCATGGAAACTTCCGGCATGACGGAAACCGCTACCCCCCTGATGCAGCAATACCTGCGGGTCCGGCGGGAGGTCAGCGCCGACACCCTGCTTTTTTTCCGGCTGGGCGACTTTTACGAGATGTTTTTTGACGACGCCAAGGAGGCGTCCGGCCTGCTGGACATTGCCCTGACCCGCCGCCAGAACGTGCCCATGTGCGGGGTGCCTTACCACCATGCCGCCACGTATATCGCCCGCCTGCTCAAGGCGGGCAAGAAGGTTGCGGTGTGCGAGCAGATGGAAGACCCGGCGCAGGCCAAGGGCATTGTGCGCCGCGAAATCACGCGCGTGGTGACCCCCGGCGCCGTGGTGGATGAGCCGGTGCTGGAGGCGCGGCGCAACAATTACCTGGCGGCCCTGCACCGCCGCGACGAGCAGTTCGGGCTGGCGCTGTTGGAGCTGTCCACCGGCGATTTCCGCCTGGAGGAAACCGCTGCGGCCGATGGGGTGCGCGACCTGCTGCTGCGCTACGAGCCGGCCGAGTGCCTGGTGCCGGACGGCCACCCGGACCTGCCCCTGCTGCGGGAGATCCTGGGCCGGGCGCCGCGCATCGTGGTGACGCCGTGCGAAGACTGGACGTTCGAGCGCGATTTCGCGGCCGACCTGCTGGCGCGGCATTTTGCGGTGCATTCACTGGCCGGGTTCGGCTGCCAGGACGCTGCGGCCGGCCTGGGCGCGGCGGGCGCGGCCTTGCATTACGTGACCCAGGAACTGCGCCGGCCCGCCGGGCATGTGCGGGCGCTGCGCGTCATGCGGGCTGCCGATTACCTGGTGCTGGACGAGGCTTCGTGCGCCAACCTTGACCTGGTGGCCGCGCGGCCGGGCAGCGCCAACCTGCTGGACACCCTGGATACGACGCGCACGGCCATGGGCGGGCGGCTGCTGCGCGACTGGTTGCTGCGTCCGTTGGCCGACCTGGACGCCATCCGCGTCCGCCATGACGTGGTGGCGGCCCTGGTGGCCGCGCCCGACCTGCTGCGCGACCTGCGCGAGCGGCTGGCGGGCATCAAGGACCTGGAACGGCTCATGGCGCGCCTGGGCGGCGCCGGCGCCAATGCCCGCGACCTGGCCGCGCTGGGGCTCTCGCTGGCGGTGCTGCCGGAGCTCAAAGAGCGCCTGGCCGGCCCGGCGGTCGCGGAACTGGCCAGCGGGATCACCCCGCAGCCGGAGCTGGTGGCCCTGATCGCCCGGGCCATCGTGGACGAACCGCCGCTGCCGGTCAAGGAGGGCGGGCTGATCCGCCCCGGCTACCACGCGGAGCTGGACGAGCTGCGGTCCGCGGCCACCGCGGGCCGGGAATGGCTGGCGGAGCTGCAGGCGCGCGAACAGGCGCGGACTGGGATCAAATCGCTCAAGATCCGCCACAACCGGGTGTTTGGCTACTACATCGAGGTCACCCGCAGCAACCTGGCCGGCGTGCCGCCGGACTACATCCGCAAGCAGACCATGGCCAATGCCGAGCGCTTCATCACGCCCGAGCTCAAGGAGTACGAGAACAAGATCGTGGGCGCCCAGGAGCGGGCTGCGGCGCTGGAATACGACCTGTTCCTCGAAATCCGCGCCGCGGCCACCGCCCTTACTGCGGCAATCCAGGAGACGGCGCGCGCCATTGCGCGCCTCGACGTGCTGGCCGCGCTGGCGGAGCGCGCGCGCGCCGCGCAGTATGTCCGGCCCCGGATGAGCGCCGGCACCGCGCTGCGCATCCGCGACGGCCGCCACCCGGTCATCGAGGCCCTGCCGCAGGCCGACCGTTTTGTGCCCAACGACACGTTGCTGGACAATGCCGGCCAGCAACTGGCGATCATCACCGGCCCCAACATGGCGGGCAAATCCACCTATATCCGGCAGGTGGCGCTGATCGTGATCATGGCCCAGATGGGCTCCTTCGTGCCGGCGGCCGAGGCCGAGATCGGCATCGTGGACCGGGTGTTCACCCGGGTGGGCGCCAGCGACGACCTGGCGCGTGGCCGCAGCACCTTCATGGTGGAGATGCAGGAGACCGCCAACATCCTGCACAACGCCACGCCGCGCAGCTTGATCGTGCTCGACGAGATCGGCCGCGGCACCAGCACGTTCGACGGCATCAGCATCGCCTGGGCCGTGGCCGAGTACCTGCACAACCAGGCCGCGGTCAAGGCCAAGACCCTGTTCGCCACCCATTACCACGAGCTGACTGACCTGGCCCTGACCATGCCGGGGGTCATCAATTACAACGTGCTGGTGCGCGAGAAGAACGACCGGATCGTGTTCCTGCGCAAAATCGTGCCCGGGGCCGCGGACAAGAGCTACGGCATCCAGGTGGCGCGCCTGGCCGGCCTGCCCCAGGAAGTCATCGACCGCGCGCGCGAAATCCTGACCAACCTGGAGGAGGGCGAGTTTGGCGAGGGCGGCCAACCCCAGCTCGCGCGCCAGCGCCAGCGCAAGCGCAAGGGCGATCCGCGCCAGCTGACCCTCTTTGACTTGAACGGATACTGAGCGTGAACCCTGTCCCCCCCGGAGAATTACCATGAAGTTGCCCGTCATGACGCTTGCGACGATCGCTGTGGTTGTTTTTACGGCCGCCGGCCGGTGCGCGGCCGTCTCGATCGACGAGGCGGCGCTGCTGGCGCCGCAACTCGCGCGGCAGGTGGCCAGCGCGGTCCAGAATCTAGGATCCGCGGTGGACCAGACCGCGGACTCCCTGGCCGCGGCCGGCATGGCAGCGAGCGCGGCGCGCGGCCTGCTGGACGATTTCTGCCGGCGCCACCCGGAGTGTGCCTCGGTGGCCGCCATCAGCGCGGCCGGCCGGATCGAGGTGCTGGCGCCGGCGGCGCTGGCGGAGTATGCCGGCGCGGATATCAGCGCCCAGCCGCACGTGCGGGAGTTCCTGGCGCATCCGGCCCTGGTCCTGAGCCCGGTGTTCCGGACCGTGCAGGGCTATGATGCCTGCGCGCTGATGCAGCCGGCCTTGCGCGATGACGTGCTCCTGGGCGCGGCCAGCGCGACCTTCAAGCCGGAGGCCATCATCGGCCCGGCGATCGCCCCGCTCATGGTCGGGCGGCCGGAAAAAGCCTGGGTCATGGAGGCCGGCGGCCGGATTCTTTACGATGCCGACCCCGGGGAAATCGGCCGCAACCTGTTCACGGATGAGCTGTACCAGCCGTATGCCGCGTTGCTGGCGCTGGGCCGGCGGATGCAGCAGGAGCCGGCGGGCCACGCCACGTACGAATTTCTAGCCACCGGCGCCACCACGCCGGTTACCAAGGAAGCCTGGTGGGACACGCTCGCCTGGCCCGGCACGTCGTGGATTGTGGTGGTGATCCGCGAGGCATTGCCCACCGCCGCGGGCGAGTAGCGCGGCGGTCCAAGCCGCCCCAAATCACGTTTGGCCCGCGCTGGGCGCGGCGTCCACGCATGCTTCAAATACGCTACGCAATTGTTCTTGAAAATGCGTCCCGCGTAAGGCTTTTTAGCACGAAATTTACCGCGGGCTGCGCCGGGCGCCGCCCGCGGTTGGGAGCTGGAACGTATGGATGGCACAGGAAAAAAGCTGCGCAAGCCAGCCCAGGCCAAGGCCGGGGCTGGAAAAGATCTGACACCCCCCGACCCGGGGGACAGCACCCCCTACCGCGCCTTGTTTGCGGCTGCCCGTGACGCCATCCTTGTGGCGGACGCTGAAAGCGGGATGATCCTCGATGCCAATCCACAGGCGGAAACGCTGACTGGCCGGGATTTGACCGAGCTGCGCGCCATGCATCATACGCAGCTGCATCCCCCGGAACATGCCGAGCAAGCGCGCGCCCACTTCAAGCAGGTTGCGGAAAATACGGGGCAAATAATCACAACCGAGGTGCAGGACCGCACGGGCCGGCACATCCCGGTTGAAATCAGCAGCAGCACGTACCGGGACGCGGCCGGCCGCCAGGTGGTGTGCGGTATTTTCCGGGACATCAGCGCGCACCTGCGCATCGAGGCCCAGCTCCGCGCCAGCGAGCAGCGGGTGCGCCAGGTGCTGAACAGCCTGTTTGTGTTCGTTGCGGTGCTCGACCTGGACGGCCGGGTGCTGGAGATCAACCAGCCGCCGCTGGTGGCCGCGGGCATCGATGCCCAGGACGTGCTCGGCCGACTGTTCTGGGACTGTTACTGGTGGACCCACGACCCCGGCGTCCGCGCGCGGCTCAAGGCGTCGTTTGGCCGCGCCCGGCAGGAGCAGGCGGTGCGTTACGACGTGCCGGCGCGCATGGCCGGGGGGCAGTTGATGCCCATCGATTTCATGCTCTGTCCCATGCGCGATCACACCGGGCAGCCGGCGAACGTCATCGCCTCGGGCGTGGATATCACGGATCGCCTGCGCCTGCTGGATCATATCCGGCAGAACGAAGCGCGCCTGGCGGCAGCCCAGGAACTGGCGCGGATGGGCAGCTGGGAGTGGGACCTCCGCAAGAACGAGTGGACCCGGTCCCGCGAGCTCGAGATGCTGATGGGCTTGCCGCCGGGCGGGCCGCCGGCCAGCTTTGAGGCGGCGATGGCCGCCGTGGTACCGGAAGAACGCCAGCGGGTCATGGACGTGATGCAGGAAATCCTGCGCACCCGGAAACCTGGGAACATCGAGTTCCAGCTGCGCCTGCCCGGCGGAGCGATCCGCGCCATCTGCGGCCGGGCTACCGTGCATCTTGGCCCGGACGGGTTCCCGGCCAAGGTGGTGGGCGTGGCCTGGGACATCACCGAGCAGAAGCAGGCTGAGGCGGCGCTGCGCCAGGCCCGGGATGCGGTCCAGGCCGCCGGCCGCGCCAAGGACGAGTTCCTCGCCAACATGAGCCATGAAATCCGCACCCCCATGAACGCCATCCTGGGGTTTACCGATCTGGTGATGGAAGGGCCGTTGGACGCCGAGCAACGCGAATACCTGGAGATCGTGCGCCGGCGCGGCAACGACCTGATGGGCGTTTTCAGCAACATTCTCGACCTGACACGAATCGAAGCTGACCGGATGGAATGTCGGGAAGACCAATTCAATTTTCAAGAAATCTTGGACGAAGCCTTGGCGCCGATCCAGGCTGAGGCGCAGGCGCGGCGGCTGACGTTCGCCTGCCGGGTGGCGCCCGGGATCCCGGCGGAACTGGTCGGCGACTACCGCCACCTGAAGCAGATCCTGATGAACCTGGCGGCCAACGCGGTCAAGTTCACCGCCACGGGCCGGGTGGACCTGGACGTGACTTGTGACGCGCTGCCGGCGGGCCGGGTCTGCCTGCAGGTGGCTTGCCGCGACACGGGCATCGGCATCGCCCATGAGCATCTCAAGCGGATATTTGAGCCGTTTGCGCAGGTGGATACATCGGCCACGCGAAAATATGGCGGCGTGGGCTTGGGATTAACCATTTGTCATCGGCTGGTAGAACGCATGGGCGGCAGGATCTGGGTGGAGAGCCGGCCGGGCGTGGGCAGCGTGTTCCATGTCACGTTGGATTTCAAGGCGCCGGCGGCCGATCCCGCCGGGATCGCGCCGCCGGCACCTGTGCTGGCGCCGGCCCAGGCCTCCGGGCCCTTGCGGATCCTGGTGGTGGAAGACGATCCGGACAGCCAGGACCTGATCATGGCGTTGCTTAAAAAAGACGGTCACGCGGCCACCCTGGCCGTTACAGGGAGCGCGGCGCTGGCCGCCTATCACGCCGGGAGCTGGGACTTGGTCCTGATGGACCTGCAACTGCCGGACCTTGACGGCCTGGACGTGACGCGCAAGATCCGCGTGGCCGATCAGGCGGCCGGCGCGCGGCGCGTGCCCATCGTGGCTTTGACCGCCCATGCCCTGGTCTCCGACGAAGTGGCTTGCGCTGAAGCCGGCATGGATGGCTACCTCTCCAAGCCGGTCAACCGGAACGCCCTGGAACGCGTGCTATCACAGTGCCGTGCGGCCGGCGCTGCATGACGGGTGGGCGGAGCAGGGGAGGTGTCAGCCTAAATTCAGCATTTGAATTCACTACGAAACACGCGAATAACGCGAAACTCGTTGAGAATAACTTCGTTCACCTGTTGGGCGAAGGAAGAATTCGATCCATTGCCAAACATCTTTAGCAGAGATTCAAAGGGATGCATTCGCGTGATTCGCGTGTTTCGTAGTTGATCTGCTCTTTCTAAGGTCAGGGCGGGGCGGCGGGGGAGCGGCTTGGGAAGGTGATACCACTTTTGCATGAGGATCGGTATTTATCTGGGCTCCCCACCTTTTCAAGGCGGGGGGGACCCGAAGGGTGGGGCGGTTAATCCGGGTTCTCCTCACCGTGAGATCGGGGTGCGGACCATCCACAACCACCCCGGCCTGCGGCCACCCCTCCTTGCAACGGAGGGGAGCTCGTATGCTTGTTCTCATGCGGAAATGGTATGAGATCCCGGCCCCAATGCCGGGGGAAGTCGCGGCATTGGGCTGGCCGGGCAGGATACACCGCACATTGGTTGTCGCGCAGGAACACGCAGGCGCCGTCCGGGAACTGGCGCAGGCACAGTTGTCCGCGGTTGGGCGCCAGTTCGGTGTAGGCGGCGATAAACTCCGATTCGTGAGTTCCCAAAATCTGCGCGAGGTCGGCAATGTCCTGCGGGGCGAGGTGCACAAATCCTTCCCAGCGGCAGCAGGCGCCGCACCGGCGGCAGGCCGGCTCGGTCACTGGGCCAGGACCCGCGTCCCGCCCAGGCCGAACTTGAGCGGGTCGGCCAGGTCCAGCAGTTGGTAAGCGGCCTCGACGCGCTTGTTCCAGGCGAGGGCGCGGGCGCGTTTGAAGGCGTCGAAGCTGTCATCGCGGACCAGGAAGGTGACCATTTCTTCGCTGGGCTTGATGGTGTTCAGCAGTTCGCCCAGCCAGCCGGCGTCCCGGTACAGGTTGGTGGAGGCGAAGTTCAGCTTGGAAAGATCAAGGCCCGGCACATCGGGCTTGGGTTTGACGGCCAATTGGTTCATGAGGACGTAGGACAGGTCGATGTCGTAATATTCGGTTTCAAGGTGCATGGCCTTGAGCTGGCGGATCATCTCGTCGGGTTTGCCCTGGGTTTCCTGGTCAATCCGGTCCAGTTCTTTTTGCACCTGCTGGTTGATCGCGCCGAGATCGAGCGGGAACACCTGGTTGTTGCGGCACTCGACAAACACGCTTTTCTTGTCGGTCTCGTGGGCCATGGGCGTAGGCACCAGGATCTTTACCTGGGAGGCGTCGATACTGGTCAGGATGATGATCAGGAACAGGATGCCGATCAGGCAGGTCAGGATGTCGATGAACGAGTCGAGGTTGACGGCCGCGGTTGACGCTTTTTTACCCATCGCTGGCAGCCTCCTCAGCCGCGGGTGGAACCGGATTGGTGTCGCTGCCGGCGGGCGCGGTCACCTCCGTGGCGGTGTTGGTGGCGTCCAGGGCCGCGGCGGCATCGCTGGCGGCTTTGGCCACTTCGCCCTGGCGGCTGCCGCTGCGGACGTCGAGCGCCTCGGTGGCATCGAACAATTCCACGCCCACGTCGATGCCGCGCGCGCTGATCATTTGCTGCACGCGGCGGGCGGCCCGGGCCGATCCGGGGCGCAACGCCAGGATGACGTACGTGGATGCGCTGACGTCGGGTTTCTCAAGAAAAAGAAGCAGTTTCTCGAAGGGGTTGCTGCCCTTTTCGAGATCTTGCATGCGGACAATGGTTTTATCCGGATAGATGATCAGGCGATCCTTGTTGATTTCAACATACATCGGTTCCTTCTGCTTGTTGCCGAAGAACGGCGTGCCGAACTGCACGGAGGTTCCATCGGGATTCGTAGTTTTGTAGGCGTTGACCACGGCCGAGGATATCTGCAGGTTCTCGGGATTGCTCATGATGATCACCACGTTGGCCACCATGACGATCAGCAGGGATCCGCAGATCATCAGCACGATGCAGATGAAGGAGGACAAATCGAGGTCCGCGCCTTTACCCATGGAACATCATCCCCCTGCCTGTGGGGCGGCGGGTGCGGCTGCTGCCGCGGGCTCGGCCGGCGGCGCGTTGGTGGCCGGGACGTTCCCAGCCCCTGGCGCAACCGAGTTGGTGGTTTCCGCGGTTTCCGGGGGGAGATTCGTAGCGCGTTGCGCCTCTTGTTCCTGCAACGTTATTTGCCACTCAAGATTTTTTTCGTACATGACGCTCTTCACATCTTCGCCCATCCCGGAGAACACGTAGTAATCGTCCAGCGTGGTGCTCAAGGCCGCCGTGATCAAGCCGCGGCCGATGCTCAACCAGCCGATGCCCGCGCTTTCCTGGACCGGGTCGAAACCCGCCACGAGGATGTTGCGGTCCCCGGCCTCGCCGGACCCGGTTTGCTGAAGGTCTTCCATGACCGCCTCGTAGCGCTCGCGGATGCCTCCGGCTGCGTCCTGGTTGGCCGTCAGGATGTCGGTTTGGTCCATGCTGGCGGAATTGGCCACGATGATTTCGCCGCGGTTTTCCTTGCCCACGTCGAGGTTGAGGTAATAGTCGTCGTACACGCCCAGGCCCAGGAACACGAGGTTGAGCAGCATGCCGTTTTCGTTTTTCTGCATGTTGACCGTGGCGATCGGGATGGCCACCGACGACTTGGCGCACTCGCGCTGCCAGGTTCCGGCCGACGACCGGCGCATGATGACTGCGTTTTGGAGGAAGTTGGTGGTGGACTGCACGGCGCCGCTGGCGCGCCGGCAGACAAAGAAGCTGACGCTGGGGGCGCCCTCCTCGCAGCCGCTGATCATGGTGCGGCCCGGGTACAGGAGCACGAACTCGATGCTCTTGATGGGATCTTTGATGGCCGGGCTGTCGGCCAGGCTCTTGGCCTCGATTTTCCCGGCGATCAGCGGAATCTTGTAGGCGAACTCGCGCAGCGAGAAGGCCATGCCGGACTGTTCTTCGACTTCGCCATCCACGCCTTTTTTTTCCTCCTCTGCGGCCAGGCCCACCTTGGAGAAGAAGTTTTTCATGAACGTGGGCGCCACGCGCGGGGTAAAGCCTTCGCCAAACTCGTAACCGGCCAGTGAGCGCTGCAGCAGGTAGCCGCGCTTGTCTTCCGCGCCCTGGGCCGCGAGTTCCACCAGTTGGCCGGCGCCCTGGTCAGTAACGAGCAGGGTTCCGGTCTGGGGGTTCAAGGCCACGCCGCCGATTTGTTTGAACCCTTGCGCGATGGATCCGGTCTCGCCGGTAAGAGGATCCGACAGGATCACTTCCCCGGACAGGACCGTGCCGCCGGCATCGTCCAGCAGGTTGTGCGCCATGGCAAACGCCCCGTTGGCCGTGAGCGCCAGGGCCGAGATTTCCGGCTTGTCCACGCTCTGCGCGCTTTCGCCGATCGGCAAGTGCCGGAAGATATCCCACCAGATGAGTCCGCCCTGCTTGCGTTCGGCCACGACCAGGATATCATCCTTGCGCGACAGCGCGATCCCCGAAAAATCCATGAACGGGCCGTAATCCGCGACCCACCACTCGCCATCCGCGGCGCGCATCAGGACCGACCCGAACTTGAGCCCGCGGGCCTCGCGCACGGATTCGCTCACGAAGATGCGCCCGTCCGCGGTCACCTCGATATCCTGCCACGTGTAGGGCCGGTCGATCCACCCGATGGTGATCAGCCTGGCCGTGGTGTACTGGCCGGCGGCATCCGGGATGAATTCCAAGATCCGGCCGTGGGGCTTGAACTCGCACACGAAGATATGGCCGTTGGTATCCACGGCCATGGCCCCGGGCTTGTCCAGCGTGGTGGCGGCCCACTGCTCGATCGGTTTGTCGGCGCGGGCCAGCCAACCCGGCGGCGGGGCCACCAGGGTCCAGCCGGAACTGATCACCGGGGTGGGCTTGCCGTCGCGGATCGCCACGATGCGGCCGGCGCCCTGCTCGGCGACAAAGAGGGTGCCGGCGACCGGGTGCACGGCCACGCCCGCCGGCTCATTGAGCCCGCTGACCACGACATTCTTGGCGTAGGTGGGCAGGTTCGCGGCCGGCAAGCCGGTCGCGCCCAAGCTCAAGACGAACCCGGCAACCATCAAGGCGTTGAGTTTTGTCTGCCTGAAACTCATGCTGGTTCCGTGGCCTGCCGTGGCGGCCTGCCGGTGCGCGGCAGGCCCGCCGCGCCCGGATCAGGCCGGCCCTTCCCGGAACATGATGACCCGTGGCTTGCTCAGTCGCGCGCAAAAGGCGTCCGTGGTTTCCAAGTGCTTGCTCAGTTGCGCCATGGTGCTGCGGAACTCCTCGGCGCGGGCCACCTTGTCCAAGCTTTGGCTGATGGTCTGCTCGGCCGTTACCAAGCCTTGAATCTGCTCTGCAAGGCGTCCGATGTCCGCCAGGCGACCGGCCAGGGCCTCGGCCGTGATTTGCGCATTCCGCGCGCTGTCGGCCGTGGATTTCTGCAAGCCTTCCATGGACTGGAAATACTGCTGCGAAAGCTGGCGCGTCGCGCCATACGCTTCCTCGATCAGCGTCTTGACGCGGTCCAGTTCCTCGTTGGCAATGGATCGCCGCGTGTTGACGATATCGTCTTCCTGCTTCTTGAGCGTGTCCACGATGGCTTGCAGCGCGCCTTGCAGCCCATCGCCCACCTTGGACGCGCTGGCCGAGAGCATTTCCGCCAGGTCGTTCAAGGCCCCCTGGTAGTTCACGGACAGGCTGGTGAACTTCTGCTCCACCGTGCCCGCAGCTTTTTCAATGGACCGGGTGAACACCTCGTCGTAGCGGTCCGGGTCGGGAATGTAGCGGCGGAACCCGGCCTCGATGGCGTCTTCCAGGTTCTGGATGACAATCGGCTGGGACTCGGCCGCCGGGAACCGTGACATCAAGCTGTCTTCCAGGTAATTGTCCAGTTCCACGAAGAAGTTTTCCTCGCGGCGCTGGATGCCGGACAGCGGGAACATGATGACGCTGACGAGAATCAGGGCCAGGAACGTGGTGTCGAACGCCGTGCCCAAGCCCGCGGTGACGTTACCAATGGCGCCCTTGATTTGCGACAGTTCAGCTTCCCCCTGCAAGAACGTCGAGAAGCTGGATACCGCGAACCCCAAGCCTTGCACCGTGCCGATAAATCCCATGATTGGGATGGCCCACGTGTTCACCCGCAGCAGCGAATAGGTGGAGTCTGAATAGGCTGAATCACGGGACGACTCCGAGCTGGCGTAACCCGACACGCGCCCGATATCTTTTGATCCCAGCCACAGGGTCAGCATGCGGTTGATACGGTGCAGCACAATGCTTCGGCTGTAATCCGGGCGGTCCTCGATCTGGGTGCGCAGGTCCTGGACCATCTCGTCATCGTTCAGTTCAACCGATTCGTTGATCGGCTTCAGGGTAATAACCCGCGCTTGCCTGCGGACCTTGATGCTTTTGGCAATTAGAAACGCCACGCACATGAAAAACAGGAACAGTTCCATGAACTGCAGCGGACCGCGGTTGTTGACCAGTTGATAAATATAGTCCAGGGCCGCCTGTTTGCCCTTGAAAACACGGACGGCGTAAGACGTGGCAATGGTCCCCACGGCGCCGGCAAGCAGCTGGATAAAAATACCAACGTCCATGGTCGGGCGTTCACCATGGGCCATCTCGATTTTTTGCTTTGTTTCTTCGCTGGCTTCGGTGTCTTCTTTTTTTCTCGCCATATCTACCTCAATATCTGATTGTTCCGTGACCGAACAGATGCGCCGTTGACGTTGCCAGTATTCTCTATATAAAGTACTAATATATAGCCAATAATGCTTCCGTCAATGGATATTTGCAATTTTGTTAACCGTCTGGCTGTTGGGATGCAGCCCGCGGCCGGCAACCGGAGGAATGGGTATGACTGCTGCGTTTGACCTGTTTTTTTACGAGGCGTTCGAGGAGGAACAGGAGGCGTTGCGCCGCTATGCCGGCACCCGGTTTCGCGCCGGCTACACCGCCCAGACCATCCAGGAGGCGGGCCACGCCACGCCCCCGGCGCCGATCATCAGCCTGCGCACCCAGTCGGTCATCCCCGTGGACTGGGCGCCGGCGCTGCGCGCCATCCTTTCGCGCAGCGCCGGGTACAACCACCTGTCCGAGTATCTCCAGCGCACCGGCCGGCCGGTGGTCTGCGGTTACCTGCCCGAGTACTGCGTGCGCGCCGTGGCCGAGCAGGCCCTGCTGCTGTGGCTGGCCCTGCTGCGCAAGCTGCCGCAGCAGGTCCGCCAGATGGCCGCGTTCCACCGCGACGGGATCACCGGCCGCGAAACGCTGGAGAAAACCCTGCTGGTGGTCGGCGTGGGCCACATCGGCCACCAGGTGGTGGAGTTGGGCCGGGCCCTGGGCATGACCGTGCTGGGGGTGGATGTGGCGCCGCGCTACGCGGATGTCCGCTACGTGAGCTTCGACCAGGGGCTGCCGGCCGCGGACATCGTCGTCTGCGCCATGAACCTGACCCCGGATAACGTGGCTTATTTCAGCTACGAGCGCATGCAGGCGGCGCAGCCCGGCTGCCTGTTCATCAACATTGCGCGCGGCGAGATGTCGCCTTGCGCGGACCTGCTGCGCCTGCTGCGCGCGGGCATCCTCGGCGGGGTGGGGCTGGATGTCCTCAACCGCGAGCACGATTTCGCCGTGTGGCTGCGCGCCGGCCGCACCCAGCCGGACGCCGAGTTCGAGGCCCTCCTGGCCCTGCGCGAGATGGAGAACGTCATTATCACCCCCCACAACGCGTTCAACACGCGCGAAGCGGTCGAGCGCAAGGCCGCCCAGAGCGTTGACCAGGCGGAACGGTTCCTGGCCAAGGGCACGTTCCTCTGGCCCATCCCGGAAGTCGGCTAGCGGGCGGCCTGGCCCGGCGCGGCCGTGGTCCGGGGCAGGTACACCCGCTTATACCCGGCCGGCACCGCGAACACCTGCGCGTTCAAGGGCCCGGACTTGGGCGCGGCCAGGCTCAGCGCGCACAACGGCCGGCCGGCTTCGGTGTACCGCGATTGGACCGGGTAGCCGCTCGCGCCGGTCAGCCCGGCCAGTGGGAACCGCGGCAGCCCGGCCGCCCACGGGCAGTAGTCCAGCGCGGCCATGATCCCTTCGTAAAAGCGGCCCAGCCGGATCACCGGCTCGAACTCCGCGCGCGTCATGCCGGCGGCCGGCCACGGCGCCAGCCACCACTCCTGGAATCCTGCCGGCGGCCGGTGCCACTCAACGGCGACGCACCGCAGCCCGGCCAGGGTCTGCTCCGTGCCGGGGTGGCGGGCTTTCCATGCCGCGGCGGCCGTGGCGGCGTTGGTGGCCGGCCGGCCCAGGGCAATCTTGACGTAATCCACCGCGGCCTGCATGCCGGACCCCACGCGCTGCAGCGTCCGGCCGTTCACCTCGAAGTAGGCGCGGTCCGTGTGGTAGAGCTGCCGCAGGATGCCGGTGTCGGCGTTGAACAGGATGTCGCTGGGCTGGCCGGTGAACGGCGTGGTGACGATTTTGATCCACGGCCCATCCAGCAGGGCCTGGATGCGAAAGGATTGCCCCTGGCCGCCGGCCTGGATCGTGAGCCGCCCTTCCAGCAGCCAGCCGGCGTGCGCCGCCCACGCCAGGCACAGGCCCAGCCCCAGCCCGGCCCCGGGGCGTACCAACCCATGCCTGTGACGATGCATGGCCGCGACTCTAGCAAGTAAGTCATTGCGTGTCTGCCCCAATCCGGTTTTAATGCCGGGCATGCGCGTAAAAAAATACGCTGCCCGCCGCGTGGCTCCCGCGAAGCCGTGGCAGGCGGAGGGCGCCTTGGTGGCGTTCCCCGTGGCCGGCGGCCGCGTCCGTCTGGACGGGTTCTGGAGCCACGGCCGCAAGCTGGCGCCCACGCTGCTGGTGTACGTGCACGGCATGTTCAGCAACTTTCACGGGTCGCGGCTGAAGAAGGCGTTCCTGTCGGCGCCGGCTGCCGGCGGGCCGGACGTGCTGAGCTTCAACAACCGCGGCAGCGGCCAGGGCGTGCTGGACGAGCGGTTCAACGATTGCCTGGCCGACCTGGACGCCGCGCTGGCGTTTGCCCGCCGGCAAGGCTACCGCCATATCGTGCTGGCCGGCCACAGCACCGGATGCCAGAAGATCGTCTACTACCAGGCCCGGCGCCAGCCGCGCGCGGTGCGCGGCCTGGTCCTGCTGGGCCCCATGGATGACCTGGCCATCACCCGGCGCGATCTCGGCCGGCGCTTCGGCTACTGGCTGGCGCGCGCCCGCCGCCTGGTGCGGACCGGGCAGGGGGATACGCGGTTGCCCGCCGGCTGCCAGGGGTTTTCCGCCCGCCGATTCCTGAGCGTTGCCGATTCCCGCCAGGTCGAGGCGCGGGTCTTCAATTACGCTGCGCCGCTGCGGTATTTCCAGCGCGTGCGCGTGCCGCAACTGGCCGTGTTCGGAACGGAAGAAGAGTACGCCTGCCGCCCTGTGGCCGAGATGGCAGCCATCCTCCGCCGGCAAGCCCCTGGCGCCGGCCTGGACATCCTGATGGTGCGCGGGGCAGACCATGGGTTCCATGGCCGGGAAGAACGCACCGCGGCCCGGATCCTGGCCTGGATCCGCCAACTCCCGGACCATGCGCCATGATCCGCCCGCCGCCACGATTCATGGAGGCCTGCCGCCAGTTGGGCTGGGTTCTGGATCCTGCGCTCCTGGACCGGTGCGCCGCTTATCTTGAACTGCTCCTGGAGGCCAACCGGAACCTCAACCTGACCGCGATCCGCGACCCGGACGAGGCTTGGATGCGGCATATCCTCGAAAGCCTCAGCCTGGCCCCCGAACTGGGCGATGCGCGGCTGGTCCTGGATCTGGGCAGCGGCGGCGGCGCGCCGGGCATCCCCCTGGCCCTGCGGCTGCCGGACTGCCAGTTCATCCTGCTGGAAGCCACCCGCAAAAAAGCCGTTTTCCTCGAGACGGCCTGCGCGCGCCTGGGCCTGGCCCACGTGCGGGTAGTCAACGCGCGCGCCGAAACCCTGGGCCGGGACCCCGCGCAGCGCGCGGGGTGTGACGCGGTGGTGGCCCGGGCCGTGGCGCCGCTGCGCGAACTGCTGGAGCTGGCCTTGCCGCTGCTGCGCGAGGGCGGGCGGCTCCTGGCGCTCAAGGGCCGGGCCGCCGCGCGCGAGATCGCCGAGTCCGGCCGCGCGCTGGCGGTCCTGGGCGGCGACCCGCCCGTGCTGCGGCCGGCACTGCCCGGCCTGGATGTGGACACGGCGCTGGTCGTGGTCGTCAAATCCCGGCCCACGCCGCCGGACTACCCGCGCGCGGCCGGCCAGGCCGGCCGCCATCCGTTGTAACCCGGGGCAAGGCATCATCATGGCAATCAAGCTGAATATCCTGGACGTGGCCTACCGCGGCGCGGGCGTGGCCCGCCACGACGGCCTGGTGGTATTCGTGCCGCACACCCTGCCGGGGGAGACGGTGCTGGCGGAGATCCGCTTGCGCAAGGCGCGGTTTGCCGAGGCGGACCTCGTGGAGGTGCTGGATGCGGCGCCGGCGCGCGTGGCGCCGGCCTGCCCGCTGGCGCGCGCCTGTCCCGGGTGCTGCTACCAGCATGTGCGCTACCCGGACGAAGTGGCGCTCAAGCAGGCGCAGTTGCTCGATGTGTTGCGCAAAATCGGCCGGCTGGCTATGGCGCCGGCGCTCCCGCCGCAGTCCGCCCCCGAGCCCCTGGGATACCGCAACAAGGTGGTCCTGCACGCTGCCCATCAGGCCGGCGGCCCGGTGCTGGGATACGTGGCCGCCGACAACGCTACCGTGGTCGATGTGCCCCAGTGCCCCCTGGCGCAGGCGCCGATCAACACGGCGCTGGCCGCGGTCCGGCTTCAGGATTACCAGGCGCAAGCGCTCCAGCGCGCCACGCTGACCCTGCGCTGCACGCAGACGGATGGCGCGGTGACATCCTGGGGTCGGCCTGAGCGCGACCATTGGCTGACCGAGACCACCCCGTGGGGCCCCATGCGCGTGCCGGCCGCGGGGTTCTGGCAGGTCAACCCGCCCGTGGCCACCCTGCTGGCGGCCCAGGTGCTGGAAAAAATCGAGACCCTGCAGCCCCAGGCGGTCATGGACCTCTATTGCGGAGCAGGGCTGTTCGCGTTGCTGGCCGGGCGGGCCGGGGTCCGCCACGTGCGCGGCGTGGATACCGCCGCGGCCGCCATTGATGCGGCGTTCCAGAATGCGCAGGCCTGGAACCTGCCGGCGCTCCAGTTCATCGCGGCGCCGGCGGAGCGCGGGCTGGCTGGGTTTCCGGGCGCGCCGGAACAAACCCTGGTCATCCTGGACCCGCCGCGGCGCGGGTTGGAGCGTCCGGTGGTCGCGGCCCTTGAGCGCATGGCGCCGCGCGACCTGCTGTGCATTTCCTGTGCGCCGGACACCCTGGCGCGGGACCTGGCCCTGCTGGCGGCGGCGGGCTTTGGCGTTCAGTCGCTGCAGTTGCTGGACATGTTCCCCCGCACCTACGGATTTGAAACCCTGGCCTGGCTGCAGCATGTTCCGTAATCCTGGAAAGAGCAGATGAACTACGAATCACGCGAAACACGCGAATGCATCACTTTGACTCTCTGCTAAATATGTACGGCAATGGCTCGAATGCTTCCTGCACCCAACAGGTGAAGGATGTTATTCTCAACTTGTTCGCCCGTTCCTCTTTCTGCGGTAACGAATTTCGCGTTATGCGCGTGTTTCGTAGTTAATTCAAATGCTGAATTGAGGGTAATCCAGGGCGCGCGCCCGGGGCATCCTTTGCGATTTACGCGGCCCCCGCATTGTGCTAGGTTCCGCCGCCAACAAGCGATTTAGCCGGCATGCGCAAAATAGCGGATTTTATCGACGAGCGGCAGGCCGAGGTGTTCAGCGATTACCTGTACACCCAGGCCATCCGCAACCATTGCGAGAAGGAGCCGGATGCGCGCTGGGCCATCTGGGTGGAAGACGAGGATGACCTGCCCCGCGCCCGCAACCTGCTGGACCAGTACCGCGCCTGGCCCGAGGCGGAACAATTCCGCGCCGCCCCGGCCGCGGCCCGCGATCGGGCGCGCGAGGAAAATGCGCAGGCCCAGGCCCGGGCGCGCAACCTGTTCGACCGGGACCGCCTGTGGCCGGAGGCCTCTGGCCGCGCGCGCCGCCCCCTGACGCTGGCGCTGATCGCCCTCAGCGTGCTGGTGGCGCTGGCCACGGACTTTGGCCAGAACCCGCAGGCCGTGAACTATTTTTCCATCGCGCGGTACACCTCGGAAAATGGCGCCGTGGCCTGGTACCGCGGGCTCGTGGAGGTGCGGCACGGGCAGGTGTGGCGGCTGGTGACGCCCATTTTCCTGCATTTCGGCATCATGCACCTGCTGTTCAACATGATGTGGCTCTACGATCTTGGCGGCGGGCTGGAACGCGGCCTGGGGTCCTGGCGCCTGGGCCTGATGGTGCTGGTCCTGGCCGTCATTCCCAACCTGGCCCAGTTTTTGATGAGCGGGCCGCATTTCGGCGGCATGTCCGGCGTGGTGTTCGGCCTGCTGGGCTACGTGTGGATCCGCGGCCGGTTGGACCCGGGATGCGGCTTGCGCCTGCACCCGTCCACCGCGGCCATGATGCTGATCTGGCTGCTGCTGGGGTTCACCGGCTTGCTCGGCGGCATGGCCAACTACGTCCATGGCGCCGGCGCCGTCATCGGGGTGGCCTGGGGCTTCTTTGCCGCCCGCTGGCACGAGCGCTGACTGGGATTCCTGCGCTACCTCGGATGCCGGCCAGGTCACGGCACGAAGAACGTGGACCCGTCGTGGCTGAGCCAGATGGTGTAGTAGTAGGCCTGGCCGGAGGTCAGCCCGGAGTGATTGAACAGGCGGTTGGTGCCGGTGTACAGCTCGGTGCCGTGGGTGACCGACGTGGGGTAATCGCTGGTGCTGTAGCGCACGTGCACGGTGTTGTTGCTGGCGCCACACTGCGCGGGATCGGTCCAGCGCACCACCACCTGGTTGGTCAGGGCAAACGCGGTGAAGGTGAACGTGATTTCCGTGAGGGTGAAATCCGCGCCGAAATAGTTGCCGCACGTTCCGCTATAGGAAGTGGACGAGGTGCCCACGGTGATGTGGTTGGAAGTCGCGCTCTCGAAGCCGCTCTTGGTGGCGGTGAGGCTGTAGGTGGCGGCGCTGGGCACGCGGATGCCGTAGTAGCCGTTGGTGCCGGTCGTGGCGGTGTAGCCGCCGGTGGCGGTCACCGTCACGTCGTCCACCGGCTCGCCCTCGGGATCCGTGACGCGGCCGGCGATGATCTCGCCGCTGCCGCTGGGGTAGACATTGTAAACGAGCAGGCCGACCGTGTCGTAGGTGTAATAAGAATCAATGGTGGGGAGGTTGTACCAGGCATCGTAGCTGCCGCCCCAGCCCATGTTGATGTGGTAGTAGAGCGTGCCGCTGCTGTAGCCGAAGCCGTCCGCGATCACGGCGTGGCCGCTGCCGCTGCGGCTGATGCCCAGCATCACCGGCCAGCCGCCGGCCAGGTTGGAGCGCAGCACCTGGGCGCGCGTGGCGGCGTCGGTGCCGCCGCTGCGGTAGATGTCGCGCACGTTGCTGAAGCCGAACGTGCCGGTGAGGGCGGTGTCCACGATCAGCATGTTGGCCGAGGAGCCGCCGGACCCGTACGACATGCTGACCGCGGTGCCGCAATCGCGCAGCAGGCGGCCGATGGCCTGGCGGTGAGTGACGGTGAGCGGGGCCACGGTCTGGGGGTTGAGCGGCATGTTGGCGTAGGTGTAGGCATGGCCGTAGGCCGCGGCCGGGTGCTGCCAGTGGCGCATGAGCTGGCCCATGGCCGTGGCCACGCAGCCGCAGTAGTAGTTGTTGACGCTGCCGTCGGGCCCGGGCGGGCAATAGTAATTGTAGCAGGACACGCTCTGGGCGGTCTTCTGGTTCCAGCGGCTCGCCATCAGGGGGGCCACGCGCACGTCCGAGATGCTGCTGGCGCCGTCGGGCGTTGCTGTCTTGCCGTCCGCCGCCGCGGCGGCCAGGGCCTGCCAGCGGCGCTGGGTGCCGCGCCCGGCGGCCAGGGCGGCGGAGTCGGCTGCGGCCAGGGTGGTCGCATCGCGGCGCGCCACGTCCGATTCCAGGCGGCTGGCGCTGGCCTGGCGTCCGGCCATGTCTTTTTGCAGCAGCACGTAGAGCGGGTTGTCGGCCGAGGCCTCAAAGGAACCGTCGGCGGAAAAAGCGATGACCGGCTCGACCCAGTCATCGGCCGCGGTGACGATGAACCCGGCCGGATCAAGGTTGTAGACAAAAAAGTTGGTGTGGTTGGCTGGGGTGGCCGGCAACCCGGCCAGGCGGGCGCCAAGCCGCTGGCCGCCTTCGGCCAGCCAACCGGAGAGCATGGTCCGCGCATCCTGGACGTCCACTGGCGCAGCCCGCGCTGGTGCGGCAACGATCAGCGGCAAGGCGAGCAGTACAGCAATTAAGCATCTCATACCATTCCCGCATGAGGATCGGTACTTATCTGGGCTCCCCGCCTTTTCAAGGCGGGGGGGACCCGAAGGGTGGGGCGGTTGTTCCGGGTTCCACCCACCGTGATATCGGGGCGCGGACCATCCACAACCACCCCGGCCTGCGGCCACCCCTCCTTGCAAAGGAGGGGAGCTTGTATGCTTGTTCTCATGCAAAAGTGGTATCATATCTGTTGAGATACACTTTTGTTCCAGCGTTGTATAGCGCGGGGTTGCGGCCATGACACAACGATGCGTCGTCGAGTCGCCGCCCGGCGTTGAAGCTCCGCCCCACCGTCACCGGCGCCGCAATACGCGTGGCCGCTCACCACCGCCAAGGGCGTGCCGGCGTTGATGCAGGGGGCGGCCGCGGGCAGCCTGGCGCGCGGCGAGCGCCAGCCTGCGGCATCCGTCGCTCTCCGATGGCGGGCTCTGGCTGGCCTGAGACTTCGCTATTCCGGCCGGGCCTGAATATGGAAGAAACCATACGGCCGTGCCGGTACGCCACTCGTAAACACATTCAGCGGAGGCCGGGCCGGAATTGCGCTATCCAGCAGCACAAACGGCGCCCGCAAGCTCGGTGACCAATAAATCTCATACCTTTCGCCGTCCTGGCTGGGCCAAGCCAGCACCAGGCCGGCGGACCGCGTCTGCGCGGACCGGATCATCAGATCGCCCGCGCGCACATTGAACGGGCCATACGTCAGGGCATCGCCGCTGCGCTCGATCTCTTCGATCGCGTATTGATACGCGCCGCCCGCGACTGCGCCCGGATCGTCGAGGCAATAGCTCGCGCCCACGCCGCCGTTGGGCCAGCCCTGGGCAGGGATCAGTGTGGCGTTCACCTTGACCCACGCGCCACCCTCCAGCCGATACACGTTGAAGCCCGCGGTTTCTAGCTCCATGCCGGTCTCCCAACAGATGCGCACATGGCCATCCACGTCTTCCATCCGCACGCCGGCCAGGGTCACCACGGTGGGTTTGATATAGCTGAACGCATCGGCCTTCGCGGTCACGCCAAAATCCGCGGAGCATACGCGCACCGCGCCGGTGACGCTGCCGCTGGTGCTGCCGGCGGTCACCACGACCTGGGTGCCGCCGGCCACGCTGACCACCGTGGCGCTCACGCCGCAGAGGGTTACGTTGGTCACGTCGCCCAGCGTGCCGTTGCTCAGGTTGGTGCCGGTGATCACCACCGGGTAGCCGCCGGTATGCGAGCCGGATGCCGGCGCCACGCCCGAGGTTTCCGCGCCGCCGTAAATGCCCTTGATCTGGTTGCTGGTCAGCACCTGGTCCCACAACCATACGCGGCGCACGGTGCCGCTGGCCGTGGATTCGCCAATCGAGCTGTCATCGTGGAAGAAGCGCCACCACGGCCGGTCGTTGCTGAACAGGGTCACATAATAGTCCGAACCGTCGTTGCCATAATCGCAGTAGACCACTTCGTTGCTCACGACCTGCCATGCGTAGACGTCCTTGCTAACTTGGTCACGGGTGATGTAGAGGTCCATCATCTCGTCCGGCTGGTTTACCGGCCCCACGGCATTGTAACCCGAGGTGCCGTAGAGCGTGATCCGACCGTCGAGGATGTAGGGGCCATAATCGGAATCCTGGTAGCGCAGGAACCTCCGGTAACCGCTCACCTCGGCATAGCTGACCTGCACCCGGATGGTGTAGTTGGAGCCCTGGAGCGTGTTCAGCGGCCCCTCGCCGGTCAGGCCGCCGCCCGGGCTCGACGAGGCGGTCCAGTACCAGCCTTCGGGCGAATAGCCCGTGGTGTCGTTGTTGAACGGCACCATCTCCGCGCCGGCGCCCAGCGAGTCGGTGAGCGTATTGTTGAACTCATAGCGGCAGAGCACGCCTTGCGGGTCGCCGCCGCCGCCGCCGAAGATGCGGCCGGCGGGATGGTAGGTATAGGCGCCGGCCAGCAGCACGCTGCCGTTGTCCGAGGTCTCGATCACCACGTCCTGGGCGCCGGCCGAGCCCAGGGCCGGCATGGTGATGGTGACCCAGTTGGCGCCGGACCCGACGATCACGGCTGACGTGCCGCCCACCAGCACGTTGGTGATGTCGCCAAAGTTCCCGTTGGTGATGGTCACCGTGTTGCCGCCGGGATACGGGCCCGACACCGGGCTGATGCCGAACCCCTTGCCGGCCAGGTTGACCACGTAAGGCGTATTGGTGGCGTTGCTGCTGATTTCCAGCGAAGCCGCGAAGTTGCCCAGCGCGTCCGGCGTGAAGGTGACGGTAAAGGGCGCCACGCCGCCGGCCGCCACAGACCCGGGGATGCCGGCGATGGCAAAGTTCCCCTTGTTGGCGCCGTTGGTCACAAAGCCGGCGATCGTCACCGCGGCCCCGCCCTCGTTGGTCAGGTACAGCGTGCGCGCCACCGGCACCGCGACCTTGGCAAAGCCGAAATCCGTGCCCGCGTCCGCCGAGGCGGCGCTGCCGTTGACGATGACCGCGCCGTTGGTGCCCAACACCGCCAGCATGGCTTCCAGGTAGTTGAACCCATTGGACTTGACCGTCGTGCCGGCAGTGATCGCGTCCACGCGCACATCGCCCAGCACCGCGCCCGGCGCGGCGCCGGCGGTGACGACGATCTGCGTGTCCGCGGCCACGCTGACCAGGCTGGCGGCAATGCCGCACAGGCTGACGTTGGTCACGTCGCCCAGCGTGCCGTCGCACAGGTTGGACCCGATGATCGTCACCGTGTAGCCGCCCGCCGTCGCTCCGGAGTCGGGGATTACGCCGCCGGCCAGGCCGCCCGAGGCATAGCGGTAGATGTTGGTGGCCTGGTAGGCTTGCGCATAGATCGCGCCGTTCCACATCGCGCCGGCGTTGCCCAGTTCGATGGGCGCCCCCAGGATTTCGGTCCAGGCCGCGCCGTCGAACTCGTAGAAGTTAGTGTACCAGTTGCCGCCGCCGGCGTAAATCCGGCCGTTCATCGTGGCGGCAAACATGGTGTCCCAGTCGAATGGAGCCTCCGCCACCATGGACCAGGTGGCCCCGTTGTAGGCATACGTATTCGTCACGTAGTCGTCGCTGTTGTAACCGCCGACCGTGTAGATGTTGCCGTTCAGCGTAGCTGCCGCCAGGTAGCTGTTCGCCACGGGCAGCCCCGTGACTTCCGTCCAGGCCGCGCCGTCGAACCGGTACACGTTGGTCACATAGCCGGAGCTGCCCCGGCCGCCCAGCGCGTACAGGTCGCCGTTAAACTCGGTCACGCCCATCATGTAGCGACCCGCCGGCAGGCCCGCGACCTCTTCCCACGCCGTGCCATTGAATCGGAACACATTGGTCTTGTACCCGCCATAGGATCCGCCGACAGAGTACAGGTATCCGCCACACGCGCCGCCGGACAGGTAACCGTAAGGCGCCGGCAGGCCGGGCACCTCGGTCCAGCTGGTACCGTCGTAGCGGAAGGTGTTGGTATATCCCCAGCCCGGCACCGCGTACAAATAGGAACCGATCACGCCCATGATCCCGCGGCGATTCCCGTAATCATCCGGGATTCCCGCCACTTCCGTCCAGGCCGCTGGCCCCAGCACCCCGATCACGCCCGGGTTCCGGTACGTGTACACGGCGGCCAGCAGGCTGTTGCCGTTGTCGGACGTCTGCACCACGATGTCCTTGGCGCCCGCCCCGGTCCCGCAAGCCGGCACGGTGATCACCGCCCAGTTGGCGCCATGCGCGCCCAGAAGGGCCGCCACCCCGTCCACGAGCACGTTGGTGATCGTGCCGAACGCGCTGCCGTTGGTCACGATGACGGTGTTGCCGCCGGTGTACGGCCCGCTGGCCGGGTTCACGCCCACGGCGCCGCCCGCCAGGTTGACGATGTAGGGCGTGGTGCCGGAATCGTTGGCGATCTCCAGCGACGCCGCGAACGCACTCAACGCATCCGGGGTGTACGTGACCGTGAACGTCGCCACCGCGCCGGCGGCCAGGTTGGTCGGGATGGCCGACACCGCGAACTTGCCGGCGCCCGCGCCATTGGTCACCACGCCCGAGATCACCAGTCCTTCCAGGCCATTGTTGGTCAGCTTGAACGTGTTGACCGTGGCCGACCCAAGGCGGCGCGAGCCAAAGTCGCTGCCCTTGGCGTAATCCGCCGCGCTGCCGCTGGCGATCACCGCCAGGTTGGTGCCCAGCACCTGGATGCCCGGCGCGGCATAGGTGAAGCCATTGACCCGCAGCGCGGTTCCATAATACGTGGACTTGCTCTGCACGTTGCCCAGCCCCGCCTGGCTGAGGGACGCCGCCGCGGCCGTGACCACGATCTGCGTGGTGCCGGACACGGCCGTGACCGTGGCCGTCACCCCGCACAGGGTCACTTCGGTCACGTCGCCCAGCGTGCCGTCACACAGGTTGGTGCCGTAGAGGATCACCGGGTAGCCGCCCAGGCGGCTGCCCATGGCCGGCACCACGCCGCCGCTGCGGATGATCGCTTGCGGCCGGTAGGTGTAGGCGTCATAGAGTGTAGACACGCCGCCGCCCGAGGTCTGCACCACTACGTCCTTGATGCCTTCCGCGCTGGCCGCCGGGATGGTGACGCGGACCCAGTTGTCGCCGGAGTCCTGGATCGTGGCCACCTGGCCGCCCACCAGCACGTTGGTAACCGTGCCGAAGCTGCCGTTCGTGAACGTAACCGTGTTGCCGCCGGTATAGGGCCCGATCTCGACCGTCCGGTCAAACCCCTGGCCCTTGAAGTTGACCAGGTAGGGCGTGCTGGTCGAGCTGTTGGCGATCGCCAGCATGGCGGTGAACACGCCCAGCGCGTCGGGCGTGAAGGACACGTCGAACGTGGCCACGCCGCCCGCCGCCAGGGTGGCCGGGATGCCGGACACTGTGAACGACGCCGCGCCGCCGCCGTTGGTGGTCCAGCCGGAAATCGCCAGCTCCGCCAGGCCGTTGTTGGTCAGCGAGAAGGTGCGGGTCACGTTCGTATTGACCTGGCGGTAGCCGAAGTCCGTGCCCGCGGCCGCGGACGCCGCCGCCCCGCCGCCGATGACCGCGCCATCGATGCCCAGCGCCTGCAGCCCGGGCGCGGTATAGGTGAAGGCGTTGGGCGCCGAGATTTCGCCATGGGACCGCGACTGGAGCAACACATGCCCCGTGCCCGCCGATCCGATGGCGATGGCGCCGGCCGTGACCACGACCTGCGTGTCGCCGGCCACCCCGGTGACCGTGGCGGCCACCCCGCAGAGCGTGACGTTGGTCACGTCGCCCAGCGTACCGTCGCACAGGTTGGAGCCCGCGATCGCCACCGCAAAGCCGCCGGTATACACGCCGGAAGACGGGTCGACCGCCGTGATCGCGGCCGGCAGATAATACGTGTACGCGCCGGGCAGCGTGGCGGAGCCGTTGTCCGATGTCTCGACCACGATGTCCTTGGTCCCCGCGGAAGCCGCCACGGGCAGCGTGATGACCGCCCAGTTCCCCCCATGGGCGCCCAGGGTCGCTTCCTGGCCGTCCACCAGGATGTTGGTGATCGTGCCGAAGTACCCGTTGGTGATGACGATCACGTTGCCGCCCCAGAACGGGCCGGACTGCTCGCTCAGCAGCCACGCCGCGCCCGCGAAGTTGATCACGAAGGGCGTGACCGTCGAGTCGTTGTAGATGTTCAGCGCCGCCGTATAGTTTCCTGGCGCGCCCCCCGGCGTGAACCGGATGTTGAACTGGCTCGCGTCATGCGCCGCGATGGTGTCCGGGGGTTCCATGTCGTAGATCGGGAAGTTGGCGGCGGACACGCCGCTGGTGGTCCACCCGGTGATGCGCAACTCGTGATCGCTGTCGTTGGTGAACGTGAACGTGTGCTCCAGCGTGCCGGTGGCCGCGATATGGTCAAAGTCCGTGCCCTTGGCCAGCGCGGCGGCCTCGCCGTTGGCCACGGCCGCCAGGTTGGTGCCGAGAAGGCCGAGGTCCGGTGCCCAGACCGTGTAAAGGCCGGCGCGGTACGTGCTGCCCTGGCTGGTGGAATGGATCGCCACGCCGCCGGCGCCCAGCGGCATGCCGGCCCCGGTCCGGACCACCACCTGGGTGGCCGACTGGCTCACGGTGGCCGCCGCCGGCACGCCGCACACGGTGACATTGGTGATGTCCGTGCCATTGCCCAGGTAGCGCCCGGCGATCGCGATCGTGGTGCCGCCGGTCCAGATGCCGTCGGCCGGCGTCACCGGCGGCAAATCCGTGATGGGCGGCGCGTATTGCGCAACATTGAGCACCCCGATGCCGCTCACGTCGGTCAACCGGCCGCCGATATACACTTCGTTGGTCGAATAGGTTTCCACGGCATAAATGGTTTCATAAGCCGCCGAGACCGCGTTGGTCCAGTTGAGGCCGTCCCATATGGCGATATCTCCGCCGTAATCCGGGAACTTGCCGGCCACGTATACGTCGCCCTTGTCATTCACGGACATGGAATACACCTGATGGCCCAAGTTGCCCAGGCCGTCGCCCAGGTTGGTCCAGTTGAGGCCGTCCCACTTGGCCACGTTCCCGCACTTGCGGCCGGCGGCGTTGGTGAACCTGCCGCCGGCATACAGCGCGCCATCCAGTCCGCAGGCCAGGGCGTTGACGTAGAAGGTGCCGTTTTCGAAGGCAATGCCCGCGCCGACGTTGGTCCAGTTGATCCCGTCCCAGCGCGCCACGCATTCGCCCGCCCCGCCGAACAACGGGCTGAACCCGCCGCCGGCGTACAACGTGCCATCCGGCGCCATGGCCAGCGCATTGACCCGACCGCCGGGGCCTGCAGCCATGTTGGTCCAGGCGAATCCGTTCCACTTGGCCACGCTGGGGCTGGCCAGGCCACCGGCCGTGTTGAATATGCCGCCCGCGTACAGGTCGCCGTTGGTGGACACCAGCAGGCTGTACACGTCGCTATCCATGCCCGCGCCCAGGTTGGTCCAGGCTGTGCCGGTCCACAGGGCGATGCTATTCGCACCCACGCCGCCGGCATTGGTGAAATAGCCGCCCGCATACATCTGGCGCCGTCCGCCGGCCGCCAATGCGTACACGCTGCAAATGTCGTTCGAGGCCATGCCGCTGCCCACCTGCGACCAGTTGGTGCCGTTCCAACTGGCGATCCCGACCAGGGCGTTGGTGCCGGCATTGGTGAACGTACCGCCGCAATACATCAGGCCGTCCTCTGCGCGCGCCAGGGCATACGGGACGGTGATCCACTCACCCAGGCCGGTGCCCATGTTAGTCCAGATGAGCGGGTTTAGGGTACTGCGGACGATCTGGCCCGGCTGATTGTAGGTGTAGGTCAGGTTGACGTCCGGCTGGCCGTCGCGCTGGGCCACCACCGCCACCACGCCCGCCCACGTGGCCGCGGGCACCGTGAACCGGGCCCACCCGTCGCCGCTGGCCTGGATCGCGGCCTGGACGCCGTCCACGGTCACGTTGGTGATGGTCGTGCCGTCGAGATTATTGGTGATGATGGCCGCGTTGCCGCCGGCGTAGGGGCCATTGGTGGGCACGATCACGGGCGGTGCGGCCAGCGCCGGGCCCGCCGCCAGCAGCAGGCCGGCTGCCAGAACAAATTTTCCAATGATTGGAAAATTCCAACGCCTTTTTTCCAAGGATTGGAAAACCGGATCCAGAGTGCCAAACCATGTTTTGCGGTTGTTCATTGCCATTGCCTCTGCCTCCAATTTTGACGAGACCTTATGAGTCATCTGATGCCAACAAAATCTACACGGCTCAGGATGATTGTGATATGGGTCACATGACCCATATGGGGAACGACCCGCCGCGCGCCAATGGCCACCAGTGCCATGCCGCCACTTTGTAATACCGGGACCAACGGAACAAATACGTTAGTTGGGTGTTTTATGGGTATGCCGCCCCACCCATCAAACCGCCATGTTTTGGCAGCTAGGCAGGCCGGCCTACCCCGGCGCCAAGGTCACTGTAGGCCTGACCTCATTGTGGGTTGAAAACAAGCACAATCAGCCACCCTTGGGACGGTCCGAGCAAAACCCCCATGGGGGGTTCCCAATTCAGCCCAGGGTTGGCGTCTGCGCCTACCCTGGGTCTTGGTTCCGTTTCCAATCCAACCCCAACGGGGTTGCGTCGCGATCATGGGACGCAACCCCGTTGGGGTTGAATGGCGGGGGGCGCTCAACCCAGGGTAGCGGGGAAAACCCCCGCAACCCTGGGCTAAATTCTTAAACCCCGTTGGGGTTAGCGTGGCCCCAAGTTAACGCCAGGGATCGCCGCCAGGCAAGAGCAACCCTATGGCGACCTTCAGAACCTGTTTTCCATTCCACTGAAAAACAGCGCGGAACCTCTATTCTTGTCTTCTTCGTGGTCCTCTGTGACCTCTGTGGTAAAAATAATCCCGAGATATTTCCGCAGGTGTCGGATGGGGATGGTTCCGTCATCTTGTTATCCTGTATGGAGTTCTGCTCCGGGCTTCGTCGTGCCGAGATGATCGTCCGTCAGACAGGAACTTCCCGGATGAACCGCATTTTTCCGCCAACCATCCGCCGCCTACCGCGGAGCGTCGACTTGCGACACAAGCAGCGGATCGAACCAGCCACGCGCCATGACGGCGGCGGCGGTCCGGTTTTCGACCATGAGCTTGCGCAGGAGGCTCTCGATCTGATTGCGAACCGTGAAGCGGCTGCTGCCCAGGATGACGGCGATCTCGGCATTGCTTTTGCCCGCGCACACCCAGCGCAACACTTCGGTTTCCCGGGGGGTCAGGCGATAGCGGGGCGGCGGGCCCGCGTTGGGTGGTCGCAACACGAACGCCACGCGATGCGCGCCATCCAGGCTTCCCATGAAATACAGTCTGCCGGCTGATTGGCCGGCGGCGTCGGTCACGATGACGGGGTTGTCGTCAGCCGGCCATGGATAGCATCTGATCTGCAACCGCAGCCAATGGCGAAGCGCGTGCCCGGCGCCCATGAACGCCGCTGCGCCTTCGCCAGGAGCCGCGGCCAGCCGCTGGCGCAAGTCCGGCGGCAGGTCCGTCAACGAACCATCCGCGCGCAGCGGCACCACCCACACATTCGTACCGGCCTCGGCCAGCAACCGCTCAGCCTGGCGGGCCCGCTGCAGCAGGCAATGACTGCGGCAGGCCGCGTTAAAATGAGCTTTCAGCAAAGCCGCCGCGGCCCGGTCAGCGTCGGAAAAATTTCGGTCACGAAGAAAGGCCAGGAACAGCGAACGTTGTTCGTTACCCACCGTGAGCACATCCCGAGAGCCATATACCTTGTTCAGGTCGGAATAGAACAGCGTGCGGCGCAACGCTGTTGTGCTGATTACTTGCGACACCGCCAATGGGCCGGTTTCGGTCGCGTCGGCTTGGGTCAAAGGGTTGAGCGGATGCCGGTACGCATGGTCCAGCAGGTAATCGCCGCCCGGCCGGCCGTACATCAGAACCGGCCCGTCCTGATCGTCGAGCGTCAGCTTGCGCGCCGCGACGTCAATCATCGCGACTTGAACGTGGGTGGTGGGAATGACCTGGGTCTCCAGCAGGGCGGACGCCGTGGCCTGGTGAAAAGCCGACCGACCCACGGCGTCGTGGATCCGGGCCATGGCTTCCAGCAGTCGTTGTGCCGTCCCTCGGGCCATATGTGGTCAATTTATACAATATCGGCTTCTCGGACACAAGAAAGTCAAGCCGGTCTCGCGCATGGTCATCCGGCAGCGACAATGGGCGGGTCACGTCGCCCAGGGAGACGGTGACCGTGGGGCAGCACCGATGATGACGCCGCCGGCTACAGCAGCAGCATGAGCCAGGGCAGGGCCTGGTTGCGCAGCCATCCGATGGCTCGCGCGCTCAGCGCGCTGGCCTCGGTCGCGTAATGGGCATTGATCCAGTAGTAGTAACGCTGGCCGGGCTTGGCGGATGCATCGCAGTAGGAGTTGCCGCTCACCACGGCCAGGGCCGTGCCGGGCACGTTGGTGGTGGTGGATCGGAAGATGGCAAACCCACCGGCGCCATTCACGCCCGCCCAGGTCAGCTGCAGGCAACCGGAACCGTTGGTAGCCGCCACCAGGCTGCTCGGCGCCAGCGGGTATTCATACGCGCCCATGTCCACGGCCGGGCCGATGATACGGGCGTTGCCGGCCAGGTCGCTGAGGCCGGCGGCCCACTCGTAGTTGGTGCCGGCGTTGATGCAGGGCGAGGCGGCCGCGAGGCGCAGGTCGTTGGTCCCGGCCTGCCGGAAAGCCGGGTCGTTGGTCAGATTGCCCGCGCCCGGCGGCCGGGGCGTGGTGCAGGTGAAGGTGATGTCGGTGGCCGGCAGCCACACGCCCCACCAGTTGTCGCCCTGCGCCCCAGCCGAGTTGCCCCAGGCGATGCTGTTGCACAGGCTGACGTCGCACACCCCGCCGCCCACGTTCGTCGCCGCGTTGCCGTACACGGTGCAGTTGTTCAGCGTGCCCCAGTACACGCCGCCGCCGGACTCGGCCGAGTTGCCGGCGAGGAGGCAGCTGTAGAGCCAGGCGCCGTTGGCGCCGCCGCCCATGCGGCCGGCGGTGTTGTCCAGCAGCCGGCCCTGGTGCAGGTTGATGGCGGACATCCCGTCGTAAACCCCGCCGCCGTCGGTGGCCGCGGCATTGTCCAGGAAGTCGCAACGCAGGAGCGTCAGGTCGCCGCTCGCGCCGCCGCCGCAATCCGCGGTGTTGTTGGTGAACCGGCAGTCGCTGATCCAGGCTCGTCCCTGGTCGCAGCGCACGCCGCCGCCGAAGTTCGTGGCCAGGCCGTTGGCGATCGTGAATCCCTCCAGCAGCGCATCGTTCACCAGGTATACGCCGCGCACGAGCCCGCCGCCGTCGATGACGGTCCGCGCCGCGCCGTTCACGCTGCGCAGATTGGCCGGCCGGTCGAGTTCCACCCGGTTTTCCGCGCGGCCGCCCGTGGCGTACACCCCGTTGGTGACCCAGATGGTCGCGCCCGCGCCCGTGGCCGCGTCCGCCGCCGCCTGGATGGTCTGCTTGGCCGTGGCCCAGGTCAGGCCGTTGTTGGTGTCGTGGCCGCCGGGCGCCACGTAATAGGCCTCCGCCGCCACCACCACGCGCGCCGTGGCGGTGACCTGGCCGTCAAGGTTGGTCACCGTCAGGGTTACGGCGTACGTGCCCGGGGCCCGCCAGGCATGCCATACCTGGCAGCGGTTGCTTGTCAGGATGCCGTCGCCGAAGTCCCAAACCTGGCCGGCGGCCTTGCCCGTGACCTGCGCGGCACATAAGCTGTAGTAGCCGACCGCGAGGTTGGTAACGCTCGCGGTGATCCCGGCGGTGAGGGCGCCGGTCAGGGATTCCATGCCCGCGTACTCGTAGGCCCCCATGTCGACGATCTCCTCATAAATGCGCTCGTCGCCGTCAATATCCGCGGCGTCGGTCATCCACGGCTGGTTGGTCCCGGTGTTGTAACAGGGCGACCCGGGCAGCAGGCGCGGGTTGTTGGCGCTGGCGATCAGCGGTACATGGCCGGTATTCCCGGTGCCGTTGGTGGGCGCGGGCACCGTGCAGCTGTAATCAAAGGTGCTTTCATAATAGTTGTCGCCGGCGCGCGGGCCGGTGTAGTCGGCCGTGTTGTAGTACACCAGCGAGTTGAGCACCGTGCAGTACGCCGCGCCGCCGCAATAGCCGGACGAGTTGCCGGCCAGGGTGCAGTTCATGAGATCGCTGCCGTAGGCGCCGCCGCCGTAGTAATCGGCCCGGTTGCCGGTGAGGAGACAGGTGGTCAGGGTGCCGCCGTGGGCCCCGCCGCCCCGGTACCCGGCCGTGTTGTCGGACAGCGTGGTGTTAAGCAGGGTGCAGGCGCGCGCGCCGCCGCCGTCGGACGCCGCCATGTTTCCGCTGACCACGCAGCGGGCCAGCAGCGCCGCGTTGGCGCCGCCGCCGCCGCCATCGTCGCCGAATCCGGCCGCGTTGCCGGTCAGTGTGCAGTTGTACAAGGCGCCGCCGTGCGCGCCGCCCCCGTAATTGTTGATGGCGTTGTTGCCCACCAGGGTGCAGTTGGTCAGGATGCTGCTGGCCGCGCCGCCGCCGTCGCCGAACTCTGCCGCGTTGCCGACCAGCGTGCAATCAAGCAAGGTCGCCGCGAAGCCGCCGCCGCCGTTGAAGCTGGCAAAATTGCTGGCCAGCAGGCATTCGCGCAACTCGCCGCCGGCCGCGCCGCCGCCGTTCGCGGCAATGTTGCCGGCGATCTCGCAGTTGTGGACGACGACCCCGCGCGCCGCGCACCGCACGCCGCCGCCGGAGTTCGTGCCCGCGTCGCCGCCGGTGACCGTGAATCCTGAAAGGAGCGCGAAATCCGGAAGGTACACGCCGCGCACGGTGGCGTCGCCGTCAATCGTCGTGTGGGCCGGGCCGTTCACGCTGCGCAAGGTCAGGGGCCGGACCATGTCCACGCGCGCCCGGTCCGTGCCGCCGGCCGCGTAGGTGCCGTTGGTGACCCACACGAGCGCCTCGTTGGTGGCCGCATCCAGCGCGTCCTGGATGTTGGTGGCGGCCGTGAGCCAGTTGGTGTACGGCGCCACCGGGCTGGCGCCGGCCGCGTCCACGTAGTGCACCAGCGGCCCCTGGTCGGTCATCTCGGCGTAGAGCGCGTGCGCGCCGCGGAACGTGGGGCGGGCGTCGGGTGGCGCCTCCACCCCGGCATTGGCCTTGTAATCGTTGTCCATCCGCCAGGCCATGACCCCGGCCAGCTCGTTGGTGCGGGCATAGCGGCACTTGGCGGCGATGGTGCCTTCGGGTCCCAGGGTATCCACGCCGGCGCCCTTGTAAGAACACTCGGTTTCAATGCCGATGACGATCTGGTTCCACCCGACGCCGGCCGCCTGCCATTCTTTGGCGTCATCAACCCCGCTGTCGGCGGTGCCATAGGACATGATGTTGATCTGGTCGATGCAGCCCGCCATGGTCGGGATGTCCGTGTACCCATGAGTCGGGAGCGGCCATGTGGCCAGGGTGAGGAAATATTTGCCATCGATGCGGTTCGGATTGATGTTGGTTTGCAGCACCGCCCGCGTGGCCTGCAACAGCGTATTCAGTTCGGCGCCGTTGATGCCGTTTTCCCAGTCCATGTCGTAACCGTCGAGTTGATGCCGTTGCACAAAAGCCAATACGCTTTGCGCGAAGCGGGCGGGATTGGTGGCCGCTTGCTGATACATCGCGCCGTTGTCGTACCCCGACGATATCAGGATGGCGGCGTGGGGGTTCACCGCCCGGCAGGCCGCCACCAGCGCGTCGATTTTGCGCATCTCGTTGGTCGTGGCGGCGCTGTCCGGGGCGTTGGTGCCGATGTTGTAGGACAGCGCGCCGTTCTGCAACATGGCAAAGGCAATGTACAGGCGGTTCAGTTCGCCGAACGGCGCGTTGGTCATCAGCCAGTTCCAGGTCGGGCTGCTGGTGTCCTGGAAATCGAAGATGCCCATGTACTGCGCAATCACCGGCGGGGTGGCCTGCAGGGGGGCGGCCAGCGCGCCGAGCGCCAGGATCGCGGCCGCGGCGATTTTCCAATGTTTGGAAAACCGGCCCTTCTTTTTTCCAATGATTGGAAAACGGGACGTGGTTTTTTCCAATGATTGGAAAACGCCCGTACCACCGCCGCGCCGCCAGGCGCCAAGCCACGTGTTCATCCACCTTCTCCGCGTTGGGGTTGGCTGGAGTGTGCCGCTTTGCGGGGTGGAAGGCAAGCCGGGATGCGGCTGACCAGCACTCCCGCCCGTCGGCCACGCTGCCGAGGAGGCAATAATCTGAAAAGGTCCTGTCCCTTATTCCACTTGGATTCGATAATATGCGCCGGACACGTTCTCCGTCCGATCCGTATAGACATTCACCGGCGGGGTCGCCGGGAGGCTCGTGGCCAGCGGTTCGAAACCAGCTCCGATCTCACGCGCTTTCTGCACCTGGTAGGTATTCTGTTCGCGGCTTAGCCAGCGGAGGATCACGCCGTCGGGGGAGATGGCGATGTTTTCCAGGCGGGGATTGCGCGCGGAGATGTCATAGGGTCCGTAGTTCTGGACTCCGCCGTCGGTCTCGTATTCCACAAGCTTGTAGCGAAAGGTGTCCGAGCTGTTTGCCGCCGTGTCCACAACACGATAACTTCCGCCCAATTCCCCGATGCCCGGAATAAGCGCGTCGTTCACCTTCACCCAGCGGATGCCGTCCCATCGGAAGAGATCGAAGCCAACGGCGTTTTCCTCCGACGCCGTTTTCCAGCAAACGGATATGCCGCCGTTCACTGCCTGCATATAGAAGTCGTACAGGACGACCAGCGTTGAACCCACGCTGATCGTTCCCAGCAGGATGGACGAGTTGCCGCCACTGCGGAGCAGGTTGCCAAAATCCGAGTCGGTAAGTGAGCCGTCGGTCCAGAAGCTCTGGTAGAAGGATCCGCCCTGCTGGATGGCGTAAACGTTCCATGTGCCGGATACCGTTCCCGAGGCTGTGAAGCCGAGGGTGCCCATGTTGTAGGACGTGTTGCCGAGCAAGGTGCCGAGGGCAACCGTGGTCTGCATGCCGATCTGATAGAACTTGTTCGTGCCGTTGATCACGCCACCGTCGGCGAGTGTCACCAGCGTCGGCTGAATGGTGTCAGGGAACGCGCCGATCGGCATCGGGTTGGTGACCGACTGCGTCAGGGTGCCGAAGGTGAGATCGCCGGAGACCGATCCGGACGGGAGTACCTGGATGCCGAGCGTCCAGCCGAGGAAGTTGTCAGTGATTTGGCCGACATCGTTCGAGAACGAGAAGGTGAAGTTCCCCGACGTATTCGGCGCGAGGTCCAGCGAGATACCGGTGTTAAGATAAATCGACGTGGCCCCGGCGGGAACCGGCTGGAGACAGAGCACAATGGCTACGACGGCAGTGGCCAGGCAAGATTTTGCGATGGATGTGTACTTGTCGTTTGACATGATAACTTCCTCTTTGTGTTTTGGTTTAACGTCCCGAATGAACCGCTTCGGATTGGCCGCAGAGCGAAGCGGCGCGGCTAACCCTTAGTCGCGTTCGATTCGGTTGTTCGGCGTGCTCGTCGGTCAACCACTCGTTGGGGATGTTCCGCCTCTCGTTTACGGAGGTCAGCAACGATCTCATTCAGGTCGTGGTGGTGAACCCGCGCGTATGCATCGCGGTTGCGCCACACTTCAGCAATGATCTCATCCTTGTACATCTTCCACCTCCCCTGAAAGCAGTTCCAATGGCGTACAGATTTCCGGACACGTGTATCCGGCGACCGTACAGATTGATCGGATGACCGGTTTGGTCGTGGCGTTGTCGATGTGCCGGCAGTTCCACGTGAGCAAATAGTCCATTCCATGAACGGTGGCGACTGCGATATGGAGAGCGTCCGCCTCGGCATGCGGCGGGATGCCGCCGTCGGCCATCAACCGATCCGCTAAATCCTTGACCACATCGCTGACAGACAGCAGGGGCAGTCCGTCCAGCACCGCGAGGCGTCTGCCTGCGGCATCCGCATCTCCGGATCTTGCCTCGGCAAGGACGAGTTCTGAAGTGAACAGCTCGTATTTCGGCTGTTCTTGTTCCCACCACTGAATGGTTGTCTGCTGCCACGCGGCGGCACGCAAGTCCCGGCTCGGACGTGCCGTGAGATAGCTCGCGACCGACGTTTCGACGTATACGCTCTTCATGTTGGAATCTTACGTCTCTCTCTGGCATCAGGCAAGATTGACTTTCGATCTGGACGCCCAACGACCGGCTTCATGCTGAGGCCCGGCAGGTCCGATAGCATGCGAGCCGTGGTTCGCACTCCATTGTTTGGTTTCAGTTCTCCGAAATCTGTATCTCTCTGACCAGCGAGTTCGTATCGAAGTATATGCTGAGATTTACACCTTCGTACCACCCCTGATGGATTCTGAGTGGGTACAATGGATCACTCCATTTCAGCTTCCTGTGGTAGACGAGGCATGGGCCATACTCGATCCCCGTTGTGATATCTCTGGTGTGTTTTCCCTGAGAATCCGGCTTGCCCATAACATCCACAACATGGTCGAGTGGGTCGCCTCTCTTGATAGACCGAACCCGCTCTGTAAGACGGGTAACTCGGACGGAATCGCATGTCGCCAGCAACAAATGGAGTATGAGACCGAAGAACATCAGTCCACAAACCATAATGATTACGCGCTTTGCATTCTTCGTCATTCTATTTATGCGAACAGTATTATTGGCCTTACCTCAGATTTTTGGCACGATCAACGTGTAGGGCTATGGTTTGAGGCCGTCAAGCGCGGAAGTGCTTGGTATTACAATTGTTGATCGGCTGGGAACTTGGTCGGAGTCCCGGCTTCAGCCGGAAGTTCTGCGCGTCCTTCAGGACGCGGTCCCAGCCGCGGGCTAAAGCCTGCGCAGAGCTTCCGCCTGAAGGCGGGACTCTGACGCGAGGCGCTCCCCGCCTTAACAGGCCCGGTCATACTTTAAAGATACGCGCCAGCATCACGGCCCTTTCATTCCACTGGAAACAGCGAAAAACCTCGTCAGGTGGCCAGGCGGCTTTCATGGCAGCATAATACAGATAAGATTACTTTTTCGGGCATGGGCGTCGCCGGATACCGCGCGGGCTCCATTTCACAGCGCCCAGGCGACGGTTCATAGCGCTTGGTCTCCATTTCATATTCCAGAGCCGTGCCACGCCAGAGCAGATCTTACGGTCCTGAACCCCGAACCCTATTCCAGCAGCAGCATGAGCCAGGGCAGCGCCTGGTTCCGCAGCCAGCCGACCGCCCGCGCGCCCAGCGTGCTGGCCTCGGTCGTGTACTGGGCATTGACCCAGTAATAGTATCGCTGGCCGGGCTTGGCGGTGGCATCGCAGAACGAGTTGGTGGCCACCACGGCCAGGGCCGTGCCGGGCACGTTGGTGGTGGTGGAACGGAACACGGCGAACCCGCCGGCGCCGGCCACGCCAGCCCAGGTCAGTTGCAGGCAGCCGGCGCCGCTATTGGTGGCCGCCACGAGGCTGCTTGGCGCCAGCAAATACTCGTAGGCGCCCATGTCCACCGCCGGGCCGATGATGCGGCGATTGCCGGCGTAATCGGCGGCGCCGGACATCCAGTCTTCAACCGTTCCGGCGTTGATGCAGGGGGAACTCCCCTGGAGGCGGTAATCCGTCGCGCCGCGGAAGAGCGGGGCATTGGTGATGTTGCCGAGGCCGTTGGTCGGCAGCGGTTGGGTGCAGGTATAGGTGATGACAGACCCCCATTGGTCGACGTCCACCCAGTTGGCCAGGGCGCCGTTGGTCAGCACATTGTCCACCAGGATGCTGTTGTTCAAATAGGAATACATGGCCCCGCCGCCGGAACTTCCCGCCGTGTTGCCTACGATGGTTCCGTTGTGGACCAAGCCGGAATAGATGGCGCCGGCATTGGTCGCGGCCTGGTTGCCGAGAATGAGCGGATTGTAGTGGCGGCCGCGGTACAAGCCGCCGCCTTCCATGGAGGCCGTATTGCCGATGATGAGGCAGTTGGTGGTCTGGCTGAAGCCATCTTCGTCGTAGGCGCCGCCGCCATAGGCCGCGGTGTTGTTGGAAATCACGCAGCCGTCGAACAGGAATGGACTTGTGTGCATGCCATAGGCGCCGCCTCCCCAGCCGCCGGTGTTGCCGGCCAGCAGACACTGGTATTGATAGCATCCGTAGGTGCCGCCGCCTTGTTGCGCCGAGTTGCCGGTAATCGAACAGCGGGTCAACTCGCAGTTGGCGGCGCCGCCAGCAGCGTTGACAGCCGCGTTGGCGGTAATCCGGCTGTCGAACACCGTGGCCGCCAAAACGCCGCCGGCGACAAAGGCCCGGTTGTGCCGCATTTCGCAGTGGTACAGGCGGCCGCCAAAAACGCCGCCGGCATAGACCGCGCTGTTTCCAACGAAAACACACTGGCTGACGACCACGTTGTCGTCCTCGCACCAAAGCCCCCCGGCAGAGGTATTGATGAGGTCATGTTCATCAAAGAAGGTGGCCCCGTTGGTCAGCGTAAAGCCGATCAGCGTCGCGCCCTCGGCGAGCCAGGCGCAGCGGACGGCGTTCGTCCCGAGGCCGTTGGTGGAGGCCGGGTCGGCGGCGCCGGCGATCAAGGTGACGGCCGGGCCGTTGACCGAGCGCAGGGTGACGGGCCGTGCGATGCAGACGCGGTTGGTCAGGGTGTGGGGCAACCCGGCTGCGCGCCCGCCCTGGTCATAGAGGCCGTTCGTCACCCAGATGGTGTCGCCGGCCATGGCGGCGTCGGCGGCGTCCTGGATGGTGCCGGCGGCGGTGGCCCAGGTGCTGTAGGGGTACGTGGCGCCGGGATTGTCTTTCCGGACATACTTGTCGCCACGCATGGCGCCGCTTCCGCTCAAGGAGAGCATGAAGGGTGACGGTTGGTTGCTGGCGTCATGCACCACCGCCACCACCGCCGTAAAGGTCATGGCGGCGGGCGGAACGAAGGTCACGGTACAGGTGGCGGCGCGGCCCGCGTCAATGGCGCCGGGCAGCCCCGCCAGTTGGTAGGCCGCCGCGCCCGCGCCCTGGATGGTGAAGCCGCCAAGCGTCATGGGTTCTGTGCCGACATTGCCCACCACCCAGGCCACCCGGCTGCTGGTCCCGACTTCGACCAGGCTGAAGTCGAGCGTATCCGGGGCGGTGATCAGCACGCCGGCGGCGTAAAACTCGTAGGCCCCCATATCCACCAGGCCGCCCCAGATTCGTTGGTTGCCTGACAGGTCGCGCGCAGACTCCATCCATGGCTCGTTGCGGCCCCGGTTGATGCAGGGCGAATTGGACAGCAGCCGGTAGTTGCCCTCCACATAGGTTCCGCCGGAGCCCGAACCCGGATTGCGAAAGAGGGGATCCCCGTAGTAGATGTTCTCGCCGTCAGACCAACCCAGTGTGCAACAGTCGTACATCAGGGTTGCCCGATGGTTGGCCTCCCCATGGTTGCTGGCATTGCTACAAACAATGCTGTTGTATAATTCGCACCGCACCTGGTAATCGCCGCCAAAAAACACGCCCGCGGCGCCGCCGCCGAACCGGGCCTGGTTGCCGACCACGACGCAGCTGCGGGCCACGCCGCCATACACGCCGCCGCCTTCATAGCCGGCCGCGTTGCCGCTCACCAGGCAGTTGTACATCGTGCCGTCGGCCACGCCCCCGCCGGCCCCGCCGGTCGTGTTGCGCAGGATGCGGCAACGCCACAGCGTGGCGCCCGCCGCGCCGCCGCCGGCGGCATCTTCATCCGTGGCGCGGTTGCCGATCAGGGCGCTGTTGTAAAGGGTTCCCTGGTATACCCCGCCGCCCGCGACAGGCGCGGCATTGCCGGCGATGACGCAGTTGCTGATTGTGCCGGATGAGTCGGAACAGAAAACGCCGCCGCCCACGAAATCGAATTCCTGCTCGGCGTCCTCGTCCTTGGCGAAGGTGAAGCCATTGGTCACCGTGAAACCGGATAACGTTGCCCCGCTCCCGAGCCAAACCCCGCGCACGGCATCGAAGCCATATTCATTCGTGCCGCCGGAAGCGGCGCCGACGATGAACGTGCCGGCGGGTCCGCTGAGCGAGCGCACGGTGATCGGTTTGTCCACGCAGACGCGGTTGGTCAGCGCGTGACCGTTGCCCGCCGCTTTGCCGCCGGTGGCGTAAACTCCGTTGGCAACAATGACCAGTGCGCAGTTGGTGGCCGCATCCACCGCGTCCTGGATGGTGGTGGCGGCGGTTTCCCAGGTGAGGAAGGGTGCCACCGGGTTCGTGCTGTCCCAACGGACATGATGGATGTTGGGAACGGCCGGCTGGATTGTCAGCACATTGCGAATATTCAGCAAAACATGGCACTCGTTCACGGTGGACAGGATGAACGGGACTTGATGGACTCCCGCCGCCCGATTGGTGACCTGCGCGTTGAACGTAACCGTATGCAAGTTGCTTTGGCCCGGAGCCAAAATGCCGGTGCGGGGGTTGATGTCCGCCCACGCGGGCGCGCCCACCGCGTCGTACTCCTGTTCGATGCTGCTGTCGTTGATGATGTAAAACGACTGCGCAGGCGGCCACGGGCCGTCCTGGTTCATGTTGAAATAGAGCGTCGAAACCGTCGCCGTGAGGGAGCAGTAGGCGACCTGGCCGGTGGCCGCCGGGCTGAAAGCGCCGCAACCGGCATGACTGCATGCGTTCACCCAGTAATAATAAAGGGTGTGCGCGGTGGCGCTCACGTCGTCGTAGACCGAGCTGGTCAGACCGTCAGCCAGCAACTCGGCGGTCGCCACATCAGGGGTCAGGCTCCGCCAGACTGAATAGGTTTCGGCGCCGGCCGCGGCATCCCACGATAACGGCACGCGATCAAAGGCCGCGCCCTGTCCGGCCGTGAGCGCGGGCGGCGCGCCGGGGATGATTGCCAGGCAATCCGACCCGCCTCGCCAGGCCGCGTTCGTCGCGTCCAAGCAGTGCAACCAGGCTTGCGCGGCGGAGTTCAGCGTCATGACTGTCCCCGTCCAGATGCCATGGACAAAACCGGAAAGGTTGGTCGGCGCCACCGCCACATGCACCGGCACCGGCGGCGGCCCGAAGCGCAGATTCGGGAACAGTGTCGTCGGTTCGGGCAGGGGAACGTCATTGGACCACGCCAGCGGTTCGCCATCGGCATTGTCGGAAGAGTAGCTGACCGCGATGAAGTTCGTGGATTCCGTGGCGCGACAAAAGCCGTTGTTTACGTAGCTGCTATTGTGAAAACTGAAATCCAGCATCAGGCTTTGGGTGCCGTTGTACTCAAACGTCTGGCTGAACGCGAACACGACCCAGCCCGTCGTCGAAATCGTCAGGTTGGTGGATTGAACGATCGTCCAGTTTTCGGTTTCCCAGACCGGATTGGTCGGATAGGCCGACAGGTCGGTATGTTTCAAACGAATCGTCCAGTTGTTCAACGCGAGGGGCGGAACCTCGGTGATGTTGAGGGCCAGGCCATCCAGCGTTCGCGCGCCGCCCATGACGGCGGGGGGATAAATGACCTGTGACCGGGAATCCATCCAGACGGAATGCAAGGGATGCGCAGATTCCATCGAGCCGGTTCCCACGTAGACACCGGGATCGTTCGGCGCGGCTTCCGCCCACAGGTTGAGCGCGCCCGCGTAGTTGGTCATCACGTCGCCGAACACGTTTTGGGCCGAGATGCGCAACGGGAAAGCGACCCCCGCCACCACCTGCGTCGCCACGGCATCGAAAACGAACTCGCCCATGCCCACGTCCTGCCGGTTCGGCGCCGAGAAAAAGGTCTGCTTGCCCAGGCCGACGGGATGGTCGGCGTACATGGGGTTGTCCCTACTGTATTTATGGGCAAACGCGTAGCGGTCCGCCTCCTCGAACGACACGAATCCGTCGCCGTTGAGGTCGCCATCGCAGGGGGTGGTGTCGATCCAGGGGGCGTTGGTTTGCGGATAAAACCCGCGCACGGCGGCGGTCCAATGGTAAGCCCACTGGTCAAAAAAGGGGTAGGTGTTGCCCGCGTAGGAGGATTCGTTGTAGTAGGCGGCCGTGGCCACCGCGCGGTTGGACTGGGTCAGATCATTGAGAAACCCGCCGCTATAGCATTGTTCCATGGCGAATATAACCGGACAGGCGATCGGTTCCGTCAGCGCCTTGAGATCAATGTCGCGCAGGACTTCCATGTTCCACAGGTTGAGTTCCACGTCCCATTCGCCGCCGCCGCCGGTGGGGCTGCCGTGGTCGGTGAAAAAAACGAACAGCTGGTCGCCGGGCTGCAACCGCCCCTGGAGTTCGACGAGCACGTTGCTGACGTTGGCGGCCGTGGCGGCGGCGCGGGTGTCGTCCAGGCCGTCGCCGTCGAGGTCAAACGGCGAGTTGGAGTTGTCGCTGCGGTCCGCGGCAGGGTCGAGACCATCCGAAACCAGGGCGTAGATGTTGGTCTTGGGGTAGCCGTATTTCAGCGTCAGGGTGCTGTAAACGTAGGCGGCGTCGCCCCAGTACCGGATGTGGTTGTTGAGCAGGTTGTACCCGCCGGAGACAATGACCGCGTAGCAGTTGGATACGTTGCCATCGTAGCGAAACGTCCGGGGCCGCGGCCCCTCCGCCTGCCTGGGCGGGCCACCCGCCGGCCGAGGGTCTACGAAGGGGATGACCACTTCGAGGGCCGGGGCCTGGCCCGGCGCCGCTTTGGCATCCGCGCCGACCGTCAGGGGCGTGAGCGCGTAGCGCACGGCCACGGCCGAGAGGTCGGCCGCCACGAAAACATAGCGGCAGGGATGCGCCCAGTTGGCCAGCGGCGCATCGTCCACCATGAACACCCAGCCGGTGTCCCAGGGCATTTCAATCTCTTTGGCCCCCCAGGTTTCCAGGCGGGCCTGGCCGCGCCGCACCGGCGCGCGCACGGCGGATATTTCCCGGCCGCCGGTCTTGTGGCGCAGGACCACGGCGCGCGCCTGTGCGAGCGCATCCTCGAAGGTCGCGGCCGGCCGGGCCGGCAGGCCGGTCGCCAGGAAGTACAGCGGCTGCCAGTCGCCGTCCCGGCGGCGCGCACCCAGGGTGTAGCTGATGGCGCCATCATCGGCTTGGAGGCGCCATGCCTCGCTGCCGTCCGCCGCGGCCAGCCGTTGGGGCGCGGTTATCCGGAGCGCCTGCCGGGGCGCCGGCGCCGCTTGGCGCAACAGCGCCGCCAACCCGGCCGCGACTTCCGGTGGCGCCGCGGCCAGGCCGGGCGGGGCCGTCTCACCCGCCAGCGCTGCTGACCAGGCGTCCAGTTCCCCGTCTTCCGCCATCGCCAGGGGCACAGCACCCAACAGGAATGCCGCGATACCCACACCACCGACTGCCCGTATAAAAGATCTCATGTTCATCCTTGGTTGTAGTGCAAACTATGGCTTCAGCATATGGCTAAATGGTTCGGCCGGGAAGCCATTTTATGCCGGCGGGGAGGCTTTGTCTTTTTCGCCCGGCAGCAGCAGGTGCGCCAGCATCGCCGTGATGCCGCCGGTGGTGATGGACGACCCGAAGAAGTGGCGCGCTGCGTCCGGGAGTTGGCTGAGCACCTGCGGCACCACCTGGACGCCCAGCCCCACGCCCAGGGTCACCGCGATGATCAGGAGGTTGCGGCGGTCGAGCGGTTGGGCCGCGACAATCTTCAGGCCCGACGCGGCCACGGTGCCGAACATGACCAGCGTGGCCCCGCCCAGCACCGGCGGCGGCATGCGCGCAAAGAATTCGCCAATGACCGGGAACAGCCCCAGCACCACCAGCAGGCCCGCGATATACAGCCCCACGTGGCGGCTGGCGACTCCGGTCAACTGGATGACGCCATTGTTCTGGCAGAACGTGGTGTTGGGAAAGGTGTTGAACACCGAGGCCAGGGCGGAGTTGACGCCATCGCCGAGGACCCCTGTGCGCAGGCGCCTCAAGTAGAGCGGGCCCTCCACGGGTTCATTGGAAACCAGCGAGGTCGCGGTGAGGTCGCCCACGGATTCGAGCGTGATGATCAGGTAGAGAAACGCGATGGGCGGGAACAGGTGCCAGTCAAAACCCAGTCCATACTTGAACGGCACGGGCACGCTGACCAGCGGCTGGTCGGCCCATCCGGCGAACGACACCCGGCCCAGGGCGATGCACAACGCGTAGCCGGCGAACAGCGCCAGCATGATCGCGCCCATGCGCACGAGCGGCCACCGGCTGCGGTTCAGCAGCATCACCAGCACCAGGACGAACAGGCCGAGCGCCAGGTTGGCCGGCGCGCCAAAGTGCGTGGGATCGCGGGCCAGCAGCGCCGCGCCGCCGCCCATGTCCACCACGGCCACCCGGACAAGGCTCAACCCGATCAGCAGCACGATCAGGCCGGTCACCACCGGGGCCAGGATGCGCCGCAACTGGACCAGGAACAGGCTCAAAACCATCTCGATCGTGGAGCCCACCAGGCACATGCCGAAGATCAGGCCCAGCACGTGGCGCGTGTCCAGGCCCTGGTCGCGCGCCGCATGCCCAACGATCAGCAGGCAGCCAACAAAGGCAAATGAGGTGCCCTGGATGCTGAGCAGGCCCGACCCGACCGGCCCCAGCCGGTGACACTGGATCCAAGTGGCAACGCCTGAAATGATCAGCGACATGCTGATCAGGTATGGTACTTCCGCCTGGAACCCCAGCGCGGCGCCCAGCACCAGGGTGGGGGTGATGATGCCGACAAAGATCGCCAGCAGATGCTGAAACCCCGCCAGCAGTGCCATGCCAAAGGGCGGGCGATCTTCAAGGCCGTAAATCAATCCCTGCTCATTCACACGCATGCTCCCGGGTTGGGGTTCAGTGCCGGACCATGCTGAAACGGCCTCCGGATGGTGCGGCACCATGAGACCAGAATATCGCGGGGCCGGGGGCGTAACAAGGAGGAACCCAGGGGCGTTGGCCGCCGGCGCGGGTGGGGCGCGGTGGTCCTCGCGCCAAGTGCGCCAGGAGCGCCAAGACAACTGATCCGCCCCACGATCACTTGGCGATCTTCGCGTGCTTGGCGAGCAACAGAGCCTGCGTGCCGGGCACCTGCCGGACGGATAAAAAAAGGACTTCCGGGTAACAATTTGGTAATAGTGTCCTGGTAGGTTGCCTCTCAAAAGATGGATCAGGCCGGTTCGGCCGGGAATCACCCCGGCGGGCGACGGCCAATCCAGTACGAAGGGAACCAAGACATGAAGATGAGGATATCCGGGCCAAGAACCAGGCGCGCAGCCTGGGCCTGCCGGCTAGCGGCGGCATGGTGGATCGCCACGACGGCATGGGCCGAACCGGCGCCTGATTTGTCCAGCCTGCTGGAACAGGCGATCTATGCCGAGGAGACCGCCGGCGATCTGGATGGCGCCATCGCGGTTTACCAGCGCATCCTCCAGGAAGCCGCCGCCAGCCGGCAGATCAGCGCGCAGGCGCAGTTCAAGCTGGGCCTGTGCTATGAAAAAAAGGGCGCGCAGGAACAAGCCAGCGCGGCCTTCGAAAAGGTGCTGGTCAACTATCCCGAAGAAGCGGCCTTGAACGACCAGGCCCGGCAACGCCTGACTCGCCTGAAAACCGCGCCGCCATCGCTGCCGGCCGGCTTCGGATCCGGAGGCGTCCCGGTATTCAACGGCACGTACCGGCATCTCTGGGGTAACCAGGATGTCCGCTACGAGTGCCGGCGCAACGCCGACGGCAACCTGCGTTACAGCCTGGAAGACCTGGGCGGCGCGACCTATACGCTCGTGACGGATGCCCAGGGCTTGCCGCTGGAATACACCAGCAAGTACTCGGGCGGGGAAGGACAACAGTTCCGCTTCCTGCGCCACCAGGTCATCTGGATCCAGGGACCTGATCCCATCAGGACCAATACCATCACGCCCGGCGCCCGGCCGGATTTCAACAGCCGGCCCGACCCGTACCTGTCGGAATATGTCCTGCTCAAGGCTTACGACTTCGCCCAAGGCGGCCCGCAGGACTTGATCGTGTATGACGTCAATAATCGCGGCGACGCCCTGAATGAATACGTGATCTCCCTGGACCTGGCGGACCAGGACGGGGTGGACCTGCCCAACGGCCGGTTCAAGGCCCGCCACCTTGTTCAAATGCAGAAAAGTGACAGCCACACGTGGTTCAAGAAACACAAGGGCAGCCGGACGGATATCTGGGTGAACGAGGCCGGCCAGATCCTCCGCATCCTGCGCGCCCGGGAACCCTACGAGGTCGTGCTTGTGGATTATGACAACCCCGCCGATTACCTCGGGCCGGTCTCGGCGCCCGCCGCCGCCACCGTGGTGACCAGCACGGCCCCCGTCACGTTGACCACCGATGTGGATCCCGCCCTGAAGGAGATCACGGCCAGCTTTAACCAGCCCATGCGCGATCGGCAATGGTCCTGGTGCGGACCGCCCGAGACGTTCCCGGCCATGGCCGGCAGCTCGGCCTACGATGCCGATCGCGTCACCTGCCGGCTGCCGGTCAAGCTGGAGCCGGGCAAGGTGTACTGGGTCGGCATCAACAGCCCGAGCCATAAGAATTTCAAAAGCCTGGCCGGGTCGGCGGCTCGAGAGTACGTGATCCTGTTTGCCACGGCGGATGAACAGGGGCAGCCCACGCCGATCCCGGAAGGGATGCTGAAAGAGGCGGCGCAGATCAATGCCGCCGGGGTACCTGATGGCCCATCCGGAAAATAGACGCCCGCCGCGGCTGGGAAATCCAGGCGGGGGCCAGCCCATCTGGCCCCTGCTGGCCCTGTTGCTGCTGACCGTCACCGCGCCGTCCATCTGCCTGTTGTGGTTCATGAACCAGGCCGCGCGCAACGAACGCCTGGCGGTGCGCCAGAAATTGGTGCAACTCTACGAGCAGCACATGGCGACGCGCCGCGCGGCCTTGGACGCGTTCTGGAGCAACCGGATCGAGTCCCTCTCGACCGTGGTCGCCGGGGAAAGCCATGGCCGGCGCTTTGCCCGCCTGGTAATCGACGGCGCGGCCGAAAGCGCGGTCTTGTATGACGCCGAAGGGAAACTCGCCTATCCCCGGCTTCCAGCGCGCCCGACCCATTCCACGCTGCAGCGCCAAGCTGCCTGGGAGGCGGCGGAACAGCTGGAGTTCCGCCAGCATGATCCGGCCACCGCCGCTGACCGGTATGCCGCCATGGCGGAAAGCCCGGCGCCAGCCGGCGGCGCGGCCATGGCGCTCCGGGCGGAAATGCGCTGCCGGTTCAAGAGCGGCCAGACCGGGGAAGCGCTGCGCATCCTGGAGCAACTTGACGCCCCGGAGTTAAGGGTCGCAACCGATGAATCCGGACGGCTCATCGCGCCTGACGCCCAGCTCCTGGCGATCCGTTGTCTTGACCCCGCCCGGCGGACCGGCCTGGTCAGGACGCTGGCCGCCAGGTTGAACGATTACCAATCCCAGGCCCTGCCATCCGCGCAGCGCGTGTTCCTGATGGAACAAGTGCGGCAGTTGGATGCAAGCCTGGTCTTTCCAACGTTGGTGGCCGAAAAATTGGCCCTGCAGTATGTCGGCAACCCGCCGGCGCCACCCCGGCCGCCGGTCCTGGCGCAGGCGGGTGCTGTCTGGCAGTTGCCTGGCCGTGATTTCAGGACGGTGGGCTTGTATTCCACCACGTATATCACCAATGCCCTGGCCCGGATTGGGGCGGACCCGGCGGCGCTGCCGGGCACCGCCATGGCGCTGACGTTGAAAAGCGCGGCGCCCGCCCCGGCCCCGTTCCTGACCGCCTCCGCAGGCGCGCGGATGCCGGATTGGGAGCTCCGCTTTTTTTTGCAGGGGCCGGATCCCTTTGCCGAGGCGGCGGCCCGCCAGGCCAACCTGTATGCCTGGGTGGCTGTCCTGGTCATTCTCGTGATCTTCATCTCGGCCCTGCTGTTGACCCGCTACCTGGTCAGGCAGGTGCGCCTGACCCGGCTGAAAAACAATTTTGTGGCCACGGTCACGCACGAGTTGAAAACGCCCTTGGCCGCCATCCGCCTGCTGGTGGATACTCTGCTGGCCGGCCGCGTTGACGATCCGCAGGCCACGCGCGAATACCTGGCCATGATCGCCAGGGAAAACGAACGGCTGACGCGGCTGATCGACAACTTCCTGAGCTTCTCCCGCATGGAACGGAACAAGCCCTCGTTCGAGTTTCAGGAAATCACCGCGGACGCCATCGTGCAGAGCGCGGCCGCCTCCGTCGCAGGGCGCCTGGCCGCGGCGGGTTTCCGTTTGCAGGTCGAAACCAACCCGGCGTTGCCGCGCCTGACCGGCCATCATGACGCGCTCGTGACCGTGTTGATCAACCTGCTCGACAACGCCTTCAAATATTCCGGTGCGGCGCGGGATATCCACCTGCGGGCGCGCCCAACCGCGGCGGGGGTGGTGTTCGAAGTTCAAGATCACGGGATCGGACTGAGCGCGCGGGAGATCCGGCGCATCTTCAAACCTTTTTATCAAGTGGACCAGTCGCTTTCCCGAACCACCGGCGGTTGCGGCCTTGGGTTGAGTATCGTCGACTTCATTGTGCGGGCCCATCACGGCCGCATCGCCATCACCAGCCGGCCAGGCCAGGGCAGTCTGTTCCAGGTCATCATCCCGGCCGACCCTGACCGGCAAAGCGCGGAGGCCATGCCATGAACGCGGAGCGGGTGCTAATCATCGAAGATGACCCAACCCTTCTGCGGGGCTTGAAGGACAACTTCACCCATGCCGGCTATCGCGTCCTGGCGGCGGCCAACGGCCATGCAGGCCTGCAACTGGCCGTGGACCGCAAACCCGAGCTGATCATTCTCGACATCATGCTGCCGGACATCAACGGCTACGAAATCTGCCGCGCCGTGCGCGCGGCCGACCTGGAAATGCCCATTATCATGCTGACGGCCAAGAGCCAGGAATCGGACATCATCCTCGGCCTGAACCTTGGCGCGGACGACTACGTGACCAAACCGTTCAGCATCCAGGAACTGCTGGCCCGCGCGCAGGCCTTTCTTCGGCGCCGGCACAAGGAAGCCGACCAACGCCTGGAGTTTGGCAACCTCACCGTGGAGGTATCCTCGCGCCTCGTTTTGAAAAATGGCAGGGAAGTTCCACTCACGCCCAAAGAGTTCGACTTGCTGGTGTTCCTGGCGCGCAATGGCGGACGGGCCCTCACGCGGGATCAGATCCTGAACGCCGTCTGGGGCCATGGCCTGTTCGTGAACACGCGCAGCGTGGACCGCTGCGTTACCACCTTGCGCGGCAAGGTCGAGCCCCATCCGGCCCGTCCCAGCCACATCAAAACGGTGCACGCCATTGGGTATCGCTTTGACGGTTGAACCTAAACTCAGCATTTGAATTAACTACGAAACACGCGAATAACGCGAAATTCGTTACCGCAGAAAGAGGAACGGGCGAACAAGTTGAGAATAACATCCTTCACCTGTTGGGTGCAGGAAGCATTCGAGCCATTGCCGTACATATTTAGCAGAGAGTCAAAGTGATGCATTCGCGTGTTTCGCGTGATTCGTAGTTCATCTGCTCTTTCCAGGTTGAAGGCGCTCCGGGCGCTGGCTTCCACACCATCTCGGGCCTTGAGCCAGTAATAATAATGCCGGCCTACTGCAGCAGCATGAGCCACGGCAGGGCGCGGCCACGCAGCCAACCCATGGCCGAAGCACTCAACGCGCTGTCGCCCTGCGCGTAGCGGGCGGCCAGCCAATAGTAATAATGCTGGCCGGGTTGGGCCGCGGAGTCGCACCACGAGTGGGTGTCCGTGCCCACGACCGCCAGGGCACCGGTCGGCGCCACGGGCGACGACGAGCGGTAGATGGCATACCCCAGCGCGCCGGTGACCAACTCCCAGTTGAGCTGGACACAGCCCACGGCGTTGGAGGCTGCGACAAGGCTGTCCGGCGCCAGCGGGTATTCGTAGGCGCCGATATCCACGGCCGGGCCGATCAGGCGCGGCCGGCCGTCCAGATCCTGCGCGTCGGCCATCCAGTAGTCGCTGACCCCGGCATTGACGCAGGGCGAGGCGGCGAGCAGCCGGTAGTTGTTGGTCGCGGTGCCGGCGAACTGCGGCTGGTTGGTCACCGTGGCGGTGAACCCCACGTAGTCCGGGACCGTGCAGGCGTGGTCGACGGTAAGGTCGCCGGCCACGTCCCAGTTGGCCTGCCTGGGCGCGAAGTTGTCGTAGATGATGCAGTTGTCCACCTCGCTGCCGGCGCCAATGGCGAGACCGCCGACGCTGTTGCTGGCCGTGTTGTGGACGATGGTGCAGTTCTGGGCCAGGCTGGCGCTCTGCATCAGCAGGCCGCCGACCTGGCCGTCGACGGTGTTGTGGTCGATCAGGCAGTCGCGGATGGCGTCGTTTTGATACAGCGCCACGCCGCCGCCCACGCCGGCGTCCCAGCCCGCGGGCGCGGTGTTGTGATGGATGTGGCAGGCGTCGATCATCCCGCCTTCCTGGCGGTTGTACTGCGAGAACACGCCGCCGCCGCGGGACGCGGAGTTGGTGGACACGTCGCAGCGGCGCAGCACGCCGCCGTTGCTGAGCAGCGCGCCGCCGCCCGAACCGGCGTTTTGATCGGCGAAGTTGTGCTGGATGCGGCTGTCGGTGACCAGGCCGCCGGAGGTGAACCACGCGCCGCCGCCGTCCTGGCCGCCCCAGTTCCAGGTGATGTCGCAGTTGGTCACCACGCCGCCCCAGTACAGGTAGGCGCCGGCGCCGTTGGCGCCGCTGTTGCTGGTGATGAGCGAGTGGGTGACCGTGCCGGCATAGTGCAGGTACACCCCGCCGCCCTTGGCGGCGGCATTGGCGCGCAGGACGCAGCCAGACACCGTGCCGCCCTGGTCAAGGTACACGCCGCCCCCGGAGTTCCTGGCGGTGTTGCTCTCGATGATGCACTGGCGCACCAGGGCGTAGCCGGAACAGAATACACCGCCCGGCCAGTTGGGCGAGATGTTGCCGCTCACGAGGCTGTCGGTCAGCAGGCTGTGGCCGGCGCAGCGCATCCCGCCACCGAGCCGGGTGCTGATGTTGTTCGCGATGACGCAGTTGGTGACCGTGCCCTCGATCATGTAAATCCCGGCCGCATCGTTATCCCGGCCGCGGGTGACCGTCAGCCCTTCGAGCACGGCGCGCGGGTCGGCGATGTTGATCACGCGGACAACGTGGCCGCCGTCGAGCGCCGCCTCGTCGCGCGCGCCCGCGCCGCGCACGGTGATCGGCTTGGCCAGCTCGACGGTCTGGTCAAGGTCATAGCGGCCGGTCTGGACCAGCACCACGCCGCCGACCCAGCACTCGTCAATGGCGGCCTGCAGGTTGGTGGCGGCCATGGCCCAGTTGGTGTAGGGCGCGACATGCGCGCCGGCCAGGGCGACGTAGTTGGTGAACCCGGCGTCCACCACGTGCACGCTGACCGTGGCCGCGGCGCTGGTCGCGAGGTTCGAGGCGGTCAGGACCACTTCGTAGCGGCCGGCCACCGGCCAGTCGGGATCGATCATGAACGTGTTGGCCACCACCGCCGTGGCGCCCGGCCCGGCCACGGTCCAGACGTAGCCCCAGGCCTTGCCGCGGATGTCGGCGAACAGGTCGGCGGCCTCGCCCGCCACGACCTGGGTTTCGCCGCGGATAGCGGCGGAAAGCGGGCCGAGGATGTTGGTGCCGATGAACTCGTCGCAGCCCATGTCCACGGTCCCGCCATACACGCGGGCTTCGCCGTCAATGTCCTGCTCCAGGCCGAGGACCAGATTGGTGCTGCCGGCATTGATGCCGGGCGACGCCGCCACGATGTGCGGGTTGTCGAGGCCCAGCAGCACGGGCTCGGCCGCGATGTTGCCGGGCCCGCCGATGAGCGGCGCGGCGCAGGTGTAGGCCACCGTGCCGGTCATGTGGACCAGGAAGGCGATGTTCGGGCCGACCGGCGCCTCGTTGTGATAGACGATGCAGTTGTAGGTGGCGCCGGCGGTGTCCGAGCGGAAGTACACCCCGCCGCCGCTGTCGGTGGCCGCGTTCTTCACGATGGTGCAGTTGCGCGCCGTGCCGCCGGCGTCGAGGTGCACGCCGCCGCCGCCAAAGGAGCGGTTGCCGGTAATGTACGAGTTCTGCAGTTCGACGTTTTCGCCAATGTCCGCACCGCCGCCGTAGTTGTGCGCCAGGTTGTCCTGGATGAAGCAGTTGCGCACCAGGGTCTGGTCGGCGGCCATGAGGCCGCCGCCCCACTTGCCGGCCTCGTTGCCGCTCACGACGCAGTGTTCCACGCGGGCGCCGCCCCAGCAGTCCAGGCCGCCGCCCTGGCTGAAGGCGTAGTTGGAGACCACCACGCAGTGGGTGACGAGGCCGTCGCGCACGTAGGCCCCGCCGCCTTGCGCGGCCGCATAGCCGTTCACCAGGGTCAGGTTGGAGATCACCGCCTGGGGATGGTTGAGGTAGAAGCAGGCGTGGGTGTTCTGCCCGTCCACCCGCGCGCTGGCGCCGGCGCCCGCCCCCAGGACCGTCAGCGCCCGGTCGAGCGTGACGGCCGCGGCCTCGCGGTACACGCCGGCGCCCACGTGCACCACCCCGCCGGCCGGGCAGGTGTCGACCGCCACGGCCAGGCTGGTGGCGGCCATGGCCCAGTTGGTGTAGGGATAGATGTTGCCGCCGCCCGGCGCGGCGTAATGCTCGGCCGACGCCGACACCAGCACCACCAGGGTCGTGGCCACGGCCTGGTCGAGGTTGACCGCCTCCAGGCGCACGGTATAGACGCCCGCGACCGGCCAGGTCTGGGTGACGTGGACGGTGTTGGTCAGGCAGCGCATGCCGCCGTTGGTGTCGATCTGCCAGCGCTGCCATTGGGCCTTGCCGCGGACATCGGCGGCCAGGACCAGCGGCACGTCCACCAGGACCGTTCGCTCATCCGCCAGGATGCGCGCGCTGAGGTCGCCGGTGATGTTGGTGGCGATGTATTCGTCGCAGCCGATGCCGGTCTGGTCGTCCACGACCCGCGGCTCGCCGTCAATATCGAGCGCGCCGGCCGCCACGGCGTTGGTCGTCCCGGCGCCGCGGCAGGGGGACGCCTCGGCCAGGTGCGGGTTGCGCACGCCCAGCAGGCGCGGGTCGGCCGCGAGGTTGTTGGTCCCGGCCAGTTCCGGCACGGAGCAGCAGTTGCGGATGGCGACGTCTTCGGCGAACGTGTTGGTGTCCAACGGGGCGGTGTTGTTGTAGATCAACGTGTTGACCAGTTCGCTCTCGTTGCGCGTGGGATCGCCGCTGGCGTACAGGCCGCCGCCCTGGCCGGTGGCGGAGTTCTCGGTGATCGTGCAGTGCCGGATGACGAACGAGCCGGAGGCGCTCATCCCGCCGCCGGCCGCCCCCTGCTCGTCGGTTGACTGGTTGCCGGCGACGAAGCAGTTTTCGATCAGCACCACCAGGCCCTCGAAAAAGGCGGTCACGAACACGCCGCCGCCGTCGCCTGCGGCGGTGTTGTCGGTGATCACGCAGTGGCGCACATCGCCGGCCCCGTTGATGTTGATCCCGGCGCCGGCCCGGCCCTGGTTGCCTTGCACCAGGCAATCCCGCAGCTGCGGCGGCCCGAGGATGGTGGTGCCCCTGCTATTGCCCAAGGTGATGGCGCTGCCGCTGTTGCCGCTGACCACGCAGTTGCTGAGCAACGCGGACCCCTCGAGGCAGGCCCCGCCGCCGGCCAGGTCAACCGGCAAGCCCTGGCTGCTGGCGAGCACGTGGCCGTTGGTGATGGTGAACCCGGCGAGCTGCGCCCCGAGCCCCAGGTAGGCCCCGCGCACCGCGTTGGAACCGTCCGGCCCGGCGCCGACGATGAAGGTGGCGTCCGGGCCGTTGACGCTGCGAACGTCGATCGGCTTGGCGATCATGACCCGGTTGACGATCTCGCCGCCCGGCGCCACGGCCCCGCCGCGGTCGTACACGCCGTTGGTCACCAGCACCAGGTCGCCGTCCGCGGCCGCGGCGACCGCGTCCTGGATGTTCGAGGCGGCCGCGTCCCACGAGCTGTAGGGCGCGGTCGCGTGGCCGGCCGCGGCGTCCACGTACAAGGTGCGCGCGATCGGCGCCGGCTGCACCACGACCGTGAACAGTCCGCTCCAGCCGGTGTTGGTGACGCCGCTCCAGGTGGCCCCGCCGTCGGCCGAATGGTAGATCGCCCCGCCCCAGTAGCTGCTGCTGATGGCCCAGATGTTGGTGCCGTCGGGCGTGGACACGTCCATGGTGTAATCGGGCGTGTTGTGCCCGGCCCAGGTCGCGCCGCCGTTGGTGGTCCAGTTCACGATCGAATCGTTGGCGATCCAGATGCGCTGGTCATCCAGCACGTCGATCTCGTTGCCGTCTTTCAGGGTGCCCTTGAACAGCAGGTCCCACTGCGCGCCCGCGTTGGTGGTCACCAGGATGGTTTCGTGGCCGCCGATCGCCCAGACCCGGTTGGGGTCGAGCGCATACAGGCCCAGCAGGTGATTGGCGTTGGTGATGGCCGGGCTGGTCTGCGGCGTCCAGGTCTGGCCGCTGTCCTGGGTGTAAAACAGGCCGGCCATGCCCGTGGCCGGGTTCTTCTCGCCGCTGACCCATGCGGTGTACTGGTCCACGGCGGTCACGCCCTGCAGCATGTTGGTGAAGCCGCCGACCGGCACCCGGATCCAGTTTTGGCCGCCGTTGTCCGTCACGACCACTTCTCCGTCCGGGCCCACGGCCCAGAGCCGGTGACGGTCCACGGCCCAGATTTTATGCAGCGGCGCGTCGGGCAGGCTGCCCGGCTCGCCCTGCCGCCCCCAATGCTGGCCGGCGTCAGGCGAGTAATAGATGGTCGCATAGCCGCCTTCCGGATCGCCCACCACCCAGACATGCCGGCCCGCGACCGCCGCCACGCCGCTCAGCGCGGCCGTGCCCAACTGACCCACGCCCTGGCGGAACCAGTCCGCCCCGTTGGTGGTGCACAGCAGCACCCCGCCGTTGGTTTCGACCCCGCCACAGGCCCAGCCGATCCAGGCGCCGGCGCCGGCGGGCATGGCGGCGGCCAGCAGGGCCAACCCGGCCGCCAGCCGGGTTTTCCAATGTTTGGAAAAATGCCCCGCAACTTTTCCAATGTTTGGAAAATCGCGTCCCGATTTTTCCAATGCTTGGAAAGCGGTCCTGGGGCCATGGCCCTGTATCTGCGGGTCTGCCTGCATCGGGTGTCCTCCTTGTCGACTCCGGAACTATGCCGGCATCCCGGGCTATAAGCAAGCGGAGACGCACCCTGGCGCGCGCCATCCGCTATTCCAGCAGCAGCATGAGCCAGGGCAGGGCCGTGCCGCGCAGCCAGCCGATGGCCGCGGCGCTCAGGGCGCCCGGCCCGGTGGGGAAACTGGCGGCGACCCAGTAGTAGTAATGCTGGCCCGGCCTGGCGCTGCCGTCGCAATAGGCGTTGGTGGTCACGTTCGCCAGGGCCTGGCCGGGCGGCACGTTGGAGGTTGACCGGTACACGGCGTAACCGCCGGAGCCGCTGACGCCGCTCCAACTGACGGACAGGCAGCCGCCGGCGCCGGCCGTGGCGGCCACCAGGCCGGTCGGCGCCAGCGGGAACTCGTAGGCCCCCATGTCCACGGCCGGGCCGATAATGCGGCTGTTGCCGGCCAGGTCGGCCGCGCCGGCCGTCCAGCCCTCGTTGGTGCCGGCATTGATGCAGGGTGAAGCGGCTTGAAGGCGCAGGTCGGCAGCGCTGACGAAGAGCGGGTCGTTGGTGAGGTTGCCGGCGCCGGGGGGCAACGGGGTGGTGCAGGAAAACTCGATCGGGGGCTCGCTAGCCCACCAATTGGGATTTTCTGGGGCGTTATTGCTCCAAATGATGCAGTTTCTTACCACGGTGTTATAAACCCCGCCAGACGTATGATCGCTGATGTTGCCGGCTACCACGCAGTTGTCGAGCGATCCAAAATGGGCGCCGCCCGCCACATCCACCGCATGATTGCGAAGGATGAGGCTGTTATACAGCACGCTTTCAAAGGCGCCGCCGCCGAGATACGTGGTCAAATTGTCTTCCACGACGCATTGTTGGAGCGAACACTGGTAGGCGCCTCCGCCGAACGAACACGCCCAGTTGCCGGCGATCCGGCAATTGTACAGGGTGGCGAGTGCGGCGCCGCCGCCATTGCCGTCCACGCCGTTGGAAACCGTATTGCCGGCCAGGGTGCAATGCCAATATTCCCCGCCGTACACGCCGCCGCCGCCATACAGGGTTCGGTTGCCGCTGATCACGCAATTGCTGATGACGTTGTGCGCCTGGCTATAGAGGCCGCCGCCAAAGCCGTCCAGGGCCCATCCATTCGCCAGGGTAAAACCGATGAGCGTGGCGCCGTCCACCAGATAGACGCCGCGGTCGGTCTGGGCGCCGTCAATGACAGTGACCGTTGGGCCATTCACGCTGCGCAATGTGAGCGGCAAACGGACGAGCGCGCGATTCGTCGTGGACAGCCCTTCGACGGCGCGACCGCCGGTGTCATACACACCATTGCTGACCCAGATGGTCGCGCCCGCCGCCGCGATGTCCAGCGCGCCTTGGATGGTGCGTTTGGCTTCCAGCCAGCTCGAACCGCTGTGGGTATCGTTGCCATCCATGGCGACGTAATAGGAATATCCCGCCGCCAACACGGTCATGGTCACGGTTCCGGTGACGGCCCCGCTTTCATTCCAAGCCGTCAGTTGCACGGGATACACGCCCGGCGCACTCCAGGCATGCCTCACCTGGAAGCGATGGGACGAAATCGCACCATCGCCAAAATCCCAGGCCATGCCGGTCGCCGGGCCGTTAATTTCGGCGAAAAAATCAACTTCCACGCCTTGAACCGCCTGGGTGGTGGGCGCCGAGAGGACGGCCGTCAACGCTCCCGTTTCCGCTGCCAGTCCGCCCCACTCGCATGCGCCGATATCCACGATCCCGTCCATGATGCGCGGATGGCCCATGAGATCCGTGGCGCCCGCCATCCAGTCCCGGTTGGTTCCCGCATTGTAACAGGGCGACCCCGGCAGTAGGCGCGGATTGTGAAAACCGACGATCCACGGTTCGTTGGTTATGGCGCCAACACTCTTGTTGGTCGGCATAGGCGTGACACAGCAGTTGGTCATGACACTGTCATAATAATTCGCGCCGCTGCGGGCCTGATTGTAATACACAATACAATTCACAAGCGTTCCCTCGAAGGCGCCGCCGCCGATCCCATTATAAGCCGTGTTGTCGATCACGGTGCAGTTGTACAGGGTACAGTCATCACTGCCGCCGCCATCCTTTTGCCAGGTGGCATTACCGGTCAGCAGGCAGTTGTAAAGCGTGCTCAACCGGGCGCCGCCGCCCCGGTACACGGCCGTATTGTCCCGCAGGACACAATTTGTGAGCGAACCCTCCCCAGCACCTCCGGCGTAAGAGGCCGTATTGCCCTGCAGCAAGCAGCGAGCACCTTGACTATACTCAGCGCCGCCCCCGAAATAAGCGGAATTGCTGAGGATGGCGCAATCGTACAGCGTACAGACCGTCGCGCCGCCCCCGGAAAAGGCCGAGTTGCCGAGCAACACGCAATTGGAAAGGCTGGACCAGGCCGCCCCGCCGCCCCGTTCGCGCGCCACATTGTATTCCAACCGGCAGTTCCGCAGGTCTGAATTCACGGCGCCTCCGCCCCAGCGCGCGACGCTATTAGCGCGGATCAGGCAGTCGGAGGCGAAGGCGAAAGCCACCCCGCCGCCATCTTCCAGCAGGGACCGGTTGCCGATCAGTTCGCAGTTGAACACTCTCCCACTATAAACACCTCCGCCGGCGGAACCGGCCGTGTTGCCCGTGATCAGGCAGTTGCTGATGACGGCGGATCCGCCGCAGAAAATGCCGCCGCCAAAGGCGCTGTCGGCATAGCCGTTGGTTATGGTGAACCCGCTCACCGAGACGCCCTCATCCAAAGAGAGTCCGCGCGTGATCCCGCCGCCGTCAATAACCGTCACGGCCGGACCGTTGACCGAGCGCAGGGCCAGGGGGGTGCGCACCACCACCCGTCCCATGTTGGTGTCGCCGCCCGTGGCGTACACGCCGTTGGTCACCAGCACCAGGGCGCCATTCGTCGCCACGTCCACCGCGTCCTGGATGTTGGTCGCCGCCGTCGCCCACGACGTGAAGGGCGCCACGGGATTCGTGCTGGCCGCGTCCACGTAATGGACCAACGGACCCGTGCCGGTCATGTAGATGTACATCGTCTGCGCGCCGCGAAACGTGGGGGGATAGGCGGCGCTATTCTGTTCGCGATAATCATTGTCCAGCCGCCACGCCATGGCGCCGGCCAACCCGTTGGTCAACGCATACCGGCATTTTTGGGCGATGGTGCCGTCCGGGCCCAGCGTGTCCACGTTGTCGCCTTCATAGCCGTTTTCGGTTTCGACGCCGACCACGATTTTGTTCCAGGGCACGCCCGCGTTGTGCCAGGCGGTCGCATCCTCGACGGCGCTGTCGCGCGCGCCGTAGGACATGATGTTGACCTGGTCGAGATAGCTCGCCATGAGCGGGACGTCCTGGTAATCCCGCCATCCCGGCGTCGGCCAGGTCGCCAGGGTCAGATAATATTGCCCGTCCGTGCGGAGGGGGTTGACGTTGGTTTGCAGCGCCGTCCGCGTGGCCTGCAGCAGCGCATTCATATCCGTGCCGACAATGCCGTTTTCCCAGTCCATGTCATAGCCGTCGAGTTGATGCCGGCGAACAAAGGCCAGCACGCTCTGCGCGAAGCGGGCGGGGTTGGTGGCTGCCTCTCGATACATCGAGCCATCGTCGTAGCCCGATGAAATCAGGATCGTGGCCTTGGGGTTGGCCTGGCGGCAGGCGGCGACCAGGGCGTCAATCTTCTCCATTTCCTGGATGGCCGCCTGCGAATCAGGCGCGTTGGTGCCGATGTTGTAGGACAACTCGCCGTTTTTCAACATGGCAAAAGCGATGTACATGCGATTCAGTTGATCGAACGGCGCGTGGGTCATTAACCACGACCAGTTCGGGCTGTTGGTGCCCTGTTGAAAATCAAAAATGCCGACATACTGGGCGATCACCGGATCCTCGCCCCTGAACACGCCCAACCCGCTGCCGGCGTAGACATGGTCGCCGATGCCGGCCAACCCCGTGATATGGGCATTGCCCAAACTTCTCAGGGACGTCCAGTTAGTGCCACCATCATAACGATAAACCGTGCCTTTGCTGGATCCGGCGTAGAGATTGGTTCCATGCCAAAGCAACTTGTCAATCTGGTTGTCCCCCCACGCGCTGCCGATGTTCTCCCACGTGGTCCCGTCATATTTGTAGATGTCTTTGCCGGCATCATCGTAGTATTGAGCTACATAGAGATTGGTGCCGGCCGCGATCATTTCCTGGATATTGCCAGCGTCGTTGTCCGGCCAGATGTTGGTCCAGGATTGCTCTCCCAGGTAGCGGTAAACGTAACCGTCGACGCTCGTTGCGTACAGGTTCGTACCCAGGCCGGCGATCGCCGAGATTTTAGCTGCCCCTGCCGCGCCCAGGTCGGTCCAGTCCGTGCCGCCCTCGTAGCGCACAACCTGGCCCGCCAGGCCGCCCACATACAAATGATCTCCGTCCCAGCCAAAACATGGATAGGTCAATCCCGCATCGCCGCAGCTCGTCCAGTTGGTGTTCGCGAAACAATACACGAAGCCATTCGCGATCGCGTACAGGCCGTTGCTGGTCCAGATGACGGCAGCCACATCGAAGTCCGCCGCGACCGATTGCAGGCCCGTGTCCTCCCATGCCGATCCGCGCAGGCGATACACGAAGCCATTGTCAGTGCCGGCGAACAGGTTGGTCCCATCGCCCGCCAGCGTGCGGACATAGCGCCCGCCGTCCGGCCATGTGTCGCTCCAGTTCGTACCCTGCGCTTGCCGGTACACGTGGCCGTTGTTGCATCCGGCAAAGAGCCGCTCCCCGTCGAACGCCATTTTTATCACCGGGGCATCCAGGCTGCCGCTGACCGTCCAGCTGGTGTCGCCGGTACGGCGATAGACATGGCCATTCCAGGCGCCGACAAACAGGTTGGTGGCGGCCCAGGTCAGCCCGCCCAGCACGCTGCCCAGGTCGCCGACGCTGGTCCATGACCCCGCGTGGTACTGATAGGCGCCATGCCCGACGGCCGCGTAGAGATTCGTGCCGTCCCAAGCCATCTCGCTGATGTTCCCGCTGGCGTTCAAGCCGGTATTGGACCAGGTGCCGCCGCCCTCGTATCGCAGCACCTTGGGCTCTGTACAGCCGGCATAAACGTGGCTGCCATTCCAAAACAAGCTCCACACGATCCCCGACGTGGCCGTCCCGCAGTTGTCCCAGCGGGAAAGGCCGTCGTAACGATACATCGCCCCATCTGCACAGGCGGCATAGAGGGCGGCGCCGTCCCACGTCAGATCGTAAAGTGCGCCGCCGCCGGGGTCGGGCAGGCGCGTCCAATCCACCCCGTCCCGGCGATAGACCCGGCCGAGAAAGGACCCGGCGTACAGATGATCGTCGCCCCATTGCAACCCGAAGATATTCACGTTGTCCGCGTTCAGTCCCGTGGGGATCCAGTTTGACGAGCCATAATAGGCATACACTTCGCCGTTGTGGCATCCCGCGTAGAGTCGGTTGCTGGCCCATGCCAGGGTGTCAATGGACCCGCCCCCAAGGCCTTGATAGGTCCAGAGGTCGGCCGGCGCGGCTTGCGCCAGCAGCAGTGCGGATAGAACAACCATAGCCCGTTTATTCATCGCTGACCTCTTGGTTTTATTCAGGCTTGCCAGGTTCGAAACTGTGCCGGATGCCCCGGCTGAAAGCAAGCGTATGAGGCGCACAATCCCGGGTCGCCGGCCACCGGGTCCAGGCGTGCGGCCGGTGGGTTTTCGTTACAGCTGCCGCACCGCTTCGCCTGCGCCGGTTAGTCCAGCAGCAGCATGAGCCAGGGCAAGGCCTGGCTGCGCAGCCAGCCGTAGGCCGCGCTGCTCAGCGCGCCCGGCCCGGTGGGGAAGCTGGCGGCGACCCAGTAGTAGTAATGCTGGCCCGGCCTGGCGCTGCCGTCGCAATAGGCGTTGGTGGTCACGTTCGCCAGGGCCTGGCCGGGCGGCACGTTGGAGGTTGACCGGTACACGGCGTAACCGCCGGAGCCGCTGACGCCGCTCCAACTGACGGACAGGCAGCCGCCGGCGCCGGCCGTGGCGGCCACCAGGCCGGTCGGTGCCAGCGGGAACTCGTAGGCGCCCATGTCCACCGCCGGGCCGATGACCCGGTTGTTGCCGGCCAGGTCGCGCTCGATGGCCATCCAGCCCTCGTTGGTGCCAGCATTGATGCAGGGCGATCCGGCCGCCAGCGGCCAGTCGCCGCCGGCCTCGGCCAGGCGCGGGTCATTGGTCGTGTTGCCGGGCCCGGCCGGCGGCAGCGGCACGGTGCAGCAGAACGCAAAGGCCGGGGCGGCGCTTGTGCTCCAGTTGGCGGCCGCGACATCGCCGGTCGCCAAGTTGCCCCACGCGATGCTGTTGACCGCGGTGCCGCCGTACAAGCCGCCCGCAAGCCCGGCTTGGTTGCTCACCAGCGTGCAGTTGAGCGCCGTGCTCTCGTACAGCCCGCCGCCGTTTTCTTCCGCCTGGTTGCCGGCGAAGAGCGAGTTGCGCGCCGTGACGTGGTACCCGCCGCCACCGGCGCCGGCGGCGTTGTCCGTTACCCGGCACTGCTCAATAACCGCGTCTTCCGCCCCGCCGCCGCCGAAGGTGGACGTGTTGCGCGCCAGAACACAGTGCCGCAGGGTGCCGCGGTAGGCCCCGGCGCCGCCCGCCCACGCGGCGTTGCCCATGATGACGCAGTTGGAAACCAGGGTGTTGTTCGAGACGGAGTACACCCCGCCGCCAAAGGCGTCGATCGAGAAGAAGGAATGGGTGTAGCCGCCGGTCACGCTGAACCCGCTCATTTCCGCGCCCGCCGCCAGGAACACGCCGCGGATGGCCGCCAGGCCGAACCCGTCCGGCTGCTCGCCCGGCTGGCCGACGATGTGCGTCGCGGCCGGGCCGTTGACGCTGCGCACGGCCAGCGCCTTGTCGACGGCCACGCGATTGGTCAAATCATACCCCATGGCCGGGTTCCCGCCCTGGTCGTACACGCCGTTGGTCACCAGCACGAGATCGCCGGCAAACGCGATTTCGACCGCGTCCTGGATGGTCGCGGCCGCCGTGGCCCACGACGCGTAGGGCCGCTCCGAGTTGGTGGCGCCGGCCTTCACGTAGTACGTCATGCGGTCGAAATACGCCGCGCTCACCACGCCGGCGGCCGGCGCATCGACGTTGTTCTCGAGCATGACGTGGTACCGGCCGGGGGCGGCGCAGCGAAACCGGACCGTCGCGCCGTCCCGGTACGTCGTCAACATGAAGCCATCGAGACCGTACGCAATGACATCAATGGCGGCGGGTCCGCCGAGCGTCAGGATCACGTGGCCGGCGGCGGCCACATCAAGGCCATAGACCCGGCAGCGGCCGGCGGCCAGGGTGTTGGAAACCGGCGGTCCGAACGGGAGGTTGGCGATGTCGTTGGAGTAGATCACCTGGACCTGGTCGAGCCACGCGCTGGAACGGTCCGGGGTGGCGGAATCGGCGGCGGCCAACTCGAAGTGCATGGTGACGACCGTGGGCGAGGGGTAGCCATAATAGCAGTAGTACTCCTTGTTCCAGTCCTCGGTGGCGGTGATGGTTTGTTTCCAGCCCGGTACGTTCAGGAGCAGCTGGGCGCCCGGATCCAGTTCGGTTTTATGCCAGAAGGTCAGGAACGCCGGCGAGGTCAGCTCCATGGCGGCTTCCACCCAGGAATAGGCGGCGTACAGCGTGGACGTGCCGTCCGGCCGGTAAATCTGGCCGGATTGCACCGCGCTGCCGCCGAACTTGCAGACATTGGTTTGGGCGAACCACGGGTTGACGGCCGCGGTGCTGGTGCGCCAGGCGAGCTGGGTGGCGGCCAGCGCCGCGCCCAGCGCGGCGGAACTGCTGTGGTCTTCCTCGGCGCGGTAGAATAGCTGGTAGCTGGCGCTGTCGCGATCGCGGTTGGGTTCCAGGCACAGGCGCCAGGTCGCGGAGCTGGTGGGCGCGAGGTAGAGCGCAAACTGGTCGAACCCGTTGGTGTCGCCACCCTCGGCCGCGAGATTCATCTGGCCGTCGTAGGCGCGGGCATAGAGCCCGCCGTGGTTGCTGGCCGACTGGGTGGTGAACTGGTAGACGTACCCCGGGACAACCGCGAACTCAAACCAGTCGTTGGTGTCCGCTGCGGACAACGTGTGCAGGCCATGGCTGGCGAAGCCCGCAGCGAAGTTGGTCAGCCGGGTGGCGCCGGCCGCGGCGTCGTCCGCCGGGTCCCAGGCGTCCGGCTGGAGGTTGCCTACGTACAGGCCGCCAGACCCTGACCAGATGGACGGCCCGGCGGCATTGGTGGCGCGCACGCGGTAGAGGTAGAACTCGCCATCGGTTACGGCACTGTCAAAGTAGTTGGTGATGCCGGCCCCGGTTGTGGCGATGACGCGCCAGGCATCGTCCGTGCCGCCGGCGCGCTGGAGGTCGAACCCCGCGGCGTTTGCCGCGCGGTCAGCCCATGCCACGTCAATGCCCGCCACGGGCAGAAGGGTGTTGACCGCGGAGGTCAGGCGGGGCGCGGCGGGCAGGGGGTTGGCGCGGGGCGCGATCGCGGCGTCGCCCAGCAGGTTGATGCCGAACTGCAGCCAGCGGTAGGTCCCATCGTTGGTGCTGAGGCCGATGAACGGGATCTTGCCCAGGGCATAGGCCGCGCCGAACGATGTGCACGACCCGTCGAAGAGGCGGCGCAGGTACTGGATCGCGTAAGCCGGCGACGGGCCTCCGTAATAGTCGGGATAGCCCTCGCCCCACCCCAACCGGGCGCAGCCGTGATACACCAGCGCGCCGCCCGTGTTGCGCAGGAAGGTTTCGGCCAGGCAGGGGTCGTTGGTGCCGTCAAAGTGGGCGGTCAAGCAGGCCACGGACGTGATGAAGCAGGCCAGGTTGGTGACGGCCGCGGCGTGGGCGTTCTGGAACCGGCCTTGGTTTTCGAGGGCAAAGCAGTCCCAGTTCCCGTGCGTGTCGTAATACTGGTGCTCCCAGCCCTGGTTGTAGACCGCCACGAACCGCTCGGGCGTCTGCTGGAAGTCGCCGGCGAACTCCTGGTCCCAGGAGGTCAGGGTGTCGCAGAATATATCCAGCGCGCAGGCCGACCAGTTGGTTTGGATGACATCGCGATGAATGCGCCGCACCCAGTGCTCGGCATCGCTGACAGGCTGATGGGCCTGGAAGGAGGGGTGCGCATCGTACAGGGGGTCGGTTCCGCGCGCCGAGCCGTAGATCATGTCCCACCCCTTGGTGCCGCTCAGGAACAGCTTGCCGTACACGTCGGCGCGGGCGCCGGTTTCGTAGGCGATTAGCTTGGCGGTGTAGCGGTCCGCATCCTGGGCGGTACGGATGGGAATGCGGCTGACCACGACATCCGGCATCATGTCCGCCTCGTCGTCCAGTTCGCCGAAAATGTTGTTGTGGTTCGCGTCCCAGTCGCCGGCCAGCCCTGCGTAGTAAAGGTCCACCGGCGTGTTGGCACGGTAAACGCTCACGGCGATCGGGGCCATGCGCGCGGGCACGACCGTGTCGTCGCCGCCCAGCACCACGAAATCCGTACCGTTGGACTGCACGGCCTGGATGACGAACTGACGGATTTTTTCCGCGTCATCCCGGCCCGGAAACGCGGCCAGCACCTCTTCCACCGTCACGATGGCCGTGCCGCCCGGGAACCGCGTTTGCCGGTGCGCCGCCAGGGTGGCGAACGCATTGGTCAGGGCCGCGCGCGTGAGGATGATGTAGGGGATCGAGTTGGTCGCTGGCAGCAGGCCGCGCGGGTTTGGTTCCGGGTTGACCACCGCGCGATTCATCAGGTCCCCGAACAGCGGCGACATCGGCAGGCTGCCCGCCGCCTGGCGCGCGGCGCGGTGCTGCACGGTGACCGTGATGGCCGGCGCCAACTCCAGGCGTCGCGCGGCCGGGTAATACCGCAACGGGTTCAACCGCACCGTCACGAGCCGGCGGCCGCGCATTTCCTGTATGCCCGCGAGTTCCGCCCAGGCGGCGGGGGTGGGCCCGGCGCTGGCATAGGCTGCCGGGTCGGGACCGGCGAACGGCGGCGGCGGCACGCCGGGCCGGCGCGGCGGTTGCGCGGGATACAGGATGGCATTTTCCGCGAAAGTATCGCCGGCCGCCTGCGCCGTCAGCGCGGCAAATTCCGCGCCCGCGGGCAGCAGGAAGTTGACGTAGCGCGCAGGCAGCGCCGGCTGGCCGGGGGGCAGTTCCGGCAGCCAGCCATCATTCAGCGCCAGGTGGAGGAAGCCGTCCGTTTCCGTGGCCGTCACCGCGTCCGCTGGGAAGGTGAACCGCATGGTGATTTCCGCCCGGGCGCCGGTCACCGCCAGCCAGAGCGCCACCAGCGCGCCCAGGCTGGTGTTGCGGATGGTCGCGCCCGGTGGCCGCCGAATGCACGATAAACGGACCTTGGTGGCGCGCCTGCTGTGGGAACTAGTGGCCGGAACGGTTCGCATGATGCCTCCTCGTGCTTTCCTTCATGGTGTCCGTGATGGTGCCGCAGCGTGGTACCCCAGACAAGCTGGAAATATTTCAGCGGTGAGGCGGACCCCGTGGTGCAGCGAGGGCGGCATTCTTTGAGCGCCGGCCTACTGCCTCGTCGGCCTGCTACGGCAACAGCAGCATGAGCCAGGGCAGAGCCGTGCCGCGCAGCCATCCGATGGCGGCGGTGCCCAGGGCGCTGTTCTCGTTCCAGTACACGGCCTTGAGCCAGTAATAATAGCGCTGGCCGGGAGCGGCGCTCGCGTCGCACCAGGAACTGGCGTCTTCGGCCACGACCGCCAGCGCGTTGGTCGGCGCCACGGCCGAGGTGGAGCGGTAGATGGCATAACCGTCCGCGCCGCTGACCAACGACCAGTCGAGCTGCACGCAGCCCACGGCGTTGGAGGCCGCGACCAGGCCGCTCGGCGCCAGCGGGTATTCATAGGCGCCTATGTCCGCCGCCGGGCCGATGACGCGCGGGTTGCCGGCCAGGTCCTCTTCATCCTCCATCCCATCGTCGGCGGCGCCGGCATTGATGCAGGGGGATCCGACTTGGAGGCGCAGGTTGGTGGCGGACACGAACAGCGGGTGGTTGGTGACGGTGCCGATGAAGCCGGCCCGGTCAGGGATCGTGCAGCAGTGATCCAGGGCCACGCCGGCACCCACCCACCAGTTGGCGTTGGAGGGCGCTGTGTTCCCGTACATGATGCTGTTTTCGGCCACTTGCCCGGCGCCGACATGCGCGCCGCCCGCGGCCACGCCGGCCTGGTTGGCGTGGAGGGTGGCATTGAACAGGCTGGCAGCCATGGAGCCGCCGCCCTGGTTTTCCGCAGCGCAGCCCGCGACGCTTGAGTTCCATAACTCGCCGCCATGGATACCCCCGCCGTCATAAGCGCCGCAACCGGAGATGCGGCAGTTGAGCACCGCCGCTTTCGACTCCGCCAGCACCCCGCCGCCCGCGCACTCCCCGCCTGAAAAAGCGCCGGAATAGCCCGAATGCAGCACGACGCCGACCAGGGCGGCATTGGTGCCGAGATAGGCGCAGCGCACGGCCGCGGGCCCGAGCCCGTTCAGACCGCCGACATCGGGGGCGCCGACGATGCACACCGTGGCTACGCTATCCGTCGAGCTGATCGTCAAGACCTTCCCGACGACCACGCGGTTGGTCTGGGCCTGGCCGGCCGCCGGCCGGCCGCCGGTGGCATACAGCCCATCGGCCACCCACACCATGGCGTCCTCGCCGGCCACGTCCACGGCCGACTGGATGTCCCGCGCTGCCATGGACCACGAGTCGTAGGGCGCGACCGGGTGGGCCGAGGCCGCATCCACAAAGAAATCCTGTTGCGGCGGGTCAGACTGCCAGAGCCAGGTGAGCGTGGCCTCGTTGGTGACCACCAGGGCGACGGAGTTGCTGGTCCCGGCCGCGGGGTCGTGGCCGACCAGCGACCAGCCCAGGCAGGTCAGGGTGCGGCCGTCATGCTCGACCGGGCTGGTCACGGAGCAGTTCACGGCGGTGAACCGGGCGTTGGTGTGCGTGCCCATGGCGGGCTGGGGATTGCCATAAGGCGAAACCACCCTCAATGCATAGGCCGGCCCGGTGTAGGTGTAGGCGCCGGCGAATACCGGCTGACCAAGATCGAATGAATCCACCACGATGTCCACCGGGCCCAGGGTGTCGGCGGGCGGGACGATGAACGTCACCCAGTTAGCGGCCTGCGCAACGATGGTCGTCGTGTACACGCCGCCCACGTACAGGCCCAGGATGTCGTTGCTGTAGCTGATGGGCGCGCCGCTGAACAAGGTCACGCTGTTGCCGCCCTGGTAGCCACCCGAGGTGGCGCTGAGCATGTAGCTGCCGCCGCCCACGTTCATGGTGAAGTTGCTGGCATCGTTGGCAATGCCTACGGCGGCGTTAAATGCCCCAAATGCAGCCGGCGCAAATACGACATCGAAGACGGCACTGGTGCCGGGCGGAATGACCCAGGATGACCCCGATCCGGGTCCAGCGTGCCCCAACCGGCCATCAGATATTACCCCATCAGAAGCAGGGGCGCCAGAAGCGACGACAAACGAAGAAGAATCCGGACCATTGGTGGTGAGGTCCGTGATGGTCAGGGGATCGGCGCCGGTGTTCAAGATGATGAAAGCCTGGGTATAGGCGCCGCCGACCGGCACCGGCGGGAACAGGGTGCTGTTTTCCGGAACCGCGGGATCGCCCGAAGCGATCGCCATGCCGAAGGGATTGAACAGGGCCATGATCGGCGCGGTGTAGGTGAACCCGCCAGCGCGCGTGCCTGAACCGTGGTTGGTGGTGTTGACGACCATGTCGCCCGTCAGGCCAACCGCCGAAGCGCCAGCCACCACCTCCAGGTTGGAACTGCTGCGGTTGACGATGGTGGCCGGGACGCCGCACAGGGTGACGCTGGAAATGTCCGCGCCGCCTTCGGGGAACAGGCCGCTGAGGACGACGGGATACCCGCCGGTCCGCGAACCCTGGGCGGGCATGGCATAAGCGATGACCGGATGGTTCGGCGTCCAGCCGGCTGCGCGCGCAGCCGCGGACGTGCCGGCCACGCTGAATCCGCCGCCGGCGATCATGCCCCCGTGGCTGTCGAAAGCCAGCGCCGCCGCGTAATTGTTCAGCCCCTCTTCCAGGTTGGTCCAGGCGGCACCGTCCCACCGGGCCACGCGGCGCAAGGGAGTTTCTCCGTCGGCCCAGAACTGGCCGGCGGCGTGCAGATTGCCGCCGGCGTCAAAGCCGAGGGCATAGACCTCGTCGCTGAATCCTTCCCCAATATTGGTCCAGGCGGTCCCGGTCCAGCGGGCCACCCGCAGGACCGGGTTGGTGCCGGACATCGTGAAGGCGCCACCTGCGTAAAGCGCGCCGTCGCGGCCGACAGCCAGGGCGTTGACCTCGCGATCAAAGCCCGCGCCCAGGTTGGTCCACGACTCACCGTTCCACACCGCCACGTGGTTGAGCGCGACATCGCCGGCGTTGGTGAACCAACCGCCCGCGTACAACTCGTTGTTGTCCCCGAGCGCCAGCGCATAGACCTCGTCGTTGAGCGGCGCGCCCGCCAGGGACATCCACTGGCCGCTGGTCCAGACCGCGACCCGCTCGGCCGGGCGGCCGTCGGCCAGGGTGAAGGCGCCGGCGGCGAAGAGCGGGCCGCTGATGAAGCCGGCCAGGGCATAGACCGTGTCGTTCAGGCCGGCGCCGAGATTGGTCCAGGCCGCGCCATCCCAGCAGGCGATGTTGTTGGCGGCCACGGAACCGGCCTGGGTGAACCAGCCGCCCGCGTAAACGCGCTGCTGCAGGTCGAAGTCCAGCGCATACACCTCGCCCGCGATGCCGGCGCCCAGGTTGGTCCAAGCGGCCCCGTTCCACAGGGCAATGCCCCGGGCGGGTTGGTCATCCGCGTAATAGAAACTTCCGCCCGCGATCAGTTGGTTTTCAGACAAGCGGAGCAGGGCGTTAACATCGTCGTCCAGCCCCAGGTTGAGGCTGGCCCAGCCCGGGGTGGCGCCGGCATCCAGCCGGTGATTAAGGGAACCGCCCAGAGCACGGTGAGTTGGCATCACGGTCTCGGGCAGGATGCCCGTGCCGCTTCTTCCCGGCGGGACGCCTGCGCTACCATACACAAACACATGGCTGCGCACCGTGGCGCCGTATTCGGTCGAGACGACGACCACGTCGCCGGTGCACGGCGTGGCCGCGGCGCCGGCCATGACCACGATCTGCGTGGAGCCGTGCGCGGCGGTGACGGCGGCGGTCACACCGCACAGGGTGACCAGCGTCACATCGCCGATCGTGCCGTTGCACAGATTGGCGCCATAAATCGCAATGGCCACGCCGCCGGTGAGCGCGCAGGAGGATGGATAAACGCCCGGATCGCCAGGCAGCTGCCGGGCCCGGGCGATGTTGTAAATGGGTTGCGCGCCGCCGCGGTAGGTGAACCGTCCGGCCGCGTACAAGCCGCCGGTCAGGGCGCCGCCGCCGGCTTGATAGAGCAGGGCATTGACATTGTCGCCGAGCCGGTCGCCGACCGCCGCCCACCTGGTTCCATCCCACGAAGCGGGATTGGCGCTGTCGCGCTGGGCGCGCTTGGCGGCGTACATCAGGCCAGCGTCATCGCACGTCAAGGCATTGACCGGGTAATCCATCATTTGCGGCAGGTTGGTCCAGGTGGCGCCATCCCAGCGGGCCATGAATTTCGCGGCGCTGTTCCCGGGACTATAACCAGCGGCCGCGAACGTTCCGCCGGCATGGAGCACGCCGGCCTGGGAGAATTGGAGGGCATTAACCGAGCCATTGATGACGCCCTGGGACAGGTTGGTCCAGTTGGCCCCATCCCAGCGGGCGATGTGCCCCGCCCAGAGGTCATCGTTGACGCTGGTAAAATCGCCGCCGGCATATAACGTGCCGGAGGCATCGAAGGCCAGGGTGTGGACCGTGTCCAGTACGCCTCTGCCCAGGGCCGACCACGTGAGCGTCTGTTCGTCCCACACGGCGACGTTGTTGGCCGCGTAGGCGCCGATGTTGGTGAACGCGCCGCCCACGTACAGCTTGCCGTTGGTGTAAGCCATGGCATAAACCGGGCCGCCGACGCCGGGACCCAGCGGCAGCCACCACGCGCCGTCCCAGCGGGCGATGCGCTTGGCGCCGACAAAGTCGACGGCGGTGAACAGACCGCCGGCATACACCATGTTGGTGCCGCAGGCCAGCGCCAGCACGGCATCGTTCATGCGCTCGCCCACGGCATGCCAGGCCGCGCCGTCCCAGCGCGCGATGGAATAGCACGCCTGGGCGCCCGCGCGCGAAAAATAGCCACCGGCGAACAGGTTGCCCGCGCCATCCGCCGCCAGCGCGCAGACCTCGTTGTCCAGGCCCGGGCCCAGGGGCAGCCAATCATACTGCCACATCTCGCCGATCCGGCCGGCCGGGCGATAGGTATAGACATGGGTATAGCTCGCCGCGCCCTGCGACGACGACTGCACCGTGAGGTCAACGGTCCCGACGTACCCCATGGCGGCCGGCGGCAGGATGAAGGTCACGAAATCCGCGCCCTGGGTGACGATGGTCGCGCTGACGCCGCCGACGAGCACATTGGTGATGTCTGCGCCATTGCCGAGGCTGACGTCGCGGATGGTCATGGTGTTGCCGCCTGCCAGCGGCCCCACCCGCGGTTCGATACTGGCGCTGGCTGCCTCCAGGCTGACCACGTAGGGCTGGGGCTGGCCATTGTTATACAAATGAACCGCTGCGCGACTTTCCGCCTGCGTGGTCCCGGGCTGGTAGGTCAGCAGCAACTCGTACCACCACGAGGCGGTGTCCGGATCCAGGAAATCCTGGTAGCTCACCAGCTTGAAATGGCTGGCCTGGGGTCCGGTCACGATCGCATTGGTGATGTAAACGCGTTCCGTGCCGTAGTTGCGCAGCGGCAGGCGCAAGGCCAGCGAACCGCCGGCCGCGACGCGTCCCAGGCGCGTGCCGCTGGCGCCGTCCGGCGGCGCGCCGCTGGCCAGCGCGACGTTGTTGGTGCCCAGCACGCACAGCCCCGGCCCGAGATACGTGAAGGCGTTGGACTTGACGGTGGCGCCCTGGCTGCGGGAGCAGACCGTGACCGCGCCGCGCCTGCCTGATCCGGAAGCGGCCAGCACGACCACCTGCGATGCGCTTTGACTCAGGATCGCCGCTACCGCCGTTCCGCACAGCAGGACGTTGGTGATATCCGTGCCGTTGCCCAGGTTCGCGCCGGAAATGGTCACCGGGTAGCCGCCGGTCCACGAACCCGACCAGGGAACTACGGCGCCTTGCACAAGGCCCGGATAACGATAAACATCCTTCTTGGTGGTATTGCCTTCCTGGCCGCCCACGGCGTACAACACGCCGTTCAGCACCGCGGCGCCCAGGTCGGCGCGCTTTTCCGGCAGTCCGGCGATCTGCGTCCAGTTGGTGCCATCATAGCAATAGACATCGCGTTGCGCGCCATAGCAATAGCCGCCGATCGCATAAATACGGTCATCGAACACCGCGGCGGCCAGGCTCGATCGCTGGGCCGGCAGGGACGCCACCGTGGCCCAGTTGGTGCCGTCAAACTTGTATACGTCTTCCTGCGCGCCGCTCACCAGCCCCTTGGTTCCGCCGATGGAATAGATGGCGCCCCGATAGGTTACGCTGCCCATGTAAGCACGATCGCCCGGCAATGCGGGCGCCCCGTGCCAGGACCCGTCATAGTAATACACATCGTCATGGACACTGCGGACGTTGCCGATTTCTTCGCCCCCGATCATATACATGCGGTTGCCCAGCATGGCCGCGCCCAACCCAAACCGCGACACCGGCAGGTTGGCTTGATAAATATACGGCAGATAGGCGAACATTTTATTGCCAAGCTCCTTGAAGCGCGTGGTCTCGCCCCCGCCGAGCACCCACAAACCACCGTTGTAGACGGTAGCCGCGGAGGAATACACGTAGTAGGGCGTTTGTGATCGGCTCATCCACCAGGATTTCCCATCGAACTGATACACATTGAGGTTGAGCTTGTTATCGCGAGACGAATCGTCGTAACCGCCAATAACATAGAGGTAGTCGCCATACGCAACAACCGTCAGTTTTTTGCGCGCCGTCGGCAAACTGGGCGCGGCCGTCCAGCGCGCATCGTCGGTCCATTCGCGGATTTCGCCGGTGGGCGTCACCCGGTAGGCCCCATAAAAATCGGACGCGCCAAGCGAGGCTGAATGCGCGACAACATCCACCTCGCCCGTTGCGGCGAAGGCCGGGGTGATCACGCTCACCCAGTTGGAACCCTGCGCCGTGATGGTCGCCGTCCGGCCGCCCAACAAGACGTTGGTGATGTCCGCACCGTTCCCCATCAGGTAGGCGCATTGGATGGTCACCGCCTGACCGCCGCCTTGCGGGCCGGCGGCCGGGTCGGCATCCCAGGCCTGGCCGGCCAGGTTGAGCGTCTGGGTCTCGCCGGGACCGGTGTAGGCGATCCGCAGCGTCGCCTGGCTGCGCCGGCTGAGCAGGCTGCCGGCATAGACGATTTGGAAGGCCTGGGTCGCGCCCGGCGTCAGCGAGGCCGGCAACCCCTCCACGCGGAAACACCCGGCGTCCGCCCCATTGGTGGTCACCGAGTCGGGGAAAATGGTCAACGTCGCTCCGTTGGCAATCAGGAACGTGTTGGTTATCGGCAGGCCGGACGGATGGGCCAGGACGAACAAAGTCCCGTCCGCCTTGTTCGCCGCGCTCTCATTGGGGATGTGGGTGCCATCCGGCCGCATGATGATCAACGCCGGCCGTTCATAAGTGAAGGCGTTGGTGGCCACGGATAGTCCGCGCGAGAGGGAGCAAATCCGCACGTCGCCCGGGCCGCCCAGCCCGGTGGCCGCCGCGGCGCGCACCGTCACCTGCGACGCGCTCTGGCTCAGAATGCCGGCCACCGGCACGCCGCACAACGTCACGCTGGTGATATCCACCCCGTTGCCCAGTTCCACGCCGGAAACAGCCACCTCGAATCCGCCGCTGTAACTGCCGCTGCCCGGCTCCACCGCGCGCGCGATCAGCGCCGGGTAACGGTAGACGTTGGTCGCCACCGTGCGCCCGCCGGTGCCCGCGACCGCGTAGAGCGCACCGTGCAGCGCCGCCGCGCCGTGCCGCGAGCGTACGGCCGGCAAGCAGGCGATCTCCACCCAGTTCGTGCCGTCGTACCGATACACATTATCGTGCGACACGTCCGCCGGACCCCAGTGATATTTACCGCCGATGGCGTACAGCCGGTCGTTCAACACCGCCACCGCCAAATCCTTGCGCTTTTCCGGCAACGCGGCCACCTGCACCCAGCCGGCGCCACCGGAATAGTTGTACACGTTGCGCTGCGGCCCGCCCGCATCCGCGCCGCCGACCGCGTAGAGTGCGCCGTTGAACGCCGCCACCGCCAGGTGGTCGCGGGCGTCCGGCAACGCCGGCGCGCCCTGCCAACTCCCGCCGGATAACCGGAAGACATCATCCTGCGCCGAGCCCTCGCGGCCGCCCACGGCATACAACGACCCGTCAAAAGAAGCCGCACCCAGACCGTAGCGCCATTCCGGAAGATTCGGTTCCGTGCGCCAGATCGCGCCGTCGAAACTGGCTGCGGAACTGCCTGTGCCGCGGCCGCCGACGATGTAAAGCCGGCCCGCGTGCACCGCGGCCGCCATGTCTGCGCAGGCATAGGGTAAATCCGTAGCGCGCGCCCAGTTGGTGCCGTTGAAACAGTACACCTCCCGGCGTGACTGGTCGTCGCCATCCGCGCCACCCAGCGCGTACAGCCCGCCGTTGAACGAAGCCACGCCCAGGTTGTAGCGCATTACCGGCAGACCCGGCGCCTCGGACCAGCGGGTCCAGTCCACCAGGTCGCGGATTTCTCCGGCCCTGGCCCACCCGCTGGCGCCGAGCAGGGCCAGGAGGGCGGCCAGGGCGATTTTCCAATGTTTGGAAAACCGGGCGCCGATTTTTCCAATGTTTGGAAAACCGCCCCTTGGTTTTTCCAATGTTTGGAAACCGGTCCTGTTGCCGTTGCCCTGCTCAATTCGCGGGTCTGTTTGCATCCGGGTGTCCTCCTCGTCAGATTGCGGACTATGTGGGGTTCCCGGGCTTAAAGCAAGCGGAGACGCATCATGCGGGCCGGCCCTCGGGGTGGGGCGCGGGGCATCCCTGGCGCGCCGTCTGGGTCGTGCCACGGCGGCCGGCTTTCAGACGGTGGGTCCGGAGGCCCCGCCCAACCTGTGCCACGAACTATTCCAGCAGCAGCATGAGCCACGGCAGGGCCTGGCTGCGCAACCAGCCGTAGGCCGCGCTGCTCAGGGCGCTGGCGCCCTGCGGGTACCTGGCGGTAAGCCAGTAATAATACCGCTGCCCGGGCGTGGCCGAGGAGTCGCACCACGACCGGATATCCGTGCCCACCACCGCGATGGCGCTGGTCGGCGCCACGGCCGTGGTGGAGCGGTAAATCGCATAGCCGGTGGCGCCGGTGATGAATTCCCAGTTGAGCTGGACGCAGTCGAGGGCGTTGGACGCCGCGCTCAGCCCGCTCGGCGCCAGCGGGTACTCGTAGGCGCCCATGTCTTCCGCGGCGCCAATCCGCCGCGGGTTACCGGCCAGGTCCTGGCTGCTGGCGCCCAGATTCAGGCCGGTGTTGACGCAGGGCGACCCGGAGGTCAGCCGGTAGTTGTTGGAGCAGACGCAGGCAAAGAGCGGGTTGGCCGCGATGTTGTTGGTGCCGGCGCCGGACCACAGCGGCGTGGCGCAGCTGTAGGCCACTTCCGCTATCGCATTGTCCTCGTCCACGCCGTAGTTGGCGTTGGTGGGCGCGGTGTTGCTGTACATGATCGTGTTATAGACCTGGCCGCCCTTCTGGAACCACACGCCGCCGCCGTTGGTGACGGCGCTGTTGCCGGCCAGGGTGCAGCCCAACAGCTTGCCGTCCTCCTGCACGCCGTTGGGATTGCGGGTGAGGTACACGGCGCCGCCGCGGTCCGCCGCCGAATTGTTGTAGAACAGGCAGTTTTGGGCCTCGCCGCCGCTTTCCAGGTGCAGCGCGCCGGCGCTCATCTCGGACGAGTTGTTGATGAACTTGCAGCGGTTGAAGGTGCCGCCGTTGAGCACCAGGCCGGCGCCGCCGGCCGCGTTGACCGTGTCGGCGTTTTGCGCCTGGTTGCCCTCGAAGCGGCAGTCCTCGACCAGGCCGCCGTTCTGCAGCTTGAGCCCGCCGCCGGTGGTGGCGCGGTTGCCGCGGATGATGGAGTCCACGATCACGCCGCCCGAGCTGAGCAGGCCGGCGCCGCCGTTGCCTTCCGCGCAGGTGTTGGACTGGAGGATGCAGTGGTCGATGCGGCCGGCGGCCTCCATCCACACGCCCGCGGCGTTGAAGAAGCCCCAGCCGAATTCGACGATCGAGTTGGTGAGCAAACCGCCCTGGTTGAAGGTGGCGCCCACGCCCTGGCTGGCGGCGTTGCTGGAGATGCGGCTGTTGGCCACCATGCCGCCGTGATCGAAGAATACGCCGCCGGCAAAGCCCAGGTGGACCAGGTTTCCACTGATCTCCGTGTCGTCAACCCGGGCGTCATGCTCGAGGAACACCCCGGCACAGTCGCCGGCCGCCTCGTTGAACCGCACCCGGCAGTGCCGCATCCGCGCGTTGTTGGCCAGGCGGGCCCCGGCGATGGTCCTGGCCTGGTTGCTGATGATCAGCGAGTGCGCCAGCACGCTGTCGCCCTGCAGGTAGGCCCCGGCAACTTCCGTGGTGTCCGGGTGGCCGCACCCGGTGATGACGAGGTTGCTGGCCAGCCCGGCGGTCATGAACAGCCCGGCGCCATTGTTGCCCAGCGCGCCCCGTAACGTCACGTCGCGCAGCACGGCAGCGGCGTGCGTGATGGACACCACGCGTTGCCCGCGGTCGGCATCCAGCACGGTGGCATTAGGCTCGGGACTGACGCCCTGGACCTTGACCGGCACGTCCAGCGCCAGTTCGGACGTCTGCATGAACACGCCGGTGTTCACCATGACCGTGCCGTGGGCGTAGCAGGCGTCCACCGCGGCTTGGATATTGGTGGCGGCCATGGCCCAGTTGGTGAACGGCGCAATGTGCGCGCCCTGGAGCGAGGCGTAGTTCACGAACCCGGCCGCGACAACCTGGACGACCTGGGTGCAGGTGTTGGTGTACTCCAGGTTATATGCGGTCAGCGTCACGGGATACGCGCCGGCGTTGGTCCAGGTCAGGGTGACCTGGTACGCGTTGGCCACCTGTTGGGTCGAGCCGTCTTCGCGGGCAATGGCCCAGACGAAGCCCAGGGCCTCGCCGTGGACGTCGGCATACAGGTCGAGCGGCTCGTTGACGAGGGTCCCGGCTTCGCCGTCGATCGCCACGCCGATCGCGCCGCCGATGTTGGTGGGATTGTACTCATAGCACCCCATGTCCACCTGGCCGTTGTACACCCGCGGCCGGGCATAGATGTCCACCTGGCCGGCCACCACGTAGTTGGTGCTGCCGGCGTTGATGCAAGGCGAGGCCGCCACCAGGCAGGGATTGAAGTGGCCCATGATCATGGGCGCGGCGTCGATGTTGCCCGCGCCGCTGATCAGGGGCGTGGAGCAGTTGTAGACCGCGGTACCGGAATTGAAGGTGTTGGGGTCGGTCTGGGCGGTGTTGTAGTAGATGATGTTGTTGTAGAGCGCGCCGCCCCCGTTGAAGAGGCCGCCGGCGGTGCCATAGGCGCGGTTGCGCAGGATGGTGCAGTTGCGGGCCGTGCCGCCGTCGTAGAGCATCACGCCGCCGGCGGTCCAGCCGAGGTTGCCGCTGACCATGCTGTCGCGGATCTCGGCGTCGCCGGCGAGGAAAGCGCCGCCGCCCCCGCCGCCGCCTTCGCCGGCCGTGCCGCGGGCCTCGTTCCCGATGATGAAGCAACTGCTCACGATTGCCGCCTGGTTGGCGTACACGCCGCCGCCCTCGCCCTGGGCCAGGTTGCCCGCGAGATAGCACTCGTCCAGCACGGCGTTGCCGAGCAGCTTGACGCCGCCGCCGGCGTGGGTGGCGTAGCAGCCGGTGACCTGCGCCGAGCGCAGCGTGCCGGCCAGCACCAGGGCGCCGCCGCCATACGCGCTCACGCCGTTGGTCAGCATGACGTTCTCCACGAGCGCGTCCGGATGGTTGAGCACCAGCAACGCATGCTCGGTGTTCCCGCGCGTCAGGACGGTGGCGCCCCAACCGCCGTCGCCGCGCAGGTGAATGGGCGTCTGCACGTTGAGCGCGGAATCCAGCACGAACCGCCCGGCCGCGACGCGGGTCATGCCGCCGCCGTAGCAGGCGTTGACCGCGGTCTGGATGTTGGTGGCGGCCATGGCCCAGTTGGTGTAGGGCGCCACGTGCGCGCCGGTGAGCGACACGAAGTTGGTGAAGTTCGCGACCACCGTCACCGTCACGGTCGCGGCGCCGGCCGTCGACAGGTTGGCCGCCGCCAGCACGACCGCGTAGGTGCCGGGCTCGCTCCAGCGGGGCGCGATGCTCAGCTCGTTGGTGACGGTGAACGACCCGCCGTTGGTGGCCACGGTCCATTCCAAGGAGAGGGCCTTGCCTTCCACGTCGGAATACAGCGGCACGACCGCGCCGGCCACCACGTTCGAGTAGGCCACGCCGATGGCCACGTCCAGGGCGCCGGTCATGTTGGTCAGCACCACCTGGTCGCACCCGATGTCCACGGTGTTGCCCGGGGCCAGGCGCGGCTCGCCGTCGATGTCGGTTTCTCCCGCGAGCACGGCCGCGGCGTCGCCGGCCGCGATGCAGGGCGAGGCCGGCAGCAGGTGTGGATTCTCCAACCCGGCCAGCAGCGGCGCGTTGGTCATGACGCCGGGCGCGGCCGGGGTTGCGCAGCAGGCGGTCATGGCCAGCGACCCGGGGCCGTCCACGTAATAGTTGGGGCCCAGCGGGGCGCTGTTGTAATAGATGATGTTGTTGACCAGCGAATAGATGTTGGTTTCGCCCTGGACGAACAGCAGGCCGCCGCCCGCGGCGCGCGACCGGTTGTCGACGATCGTGCAGTTGACCACGTGGCCGCCGTCCAACATGACGCCGCCGCCGCCATCCGTCTCGCTTTCGGAAAAGTTGCCGACAATCACCGTCTGGCGCAGCGTGCCCACGGTGATTTCCAGCGTCTCGGGGTCACGGAACCCGAGCAGCTCCACGCCGCCCACCCGGCCGCCGCGGCCGGTCTCCTCGCGCAGCGCCCGGTTGCCGCTCACGATGCAGTTCTGGATGCTCAGGGCGCCCATGCCCATGATGCCGCCGGCGTAGTGGGCGGTGTTGTCGTCCACCACGCAATGGGTCAGGCGCGCCTGGGCCCCGGTCTCAAAGCAGATGAAGCCCACGCCGCCCGCGGTGATGGCCCGGTTGTCGGCCACGAAGCAGTTGGTCAGGGTGCCGGCCAGCAGCAGCGCGCCGCCGCCGACCGGGTCGCCGGGCGTGGCCGAGTAGCCGCCCGTGCCGTCAAAGGTGTGACCGCCGGCCAGGAAGAACCCGTCCACCACCGCGCCCGCGTGCCCGCGGCCGATGACCAGGCAGCGGTAGGCGTTGGTGATGTTCTGCGGGTCGGTGTAGTCTCCCGGGGCGCCGATGATGGTTGTGGTGGCCGGCCCGTTGAGCGAGCGCACGGTGATGTCCTTGTTAATCACCAGGCGGGCATAGGTCAGGTCCGCATCGTCGTAAGGGCCACCCCCCTGGTCGTAGATGCCGTCGGCCGCCAGGACCAGGTCGCCGTTCTCGGCCTCGTCGGCCGCGTCCTGGAGGGTGTGGGCGGCGGTGGCCCAGTTGGTGTAGGGGGCTTGCGGGGCGGGGCTGTTGGTCCAGACGTAGCGGGTATGCTGGCCCACCGGGCCGGGCGGGCAGTAATAGGCCGGCGCGCTGTAGTCGTAGATCACGCCGTCCACCTGGGCGCGAATCCAATAATAATAGCACGTGCCGGCCGCGGCGGTGGTGTCGAGCCACGCCGTCGCAATGCCCACCTGCGCCAGCGCGGCGCCGGGCGGGGTGGCCGACGTTGAGCGGTAGACCAGGTAGTTGGTCGCGCCGGGCACCGCATCCCACACCAGGGACACGTCGGCGCCGCTGAACCCGGCGATGAGCCCGCCGGCCACGAAAGTGAACTCGTACGCGCCCATGTCCACGGTGCCATGAATGATGCGGTTGGTGCCGGCCAGGTCGCGGGCCCCGATCATCCAGGGTTGGTTGAGGCCGGCGTCAATGCAGGGCGAGGCGCCGGTCAGCCGGTACGCCGCGTCCAGCGCGGGCGCGCTGGTGATGCAATGGGCGCCGAGGGGCAGGGGGGTGGTGCAGGTGTACTGGTAGTTGGAACTGTCGGCGGCCTGCCAGTTGCCGGCGGTGTTGCCGTACGCCACGCAGTTGAGCATGCTGCCGTCGCGCACGCCGCTGGAGTTGCCGGCCAGGGTGCAGTTGAGCAGATCCGAGTCGACCGCGCCGCCGCCCGCCTGCACGGCGGTGTTGCCGGCCAGCAGGCAGTTCCAGGCCGTGCTGCCGTACAGGCCGCCGCCTTGCTGTCCGGCCGCGTTGCCGCGCAGGACGCAGTTGGAAAGCAGGGTCGAGTTGGCGGCGCCGCCGTTGTATTTCGCGTAGTTGTTGACGAATTCGGTCCGCGTGGCCCAACCGCCGCCGGCCCCGCCGCCGTGACGCCAGGCGGCGTGGTTGCCGACCACCAGGCAGTCCACCAGGAGCGCGTCGCAGGCCCCGCCGCCATCGATGGCCCGGTTGCTGTGCAGGCAGGAGTTATAGACCGTGCCCTGGAAAACCCCGCCGCCATTTTGCGCCGCCTCGCAGCCGCTCACCACGCAGTTGCTCAGCGTGGCGGACGCATCCATGCAGAAGGCGCCGCCGCCGTGCTCGATCTCGCCCTCGGCGGAGGTGTGGCCGTTGGTCAGTGCGAAGCCGGCCGCGCGCGCGCCCGGCCCCAGCAGCAGGCAGCGCACCGCGTCCGGCTGGTCCGCCGGCGTGCCGGCGATGACCGTGACCGCCGGGCCGTTGACGCTGCGCAGGCTGACGGCGTTGGTCAGGATCACGCGGTTGGAAGTGACCATGGCCCCGTAGGCATGCGCGCCGGCCGCATAGACGCCGTTGCTCACCAGCACCTGGCCGCCGTACGCCGCGGCGTTGACCGCCGCCTGGATGGTCTGCTTGGGCGCGGCCCAGGAGAGGCCGTCGGCCGCGTCGTCGCCCGAGGGCGCCACGTGCCAGGTGGCGGTCTCGACCCGCGCCGTGGCCACGGCCGCGATACTGCCCTTGAGGTTGGCGGCCGACAGGGTGACATTATAGTTGCCGCCCGCGGCATAGGCGTGGGTCGGGCGGGCCTGGTTGAGCGCGCCGCCGCCGTCGCCGAAGTCCCACACCAGGGCCAGGGCGCGGCCGCGCACATCGGCCAGCATGGGTAAGGCCCCGCCCACGGCTGCGCGCGCGCCGTAGGGGAAGCCCACGGCCACCTGGAGCACGTCGGTGCAGCCGGCGGCGTAAAACTCGTCGCAGCCCACGTCTACGGCCAGGCCGTTGCGGCGCGGCTCGCCGTCGAAATCGGTCGTGGCGGCCATCCAGGCCTGGGTGACGCCCGCGCCGCGGCAGGGCGACCCGGCGAGTAGGTGCGGGTCGCTGAACCCGGTGATCTGCGGGTCCTGGGCGAAGTTGCCGACGCCCGCCTCGGGCGGCGGGGTGACGCAGCTGTGGTGCAGGTAGGTGTCCGAGCCGGGATCCCAGTTGGCGCCGAACGCCGCCTCGTTGAAATAGACGATGGTGTTGTAGCACGCGCCGTCGTCGACGCCGCCGGCCACGAGCGCGCTGTTGCCGGCCACGGTGCAGTTGTAGAGCGTCGCGCTCCGCGCCGCGCCCCCGCCCTGGGCCGCCGCATTGCCGGTGAACAGGCAGTTGTAGGCCATGCCGCTGCGCAGCCCGCCGCCGTAATTCGCGCGGTTGCCCACCAGGCGCGTATGCCACAGCTCGCTCGCGTAGGCCCCGCCGCCCTGCGAACCGGCGTAGTTGTCCAGGAACGTGCAGTGGCCGAACAGGCCGCGCCACGCGCCGCCGCCGTTACCCAGCGCCGCGCAGTCGCGGATGACGCAGTTGGAAACGGAGCTGCCGCCGCCGAACGCCAGCGAGAAATAGACGCCCCCGCCCTCATACGCCATGCCCTGCTCGAGGGTGAACCCCACCAGGGTTGCGCCCCAGTCGAGGCCGGCGCACCGCACCGCGTTGGAGCCGACCCCGGGGTAGTTGGTCACCGCCGGGTCGGCCTCCCCGCGGATGATGGTCACCGCGTGGCCGTTGACGCTGCGCACCGTGACCGGGTTGGTGATCACCACCCGCGTCAGGTTGCCGTAAAACATCCGGCTGCCCGCCGCGTACACGCCGTTGCTGACCCAGACCGTGCCGCCGGGCACCCGGCAGGCGTCCACGGCCGCCTGGATGGTCTGCTTGGCCGTGGCCCAGGAGCGGCCGTCGGCCGCGTCGCTGCCGTTGGTGGCGACGTAATAGTTCGCGTCCACCACCTGCACCGTCGCCACCGCCGAGGCGGTGCCGGCCAGGTTGCTGGCGGTCAGCCAGACTTCAAAGCTGCCGATGTTCGTGTAGGCGTGGATCACGCTGGCCAGGTTGGTCAGGCGCAAGCCGTCGCCCATGTCCCAGAGGGTCTGCTGGCAGCGCCCGGTGATCACCGCCAGCAACGTGACCGGGTAGCCCGGCGTGGTCACGGGGCTGGCCGAAGGCGCCGCGGCCCGCAACGGACCCGGGGGATGCGGCGTGTAATCCAGCGGCACCGAGATGGCCACGGACAAGACGTCGGTCAGGCCGTTGGCCCAGAACTCGTCGGCGCCGATGTCCACCAACGCGCCGTCCAGGCGCGGTTCGCCGTCCATGTCCACGGCCGTGGCCATCCAAGCCTGGTTGGTGCCGGCGGCGAGGCAGGGCGAATCCGGCAGCAGGTGCGGGTCGCTGAACGAGACCAGCCGCGGATCGTTGGTGATGTTGGCCACGTCGTTGGAGCGCGCGGGCATGGGCGCGGTGCAACAGGCCGTGAAGAAGCCCTCGTCTTCCTCTTCCACCCAGTTGGGATACAGCTGCGCGCGGTTGCCGTAGATCACGCTGTTGACCGCCGAAGCCTCGATCACCCCGCCCGCGCCCAGGGCCTGGTTGCCCACCACGGTGCAGTTGACCAGGCCGGGGCTGTCTTCCGGGTCCATGAGCTGGTGGTAGACGCCCCCGCCAATATAGGCGCTGTTGAGCGCGATCACGCAGTTGCTTGCGATGACTCCGGCCGCGCCGCCGCCGTACAGGCTGGCCTGGTTGCCCACGAACCAGCAATGGTCCACCAGGCCTTCCATCAGGCCGCCCCCGATCATAGCCGTGTTGCCGATCACCCGGCAGCCGGTCAAGGCCACCGCGGCCGCGCCGCCGCCTTGCTGGGCCGCGTTGTTGGCGATCAGGCAACCCGTGGCCAGCACTCCCGCCACGCCCCCGCCGACCATCGCCGCATTGCCGGTGACCACGCAGTCCACGACCTGGCCGGCCAGGACCTCCTCCAGCATCCCCACCACCCCGCCGCCGGTGTCTGCGAAATCAGACCCACTCCGGGCCGAGTGCCCGCCGCAGACCGTGAATCCCTGCAGGGTCGCGCTGCCCAGCAGGGCGACGCCGCGCACGGCCGCCGGGCCGCAACCGAGATAGTTCGTGCCTGCGGCCAGGTCAGCCGCGCCCTTGATAAAGGTCACCGCCGGCCCGTTGACGCTGCGCAGCACCGCTCCCGTGGGCACCACGGCCCGGTTGGTGACGTCGGCGCAGAACGCGCCGCCCTGGTCGTACACGCCGTTGGTCACCCAGACCGTGTCCATCTCGCCGGCCACGTCCAGCGCGGCCTGGAGCGTGTGTGCGGCCATGGCCCAGTTGGTGTAGGGCGCCGCCGGGCTTGGGCTGTCCAGCCACACGTAGCGGTCGGCCACGATCGCGCCGGTCCCCGATACCGGCAGGATGGTCACGCCCGCCTGGGCGTCGCTCACCACCTCGACCGCGCCGGTGTAGATGATCGGCTCGGTGGGCGCGAAGGTCACGCTGATGTTGCTCATTGCCCCGGCCGGCAGCACGAAGCTCGTCGGCGCCGCCGCGAACCCGGCCGGCGCCCGGATGTCGGTCACCAGGACGTCCTCATCGCCCAGGCTGCGCAACGTGAACACCCGCGTGGCCGTGCTGGTCAGGGCCACCTTGCCGAACGCCAAGTCGCCGCGCGCCATCATCACCCGGCCGGTGTACGGGAAGAACTCGAAATCCGTCATCCAGCCGGCGTCCGCGCCCTCGCTCACCGACCCGTCCTTGGCGTACACCCAGCGCAAGGTGCTGACGCCGGATTCCAGGTCGTACTGCTGTTGCTGCCAGTCGACTTCCCCGGAGATCCGGTTGGTCAGCGTCCCGTTAACATGGAATTCCAGCCAGTCCCACCCTTCCTCGGAGGACACTTTCCAGTGGAAGGTGATCCCGCCGCGGCCGGTCACCACGGTCTCGATCCAGCTCGCCTGGTCATCCGCGATGTCGCCCGACATGGCCGCGCAGGAGCCGTCGCGGGTGTAGTTGGTCTGGGCGAACCAGTTGGCGTCGCCGGCGGTGGCCCAGGCGAAGGCCGGCGCGTGGGTGGCGTCGGCCAAGGTGGCGCAGGACTGGGCCATGGCCCACCCGCTGGCGCCGAGCAGGGCCAGCAGGGCCGCCAGCGCGATTTTCCAATGTTTGGAAAACCGGCCCTGAATTTTTCCAATGTTTGGAAAAGATCGATCAGGTTTTTCCAATGTTTGGAAAACCCGTTTGTTGCCGCCGTTCCGCTCGCTCAAGGGCTCTGTCTTCATCCTGGTTGCTCCCATTTTTAATCAGGGGAAATGTGCCGTGTCTGCGGACAGAAGGCAAGCGCAGACGCGACAGCGCAGACGCGGGTTCGGAGGTGCCGGAACCGGCGGGTCAGGAGGTTCCGCCCCACTTGGCTGCGCCGCCCGTGCCGCCTGATGGCCATGAAATTGATTAACGCGCTATGGCCGGCCCGGCTCGGGCATCAATTCTTCAGTGCATTATGCCTTGGAACTGGCTATACACTTCAGGCCATGGTCATGGCGGCTTCATCCTGGGGCGGCCAGTTGGTTTATGGGACCGGTTGAAATGGCATGTGGCGTATAATTTCCTGCGGGCGCGGCGGAAAGTGGCTTGTCTTGTGGATGGCTGGTTGGTGCTGGTCACCGGCTTGCGTCCTGGCCATGCCGCCGGATTCCCTGGTCCCCGGCATGCGATTCACCGGCGCTGCGGACGCGCCCCTCTCCGTCGAGGACCCAACCGGCCCGGGCGGCATGACGCAGCGGGCGGGTCCGGCGAGCAGCGCATCAACCAGCGCCATGACCTACGATTCCTGCACGGTTAGCCAGGCGTCGCGCACCGTGCCCAACTTTGGTTTGCATGATCTATTGTCCTTGCAGGTCACCACGCAAGGCCAAACCAATCCCATCGCGGTCACGGAAATTGTGCTGAGCCTGAGCGGTTCGACAGACCCCGGCGAGATCAAGGCGATCAAAGTTTTCAATACCGGGACGGCGGGCGAATTCTCCAAGCAACATCTTTTTGCCAACTATACCGGCCCGATGACCGGAAGCATTGCCATGACGGGATGCCAACCACTGGTCGAAGGCGGGAACCATTTCCAGATCGCCATCGAGCCGCAGCGTTGGGCGCCATGGGGCCATCAAATCAAGGCCGCGGTGGTGGGCGTGACCGTCACCGGCGCCGGGGGCGGGCGGAAAACCCCGCGCCTTGCCGCGCCGGCCGCGGCGCTCACCATCGGCAACGCCTGTTACATGTCCACCATCCGCAAGCGCGGCGACGATGGGGTCAATACCTACCGCATTCCCGGCCTGGCCACCACGGTGAACGGAACGCTTCTCGCCGTTTTCGATATACGCCGGGATAGTCCGGCGGATGTGCCCGCCAATATTGACATTGGCTGCCTGCGCAGCACCGATTATGGCAATACCTGGGGCCCCATGTTAACCGTCATGGATTTAGACCGGCGCCTTGATCCGTATGGCAACGGCGTGGGCGATCCCTGCGTGCTGGTGGACCGGGAAACCGGCACGATCTGGGTGGCGGCCCTTTGGGCCCACGGCCCCAATGGTGGCGCCTGGGAATCCGGACCCGGCCTCTCGCCCGACGATACCGGCCAGTATCTGCTCACGCGCAGCGACGACGATGGACTGACCTGGTCGCCGCCCATCAACATCACGGCCCAGGTCAAGGTGAACCGGCAATGGGGCGCGGTTTTCCAGGGTCCGGGCAATGGCATCCAGTTGCGCGACGGGACGCTGGTCTTTCCCTCGCAGTATGACAGCGCGCCGCTGCGCGGCGCGGGCGCGAACTACCAGCCGCATGCCTGCTTCATCTACAGCCGCGATCACGGCGCCACGTGGCGCATCAGTCCGCCGGCCAACCCCTACGCCGTGCCGCCCTGCAATGAGGCGCAGATCGTGGAGTTGAACAGCGGTCAACTCATGCTGTCGATTCGCAACTGGGCTTTTGTCGGCCAGCGCGCCTGGTCCACCTACACGCCTGGCGCAGCGCTGGGCGCCGGCACCTGGTCCAGGTTCGCTTATGCCCTGCCTGATCCGATCTGCCAGGCCAGCTTCATCCGCTGCACGTCCACGCTCGACGGCCATGCCCAGAACCGCCTGCTGTTCGCCAACCCCGCCTCGCGGGATGGGCGCGAGAAGATGACCCTGCGCATCAGCGAGGACGAGGGGCGCACCTGGCCGATCGCCCGCCAGATCGACGCCCGCCCGGCCAGCTACTCCGCCATGACCATTTTGCGCGATGGCACCATTGCGTTGCTCTACGAAACCGGCGCTTACTTCTACGAAACCCTGACGTTCGTGCGGGTTGGCGTGAACTGGCTCGACCAGGCCAGTATCGATATGGACTTCGATGGCGTGTACGATTATTACGAAACCATCAACGGCTTGAATAATGGCCTCCAGGACGCCGCGGCGGACAAGGACGGCGACCGGATGAGCAACCTGGCGGAACTCGAGGCCAACACCATGGCCAACGATCCCCTTTCCGTGACCAACCTGCCGCTGGATTCGATTGAGCGCAGCCCGGCAGCAGAGGCGCTGGCGTCACAACCCCAGGTCGTCCTGCACAGGGCTCCGGCAGGCTCGCACCAGGCAGCAAGGAACGCCGCTTGCGCGACCGTGGCCGGCGCGATCCTGCTGCTGCTGGGATCCGAACCGCCAGAAGAGGTTTTGATCCCCTCCGGGCCCGTGGTGATCGGCAACGCCACCAACGTGTTCCCGGCCAGCGAAGGCTACGCCGACGAGTTGCCCCAGCATACGGTGTGGGTGAGTGCATTTTTCATGGGGTCCTCCGAAGTCACCTGGTCCTTGTGGACCGAGGTGTCCGCCTGGGCCGCGGCCCATGGTTACCGCTTTGACCATCCTGGCTCCGGCAAGGGGCCGCAGCACCCGGTGCACACGGTAAGCTGGCACGATGTGGTCAAATGGTGCAACGCCCGCAGCCAGAAAGAAGGGCTGAACCCTTGCTACACCGTGGGCGGGAGCTTGTACCGGACCGGCCGCGGCGTGCCGGATTGCAACTGGGCGGCTGACGGGTATCGCCTGCCGACCGAGGCCGAGTGGGAAAAAGCCGCGCGGGGCGGGGCGGCGGACCGCCGGTTCCCATGGGACGCTGCCGCACCCATCGCGCAAACGCGGGCGAATTACTATGCCACGGCGGACGCCTTCACGTATGAGACGAGTCCATGCAATGGTTATCACCCGGCCTTCCGCGACGGGACGTTTCCTTACACCAGCCCGGTGGGCAGCTTTGCGGCTAACGAGTATGGGTTGCGGGATATGGCCGGCAATGTCTGGGAATGGTGCTGGGATTGGTATGATAATGCATATTACCGCCGATCGCCGGCAGCGGATCCGCACGGCCCCAGCTCAGGATCCGCCCGGACGCTGCGTGGCGGAAGCTGGTACGCCCATGCCGGCACTTGCCGGGTGGCGCTGCGACTCAGTTCAAGCCCGGGTAGCGGCCACAACTTTATCGGGTTCCGCCTGGCCCGCACGGCCGGGCCGGAGCATGATAAAACAATGCGCAGCCGCAGTCCGTGGCCCTGAGCGCGCGCGAGATCCCATAACGGCGGGTCCGGCGGTCCCGCCCCACCTGGCATCGCCGCCAAAATAGTCGGCAGACGGCGCCGATAACGGACAATTATTATGAAAAACCCTATATTGATCGGCAGCCAACTGCCGCCAACCTCAAGGGGGCGGGAAGAACGCGGAGCCGTCGTGGCTGACCCAGATCGTGTAGTAGTTGGTGCTTCCGGAGGCCACGCCTTCATGCTCGCAGTGCGTGTCTGCCCCTTGATAAATCAAGGCGCCGTTGGTGATGCTGGCGGGATACGTCGCCGTGCTGTGCCGGACCATGACGAGGTTGGTGGCCAGGCCGCAGGCCACCGGGCTGGTCCAGCGCAGGGCCACCTGGTTGGTCAGGGCAAAGGCGCGGAACGTGAAGGCACTCAGCGGTTCCATGAAAACCGAGGGTTTGAGGCTGGCGTCGCCGATGAGCACCATGCCGTACCACCATTGGGGAGCGCCGCTGTAAGCCCGGTTCGCGTTGAACCAGGTCTTGAACGCCTCGCCGAAACAGGCGCGGTTGGCCAGGGCGTTGTAGTAAGCCCAGTCGTTCCACATGCCACCCGTCTTGGTGGATCCCCAGGCCAGCAGGCCGCTGCGGTTGGTGTTGAAGACGGAGATGCCCGCCAGGTAATTGGCCGAGCTGTAATCCGAGCCGGAGCACACAAAGAAGCCGTAAAACAGGGAGTTGGGGCGACGGCCCACATAGTTGGTGGCGTCGAAATATATGAACTGCGCGCGATCGTTCTGGTAATACCCGTGACCGCCCGGCGACCCGTGGGACCGGGTGGTAATCAGCTCGAAGCCCAAGGGCAGGCGGTTGTCGCGGTAATCGGCGGCGGTGGTGGTGTTGGGCGCGTTGACCAGGGTGATGGCTGAGCCATACACCGGCTCGATGTCCTCTTGATCAGAGGCTCCGAGGCCTTCCCAATCGTCATCAGCGTAGACCAGGGCTTTGACCGAACCATGCCAGGCATGGGTGCGGTAGGCGTGGTTCTTGTCGAAGTAAGCGTTGACGAGGTTGGTGGCCTGGCCGAGATAAGGAAGATTGTCGACTTTCATGCGCGAGACCCAGATTTCGAGGGCGGTGTCGCCGGTCCAGGTGTCGTACTTGCCGCTGCTGAACGGCGCCACGGCGTTGGTGTCGCGCCATGTGCCGTTCAGGTCCATGTAAAACACGTCGCACGCGAAATCCTCGTACTCATTGCCGCCGCCCCAGTTCTGCAGCAGTTCATAGACGATGTAGGGCAGGTTGCCGATCAGGATCGCGCCTTTGAGCGACCCGCTTTGGTTGTAGCAGGCCGCGAGGTAACTGCGCAGGTCCGGGGCGCTGCCGGAGGCAAACCGGTAGGTCAGGACCGAGTAGCCCGCGGCTTGCAGGTCCGTGGCAAAGCGCGTGACGCGCGCGGCAATGGCCGGATAGACGGCATCCTGAACCACCAGGCAGATCCGGTTGGTGGCCGTGGCCGCCGGCGGCACCACGTCCGGAAACACTTGCTCCATGCGCAACGGTCCGGCGAAGTCCGGTACCAAGACCTCTGGGCGGGTGGGCTGGCTGGGCGACCACCAGCGGCTGGGTTCGGGCGCCTGGGCCAGGCTGCTGGAAGTCAAACCCACGCCCAGTCCGCTCAGGATCAGCGCAAGCACCGAGATTCGTAATCTGCCGGCATCCAAGTTTATGACCACTCCTTGATCGGGACGAGTTTGTCTTCCATCCATCGGCCGCGCCTCATCTTGTCGGCCCCCGCCTTACCGGGCTTCGATGCGGTAAAATGCGGCGCCGGCCGATTCGGTCTGGTCGGTCCACGAGTTTACCGGCGGAGTGGCCGGCAAGCCCGCGGCCGCGGGCGCGTACGCGGCCCGCGCGTCCAGGGATTTCATCACGTCGTAGACCTCGAGATCGCGGCTGTTCCACTGGATCACCACGCCCACGGGCGCGGCCTGGACGTTGCTGAAGCGCGGCGCCCACAGGGACCGCTCGAATGGGCCGTATTCCTTGAGTTCACCCGTGGTTTCGTATTCCACCAGCTTGTAGCGGTAGGTGCCGTCGAGCGTGGCTCCGGGATCCGCCACGCAGTAACTGGCGCCTTCGCCGCCCAGGGGCCAACCCTGCGCCGGGATCATGGCGGCATTAACTTTCACCCAGGCGCCAGCGTCCTCGCGGTACAGGTCAAAGCCCAGGGTTTCGGATTCGGACTCCGTCTGCCAGCACACCTGCACCTGGCCCGCAACGTCTTCCATGTGGAACCCGGCCAGGCTGATGCTGGACGGCCCCTCATAGCTGAAAGCGTTGCTCAGGATGGTTTCGCCAAAGCTCACGGAGCAGACCCGGACCTCGCCGTTGCTGCGGCCGAACGCCGTTACCCCGGCATACACCACCACCTGGGTGGCGAGCTGCACCACCGTGCCCGTGGCGGCGACGCCGCACAGGGTGACGTTGGTGACGTCGCCCGCGCACAGGTTGGTGCCGGTGATCGTCACCGTGAAGCCGCCCACCGCCAGCCCGTTGCTGGGCGCCAGTCCCAGGATCGCGCCGCCGGCATTGACCGTGTACGCCCCGCCCAGCAGCGCCTGGCCCAGGCTGGTGGACTGCACCCCGACATCCTTGAGCCCCGCCGATCCGACCGCGGGCACCGCAAAGGACACCCAGTTGGCGCCCTGCGCCACGGGCGCGGCTGCCACGCCGCCCACCGTGATGTTGGTGATGTCCGTGCCGTCGCCCAGCGCGCCGTTGGTGAGGGTGACCAGGATGCCGCCCGCGTACGGGCCGACATTGGTCGACAGTTGGTACACCTTGATGAGGTTGGTCATGTCCGGCGCAGCCAGGTAGTTGCCGTTGCCGGCCTGGGATGCGACCACCGCCACGTCGCCTACACCAGAGAAGGTTAGGTTGGTGGCGCCCGCGATGCTGCCCGGGCCGGACCCCACCCCGAAGGTGACGGCCAGGGCCGACGAGGCGGTCGCGGCCAGGCCCACGGACGCCGACCGGGCCTTGGGCGTGATCGCCGGGAAGGTGATGGCCTGGCTGGCCTGGGCAATGGTCAATACGCCGATGGCCGTGCCTTCATACAGGGCTTCCGTCACCGTCGAGGTCACGGCATAGGTGCCGGCATTGATCGGGCCGTTGGTGTCGCCGTTGTAGGTCGTGAGCACGGCCAGCCCGGGCGGGTCGGTGGTCACGGTGACCACGCAGCCGGTGCCGGTGTAGGTCTGGTTGGTGGCGGACAGCGTTACCGTGGCCGCGGCATTGACCACGTTGAAGTACACGGGCGCATTGGTCACGCCGGCCCAGTTGGTGTTGCCCGGCTGCGCCGCCACCAAGGCCACCTCGCCGAGGTTGGTGAAGGCCAGGTACACGCTGCCGGTGATCACGGCCGGCCCGGAAACCACCGCAAAGTTGGCTGGCAGGCTGGAACTGGCCGTGGCGCTCAGGACCAGCTTGTTGGTGGCCGCCTGGTTGCCCGGGTTGGCAAAGCTCAGGGTCTGGCCGGCCCGGGCCACGTCCAGCACGCCCGTGGCGCGGCCCTGGTAGGTGAGGTCGTCCACCGAGGCATCCACCGCGTAGGACCCGGCGTTCACCGGCACGTTGGTGTCGCCGTCGTAGATCACGTCGTACGCCAGGCCGTGCGGATCGACCGCCACGAGCACGGACCGCGGCGTGTCGTCGTACGTCTGTTCCAGCTTGGAGAGGTAGACCGTGGCGTCGGCCTTGTTGACGGTGAAGACGTTGGTCACGCTCGCGGCCTCGTTCCAGTTGGTGTCGCCGGCCTGCAGCGCCACGATCCGGCACGGGCCCTGGTCCGTGAACGTCAGGTTGGTGCCGTCCGCGATCACCGCGTTGGCCGTGAGGTTGGTGAAGGTGATCGGCAGGCCGCTGGAGGCCGTGGCCTGCAGAACGACCAGGTTGGTGATGAACTGGTCGGGGATCACCGGGAAGGTGATGCCCTGGTCCGCCCTGGCGATCACCAGGGTGCCCGTGGCCGTGCCCTGGTAGATGGCGTCCTGGACCGTGGCGTTGACCGGGTACTCGCCGGCGTAGGTCGGCAGGTCGCTGGGCCCGGCCTCGTAGGGGAACGTGTAGGTCAGCTTGGTGGCCAGGCCCGCGGGATCGGTCGTGACCGAGGCGCTCTTGGCCGCGCCGTCGTAGATGTAGCTCAACCCGCTGAGATACACGCCCGCATCGGCCTTGCTCACGCTGAACACGTTGGTCACTTCCGCCGCCTCCAGCCAGTTGGAGTTGCCCGCCTGCGACGCGACCACCGCGACATCGCCCGCGCCCGTGAAGGCGAGGTTGGTGCCGCCGGTGATGCTGGCCGGGCTGTTGACCACGCGGAAGCTCACCGGCAGCCCGGACGCGGCCGTGGCCGCGAGCCCGACCACGTTGGTGGTCACCTTGTTGTCGATGCTGGCAAACGCGATCGTCTGGGTGCCCTTGAGCACCAGCAGGCGCGCCAGCATGGGCACGGGCGAGTTGACCGCCTCGGCGGACACGATCCAGTTCGTGGCCCGGTACGCGCCGGCGTTCAACCCGGTAATATCCACGCGGCCTGTGTGCGATTGGAACGCCTCCCCGTCCAACGCCCCGGTGGGCGCCGAGATGGTCAGCCAGTCGGCCACTTCGCCGTACAAGATTTCGTTGGTGTACCCGAACCCCAGGCTGCCGGTGTTGGTGATCGTAAACTCAGCGTGGCCGACCACCGGCCCGCTGAAGCGCCCGACAAAGTCCAGGCTGGACCCGATCAGCCCGATCTCGCCCGGCTTCACGCCCGTGCCGGCGAAGTTGATCACGTAGGGGGTGTTGGTGCCGTTATTGGTCACGCTCAGGGAAAACGCATGCGCGCCCAGGTCGGCCGGCGCATAGTTGACCGTGAAGTTGCTGGCGCTGCCGGCGGTCACCGTGGCCGGGAAGTTGCTGACCGTGAAGTAAGCCAGCCCCACCGCATCCGTGCCGATGCCGCTCACCGCCACGTCCGCCAGCCCGCTGTTGGTGAACACCAGCGTCACGGCCTTGGACGCGTTGGTGGCAATGGTGCCAAAGTCCGTGCCCAGCGCGTAGCTTGAGGGCAGGCCGTTGGGCAGGGCCGTGCCAGCCAGGGTCTGGACTTCCATCATCGGCATGTAGCTGATGACCAGGATGCCCGTGGCCGAGCCCAGGTACACCGGGTCGTCGGTCGTGGCGGTTACCCCATAAGACCCAACCGCCGCGGGCGCGTTGGTGTCCTCGTTGTACGTGAACGCGACCTGCAGGCCTTCCGGCACCGTGGTCGCCGAGACCGGCTTGGGGTTGCCGTCAAAGAACTGCGCCAGGCCCTGGAGCGTGACCGTGGCGTCCAACTGGCGCACGGTGAAGATCCGCAGGATGGACACGGAGCGGAAGTTGTCGTCGCCATCCTGCGAACAGCGCATTTCCACGCGGCCGGCCGTGGTGAACGACAGGTTGGTTCCATCCGACAACTGCGCCGGGCCGTTGACCAGGGTGAAGTAAACCGGCAGCCCGCTCGAGGCCTCCCCGAACAGGCCGTAGCGATTGGTCACCAGGACCACGACCGGGTCCTCGTCATTCCCGCTGTACGGAATGTTGTTGGTGACAATGGTCTGCGCGGCCTTGGCGCAGACCACTTCGGCGGTCACCATGGCCGCGTCATACATATCGTCCCCGGCTTTGCCGGCCGTGACCAGCACCGAGCCCGTGCCGCTGTTAATGGCCAGGTAGGCATCGTCCACGATGGCCCCGGGGCCGCTGAGGACCGCAAAGCTAGTCACCCCGGTGCCGGACCCGCCGGTCAACGCCAGCGCGTTGGTCGTGAACACGGTCTGCGGCGACGCCGGCAGGAAGAACAACGGCGCCTGCTGGGCGCGTTGGATGATATAGAGGTTGGTCAGGCTGGCCGCCACCACGTAATTGGAGTCGCCGGACTGCCTGGCCGCCACTTCCACGATGCCGGTCCCGGTGAACGTCAGCGTCGACCCATCGAGCAGGGCCGGCCCGCTCAAGTTCGTGAACGACACCGGCAAGCCCGCGGTGGTGGATGCGCTGAGGCTGGCCACGTTGGTGGTCAGGAACACGCTGCCGTTGGTCGGCACAAAGTCCGTGATGGCCTGCATGGCCAGCTCAATGACCTGCGTGCGCACGACATAGCCGACGTACACCAGGTCCTGCACCTCGACGCTGACGTAGTATTCCCCGGCGTTGACGGGCGGGCCGGCGGACGAGAGGTAGTTGGTCACCACCCGCAAGGCGGCTGGCACCGTGGTGACGGTCACCGCCTTGGGCGTGCCATCATAGATCGCGTTCAGCCCGCCCACCGTAATCTCGGCCTGGGCCTGGTTCACGCTGAACGTCTGGCTGGTATAGGCCGAGGCATACGAGGTGTCGCCGGTCTGCAGCGCGGTGATGGTCACCGTGCCGGGCGACTCGAAGGTCAGGTTGGTGCCGCCGGTGATGTCGCCGTCGCCCGCGGTGACAAAGAACGCCACCGGCAGGCCCGACGACGCGGTGGCCGCCAGGCCCACCTTGTTGGTGACAAACTGGTCGCCGGGGTTGTCGAACGCAAGAGTCTGTTCAAACAGCACGCCCTGGCCGGCCAGGTTGAGCGTGAACGGGTTGTTGTAGAGCGAGTTGTTGGTAACCACCACGCTGCAGGCATAGGCCTCGGCCGCCGCCGGCGTGAACACCACCTTGAACGTGCTGGTGCCGCCCGCGGCCACGGTGGCCGGCATGCCCACGACCTGGAACGCGGCCGCGCCGGTACCATTGGTGACCCACGCCCAGTTGGTCAGGATCAGGTCGCTGCCATTAATAATGGTGAATGTGTTGGTGTAAGACCGCTCGAACTGGCGGTTGCCGAAATGGGTTCCGTAAATCTGTGCGGCCGATGCTCCGTTCTCGATCACCCCGCCGTTGATGCCCAGCACCGTCATGATGGGGGAGGGGGCGGACAGATACGTGAACGCATTGCTCCGGGTCGTGGCGCCATACTCCGTGGAATACACCACCACGTGGCCCAGCCCGTAGCCACCGTAGCCGGCCTGCACCACGATCTGCGTCTGGCCGTTGACGGCCTGCACAGCGGCGGTCACCCCGCACAGCGTCACCCAGCTCACGTCCGCGCCCGTGCCATCGCACAGGTTGCTGCCCGTGATCGTCACGAACACCCCGCCCGTGTAAGGCCCGCTGGAGGGATAAACCCCCGCGCCGGGCCCGGTGCTCGGCTCAAACCCGCGGATGCGCATGCAGTTGAGGAAGGTGTAATTGTTGTAGGCTCCGCCGGTGCCATTCCATTGCACAATGGTGAAGGCCGTGTTCGAGGGCACAACGTTGGACCAGGTCACGTAGCGATCGCCAAACCAGGCGGCGTTCGTGGCGTCCGCGTTGTTGCCGCCGCCGCCCGGGTTCTGCCAGGTGGCCGAGGCATTGGTGCCAAAGCTGCCGCCTTGCAGATCGCTGTCTGCGGCCCAACGGCCGGAGAGCAGCTTGGCGTTGAACTTCCAACTGCTGCCGCCGCCGTAGTAACTGCCCAGGAAGTCCACCTGGTAGCTTGAACCCGGCAGGTTGGTGACCACGACATAGTGATTGCTGCCGCCGTTCAAGTCGTAGATGAAGTTCGTGGCCGGGTTTTGGGCGATCCAGTCGTAGCTCGGGTAGCGGATGCCGTCCGTGCCGAAGTCGCTGCCGTACCCGACCGCGGCCACGTGGGGGTCCTGCAGCACGCCGTTGGTATCCATCAGGCGGATCGCGCCGCCGCCGACGTCGGTGAGGTAATAATACGTCCAGCGGCTGCGGCCGTCGGCCGCAGTGTTGGTCGGATACCGTACGCCTTCAGCGGGGTCCACGGACGTGCCCCCTGAAAAATCAATCCGGTAGTCCACCCAGCGCGCGCCGCCGCCGCCGCCGGTGATCACGCCCGCCGGCCGGTAGGTGTACACCTGGCTCATGGGCGTGTCGCCCTGGCACGCCGATTGCACCAGGATGTTCACCGTGGTGCCGGCCGACCCGGCCGGCATGGTGATGGCCACCCAGTTCGCCCCCTGGCCGGTGATGGCGGCGGCCGTGGCGCCGACCATGACATTCGTGATGTCCGCTCCGCCGCACCCGAACGGCACGTTGGTCAGGATCACCGTGTTGCCGCCCGCGGCCGGGCCATAAACCTGCGAGAGGGTGTTGGTCGCCGTCCAGCCGTAACCGCGCAGGTTCACGACGTAGGGGGAGGCGCCGGAATTGTTGGCCAGGTGCAGCGCCGTGGTGACCACGCCCTGCACGGTGGGTGCAAACGACACCCAGAAGTTGCTGGCCGCGGCGTTGTTCAGCACGTAGGCCGGAATGTTCCCGACCTCAAAGACCGCCGCTCTTGACGGGAGTGCGCCAAGCCAGGCGGCCAGACATATTGCAACAATAGTCGGCTTATTTGAAGATGATGTTTTCATGCTGCCTCCCTTGCTACCGCACTGGAAAAACGGCTGGCGATCGGTTGTTGACGCAACCCCTTCGGGGTAGATTCGCAACCCGAACAAATCCCCAAGGTAGCGGCTGCGCCGCAACCCTGGGCTATATGATATTGCCCCGTTGGGGCAACGAATGGCGAAAGACCTTCAGGCAGATTCAGGGTGTCTTGGCAACCCCACCATTGCCCCGTTGGGGCAACAAACGGCGCAAGACCTTCGGGCAGATTCGGGGTGTCTTGGTAAACCCACCATTGTCCTGTTGGGG